>JBBDWU010000057.1:0-10336 GCA_040902725.1 Gaiellaceae bacterium | reverse complement strand
CGTTGTTGCCGTGGAACTCGAAGTTGCGCCCGGGCACGTTGAGGCTCGAGCTGGAGACGTCCGTGACGATCCAGAGCTCCCGTTCGGAGGAGAACGCCATGTTGTCCGGATTGGCGAACCCGGTTTCAGGCCCTCCCTCGAGGAGATCGACCCACTTGAACGTCAGCCCGTCCGGGTCCTCGGTGTCCTCCTGTAGCAGGCGAACGACCCCGTAGGCGGCCCTGTCGGCGGGCCTTCCCCGGGCCGAGGTGAGCGCAATCAGGACGCGGCGCGGCGCGCCCGGCATGATCTCGCAGTCCTCGGCGCGCGGGACGCGGAACTCCGACAGGCGGGCCTGCTCCTTCGGGACGATGTTCTTCTCGATCCAGGCGGTCGTGAACGCGAGCGCCTCGGGATCCGCCATGTTCAGCGGAATCCACTTGCCGTGGCCGTTCTGGACGTTCGGGTCGTTGGCCTCGGGGAACCAGCGGGCGACGTAGAGCTGCCCGGCGGAGAGGAGCTTCATCCCGTCGGCCCGCGACATGCCCTTGCTCCATTTGCCGGACGACACGAACTTGAAGAACATGCCGTCCGCCGCCGGGGCGTCGTCGCCCGTGTAGGCGACGACCCGGCCGTCGCGCGCGATCCGCATGCCGACGTTCTCGTGATGGATCCGGCCGAGTGCGGTGTGCTTCACGGACTCGCCGGTGTACGGGTCGGTCTCGACGACGTAGCCGTAGTACGGGTGGGTGTCCTCGACCCGCTGGTTGTCGACGTTCGTTCCCGGTTCGCCGATGTAGTAGTTGACGTCCTGCTCGGTCGCGCCGGTGCCCTTGATCCACCCCAGCGCGAACGGCATGTTCCGCTTGAGGCCGAAGCTCTGGTGGTTCTCCTCGCAGGAGAGCGTCGTGCCCCAGGGCGTGTGCGCCCCCGAGCAGTTGGCCAGCGTGCCGAGCACGGTGCCCTCGCGAGGGACGAGGCTCGTCCCCGCTACCGGCCCGTCGTATGGCACGGCGGGGCCGCCCGCGTGAAGGCGGCGGTTCATGCGCGAGCCGACGACGACCTGCCAGGGGCCGGTGCGGTTCCGGCCACCTCGCCGGACATGCAGGATCGAGGCGCCCACCTCCTCCTTCTCCGCCTGCATGATCGACCGGTGGGGCTCGGCGCGGGGATTCCAGCCCGCGTCCATCGAACGCGTCCAGTCGCTCGTGAAGAACGGGATCACGTACTCGTGGTTGACGAAGAGGAGACCCTCGTCCGTCTTCCCCGGCAGCGGGTACCAGCCGCAGTAGTCGCAGTTGTAGCCGAAGGTCAGCCCGCGGCCCAGGTCGTCGCCCCACTCGGCGAGCATGTCGACGACGTAGCCGGCCGGAACCTCGATCGCGTCGGCCGCGCTCGGGGCGATCGCCCGGAAGTGGGCGAAGTCGTTGCGGACGATGTGGTCGGAGACCGCGCCGAGTGCGCGGCCCGGCAATGTGCTCGCCGCCCAGGTCGCGGCGCCGGCCGCGGCCACGTTCCTGATCAGCCGCCGGCGATCCATCGGCAGCTCGAAGGCACGCTCGAAGTAGTCGCTCATCCCTTCCCCTCCGGAGGTCGACGCCTAGGAGCGCAAGTCTTCCACCGCGGAGAGCATGAGGTCGAGCAGAACCGTCGGGTCGCGGTGGACGCGCTCGCCGCTGGCGCGGCCCTCGCGCTTGCGGAGCTCGATCGCGCGCGGGTCGGAGAGCGGCACGAGGCGCCCCTCCCGCATCAGCTGCTCGTCCACCCCGCCGATGCGGCCGCCGAAGGTCGTGTAGACCGGCACGCCGAGCGCGGCCGCTTCGCGGTTCATCGTCCCGCCGGCGGAGACGACGACGTCGGAGAGCGCGATCAGGCTCTGCGCGTCGACCGCGCGCCCGGGGACGAGCACCGACGGGAGCGCGAGCGACTGGACGAGCTCCCGCTGCTCCGCGGTGCGGGGCAGCACGACGGCGTGGACGTCGTCGCGCCGGCCGAGCACGTCGAGCGTCTGCGGGAAGAGCGGGTTCGAGTGGCGGTGGTAGAGGGAGACGTCGGGCGGCGGCCGCAGGACGACGAGCACCCGGTCCGGGTCGATCCCGAGCGCCCCCGGCACGCCCGCGTCCGGCTCGAAGTCCGCGAGGTAGTACTCCTCCTTCAGGCCCGGATAGCGGACGAGCTTCTCGCCGGTGGCCCCGTAGCGAGCGAGCCGCTCCGGCGGGATCGCCTCGGGGACGACCACCTTCGTCGCCGTGCGGCAGCCGAGCTGGTGCTGGAGCCAGGCCCACTCGTAGTCGAAGGTGGTCGCGCTCGGGACGCCGAGCCGCCGGGCGGTGATCGTCAGCTCGTGCGACCCGTGCGCGAGCGCGATGTCGAAGTCGCGGCCCTTCGCCCAGCGGCGCAGGGCGCCGAGGCGGCCGGCGAGCTGCCAGGCCTTGCCGAGCCGCGAACGGCCGCCGTGCCTGCCGAGGACGGTCGCGTCGAGAGCGTGCAGCTCCAGCAACTGGAGCGTCTGCGAGTACTCGCGCGCCGTGATCTCGACTTCGTCGCCGCGCGCGCGCAGGATCGAGATCAGCGGCCGGAACACGAGCACGTGCGCCGACGCGGTCATGTCGATCCAGACCCGCATCAGGCGAGCACGGCGTCGGCCAGCGCGGGCCGCACGGCGTCCGGCGACCGCTCGACGTGGCGCTCGTGCCAGAGCGTGAACGCGAGCAGCCCCCAGAGCTGGCGGGAGCGGTCCTCGCGGCGGGCGACGTGGTCGTCGAGCAGGCGCGTCACGGTGGCCGGGTCGAAGAAGCCCTGCCGGCGAAGCGTCTCGGCCGAAAGGACGTCGCGCGCGAACGGCTCGAGCTCGCCGCGCAGCCAGGCGGCGGCCGGGATCGAGAAGCCGCGCTTGCGGCCGTGGACGATGCGCCCGGGGAGCAACGGCGCGACCGCCTTTCGCAGCAGGACCTTCTTGCGCAGGCCGCTGACCTTGTGCCGGGCGGGCAGGGCGAGCGCGAGGTTGGTGACCGCGGTGTCGAGAAACGGGACGCGGGTCTCGAGCGAGTGCGCCATCGAGGCGCGGTCGGCCTTCGTCAGCTGGTCGGCCACCATCAGCACGCCGAGGTCGACGTCCTGGAGCCGGCTCACGAGCTCGGCGCCCTCGGTCTCGGCGAAGCGGGCGCGCAGGATGTCGACCGGGTCGAAGGCGTGGCTGCTGCCGGTCAGCTCCGACCGCAGTTCCGGCGAGAAGATCTCCTTCCAGCCGTGGTGCCGCTCGAGCGGCGGGAGGTGCGCGGCGCGGACGAAGCGCTTGGCCCGGTAGTCCAGGCTCGCGCGGGCGGACGAGGCGGGCAGGAGCTCCACGAGCGGCCGCGCGAGGCGGGCCAGGCCCCCCACGCGCTCGGCGAGCAGGTCGGCGGCGTAGGTGTGGTAGCCGCCGAAGAGCTCGTCGCCGCCCTCGCCGGAGAGCGCCACCTTCACGTGGCGGGCGGCCAGCTGCGAGACGAGGTAGGTGGGGAGCGCGGACGAGTCGGCGAACGGCTCGTCGAAGGCGTCGGCGAGGGCCGGGAGCAGCCGGGCCGCGTCCGGGCGGAGCACGAGCTCGTGGTGGTCGGTGCCGTACAGCCGAGCGACGCTGCGCGCGTCGCCGGTCTCGTCGAAGGAGCGCTCCTCGAAGCCGATCGTGAACGTGCGGAGCGGCTCGGCGACCTCTCGCGCCGCCAGAGCCGCGAGCGCGCAGGAGTCCACTCCGCCCGAGAGCAGCACGCCGACGGGCACGTCGGCCACGAGGTGCGCGCGAACGGAGTCGCGCAGGCGGGCGCGCAGCTCCTCGACCAGCTCGGCCTCGTCGCCGGTCCGCAGCTCGTCGGCCGGCGCGGGCGCGGGCCGCGCGAAGCGCTCCAGCCGCGGCTCGCCACCACCCTCCCAGAGCAGGAGGTGGCCCGGCGGCAGCTTGCGGACGCCTGTGAAGATCGTCAGCGGGTCGGGGATGCAGTTGAAGGCGAGGAACGCCTCCAGCGCAGCCAGGTCGATCGGCCCGCGCGGCAGCGCGCGCAGCTCGGAGGCGAACTCGAGGCCGCCGTCGCGCGTGCGGTAGTAGAGCGGCTTGATGCCGAAGCGATCGCGGGCGAGCACGAGCCGCCGTTGTCGGGCATCCCAGAGCGCCGCGGCGAACATGCCGCGCAGCCGGCCGGCGAAGGCGTCGCCCCACTCCTCGTAGGCGTGCGCGATCACCTCGGTGTCGCCGTGCGAGCGGAAGCCGTGGCCGGCGCGCTCGAGCTCGTGGCGTAGCTCGCGGTAGTTGTAGATCTCGCCGTTCTGGACGACGGCGACTGAGCCGTCCTCGTTCGTGAGCGGCTGGTCGCCGGTCTCCAGGTCGATGATCGAGAGCCGCCGGGCGGCCAGCCCGACCGGGCCGTCAATGTGCGTGCCGTCGCTGTCGGGGCCGCGGTGGACGAGCGTCGCGCTCATCGCCGCGAGCCGCTCGGCGTCGACGGGCCCGGAGCTGGAGGCGATCCCGCAGATGCCGCACACGGCGAAGGACTCTATCCGGCGCACTTTCGACCCACTCCCGCGCGCTCCACGCGCGCCGTTCCCTGACCCTCTTCGCTCTTGGGGCCCCTAAGTTGGAGCCCCGGCGTCCTGCTCGTGAAGGTCAAGCCGCATGCTCACCGTGCTTCGCTCGGGATCATCCGGATTGTAGATGGCGGCCCGATTGACGACGAACTGACGCTTGTCGTACCAACCTTTACGCGCGAGATTTACATCGGCGATCATGAAGCGAAAGGCGATCTCGGAGGACAGGTCACGAGCCTTTCCGATTGCCCATCTGAGGAGGGTGTCGCCGACACCTTGGTCGTGGAAGTCGACATCGACGCCGATCATGACAAGCCTCACGGCGCCAAAGTCCGGGAAGTTCGTACGCCCGAGGCGGTCGCGCTCACCGCTGCTGAGACGAACGACATCCATCGCCAGCGTCACGTAGCCGATGATCCGATCTCGCCCATGCTCGGGGTCGAAGAAGAGGTAGGTCGTATTGGCATACAGTTCGGCGCCGCGCCGCCACTCGTCGGTTCGGATGAAGGCGTTGACCTCGTGAGCTACCGGGTCCCCATGGTCACCGCAACAATCGAACCGCGTAAGAGCTGCGGCCACTTCATCGTCATCCCCGGCCTCTGGTATGAGGCGGAGATACTCAAGAGCCACGCCTTCTAGGGCCTCGCGTTAGCGCGCGGCTGAATCTCGCCGTACGTTTCGTCGGCGCGCTTCAGGTACTCGCTATGGCCTTCCGGTACTACCGGATGCTCGATGTACGCGACGAGACGCTCGGCGTCCTCGCCCGAAAGCGGCTCGCTGATCCCGGTGAGGAGCTTGAGTTGGGCCATCGATTGAAGTGCCTCCATTATCGGCGCGGACGTACGCTGTCTTGATCGTCTCCTCCCGAACAGGCCGCCGAAACGAGAGTTCGGGGCGGCCATAGTACCCTCCTGCGCCATCCTGGGGAAGAGTAGGACCGACCACGGACGACATCGCGCTAGTCGCGGCCGACGAGACCGCGGCCGGCCTGCCGGAGCACCCGCCAGGCGGTTACGGCCAGCGTCCGCAGGTAGAGCCGCAAGGAGCGGTCAGCGACCCACTCGAGGTCGTGGGCGAGCTTCTCCGCCATCGACGCCTCGTACTCGCGGCGCACCTGGGCGAACCCGGTGAGCCCGGGCCGCACGACCAGGCGCTGCCAGTACGCGGGCAGCTCCGCGGCCAGCGCTTCGAAGAAGACCGGCCGGATCGGCCGCGGCCCGACCAGGCTCATGTCCCCGCGCAGGACGTTCCAGAGCTGCGGCAGCTCGTCGAGCTGCGTCGCCCGCAGCCGGCGACCGAACGGCGTGAGCTCGTCCCGGGTCCGGCGCACGAGCTCCTCGCCGAGGTAGGGCCCGAGCCGCTCCTCCGCGCCGCGCTTGAGCGTCCGGAGCTTGAGCATCGTGAAGATCCGGCCGCCACGCCCGACGCGCTCGCCGCGGTAGAGGACCGGAAGGCCGTCGGCGGCCGCGACGGCGAGCGCGAGCACGATCAGGAGCGGGAGTGAGAGCACGAGCAGGAAGGCCGCTACGACGATGTCGAGGGCGCGGAGAGGAAAGTCCCGCCCACGCCGCGGCGTCTCCCGCGCCAGCCGCTCGTAACGCTCCGCGAGCGTCTCCGTCTCCACCGGAGGCCAGTCTACTTGCGCCTGACGATAAGATTTGCTTATGGATACGCGACAGCTGGCCGCATTCTGCGCGGTCGTCGAGCGGAAGAGCTTCTCGCAGGCCGCCGAGCAGCTCGGCATCTCCCAGCCCGCGGTCAGCCTGCAGATCCGCTCGCTCGAGGAGCGGCTCGGGACGCAGCTGATCGACCGCTCCGGGCGCCGCGTGGAACCGACCGAAGCCGGCGCGCGGCTGTATCGCGGGGCCCAGCGGCTGCTCGCGCTCGAGCAGCAGCTGGTCGAGGACGTCGCCGCCGGCGAGGAGGGCGAGCTGCAGGGCCGGTTCGGCCTCGGGGCATCCTCCGGCCCGGGCGAGACGGTGCTGCCGCTGCTGCTCGGCGAGTTCCAGCGGCTGCATCCTGCCGTGCGCGTCGCGCTCTCCGTCTTCGACACCCAGACGATCGTCGACCTCGTCGCGCGGCGCGAGCTCGAGCTCGGCGTCGTCGGCGCGGCGCGCCGGCACCGCGGCGTCAGCTTCGAGCCGTTCTTCCGCGACGAGGTGATCCTCGTGTGTCCGCCCGGGCATCCCTTCGCCGGCCGCACCGTCACCGTGGACGAGCTGCGCAGCGAGCCGCTGATCCTGATGCAGGAGGGCGCCGGCGTCCGCCAGGTGATCGAGGACGAGCTCCGGCGCGCGGGCGTGAGGCTGCGGGACCTCGACGTGCGGCTCGAGCTCGGTCTGAAGGAGTCTGTGCGGGTCGCCGTGCGCGCCGGCTACGGCGTCAGCTTCATCTCCCGGACGTCGGTCGAGACCGATCTCGCTTCGGGCGCCGTCGCCGAGGCGCAGGTGGAAGGGCTCGAGCCCACACGCGAGATCTCGCTCGCGCGCGCGACCGGGAGGCGGCCCACGCGGGTCGCGGAGGCGTTCGTCGCGTTCGCCCGCGAGCGGCTGTGAAGGTCGTCTGGGGACTGGCGGCGCTGCCGGGACTGCTCGGGGAGGTGGGAGTGGAGCGGCCGCTGCTGGTCGCCTCGCCCCGCTGGGCAACGCTGGAGCTGCCGGCGCAAGCGCGCTGGGAGGAGATCCCATCCGACCGGATCGAGGTTCCGGACGGCGTCGACGGGATCCTGGCCGTCGGCGGCGGCAGCGCCATCGACACGGCGAAGGCCGCTTCGGCCGCGAGCGGGCTGCCGCTCGTCTCGGTGCCGACGACGTACTCGGGCTCGGAGTGGACCTCCTTCTTTGGCGTTCGCGGCCCCGACCGCCGCATGCGCGGCGGCGGGGGCGGAGCGCGCCTCGCCGGCATCGTCTACGAGCCGGAGCTGACGCTCGGCCTCCCGCGGGAGACGACCGCCGGGACGGCGCTGAACGCGTTCGCCCACTGCGCGGAAGCGCTCTACGTGGTCGGGCGCGACGGGTCCGCCGACGCGCTCGCGCTCGAAGGCGCGGGGCTGATCGAGGACGCGCTCCCGCGGGTGCTGGCCGACGCGAGCGACTTGGCCGCGCGGCGGGACCTGCTGCTCGGCGCCGCGCGCGCGGGCGAGGCGCTTGCCCGCTCGGGCCTCGCGCTCGGGCACGCGATGGCGCAGGTGATCGGGGGCCGCTACGGGTTGCCGCACGGCGCCCTCAACGCGATCTGCCTGCCGCCGGTGCTGCGGTTCAACGCGGCGTTCGTGCCGGCCGGGCTCGGGGACCATCCGGAGGGCCGGGTGGAGGCACTGGCGCTGGCCGGCGGGATCGGGCGGCTGGGCGACCTCGGCGTGCCGGTCGAAGAGCTGCCCGACCTGGCAGAGACGATCGCCGGGCGGCCCGGTGCTCGCGCCAACCCGCGGCCCGCCTCGCCCGAGGAGATCCTGGGCCTGCTCGAGTCGGCTTACTGAGCCTGGAGCGCCGCGACGACGCGGCGCAGGCTGACGATGCCGACGACGCCGCCGCGCTCGACGACGGGGAGGTGGCGGAACTCGTTTTTCAGCATGATCTTCTGGGCCTCCTCGAGCGGGAGATCGGGCTCGGCCGTGATCGGGTCGGGTGTCATCCACTCCCGCGCCCGAGCGTCGCTCGTCAGCACTCGCCCGGCCATCGCCTTGAGCATGTCGCGCTCGGTGAGGATCCCGACCAGCCGGCCGTAGTCGATCACCGCGACCGAACCGGTCTTTGCCTCGACCATCTTCTGCGCGACCTCGCCCAGCGTGTCCTCCGGGGCGACGGTGATGAAGTCGGGCCGCATGGCGTCGGAAACAGTGCCCATGCGGCGAGTCTACAGTCCTCCGCAGCATAAGTTTCACTTATTTTTCAAATTAGCGCGGCATGGGTACACTTCCGCTTCGGATGGGATTCGACGTGCTCGTGATCGGCAGCGGGGCCTCCGGGCTCGCAGCCGCCGTGTCCGCCCAGCGGGCGGGCGCCCGCGTGGCCCGGGGCACGCAGGGCGCGCGCCAGTCGTGCAACTCCGCGAAGGCGCAGGGCGGCATCCAGGCCGCCTTCGGCGACGACGACTCGCCCGAGCAGCACGCCGAGGACGTCTGGCAGAGCTCGCACGAGACCGCGAACATGGCGCTCGTCGAGATCCTCACCACCGAGGCGCCGGCGGCCATCCACTGGCTCGAGGAGCTGGGCGTCGAGTTCACGCGCGAAAACGGCGGCTACCGGCTGGCGCGCTGCGGCGGCGCCTCGCGCAAGCGGCTGCTCCAGGTCGGCGACCGCACCGGGCACGCGATCACCAAGGGCCTGCGCGAGGCCTGGAGCGGGACGAGCTTTCCGAACAGCCCGCTGACAAGCCTCGAGCCGGCGGAGAGCGGCTGGCGCGCGCGCTGCGGCGACCAGGAGCTCGAGGCGAGCACGGTCGTGCTGGCCGCGGGCGGGCGCTGCTACCGCGAGGCCGAGGAGCGGGGCGAGCTCTCGACCAACCACCCCGGCGCGACCGGCGAGGTGACGCGCATGGCGCTCGACCTCGGCGCGGAGGCGCGCGACCTCGACGCGCTCCAGTACCACCCGAACGGCGGCGCCTGGCCGGCCAACATGCAGGGGTACTCGATCCCCGAGACGACGCGCGCCTACGGCGCCGTCCTGCTGAACGCCGAGAGGAAGGAGTTCACCGACTCGCTCGGGCCGCGCGACGCCGTCTCGCAGGCGATCTTCGACGAGGTGGAGCAGGGCCGGGGCGTCGAGACGCCCGACGGCCGCCCCGCCGTCTACCTCGACACGACCCGCATTTCGCCCCGCGACGCCGAGATCTCGCTGCCGTACATGCTCCGCCGCTACCGTGCCGCGGGCATCGACCCGCTCGCCGAGCCGATCTACACGTATCCCGTCCTCCATTACCAGAACGGCGGCCTCGTCATCGACGAGCACGGCGAGACGACGCTCGAGGGCCTCTACGCCTGCGGCGAGATCGCGGGCGGCACCCACGGTCGCAACCGGATGATGGGCAACTCGCTCCTGGAATGTGTCGTGTTCGGAAGGAGGGCCGGACGTGCCGCAGCTGCTGGACACTGACCTGCAGCAGTCCGTCGAGGATGCCGCGGCGCACCTCTACGTCTGGGCGCTGAAGGACATCCCGCAGGACCTGCGCGACGCGCTCGGCGCTGCGCGCGACCGCGAGACGTCGGTCTCGGGCAGGCGCGTGCTCGACATCATCCACCGCAACGTCGAGATCGCGGACAGTCAGAGCAACCTCGTCTGCCAGGACACCGGCATCGCGGTCTACACCTGCCGCGTCGGCGAGCACTTCCCGCTCCACCCGGCGCGCATCTACGAGGCCCTGCGCGACGGCACCGCGCGCGCGACGCTCGAGCACCCGCTGCGCTCGAACACCGTCCACACGCTGACGCGGGAGAACACCGGCCCGAACATCGGCTACCGCGTGCCGATCGTGCACTGGGAGTTCATCCCCGACTGGGACGGGCTCGACGTCAAGTGCGTCCCGAAGGGATCGGGCTCCGAGAACATGAGCTTCCTGAAGATGTGCGTCCCCGCCGACGGCGTGAAGGGGATCAAGCAGTTCGTGCTCGAGTCGATCGTGGGCGCGGGCGGCAAGCCGTGCCCGCCGGGGATCGTCGGCGTCGGCATCGGCGGCAGCGCCGACTACGCGATGTATCTGGCCAAGGAGGCGATCGCGCGCCCGATCGGCACGCGCAACGCCGACCCGCTCGTCGCGGAGCTCGAAGACGAGCTCTACGGGCTCCTGAACGAGACGGGGA
>JBBDWU010000056.1:0-1556 GCA_040902725.1 Gaiellaceae bacterium | reverse complement strand
CCGCGTGAGTGCGTCTACGACAATCTCCGCTCCGTCGTCGCCCGCAGGGAGGGCGGCCAGGTCGTCTGGAACCGCCGCTTCCTGCACCTGCGCGGCCACTACGGCTTCCACGCGACCGCCTGTACGCCTCAGACACCGCGGGAGAAGGGCGCGGTTGAGGTTGGCGTCCGCTACCTGAAGTCGGGCTTCTGGCCGGCGCGCCGCTTCGACGATCTCCTCGAGCTCGACCGTCAGTACGCCGACTGGCGCGAGCGGGTCTGTAACCGCCGGACGCACGCGAGCGGGCGCTTCCCCGTGGGCGAGCGCCTCGCGGAGGAGCGCGCGGCGCTGCGGCCGCTGCCGCCCGCGCGCTTCGACTGGTCGGGCGCGCGCTCGGTACGGGTGCCGCTGGACGGCTACCTGCCGCACGCGCGCAACTTCTACCGGGCGCCGGAGCGGCTCGTGCACGAGCGGGTCGAGCTGCGCTTCGACCGCGACCAGGTCTGGCTCTGCCACCGCGGCGCCGAGGTCGCCCGCTACCGACGCAGCTACGAGCAGGGCGCCTGGCTGCCGCCGCCGATCATGCGGCCCGAGCCGCCGGCGCCGCCGCCTGCCGCCGTGCTCCCGGCGATCACGGTCGCCCCGCCCGAGCTCGCCGACTACGCGGAGCTGTGCGCGTGAGCAAGGCCAAGATCGGCGAGCGGCTGCCCTACCTGCTCTCGAAGCTGAAGGCGCCGCGCGTCTTGGAGCGGCTCGAGCAGACGGCCGAGCGGGCCCGCGCCGAGGGCTGGCCCTACGAGCAGTTCCTCGAGAGCCTGCTCGAGGCCGAGGTCTTCGCCCGCGATGCGTCGGGTGCGCGGATGCGGATCCGCGCGGCCGGCTTCCCGGCGCTGAAGACGCTCGACGACTTCGACTGGAGCGCACAGCCCTCGGCGGAGCGGCCGCTCGTCCTCCACCTCGCCCAGCTCGCCTGGATCGAGGAGCACGCCAACGTCTGCTTCCTCGGCCCGCCCGGCACCGGCAAGACCCACCTGGCGAGCGCGCTCGCGCTGAAGGCCTGCCAGCAGGGCTACCGCGTCCTCTTCGCGACCGCGCAGGAGTGGGTCTCCCGGCTCGAGCAAGCGCAGGACCGCAACCAGCTCGAGGGAGAGCTGCGCCGGCTCGAGCGCTACCAGCTGCTGGTCGTCGACGAGGTCGGCTACCTGCCGCTGGAGCGCCAGGCCGCCAACCTGCTCTTCGCACTCGTCTCCCGCCGCTACGAGCGCGGCTCGATCGCGGTCACCTCCAACCGCTCCTTCGAGCAGTGGGCCGAAATCCTCGGCGACGCGATGGTCGCCGCCGCCCTGATCGACCGGCTCGTCCACCACGCGACGATGATCACGCTCAAGGGCAAGAGCTACCGCCTGCGCGAACGCGGCCTGGGCGTCGTCCCCGCCGCAACCGCTTCACCGACGAAAGCATTGACCGCGTAGGAGCCGTCTGCGGCCCTCACCGCCTCCCGGCAAGGTCAGAGGACGACGCCAAGTGGTGCACTTTTCGATTGCCGAAACTGGCGCACTTTTCGGTTGCCCTTGACA
>JBBDWU010000055.1:0-60207 GCA_040902725.1 Gaiellaceae bacterium | reverse complement strand
GCCTGCTGCCAAATCACCTGGCGACGGCTGGAGACCTCATTGAGTTAGGACCTCTAAGCCCAGAAGGCTTCGAACGCGTCCAGATCCACCGGCACAGCGAGGACCTCTGCCCACACGTCGCCGCGGTAGCGGAAGACGAGCAGCTGGTCGATGTCCAGCTCGCGGCCCTCACGGCGGCCGGTCGCCCGGTACAGCGCTGCCACCACCTCGCCGCCGCCGACCACCCAGCGCAGATCGGCCCGGTACGTGCCCCCGGTCAACCGCCCCGTCTGCCGCAGGAACCCGAAGATCTCCTCCCGGCCACGGTACTCCCCCGCCATCAGGCTCGCGCCCGGCACTCGCCAGACGGTCTCACCGTCGATCATCCGGCCAACGACGATCCCGTCCTTCCGCAAGAACGCGTCGAACACCTCGCGCGTGCGATCGACATTGTCCACGCACGTAGAGTCGCACCCGTGCGGTGGACGGTGCACGGCGAGCGGACGCTCTACCAGAGCGACTGGCTGGCGCTCCTGCTCAAGGACGTCGAGCTGCCCGACGGGACCCGCTTCGAGCATCACGTCGTCCGCATGCCACGGCACGCCGCGGCCACCGTCGTGCGCCAGGGGGACGAGATCCTCCTGATCTGGCGGCACCGCGTCGTCACCGACGCCTGGGGTTGGGAGGTGCCTGCCGGCAGGATGGAGGCCGGCGAGTCGCCCGAGCAGGCGGCAATTCGCGAGACGGTCGAGGAGACCGGCTGGCGACCTCGGGGGCTTCGCCCGCTCGGGGCCTTCCACCCGATGCCGGGAGCGGTCGACCAGACCTTTCACGCGTTCCTCGCCTACGGGGCCGACGAGGTCGGCGAGCCCGACCGCATGGAGGCCGAGCTGGTCGAATGGGTCGCGGCGGCGGACGTCCGCCGTTTCCTGCGCGACGGCTCGGTCAATGACGGCTTCTCGCTCGTCGCCCTGCACTGGGCGCTGGAGGCGTGATGCGGTACTTCGAGGACTTCGCGGCCGGTGAGACCGTCGAACTCGGGACCTACGAGGTCACGCGGGAGGAAATCGTCGAGTTCGCGAGCCGCTACGACCCGCAGCCGTTCCATGTGGACGAGGAGGTCGCCGCCGCCGGGCCCTTCGGCAGCCTCGCCGCCAGCGGCTGGCACACCGCCGCGATGTTCATGCGCCTGTTCGTCGACGGGATCCTCAGCGACAGCGCGAGCATAGGCTCGCCGGGGATCGAGGGGCTGCGCTGGACGGCGCCCGTGCGGCCCGGCGACGTGCTCACCGGACGCGTCCGCGTGGTCGAGACCTACCCCTCCGAGCGGCGCCCGGATCGCGGCACTGTCATCACCGAGTCCGAAGTCCTCAACCAGGACGGGGACGTCGTCATGACCCTCCGCGCCCGCGGCCACTTCCGCCGTCGCCCGTAAAGGTCGCCACCACCGCCTCTGCCACGACCTTGAGCGGCCGCCCCGACACCTGACTCGCCTTCCGCAGGCGCGCGAACGCGTCCTCTTCGCTCAGCCCCTCCTTCTCCATCAGCAGCCCTTTCGCCCGCTCGATCGCCTTGCGGGCCGCGAGCGCCTCCGCGAGCGACTCGGTCTCTTCGCGCAGCGCGGCCAGTTCCTCGTGCCGCGCCTGGGCGGTGGCGATCGCGGGCAGCAGGTCGGTTTCGCGGAACGGCTTCACGAGATACCCGAAGACGCCAGCCTCCACAGCGCGGCTGACCAGCTCCTGCTGACCGTAGGCCGTCAGCATCACGATCGGGATCGGCCGCTCGTCGAGGATCCGCCGCGCCGCCTCGATGCCGTCGAGCCGCGGCATCTTGACGTCGAGCACCGCGAGGTCGGGCTGCTCCGAGCGCGCCAGGTCGACCGCCTCCACGCCGTCGCGGGCCTCCGCGCAGACCTCGTAGCCGGCGCCCTCGAGCAGCGCCCGCAGGTCGAGGCGGATGATCGTCTCGTCCTCAGCGATCAGAATGCGCACGTGGACGAGTCTAGGGCGCAGGGTGTCGGTGGCGTCTTCTTCCGCTCGGCGGATCCACCCCGCTTGGCCGCCTGGTACGCCGAGCACCTCGGGCTCGCGCTCGAGGAATGGGGCGGCACGGTCTTCAAGGCGGCCGCGGGCGACGTGACGGTCTGGTCCGCGTTCCCCGCGGACACCGACTACTGGCCGCCGGGCCAGCAGGCGATGGTCAACTACAGGGTGCGCGATCTCGACTCCGTGCTCGCGCGGCTCCGAGCCGCGGGCGTCGAGGTGGACGACCGGCTCGAGGAGACGGAGAACGGCCGCTTCGGCTGGGCGATCGACCCGGAGGGGAACCGGCTCGAGCTCTGGCAGCCGCCGGACTAGCGCCCGGCCACGAGCGCGGCTCGGAACGGCTGAAGCTCGGGCGTCTGCACGCCCGCCTGCACCGAGGGATCGCCGCGCGCGAGCTCCCACGCCTCCTCCTCGCTGTCGGCGACGAGGATGACCACCCCGAAGAGGGGTCGGACGCCGGGCCGGCGAGCAGGAGCTTCTCCTCCGCGAGCAATCCCTTCACGTATTGGAAGTGGGCCTCCATCGCGCGCTGCTCGTCCCCGGTCATGTCCTGCTCGAAGGTTGGCCGAGGCGGCCGGAGGATGCACAGCCACTCGCTCATACGGGGAAGACCACCTCCGCGCGCAGGCCGCCCTCCGAGACGAGCTCGAGCGTCCCTCGCAGCTCGTCGCGGACCAGCGCACGCACGATTGAGAGGCCCGTGCCGCTCTCCTCGCCGTCGATGCCGGCTCCGTCGTCGGCGATCGCGAGCACAACGTCGCCGTTCCGCTGGGCGAGCTCGATGCGGACCGAAGCTCCGCCGTGCTCGAGCGCGTTCTGGAAGAGCTCGCTGAAGACGAGCGCGAGTGCGGTAGCCCTGTTGCCCGATAGGGCAACGGATTCGAGCGACGACTCGACGCGCTTCTCGGCCCCGAGCCCCTGGACGAGCATCGCCCGGAGCCGCTCCAGCAGATCGGAGAGGTCGACGTCGTCGTCCCGCCGCTCGGTCAGCACTTCGTGCACGGCCGCGATGGCGAGGATGCGGTGGACGGAGTCCTCGAGCGCCTTGCGCGCGTCGATGTCCCCGCCCCCGCGAGCCTGCAGCCGCAGCAGCGACGCGACGGTCTGGAGGTTGTTCTTGACCCGGTGGTGAATCTCCTGGGCGATCACGCCGCGCATGACCGCGCGCCCGTGCTCGAGCGCGACCGCCGCATGGTGGGCGATCGAGGCGAGCAGCGCCCGGTCGTCCGCTGTGAACGGCGTGTCGCGGTCGCAGACGAGCTCCCCGATCTGCCGTCCCTTCCAACGCAGCGGCGTTCGCACCGCGTGCTCGCCGGCGCGCCCCTCCGGCCACGCGATCTTCCCGTCCTCTAGCACCAGCGCGGCCCCCGTGGCGGCGAGCGCGTCCATGGTCGTCTTCACGATCGCCTCCAGCGACTCCTCGAGGTAGAGCGACTCCGACACCGCCTCGGAGATCCGCGCCAGCGCCTCGAGCTCGACCACCCGGCGCTGCGCGGCCTCGTACAGGCGCGCGTGCTCGATCGTCTGGCCGACCTGCGACGCGATCGCGAGCAGCAACTCCATCTCGGCCTCGCTGAACTCGCGCGGCGCGCGCGTGCGCACGTTGAGGGCTCCCTCGAGCGTCTCGCGCGCGAGGATCGGAACGGCGAGGATCGACTCGTACTCGTCCTCGGGCAGGTTGGCGAACGTGCGGAACCGAGGGTCGAGGTGGGCCTGCGCCGGCAGCATCACCGGAGCGCGCTCGGCGGCCGCGACCCCGGTGATCCCCTCCCCGGGGCGCAGCTTCGGCACGCGGGTCATCTCCTCGACCCGCGTCCCGTAGGTCGCGCGCAACACGAGCTCGTCGGCGCGCTCGTCGTAGAGGTAGACGAAGCAGGCGTCGGCGCCGAGGGCGTTCGCGACCTTGGCGGCCACGAGCTCGAGCACCTCCTGGAGGTCGAGCGTCGAGTTGACCGCCGCGATCGTCTCGGTCAGCAGCCGGAGGTGACGCTCGCTCGCATCCATCGCACGATTGTAGGGACGCGTCCACCGTCCGCCCGGGACGCGAGAGTACTTTGTGTGGCCCTGCCGTAAAGTTGGCTTGGTTGCCGTAATGGCGGAACCGCAGAAGCTTCACACACGTTATGGTGGAACCGAACCAAGAGAAGGGAAAAACAGGTGACGAGAATCCTTCAGTACCGGCCTGCACCGCCGCGACCGCCCAAGGATCCTAAGGTGGGGATTCCTCGGCCCTGACGCGAGCGGCTTCGTGGAGCGGGGTCATCTCCTCGACCAGTCGTTCGAACGGACGGTAGATCCCCCAATCCTGCTCAAGCTCACGTAACCGGCGGATTGGTTCCTGCCAAGCGTCCCATGCCGCGATAACCTCCGCGCCCCAGAGCTTGGCGACGATCTCTGTGGAAAGAGCGCGCTCGGCGTGCAAGCTGCCGATCATTTCGAGGAGATTCGGCCAGATAAAGAGCTTGGCGTATAGAGCAAGATCCTTTTCGCGCCTACGATTGTCGTCCTCGCCGGGCTCATCTGGGGGCGGGTCGTAGAGACGCTCGACTAGGTCCGTGATCTCGCGGCTGCCGTACTTGCTCGACAAGTTCACGGACTCCACCATCAAGGGTTCGTCCCATCTCCGCGAGAGGTCTGTCACGAGCTGCGCGTTGCGCGTGCGCCGCGCGTCCGCCAGACCATCGAGCGCGACCTTCGCTGTCACAAGAACGATGAGCGTCGCCACTACCGTGGAAGCCGCCGTGATCCATGCAGGCCAGTCGAATCCTGCGTCTGCAAGGTGCACTCCAAGCACCACGAGAGGCATGAACCGCGATCATGCCTGACCGCTGACGGGAGCGCCCGAGCGACACGAACGAGCCGCAGCGCGAGATCGGCGGCGCGGCCAGCAGGCGTGAACCGTCCCGTCCGGCGAGGTCGGTACAAGTCGTCCCGTGAACGCTGCGCCGCCGATTCGAACTGACCCACCACCGCGGCGAGGGGCGAGGATTAACAAAGTCCTTACCCCGCTCGCGGGATTTTCCTTGCAGGCGGGGAATAGCGTCACCAGCGGATGAGCGCCCTCGCATACGACCTCAGGCAGACCCGGGGCTACCTCGTGGCCGATCGCCGGGGTCGTGTGGTCGGACGCGTCGAGTGCCCGATGTACGGCACGCACCCCGACGAGCCCGACGCCCTCGCCGTGCGCTCAGGCTTCTTCGCCCGGCGCCGCCGCCTCGTCCCGAAGGACACGATCGACCTGATCGACGGCGCCAGCGGCGTCATCGGCCTCCGGGTCGACCGCGAAAAGATCCTCAGCTTCCTCTAGCTCTACCTCCCTCGTCCCTGAACGACCGCGGGCTGCCTTAGCAGCAGCCCGGGTCGGCCGTCAGAAGCAGCCCGGATCCGCAGAGCCGAGCCGCTGACCCTTCGAGTCTAGAGCACCTTCAGGTACCGATCCATCTCCCACTGGGTGAGCTGGACGCGGTACTCGTCCCACTCCTTCCGCTTCAGGCGGACGTAGGTGTCGAAGATGTGCGGCCCGAGCGCCTTGCGCACGAGCTCCGACTGCGCGAGCTCGTCGATCGCCTCGCCGAGCGTCTCCGGCAGCGAGACGATTCCCTGCTCGCGGCGCTGCTCGGCGGTGAGGTGGTAGAGGTTCGTCTCCATCGGCTCGGGCAGCTCGTAGCCCTGCTCGATCCCCTCCAGCCCGGCGTGGAGCAGCACGGCGAACGTGAGGTACGGGTTGCACGCGGGATCGGGGCAGCGGATCTCCGCGCGCGTCGCCTGCTCCGAGCCCGGCTTGTACAACGGAATGCGGATCAGGGCCGAACGGTTGCGCTGTGACCAGGCGACGTAGACGGGCGCCTCGTAGCCGGGCACGAGCCGCTTGTACGAGTTGACCCACTGCGCGAAGACCGCCGAGAGCTCGCGGGCGTGCCTGAGCAGGCCGGCGATGAACGCCTTGGCGGTCGGCGAGAGGTGGTGCGCGTCGTCGCCGTCGAAGAACTCGTTCCGCCCGTTCTTGAAGAGCGACATGTGCGTGTGCATGCCCGACCCGTTCTCGCCGAAGAGGGGCTTCGGCATGAAGGTCGCGTAGACCCCGTTCTTCGCTGCGATCTCCTTCACGATCAGCCGGTAGGTGATCGTCGCGTCGGCCATCTCGAGCGCGGGCGCGTAGCGCATGTCGATCTCGTGCTGCGACGGCGCCACCTCGTGATGGTGGTACTCGATCGGGATCCCCATCGCCTCGAGCGCCTGGATCGTCTCGTTCCGCAGCTCGGTCGCCGCGTCGAGCGCGGTCATCGCGAAGTAGCCGCCCTCGTCGAGCGTGACGGTGCCCTTGTTGTCCTCGAAGAGGAAGTACTCGAGCTCGGGGCCGATGTTGAACGTGTCGAAGCCCATGCTCTGCATCCGCTCGAGCGCCTTTCGGAGCATGTAGCGCGGGTCGCCCTCGTACGGCGTCCCATCGGGCTTGACGATGTCGCAGATCATGCGGCCGACGATCGTCTCGCCCTCCCGGTGCGGCATCACCCGGAACGTCTCCGGATCGGGGATCGCGACCATGTCCGACTCCTCGATCGCGTTGAAGCCCGTGATCGACGAGCCGTCGAAGCCCATCCCGTCGTCGAGCGCCGTCTCGAGCTCGTCGTGCGTAATCGCGAAGCTCTTCAGGTGGCCCTCGATGTCCGTGAACCAGAGCAGCACGAACTCCACGTTCTCGGCCTCCTTCAGGACCTTCTTCCGCTGCTCGGGGCTCGACGTCGCCCTCATCCTCGACTGCACCTGGGCCATGCAAAAACCTCCTCCTCAAATGCGAAAAGCCCCAGGCGCGGAAGTGCGCCCGAGGCTGCGTCGCCCACAGAACGGGGCGAGTCTACACGCCGGCCGGCGCCCGGCGGGCGAGGTAGACGAGGAAGCCGTCTTCCCGCTCGCGCACCTCCACGTCGACGAAGCCCGCGCCCTCGAGCAGGGAGACGAGCTCGCCGGGCGGGTAGAACTGCTCGGTCAGCGTATGGTGCTCCTCGGCGACGAGCTCGCCGTCGCGCCACATGTAGGCGCGCAGCTCGCGAGTCGCGCGCTGGGCCTCGAAGTCCACCAGTCGGCTGACGAGCGCGTACTCGGCGCCGTCGCTCGCCGCTCGGCGCTTCGGCTCCGCCCAGTCACGTCGCTCCTTCAGCTCGGCGGGTGGCGCCTCGACGTCGAAGACGAGCAGCCCGCCCGGCTCGAGGTGCGCGTGGATCCGGCGTAGCGCCTGCACGTCCTGCTCGCGGGTGCTGCCGAGCCCGAAGCCGCCGCAGACGAGCACCGTCCGGTAGCGGCGGGGGAGGTCGAGCTCGTGCATCGCCTGCGCGTAGAGGCTTGGCGAGAGTCCCTCGCGTTCGGCCGCCGCGCGGCACGCGGCGAGCATGTCGGGAGAGATGTCGCAGCCGTCCACGTCGAGGCCGGCGCGCAGGTAGGGGAGCAGCAGCCGGCCGGTGCCGCAGGCGAGGTCGAGCGCGGGCTGCCCCTGCTCCACGAAGGGGCGGAAGTACTCGATCTCGGGGCCCGCCTCGTTGAACTCGGCCCACCAGCGCGCGACGAGCCCGTAGTGCCAGGTGCTAGCCAGAGCGCTTCAGCTTGCCGTGCTTCTTGGCGTAGATCTCGCCGCGGTGGAAGACCCAGAGCCCGAGCGGGATGCAGACGACACCCATGATCAGCAGCGGCCAGATCTGCGGCCACACGTCCGCGTATCCCTGCCCGTCGAGGATCGCGCCGCGCATGCCCTCGAGCGTGTAGGTCGCCGGGGAGACGACCGAGATCGCCTCCATCCAGCCCGGCAGCACGTGCACCGGGTAGTAGACGCCTGAGACCACGAGCATGAGCCCCTGCGCGACGTAGCCCAACTGCGCGCCCTTCTCAGGGGAGATCAGAGGCAGGACGGCCATCATCATCCCGATCCCGAAGAACGAGACCGAGGCGACGACGAGCACAAGCAGGGCGACCACGAAGTTCGCGTCCGGCATTGCGAGGTCGAAGAAGGCCGCGACGACGAAGAAGATCATGGCGGCCCGGATGAGCGCGTAGATGATGGCGAAGACGCCGCTGCCGCCGAGGTGCATCGCTCGCGAGAGCGGGGCCATGAACGTGTACTCGATCGTCCCCTCCCACCGCTCCCACGCGACCGTCTCCGTCAGGAACTCGAAGACGACGCCGAGGTAGGCCCAGATGACGGCGCCCACGAGCAGGCTCGTGGTGGCGCGGTTGACGTCGATCTGGCCACCGGTCGCCTCGATCCCCTTGGCGATGAACGTGATCGTGAGCGTGTTGGCGACGGTCCAGAAGAACCACGCGACGTCCCACCAGATGTAGCGCTTGGTGAGGTAGAAGTTCCGCTCGACGACCCCGGCGAGGCCGATCAGCTCGCTGCGGAGGGCAAAGGTCGCAGCCCTCATGCGAAGACCTCCCGCTCCTCGTCCTCCTCCTCGTCGGTCTCCTCCTCGAACGAGCGGCCGGTGGCCGAGAAAAACGCCTGCTCGAGCGTCTCGGCTCCGTAGCGCCGCTTGAGGTCGTCCGCGGGCTCGAGCGCGAGCAGCCGGCCGCGGTCGAGGATGCCGACGCGGTCGGCGAGGCTCTCGGCCTCGGCCAGGTCGTGGGTGCACAACAGGATCGTCGAATCGTGGCTCGTCCGGATCTCCCGGATGAACTCCTGCACCTCGAGCTTCGAGCGCGGGTCGAGGCCCGTCGTCGGCTCGTCCAGGAGCAGCAGCACGGGCGACGTCAGCAGCGCGCGCGCGAGCGCGACCTTCTGCTGCATGCCGCGGGACAGGTTCTCCATCGACTCGTGCCGGCGCGCGATGGGGAAGCCGACGCGGTCGAGGATCACGGGGATCTGGCGGTTGGTCTCTCGCGGCCCCATCCCGTAGAAGCGCGCCGCGTACGAGAGGTTCTCCGCCGCCGACATCTTCTTGAAGAAGGAGGCCTCAACCGAGACGCGGTTCACCAGGCGGCGCACGGCGCGGCCCTGCGTGAAGACGTCGTAGCCGAAGATCCGCGCCTCGCCGCCGTCGTGGAGGAGCAGCGTCGACAGCAGCCGGACCAGCGTCGACTTGCCCGACCCGTTCTGGCCGAGGATCGCGATCGTCTCGCCGCGCGCCATCGTGAAGGTGACGTCGCGGATCGCGGAGTTCTTGCGCCGGCCGCGGCGCCGGAAGCGCTTCTTGTCCTTGTTCTTGCGCCAGAAGTCCTTGCGCAGGCCGACGACCTCGACCGCGGGCACGGTCTCGACCCCGGGCGGCGCGGGGGCGGACGTCATTGCTGCTGCGGTTTGGGACATCGACGTTGCTCCTTCAGGTCGGCGTGAACGGTGAAACAGCGCACGTAGCCGGGTAGTGAGGCCCGCGCGCGACAGAAACTTCGTTCAGCCGAAGAGCAACATCAGGCTGCCGACGATAGCAGCCGTGTCAAAACGGCGTTACTTGACGACCTGCGCGAAGGCCTGGGCGATGACCGCGTAGCCCGCGACCGTCGGATGGATGTCCTGCCGCGTGCACATCGACGTCAGCGAGCACGTCTTGGCGACGTTGATCGGCACCGTCCCGATGCCTGGGAGCGTCGTCATCGTGGTGAAGTCGGTGAGCGAGAAAGCGGCGGCGACGTCCGCGGTCTTCACCTTCACGCCGCGGTACATGGACTTCAGGATCTCGTTCAGCGGTGCGATGAACTGCTTGACGTAGCCCGTCGCCTGAGCCTGGCCCGCGGCCCCCGTGAGCCAGAGCGCGAGCCCCGGCGCGTAGTACGTCATCGAGACGATCTGGAGCTTGATCGTGGGCCCGGCGGCCGCCCGGAGCTGCCGGATGATCTTGGGGAAGTTGGTCTCGATCGTGTTCAGCGCCTTGGACGTACAGCTGATGTCGGTCGGAAGGCAGGGGAGCATGTCGTTCGCGCCGATGTCGATCGTCACGAACGCGATCCGCTTCCCGTACTTCTTCAGGTACGCGACCGCCTGCTTGAGCTGTGAGCCCTTGGCGTAAGTGCACTTGCCGCCCTGCATCATCGTGGTGGTGGTCTCGCCGGGGCAGCCGAGCTTCTTCAGCGCCAGGCTCCTGCCCGTCTGCTTCTCGAGCGCGAGCAACTGGTCGGCGTAGCCCTGGTCGCTGTACGGCTGCTCCGGGCTGAGGTAGCCGGCCGCCAGCGAGTCGCCCAGTGAGAGGTAGATCTTCGGCGACGCTCCGCCCGACGAGGCCGGGAACGCGACGAGCGCGGCGGCGGCAAGGAACGCGACGGCGAGGCGGAGTCGCACAAGTGAAACCTGCCGCTTTTTGACTCGCTAGTCAAGAGGCACCGCTTGCCTCCGTCCGCCGCGCCCGCTACGGTGCGGCCCAGGTGCTCGCCGCCGAAGGCGGGCGCCGAGGCAATGGGGCCTCAGGACTAGTCGAGTCCTGGGCCCTTTTTTGTTGGTCCAACCCAAGGAGGATCCGTTGAAGTTCAAGCTCGAGTACATCTGGCTGGACGGCTACGAGCCTGTTCCGAACCTGCGCTCGAAGACGAAGATCGCCTCGTTCGACACGGAGCCGACCCTCGAGCAGCTCCCTGTCTGGAACTTCGACGGCAGCTCGACGCGGCAGGCGGAAGGCTCGGACTCGGACTGCTTCCTGAAGCCGGTCGCCCTCTTCCCCGACCCGGCACGTAATGGCGCGTACCTCGTCATGTGCGAGGTCCTGCTCCCGGACGGCACGCCCCATCCCTCGAACAGCCGTGCCTCCATCCCCGACGACCCCGACGCGTGGTTCGGCTTCGAGCAGGAGTACTTCCTCTACAAGGACGGCGCACCGCTCGGGTTCCCGAAGGAGGGCTTCCCGCCGCCGCAGGGCGAGTACTACACGGGAGTCGGCTACAAGAACGTCGGCGACGTCGCGCGGCAGATCGTCGAGGAGCACATCGAACTCTGCCTCGAGGCCGACATCAACCTCGAGGGGATCAACGCCGAGGTCGCGAAAGGCCAATGGGAGTTCCAGATCTTCGGCATGGGGTCGAGGCGGGCCGCCGACGAGCTGTGGATCGCGCGCTACCTGCTGCTGCGCCTGTGCGAGCGGTACGGCGTCGACGTCAACTTGCATCCGAAACCGCTCGGAGCGGAGCACGACTGGAACGGATCGGGCATGCACTGCAACTTCTCCACGAAGCAGATGCGCGAGGTCGGCGGCGAGGCGTACTTCGAGGCGTTGATGGCGGCGTTCTCCGAGGCGCGCGAGGAGCACATCGCGGTCTACGGGCCCGACAACCACCTGCGCCTGACCGGCCTGCACGAGACCGCGGCGATCGGCGAGTTCACGTACGGCGTCGCGCATCGTGGCGCGTCAATCCGCATTCCGCACAGCTTCGTCGCCGACGGCTACCGCGGATACCTCGAGGACCGGCGGCCGAACTCGCTCGGCGACCCGTACCGCATCGCCGGCCGAATCATCCAGACCATCGAGACGGTCGCGGTGAATGCGCTGATCGAGGACGCATTCGCGGCGTAGCGACTCTTCGATTGCTGATCCGAGGACTCGAGGAAAGGGACTGGCCGGCCGTGAGGGCGATCTTCGAGGACGGGATCGCGAGCGGCAAGGCGACGTTCGACAGGTGGGCGCCTTCCTGGGAGGACTGGAACGGCGCCCACCTGCCGCTGCGGCTCGTCGCCGAGGACGAGGGCGATGTCCTCGGCTGGGCGGCGCTGTCGTCGTACTCGCACCGCGAGTGCTACCGCGGCGTCGGCGAGTCCCGGGTCTACGTCGCCGAGCGGGCGCGCGGCCACGGCATCGGGCGCGCCCTGATGGAGCGCCTGATCGCGGACGCCGAGGTGCAGGGCTACTACTCGATCCACGCGGGCGTCTTCCCCTGGAACGAGGAGAGCCTCAAGCTGCACGAGCGCGTCGGGTTCC
This sequence comes from Gaiellaceae bacterium, assembly GCA_040902725.1. Lineage (GTDB taxonomy): Bacteria > Actinomycetota > Thermoleophilia > Gaiellales > Gaiellaceae > JACVRU01. The sequence continues at coordinate 48,299 of JBBDWU010000055.1, read as the reverse complement.
GCGTCGTCGGCGTGCACGAACGGCTCGGGGTGCTCGACGGCGAGTGGAAGGACGTCGTCGTGCTGGAGCGGAGGTCTCCGTGACGAAGGTGGAGGCGGTCGTCGTGCGCGAGCGCGTCGAGACGGTGATCGACGCCGTCGAGGATGCGACCGGGCATGTGGGCGTGACCGTCGTCGAGGCGGTCGGCCACGGCCGCCAGCGCGGGATCACCCACGAGTACCGGGGGCGGACCTTCGAGTCCCGCTTCCTGCCGAAGGCTCTCCTCACCTTCGTCGTCGAGGACTCGCTGGCGCGGGCGGTGGCCGACGCGATCGTCGACTCCGCCCGCACCGGCCACGAGTCCGGCGACGGGCTCGTCTGGACGAGTCCCGTCGAGAACGTCACCCACAACCGCACCGGCCTGCCACTGGAGGTGGTCACATGATCGCGGTCAACACCGTCTGGGTCGTCCTCGCCGCGGTGCTCGTCATGTTCATGCAGGCCGGCTTCGCCTTCCTCGAGGCAGGGCTGACGCGGATGAAGAACGTCGGCCACATCGCGGCGAAGAACGTGCTCACGTTCGCGATCGCGTCGGTGGTCTTCTACGTCGTCGGCTTCGGCATCGCGTTCGGGGACGGCGGCAACGGCCTCGTTGGCGGATCGGGGTTCACGCCCTCGGCCGACGAGTTGATTGCGGTAGGCACGGCGCCGTTCTCGTGGTTCGCCTCGATCCCGGGCGCGGCCGCGTACCTGTTCCAGGCCGTCTTCTGCGCCGTCTCGCTGGCGATCGTCTGGGGCGCGATGGCCGAGCGGACGAAGCTCTGGGTCTACTTCGCCTTCAGCGTCGTCTTCGTGCTGATCTACTCGGTCGCCGCCCACTGGATCTGGGGCGCGAACGGCTGGCTGGCGGGCCTGGGGATGCAGGACTTCGCCGGCTCGACCGTCGTCCACTACCAGGGCGCGCTCGCCGGCCTGGCGGGCGCACTGCTGCTCGGGCCGCGGATCGGCAAGTTCGCCGCCGACGGCAAGCCGAACGCGATCCCCGGCCACAACATGGCCTTCGTGACGCTGGGCGTGCTGATCCTGTGGTTCGGCTGGTTCGGCTTCAACCCCGGCTCGACACTGGCCGTGGACTTTCCCGAGGTCGGCTTCTTCGCCTACGTCGCGCTGAACACGAACCTCGCCGCGGCGGCCGGCGTGCTCGGTGCGGTGCTCACCTCGTGGGTCGTGATCGGGAAGCCCGACCTCTCGATGATGCTGAACGGGGCGATCGGCGCCCTCGTCGCGATCACAGCGGCGTGCGCGTTCGTCTCACCCTGGGCCGCGCTCGTGATCGGCCTCGGCGCCGGCGCGATCGTCGTCTACGGGGTGCTGCTCGTCGAGCGCCTGCGGATCGACGACCCGATCGGCGCGCTGGCCGCGCACGGGCTCGCGGGAGTGTGGGGAACGCTCGCGCTCGGGTTCCTGGCCGTTCCGAGCCTGGCCGAGAAGATCGGGATCGGGCAGGCCGGGATCCTCTACGGCGGCGGTCTCCACCAGCTCGGCGTGCAGGCGCTCGGGCTCGCGGCCGTCGGCGCCTTCACCTTCTCGGCCTCCTTCGGGACGCTGTGGGCGATGAAGCGGGTCTGGGGCATCCGGGTGGCGCCCGAGGTCGAGACCGCCGGGCTGGACGTCTCCGAGCACGGCATGTGGGGCTATCCCGAGTTCTACATCCCGGTGCCGGGCGGCTACGGGACCGAGGCGCACTCGCACCTGCTGTCCCACGGGCATGCGCACCGCGCGCCGGCCCCGCAGCCTGTCCCGGTGCCTAGCCCAGCTCGAACGTGACGGTCACGCTCGCGTGGAACTCCTGCTTGCCGGGCTCGATCGAGACGTCGGTGGCCGCCTCCGCCAGGGCCATGCGGTCGTAGGGCATCGGCGTCGGGGCACCCGACTCGGAGACCGAGAGCACCTGGCCGAGCGAGGCGCCCGCCGCCTCGGCGAGCGCCTCGGCCTTCGAGCGCGCGTCGGCGAATGCGCCGGCGAGCGCGTCCCGGACGAGCTCGTCCTGGTCGGAGCGCTCGAGCGACGGGCCGTAGACAGTGTTGGCGCCGGCGGCGACGGCCGCGTCGACGAGCGGCCCCGCGCGGTCGAGGTCGTTGACGCGCACGAGCACCGACGCGTTGGCGGCGTAGCCCTCGATGTGGCGGCCGTCCATCGACGTGAGCGGGTTCAGCGAGACCTGCTGGGTCTGGATGTCGTCGCCGTCCACGCCCGAGCGCTTCAGGGCGTCGACGACGCGCTTGATCGCGGCGGCGCTCTCGGACAGCGCCTCGCTCGCGGTCTCGCCGCGGCCCTCGACGCCGAACGTGAAGCTCGCGCGGTCGGGGACGGCAGTGACGAACGACGAGCCGGAGACGGTCACACTCCGCTTGTCGGTGTCGCCGTTCTCGGCGGACTGGACGGCCTCGGGCCGGCCCACGCCGGAGAGCGCTGCGGTGACGAGCAGTAGAAGAGCGACGGCGGCGATCCAGACGATGCGCATGGGTTCCTCCCGGAGACGGTGTCAAGGGAGATACGCCGCCGCGAGGCGCCCATGTCACATGCGCCTTTAGGCTGCTGCCGCGGCCATGCCGAGATACGTGCGCCAGCCGTCGGGGATCTTCGGGGCGGCGAGGTGGATGAAGAGCACCGGCGCGGGGGCCTTCGGCGCCATGTGGAGCTGCATCCGCGCCTCCTTGAGCGTGCGGTCGCCCTTGCGGTGGTTGCACGGCGCGCAGGCGGTGACGACGTTCTCCCACACCGACTCCCCGCCCCGGCTGCGGGGCATCACGTGGTCGAGGGTCAGCCGCCCGTGACCGTCGCCGCAATAGACGCACCGCCAGCCGTCCCGGGCGAACAGCGCCTTCCGCGAGATCTTGCGCTGCACCGCCCGCGGCACCCGCACGTAGCTGACGAGCCGGATCACGTGCGGCCAGGGAAAGGTCCGCGTCGCAGAGTGCAGTGACCGGTCGAGCTCCTCGATCACCTCGGCCTTGCCCTTGAAGACGAGCACGGACGCACGGCGAACGTTCGTCACGTTCAGCGGCTCGTAACTGGCGTTGAGGACAAGAACCTGGTGCACGTCGCCAGAAAAAATAGCTGAGCCTAGGAGGCCATGGCCCGCTCGACGGCCTCCTGCTCCTCCGGCGAGAGCGCGATCGGAGCCCGGCCGTGCTCGACCGTCTTGACGTAGATGCGCGCATAGTCGCGTCCCTGGATCGCCGAAAGGACGATGCCGGAGCGGGTCGCGTCCAGGAACGCGACCGAAGCCGACTGGTGCCCCCCTGCCTCTTCGTACGCGTCGTAGCGGACGATGGCCGTCCGCTGGACGGACTCGTCGACCCGCTTGTCGACCCGCCCGAGGCCGCCGGCGACCTCGTCGACGGAGCGGTGGAGGTCGTCGATCCGCGCCTGCAGCGAGACGGCAAAGTCGACGAGGTCCTGGGTTCCCCCGCCGAGCAGCACCGCCTGCGCCGTGCGCGTGCGGCGCAACAGGACGACCGCGCGGACCGCGACGAGGAGCGCGAAGAGCGCGCCGGCGCCGGCGCCGATCGCGACCCAGCTTGTGACGTCCTCGGTCACTACGGAGGCGTGAGCGTGAAGGTGACCGAGTACGACGCCGAGTTGTTCTCGATGTTCTCCTCGCCCTCGACCGGTTGGATCTCGGCCCGCACGGTGGTCTTCTGGGCGAACTGGACGATCTGGCCCAGGTTCCGGAACACGGCGACCTTGCGCTCGCCCGGGTTGATGATCTGGATCTCCGCCGTCTTCTCGATCGGCTGCGGGCTCTGCTCGATGGTGAGGACGATCTCGACGCCGACTTCCTGGTTCTCGCCGGAATTCTCGATCATCACCTCGAAGGCGAGATTCGCGCCGGCGACGACGAAGTTGTCCTGCCCGAGCTGAAGCACCTGGCCCGCGGGCAGCGCACGCACCTGCACCAGGCCGTTGCCGTGCCTGCCGGGCGCCGGCGCGCCCTCGCCGGCGGCGCCGGCGACGCGCTGCCAGATCTGGGAGAGCAGGCGCTCGGTCGCCAGGTCGTAGTTCGTGAGGAAGTTCGAGTCAGGCACCTCGACGCCGCGCACGTCCTGCCGCTCCATCACGGACGTGGACGAGATCAGGAACTGGTCTTCCCAGATCACGTCGCTCGCGAGCAGGCGGCGCATCGGCGGCGCGAGGGTCGCCCCGGCGTTGCCGGGACTGGAGCTCGCAACCGCGCGGAACGCCTCGACCAGCTGGCGGAGGCCGGCGGAGCGGAGCTCCAGCGCCTCGACGGCCTCGCCGTGCTGCTCGCGCAGCCGGCCGGGCGGCTCGACCTCCCGCGCGCGCGCCTCGTCGAGCTCCTGCTGGTCGGCGAGGCCGCCCAGAGTCTCCTGGAGGTCGGCGACGCTCGTCCCAGGGGTCGTCAGCGCGGTGTTGAGCTCGCGCCCGACCCCCGCCGAGTCCTCGGCGATCGTCGCCATCGCCGCCATGTAGGAGCGGTAGGTCTCGCGCTTACCCTCCGCGCGGCAGCTGTCCACCCAGACGGCGAGCAGGACGACCAGGACGATGGCGAACCCGATCAGGCCCGCGAGGCGGAGCAGCGGTGTCAGGCCGGCCGGCGCGGTCGGGCCACGGCGGGGCCGGCGAGGCGGCCGCGTGCCTCCGGGCCTGCGCATCCGCGGCCGCGAACGCGTCGCCTCCCGCGTCTCAGGCTCCTCGAAGAAGTCGAACTCGATGTTCGTGCCGTCGTCGGTCATGCCTGGGGAGCCGGGTCACTCTACCCCCCTGAGCGGCCGTCGCAGGACTTTCTAGCGCCGCGGCCAACCCAGGTTCGAATGGGTGAGCCCGCCGTCGCTCTGCGCTCCGCTGCGCCGGTTCTCGGCCGGTATCGCCCTATTCGCCCCCTCGGCAGCGGCGGCTCAGGCTCGGTCTGGCTGGCGCACGACGAGGTCACGGGGCTCGACGTCGCGCTGAAGATGATCGCGCGCGAAGGCCGCGCGGCCGCGCGGGCGGAACGCGAGGCGGCGGCGGCCGCGCGCCTGCGCCACCCGTACTGCCTCCGCGCCTACGAGCTCGCGCACGACTCCCGCCACGTCTACATCGTCTACGAGTACGTCCCCGGTCGGACCTTGCGCGAGGCGATGCGCGCGGGCGTGCTCGACGACGCGTCGGCGGTCGAGGCGGCGGCTCAGATCCTCGAGGGCCTCGCGCACGCGCACGCCCACGGGATCGTCCACCGGGACGTGAAGCCGGCGAACGTGATCCTCTCGGAGGGAGACGAGATCTCGGTCCGCATCCTCGACTTCGGCCTGGCCGTCATGGACCACGCCGACACGCTCACCGCTTCGGGCGACGTTCCCGGCACGCTGGCCTACGTTCCCCCGGAGCGGCTGGCCGGGGAGGACGCCTCGCCGGCGAGCGACGTCTGGGCAGTCGGCGTGATCCTCTGGGAGGCGCTCGGGGGCGGCCATCCGTTCTGGCGCGCGTCGCTGCTCGACAGCGCGAAGGCGATCGAGGGCGGGGCGCCGCCGATCGCCACCGTCCGGCCCGACCTGCCGAAGCCGCTCGCCGCGGCGATCGACCGCGCACTCTCCCCCGATCCGCGGGACCGCCCGAGCGCCGCGATGCTCGCGGACGTGTTGCGGGGAGCGGCGCGGAGGCCCCGCGCGGCCGAGCGGCCGCGTGTACGCGTGGCCCTGGATCGCTGGCTGGGACCCGGTTTGACGGCGCTCGCGGCCGGCCTGGGCGCGTCGGCGCTGCCCTTCTACCCGGGGGGCTGGCCGGTCGGCCTCGGCGCGCTGGCCGGGCTCGCGGCCGTAGCGAAGCCCCGGCTCGGCCTGGCGCTCGCGCTGGCGGCGCCCCTGCTCCCGCTCGGCAACCTCTCTCTGGGTCTGGCTCTGCTCTATGCCGGAGTCGCCGCCGCCTGGCTCGGCCTCTTCTGGCGCGAGCCGCAGGGCGGCGTGCTGCCCGCGCTCGGCCCGCTGCTCGGCCCGGTCGGGGCGCTCGCCCTGGCCCCGGTCGCCGTCCTCCGGCTCGGCTCCCCGCTCCGGCGTGCCCTCGCCGCCGCGGCGATGGTGCTCGCCGCCGCGATCGCGGCGGGCCTGCGCCGCTCACCGCTGCCGCTGACCGGGGACTCGCCGCCGCTGGGGCTCGGGATCGCCGGCAGCGACGCCCCCGGCGCGGTCGCGGATGCGTTCTCGACCGCGCTCGTAGCCCAGCCGGGAATCGCCGTCGCCGCGACCGCGCTCGCCGCCGGGGCAGCACTCCTCCCCTACGCGCGCGATCGCGGTGCGTGGGGCGTCTGCGGGCTCGGGGCCGCGCTGATGGCCGCACTGCTGCTCGGCTCGCCGGCGATCGCCGCCCTCCCCGTCGTGGCCGCCACCTGGGCGATCTGCCTCCCCCTTGCTCTGAGACCGCGGCATTAGACTCGAATCGCGGGGGAAGACACCCGCCGATCGCATGACGGTCCTCCGCTCCATCGAGCAGAAGCTGGAGTCCCTCTTCGAGGGGCTGTTCGGCCGCGCGTTCCGCTCGAGCGTCCAGCCGGTCGAGCTGGCGCGCAAGCTGCAGAAGGAGATGGACGAGCACAAGGTCGTCTCGGTTTCGCGCGTCTACGTCCCGAACGAGTACACGATCTACCTCTCCCCGGCCGACCGCGAGCAGTTCGCGACCTACGAGGAGTCGCTGCTCGAGGAGCTCCAGCTCTACCTCGCCGAGCACGCGCGGCGCGAGGACTACGCCCTGCTCGCCCATCCCGACGTCTCGCTCGAGTCTGATGACGAGCTGGAGGTTGGCGAGTTCGGGATCGCCACGCGGATGGTGCAACCCGAGCGCGTGGCCGGCGAGCGCGCTCCCGAGCCCTCGCACACGATGGTCTACCGCGCCAGCCAGCAGCCGACCGAGGCGGCCGATGCCGGCGTGGAGGGCGAGGTCGTCTCGCTCGCGTGGGACGGCGAGACTCGGGAGGTCGACAAGCGGCGGACGCTGATCGGCCGGTCGAAGGAGTGCGACGTCCAGCTGGGCGACCCGAACGTCTCCCGGCGGCACGCGGAGCTGCGCCAGGAGGGAGCCGCGTACTGGATCGTCGACCTCGACTCCACGAACGGCATCGAGGTGAACGGGCGGCGGCTCAAGCGGGCGAAGCTGGAGGACGGAGACCGGGTGACGATGGGGTCGACGGAGATCGTCTTCCGGCGGGCGGTGCTGTGATCGGAGACTCGGTCGCGATCGACGAGCTGCTGCTCGTCCTGAAGATCGCGTTCATCGTGCTCCTCTACCTCTTCATCTGGCAGATCGTGCGCAGCGCCGGCCGCGAGCTGAGGCCGACCCAGGAGAGCATCGTCATGCGGCCGAGCGACGCAGCCGCCCTCGGTCTGCGACGGCGCTCCGGAAGGCTCGTCGTGGTCGAGAGCCCGACCCTCACCGACGGCGGCGCCTATGCCATGGACAGCGGGCCGCTCTCGATCGGCCGCGGGGCGGAGAACGACCTCGAGCTGCGCGGCGACGAGTTCGCCTCCGCCTCGCACGCCCGCTTCGAGCCGCGCCAGGACGGCGTCTGGGTCGTCGACCGCGGCTCGACCAACGGGACGTACGTCAACGGCATCCGCCTCGACGGCCCCCGGCTGCTCGAGGCAGGCGACGTGATCCGGATCGGCGAGACGCAGCTCAGGTTCGACGCATGAGGATCGCCCGGACGGCAGCCGCGACGGACCCGGGACGCCGGCGCCGGCGCAACGAGGACTCGTACATCGCCCGGCCGCCGTTGTTCGCGGTCGCCGACGGGATGGGCGGGGCCCAGGCCGGCGAGGTCGCCTCGCGGACGGCCGTGGACGCGATGGGCGGCGAGGAGAACCTCGTCGGACTCATCGAGGAGGCGAACCGGCAGGTCTACGCGCGCTCGAACGAGGACGCGAACGCCTCGGGGATGGGCACGACGATGACCGCCGCGCTCGTCGGCGAGGACGGCGTCGTCACGATCGGCCACGTCGGCGACTCCCGCGCGTACCTCCTCCGCGCGGGCACCCTCAAGCAGCTGACCGACGACCATTCGCTGGTCGCCGACCTCGTCCGCACCGGTGAGCTCACGGCCGAGGAGGCCGAGACGCACCCGCAGCGCTCGGTGATCACGCGCGCGCTGGGCACCGATCCGTCGGTCGACGTCGACTCGCACTCGGTCCAGGCGGAGCCGGGCGACCTCTTCCTCATCTGCTCCGACGGCCTGACCTCGATGGTCGACGACGACGAGATCCTCGAGACCGTCGAGGCGAGCCGCGACGACCTCGAGGCGGCCGCGGGCGCCCTGGTGCGGAGGGCGAACCGCGAGGGCGGCGAGGACAACATCACGGTCGTCTTCTTCGAGCTCGCGGGCGACGACGAGCCAGGCGACGACGAGGACACGCTGACCGAACTCGACGCCATACCGGTGATCGCGGAGGCGCCGCCCGCGCGCACCGCGCAGGACGACCTCGACGCGACCGCCCGCCGCGTGCTCGCGATCCTCGCGGTCTTCGCCCTGTTCGCCGTCGGCGTCGCCCTGCTCATCCTGGGACTGCGATGACCCGGAACACGGAGCTCGCGAACCTGCTCGTCGTCGGCCTGATCACCGGGATCGGCTTCGCGAGCGTCTACATGGCGCGCCAGGCGGAAATCTCGGCCGGCTCGCTCTCCTACGCCGTCCTCTTCCTCGGCTTCTACCTCGTCGCCCACCTCGTCGCACGGGTCACCGTCCCCTACGCCGATCCCCACCTGCTGCCGATGGCCGCGCTGCTGACGGCGATCGGCCTCACACTGATCTACCGGCTCAACCCCGACGACGCCTTCCGGCAGGGACTCTGGGTCGTCGTCGGCGTCGTGGCGTTCTCGGCCACGCTGCTGCTGCTCCGCCACGACTACCGCGGCCTCGAGAGCTACAAGTACCTGTTCGGGATCGGCGCGCTGGCGCTGCTGGCGCTGCCGGCGGTACCGATCGTCGGGAAGACCGTGAACGGGGCAAGGCTCTGGGTCGACCTCGGCCCCGTCCAGTTCCAGCCCGGCGAGTTCGCCAAGCTCGCGCTGATCGTGTTCCTGGCCGGCTACCTCCGCGAGAAGCGCGAGGTCCTGGCGCAGGGCCGGCCCAAGGACCTTGGGCCGCTGCTCGTGATCTGGGGCGGCGCGATGCTGGTGCTCGTCCAGACGAACGACCTGGGCAGCGCGCTCCTCTACTTCGGGATCTTCCTGGGGATGCTCTACGTCGCCACGGGCCGGCTCACGTACGTCGCGGGCGGGACCGCGCTCTTCATCGGTGGGGCGCTCGCGCTCTACCAGGTGGTGCCGCGCGTCCAGGAGCGGGTCACGGCCTGGCTCGACCCCTGGAGCGACCCGGACCAGAGCGGCTACCAGATCATCCAGTCGCTCTATTCGATCGCCAACGGCGGCTTCTGGGGCACCGGGCTCGGCCGCGGGACGTTCACCCAGACCGACGGCTCAGAGCTGATCCCGTACGCGAAGAGCGACTTCATCTACTCGACGATCGCGCAGGAGCTCGGACTCGTCGGCGCCGCCGCCCTGCTGCTGCTGTACATGCTGATCGTCGTCCGCGGCTTCCGGACCGCGCTGCTCGCCGACGACGGCTTCTCCAAGCTGCTGGCCGCGGGGCTCACCTTCGGCTTCGCGATCCAGACCTTCATCATCCTCGGCGGCATCGTGCGGCTGATCCCGCTCACCGGGATCACGCTGCCCTTCGTGAGCTACGGCGGCTCGAGCCTGGTGGCCAACTTCGTCCTCCTGGCCGGGCTCCTGCTCGTCTCGAACCGGGCGAACGCGCTCGCCCGAGCGCCCAGATGAACCGCCAGATCTCCCGCCTCGCCGTCTTCGCCGTCACGCTCGTGATCGGGCTGGTAGTGACGACCACCTACTGGCAAACGTGGGCCGCCCCGGGCCTCGCCGACCGCCAGGACAACGCGATCGAGCGCGTCGCGGAGTTCACGATCGAACGCGGCCGGATCCTCGCCGCCGACGGCACGGTCCTGGCGCGCAACCGAACGAAGCGCGTCGGCGGCAAGACCTTCTACTTCCGCCGCTACCCGCAGGGGCGCACCTTCTCGCACGTCGTCGGCTACTCGACCCAGGGTCGCTCGCGCGCCGGCCTCGAGCGCTCCCTCAACGACTACCTCACCGCCTCGAACGCGAACCTGACGACGGTGCTCGAGCGGACGCTCGACCAGATCCGCGGGACGACGATCCAGGGCAACGACGTCTTCCTCACCCTGAGCACGGAGGGGCAGCGGGTTGCGCAGAACGCCCTCGGGACGCTCTGCGGAGCCGTCGCGGCGCTCGACCCGCAGACGGGGAAGGTGCTCGTCCTCGCCTCCTCGCCGAGCTACGACCCGAACCTGATCGAGGAGCGCTTCGCCCAGGCGCAGCGCGCGCCGAACGCGGCGTGCACGCAGCCGGCCGCGCCGCTCCTCAACCGCGCGGTGAACGGCCTCTACACGCCCGGGTCGACCTTCAAGGTGGTCACGGCCGCGGCCGCGCTCGACCAGGGGAAGTTCTTCCTCTCGTCCACCTTCGACGACCCCGGCTACTGCACCGAGTACGGCAAGCGCGTCTTCAACTACTCCGACCAGGGCACCCCCTCCGGCTACGGTCGGGTCACGCTCCTCCAGGCGATCGAGAGCTCGATCAACTCCGTCTTCTGCAACATCGGGATCGAGATCGGCGCCGGCGCGATCCTCGAGTACGCGCGCCGCTTCGGCTTCTACTCCAAGCCGCCGCTCGAGCTGCCGGCCGAGGAGCGGCTCGCCAGCGGGCTCTACAAGGGCGGCAGGCCCTGGTTCCCGGAGGACATGAACGACATCGACCCGGGCCGGCTCGCGTTCGGCCAGGAGCGGCTCCAGGTGACGCCGCTGCAAATGGCGATGGTGGCGGGGGCGATCGCGAACGACGGCATCCTCGTGCGGCCTCAGCTCGTCGAGCGCGTGGTCTCCCCGCAGGGCCGGATCGTCACGACGCCCGCGACGGACGAGCTCGGCCGCCCGATCTCGCGCCAGGCGGCGGACGCAATCACGCAGGGGATGATCGCGGCGGTGCGGGGAGGCACCTCGACCGCGGCGCAGATCGTGGGGATCGAGGTCGCGGGGAAGACGGGAACGGCCGAGATCGGCCGCGACGTCAACACGACCTCGTTCATCGCGTTCGCGCCCGCCGAGAACCCGCGGGTCGCGATCGCCGTCTTCCTGGAGGAGCAGGACGGCGTCGGCGGCACCACCGCGGCGCCGATCGCAAAGCTCGTAATGGAGGCCCTGCTACGCGATGCGGGGGCGTAGTACCTACCCTGTAGAGACCCCATGGCCGTTTCCGACACCCTCATAGACACCCTCTTCGACGGGCGCTACCGCATCGTCAAGAAGCTCGGCGCGGGCGGCATGGCGACCGTGTACCTCGCCGAGGACCAGGAGCTCGGGCGGCGCGTGGCGATCAAGATCCTCAACGAGCGGCACGCGAACGACGACCAGTTCGTGGAGCGCTTCCGCCGCGAGGCGAAGAACGCCGCGGGCCTCTCCCACGCCAACATCGTCTCGATCTTCGACCGCGGCGAGGCCGAGGGCACCTACTACATCGCGATGGAGCACCTCCAGGGGCGCAACCTGAAGGAGCTGATCGCGGCCCGCGGGCCGGCGCCCGTGCCGATCGCCGTCGAGATCACGCGGCACGTGCTCGCCGCGCTCGGGCACGCGCACAAGAACGGCATCGTCCACCGCGACATCAAGCCGCACAACATCATGGTCGACGAGGACCGGCGGGTGAAGGTGACGGACTTCGGGATCGCGCGCGCCGGCGCGAGCCAGATGACGGAGGCGGGCTCGATCGTCGGCACGGCCCAGTACCTGTCGCCCGAGCAGGCTCGGGGCTCGGGGGTCGACCAGCGCTCCGACCTGTACTCCGTCGGGGTCGTGCTCTACGAGCTGCTGACCGGCAAAGTGCCGTTCACGGGCGAGTCGCCGGTCGAGATCGCGATGAAGCACCTCTCCGAGACGCCCCCGCCGCCTTCGGAGCTGAAAGAAGGGCTGCCCGAGGAGCTGGACCTCGTGGTGATGCGCGCGCTGGCGAAGGATCCGGCCCGCCGCTACCAGAGCGCGGCCGAGATGGACGCGGATCTCGCGCGGATCGCGCGGGGCCTCGGCGTCAGCTCAGAGACCGAGGAGGCCGCCACCCAGATCATCTCCGGCGTGAATGCGATGCCGACTCAGATCTCCCGGGCGCCGACGATCGCCGCGCCGCCGACCTACCCGCCCGCCGAGCCGGTCTACTACGACTACGAGGACGAGCCCCGGCGCCGATCCGTCTGGCCCTGGCTCGCCGCCGCGCTCATCGTCATCGGTGCGCTCGTGGGCGGCTGGTACGTCTACGACCAGATCCAGAACGAGCTCGACGCGCGCAACCCCGTCGCGGTGCCGCTGCTCGTCGGGCAGCACGTGAACGCGGCGAGGGCCGAGCTCGACTCGCGCAACCTCCAGTACGAGGTGATCGAGGAGCCGAGCCGCGACCAGCCGGAGAACTACGTCTTCGACCAGGACCCGCGCGAAGGGACGCGGATCGACCCGCAGACGGGCGTCGTGAAGCTCTGGGTCTCCACCGGGGCGCCGATGACGGTCGTGCCCGACGTCGTCGGCGAGACGCGGGAAGTGGCTGTGGCGCGGCTGACGGGGGCGAACCTCGAGCCCGTGGTCTTCGAGATCAACTCGGGCGCGCCGGTGGGCACGGTCACGGCCCAGGAACCGAAGGGCGACGAGGAGGTGGAGGAGGGCACCGAGGTCCGGATCAACGTCTCCAAGGGGCCGAAGCCCGCCGCCGTGCCGAGCGTCGTCAGCCTTCCCTTCGCCCAGGCCGAGTCCACGCTGCAGGCGGCCGGCTTCCAGGTCGCGCGCGAGGACGCCGACTCGAGTCAGCCCGCCGAGACGGTGATCGACCAGAACCCGGCCGGCGGCGAGTCCGCGCCGCGCGGCTCGACCGTCACGCTGACGGTGTCTCGCGGCCCGTCCACGTCGACGGTGCCCGACGTGGGCAACCAGGACGAGGACACGGCGCGCGAGATCATCCAGGAAGAGGGCTTCCGCGTCAGGGTGCGGCGCGAGGACACCGAGGACCCGTGCCTCGACGGCATAGTGCTCTCCCAGGATCCGGGGGGCGGGACTGAGGCCGAGCCCGGCTCGACGGTGACGATCGTGGTGGGTCGCTACCGCGGCATCGACGTCTGCGGGTGACGAAGAAGATTCGCGTCGCCGTGCTCATGGGCGGCCGTTCCAGCGAGCACGAGATCTCGCTGGAGTCGGCGCGGTCGGTGATCGAGGCGCTTGATCCGGACAAGTACGAGGTGGCGAGCGTTGAGATCGGCCGCGACGGACGCTGGGCGCTGGGGCCCGGCGGCGGCACGGTCGCGGAAACGCTGCCGGTGCCGGCGACGTCGTCCGTTCCCGCCACGCTGGGGGAAGTCGACGTCGTCTTGCCGGTGCTCCACGGGCCGTTCGGCGAGGACGGCACCGTCCAGGGCCTCCTGGAGCTCGCCGGCCTCCCCTACGTGGGCGCGGGCGTCGCCGCCTCGGCCCTCTGCATGGACAAGGACCTGTTCAAGAAGGTGCTCCGCGACAGCGGGATCCCCGTCGCGCGGCACCACGCGATCCGGCTGCGCGACTCGATCGAGAACCCGTTCGGCTACCCCGTCTTCGTGAAGCCGGCGCGGCTCGGCTCGTCGGTGGGGATCTCGAAGGTGCACTCCGAGGAGGAGCTCGCGCCCGCGGTCGAGCTGGCGCGGCGCCACGACGAGAAGGTGCTGATCGAGGAGTTCGTCGAGGGCACCGAGGTCGAGTGCGGCGTGCTCGGGAACCTCGGCGCGGACGAGCGGCCGGTCGCCTCCGTAGTCGGGGAGATCGTCCCGCAGGGGGAGTGGTACGACTACGCCGCCAAGTACGACGAGGGCGGCAGCCAGATCATCGTGCCCGCGCGGGTCGACGAGGCGACCGCCCGGCGCGTGCAGGAGCTGTCCGTCGACTCGTTCGTGGCGACCGAGTGCGAGGGGATGGCGCGGATCGACTTCTTCGTGCGCCCTGACGGCGAGGTCGTCGTGAACGAGATCAACACCATCCCCGGCTTCACCGCCACGAGCGTCTACGCGCGGCTCTTCGAGGCCTCGGGAATCCCGTACGGCGAGCTGCTCGACCGCCTCGTCCGGCTGGCGCTCGACCGGCACGAGCGGCGCTCCGGCCTCGCCTACTGAGTCATGGCCGCGGTCTGGGCCGCGTGCCAGCTCAGGCCGATCGCCCCGAAGCGCGCCTGGGCCTGCCGGACGAGCTCTTCGTCCTCGCGCACGACCCCGAGCGCGCGTAGCGCAAAGGGTTCCAGGATCGTGTCGGGGAGCAGCAGCGCGGGTGCCTCCCGCTCGATCCGCTCGCGGTCGCGCAGGGCAGCGAGCGCGTCCATCCGCACGGAGTGAGCGGCGAGGCCGAAGCTGAGCGTGTGCGAGGGGGGCACCTCGAGCAGGTCGCCGACCCGGTCGAGGTTCCCGCGGAGCATGGCCAGCCGCATTCGCGGCGGGTCGAAGAGAAAGTCGTAGCCCTGCATCCCCAGCTCCTCGGCCGTCCGCTCGAGGCGGTCGGCCTCGGCGGCGTCGCCCGCTTCCATGCTTGCGGCCGCGCAGATGAGCAGGGAGCGCTGGTTCCGGACGCACGGCGTGTCGAGGTTGGCGAAGACGGCCTCCTCCATCCTGGCCGTCAGGACGCGGATCGTGTCCCACCCGCCGGCCACCTCCTCGACCTCGAGCCGCAGGGAAACGCCGTGCACGCGGTGGTGCGTCGAGAGCTTCAGCGAGAGCTCGTCCGCGGCAAGCGCGAGCCGCCGCGATTCCTCGACCCGCCGCGTGGCGAGAGCCGTCGGGATCGAGCCCTCCCGCATGTCCATCAGGTGGTCGGGGTCGTCGATCTCGTCGAGCAGCTCGAAGCGGCGCAGCGCCCATCGCCACGCGTCCTCGTACGCCCCGTTGTGCATGGCGGCCGCCGACCGCGCTTCGAACGCGTAGGACCGAAGCTCGGGATCTCCCAGGCGGTCCGCCACCGCGACCGCCTCCCGCGCCGCGTCCTCGTCCTCCGCCGAGATCAAGGCCTGCGCGGTGAGCGCGCGCGCCTGGGCGTGACTTCCGGCCGGTGCCATCTGGATCGCGCTCTCGACCCAGCCCTTCACCCGCTCGAGCTCCGGCTTCTGCGGCCACATCCCCATCCGCATCACCGTCTGGAACGCCAGCTGGCTGTACGTGTCGGCGCAGGTAGCGCGGTCGTAGCAGACGTCGAGCGACTTCTGCATCGCCGCCCAGAACGCCTCGCCCTCGTAACGCATGGCATGAGCCCGCCCGATCGTGCGCCAGAGCTCGGCCCTCGTGGGCCCGTCGTCCTCGACCTCGAGGGCGCGCTCAGAGAGCTGGATCGCGCCGTCGAGGTCGAAGCGTGCGATGGCGAGCTCGCCTGCGCGGCGTAGCCAGTCGGCTGCCTTGGCGCGCAGACGCGCGAGCTCGTCCTCCTCGCCCGTCCAGGCGAGGTCCGCGTCCTCGGTCCGCACGGCCTCGGCGTAATGGTGAGCGAGCAGTGGCGCGACCTCCTCGCGCGCCTCGACGGCGCGCTCGAGCCAGTCGGCGAAGGCCGCGTGCAAGCGCGCGCGTTTCGCCTTCGGGAGGCTCTCGTAGGCGACCTCCCGCGTGAGCGCGTGCTTGATCGCATGCTCCCGCTCACCCGCCATGGACGAGCCAGGCCGGCGGCGGATGAAGTCGCGGTCCTCGAGCAGCGCGAAGTCCGGCTCCGCTCCCTCGAGCAGCTCCCGCACCGGGCCCTCCCAGAACACCCTGCCGATCACGGCCGCGGCCTGGAGGGCGGACTTCTCGACCGGCGGCAACAGGTCGATGCGAGCGGCGAGCACGGCGTGGACCGAGTCGGGCACCGTAAAGTCGGCGGGTAGCTCGTTGGCGCGCCAGCCGCCGTTGTCCTGGACGAGCACGCCCTGGTCGACAAGCGTCCCGATCAGCTCCTCCGCGTAGAAAGGGTTGCCCTCCGCCTGCTCGACGACGAGGTTCCTGAGGTGCTCAGGCAGCGCGCCCGCCAGCTCCTCCTCGACCAGCCGCGTCGCCTCGTCGGGCGAGAGCGGCTCGAGCCAGAGCAGCGAGGCGTTGCGACGGCCGCCACCCCATGCGGGGCGGCTCTCGAGCAGCTCCGGCCGCGCTGTGCCGATCAGCAGCAGCGGCGCCTGGACGTCCCGCGCGAGCCGCTCGAGGAGGTCGAGGAGCGGCTCTTCCGCCCAGTGAATGTCCTCGACGAGCACCACGACGGGACGCTCCGCGCCCAGCTCGGCAAGGAAGTCGACCCACGCGTCGTGCAGCCGGTCGCGCGCCGCCAGGGGGTGAATGTCTTCCGAGGGGTCGAGACCCAGCGTCAGGCCCAGCATCTCGCGGCCGTCGAGCCTCGCGCGGACGACTTCGGGCGCGTCGCTCTCGAGGATGCCGAGGTGCTCCTTAAGGATCTCGGCCAGCGGCCAGTAGGTGATCGCCTGGCCGTAGGGGAGGCAGCGGCCCGTGCGCCGGAGCGGCTCCTCGGACTGGCCGCCGAGCCGGTCCCAGAGCTCTCGGACGAGGCGCGTCTTGCCGATGCCAGCGTCGCCCATGAGCGTGACCAGGTGCGGCTCGCCGGCTTCGACGACTCGGCGGAACGTGGTCTCGAGCAGCTCCAGTTCCGTGTCGCGCCCGATGAACACTCGCTTCAGCCCGCCCACGCCGCGAGGCCGCATCAACGTCAGCGCGCGTACGAGCCGGCGGCAGGCCACGCCGCCGTCCTTGCCCTTTGCCTCGATCACGCCGGGCTGATCGAATTCGAAGGCTCCCCGGACGAGGCTGGCGGTGCGCTCCCCGACCAGGATCTGGCCCGGTTCCACGTTCTGCTCGAGCCGGGCGCAGACGTTGACGGCGTCTCCGGTGACGAAGGAGCTGCCCTCGCGGGCGCGGCCGACGACGACCTCGCCGGTGTTGACGCCGATGCGTATCTCCAGGGCGCCGTCGAACAGCTCCTCGAGGCGGCGACGCATCGACAGCGCGGCATGCAGCGCCCGCTCCGCATGGTCCTCCTGCGCGGCCGGCGCGCCGAACACGGCCATCACCGCGTCGCCCACGAACTTCTCGACCGTGCCGCCGGCGCGGCTGATCTCGGCCGCCATGGCGTCGTAGAAGCGGTCGAGCATCGCTCGCGTCCGCTCGGGATCCTGGGCACCACCGAGCTCGGTCGAGCCGACGAGGTCGGCGAAGAGGACTGTCGCGAGCTTCCGCTCCCCGGCGGGCTCAGCGGGAGCGCCGGCAGCTGTCCCGCAGGACGGACAGAACCGGGCGTCCTCCGGGAGCGTCGAGCCGCAGCTGGAACAGACCATGCCGCCCATTGTGGCGGAGGAGTGCCGCCGAACCTAGCTAAGTGCCGAGAACCGCTTCGAGCGACTCTTCCCAGACGGCGAGTGCCTCGTCGACCTGGGCGTCAGCGATCACGAGCGGGACGAGCACGCGGATGCAGTTCGAGTAGATCCCCGACTTGAGCAGGAGCAGGCCGCGCTCGAAGGCCGCCTGGGCGACCGCGGAGGCGAGCTCGGGTGCCGGCTCCTTCGTGGCCGGGTCGCGCACGAGCTCGATCGCGAGCATCGCGCCGAGGCCGCGGACGTCGCCGATCTGCGGGAAGCGCTCCTGCCAGGCCTCCATCCGGCCCCGCAACCGCTCCCCAAGCTCGGCCGCGCGCTCCACCAGCCCTTCGTCCTCGATCACGTCGAGCACCGCCAGCGCCGCCGCCTGCGCGACGGGATTGCCCACGTAGGTGCCCCCGATCGCGGAGTCGGCCGGGGCGTCCATGATCTCCGCCTTGCCGATCACGCCCGAGAGCGGCAGCCCGGCGGCAATCGACTTGGCGACGGTCATCAGGTCGGGCTCGATCCCGTAGTGCTCGATCGCGAAGAGCTTGCCCGTGCGCCCGAAGCCGGTCTGCACCTCGTCGACGACGAGGACGATCCCGTGCTCGTCGCAAATGCGGCGCACCCCCTCCATGAACTCCTGCGGCGCGACGACGAAGCCGCCCTCGCCCTGCACCGGCTCGATCACGAGCGCGGCGACGTGCTCCGCGGCCACCTGCGTCGTGAGCGCTCGCTCGAGCGCGGCGAGCGCGTCCGCGGCCGACGGCCCGCGGTAGTCGCCCGCGAAGGGGACGCGGTAGACCTCGGGCGCGAACGGCCCGAGCCCGGCCTTGTACGGGTGCGTCTTCGAGGTCATCGTCATGGACAGCAGCGTGCGCCCGTGGAACGCTCCCTCGAAGCAGATGACGGCTGGCCGGCCCGTGTAGGAGCGCGCGAACTTGATCGCGTTCTCGACCGCCTCGGTGCCCGCGTTGAAGAAGGCGGCCTTCGCGGGGCCGGTGAACGGGGACAGCTCGATCAGCCGCTCGGCGAGCACCACATAGGGCTCGTAGGGGACGATCGTGAAGTCGGTGTGGCCGTAGCGCTCGAGCTGCTCCTGGGCGGCCGCGACCACTCTCGGGTGGGAGTGGCCGACGTTCAGGCAACCCACGCCGCCGGTGAAGTCGAGGAACGTGTTGCCGTCGACGTCGGTGAGCGTGGCGCCGCTTCCCTCCTCGATCACGATCGGGAAGGTCAGCGACAGCGGGCCGGCGATGACGCGCTCCTTGCGGTCGATGATCGCCTGCGAGCCCGGGCCCGGCAGCGCGGTCCGCAGCTCGATGGAGCGGGTCGTCGCCATCGCGAGGACGATAGCGGACGAGGCGGCCGCTATTCCGAGTCGTACGTGAGCGCTTCCTCGGTGTAGATGCCGCCGGCGTTCCAGAGCAGGAAGCCGGGGCTGCCGGCGCGCCGCGCCGCGTCGATCTGCACCTTGACGTCGTCCGCCGTATAGGTGCTTCCGTACGAGAAGTCCTGGAGCCAGGGGATGATCTTGGCCTTCGTCCCGCGCAGCTCGCGCTTGAAGTCGGCCAGCGACGCCGCCACCACCTGGCCGGGAACGGCGTTCGGATCGTCGATGCCGTACTCGCCCGGCACGTAGTGGGACGGGTAGACCATCGGATAGATCACGTCCACGTAGCGAGCGATTCGGCGCGGGAACTGGCCGATGCCGAGGTTCCGCGTCGCCGAGAGGCCGAAGACGTCGGCCGACACGCGCACGCCGAGCGGCTTCAGGCGCTCCGAGGCGTACTGCGCGAACTGGGCGATCGTCCAGCCCATGGACGTCCCGTCGTTGGCGGGATAGACGATGCCGCTGGTGTCGCCGTCGGTCGGGAAGCGGATGTAGTCGAACTGGATCTCGTCGAAGCCGGACTTCGCGCCGGCGACGGCGACGTCGAGGATGTACTCCCAGTTGGCGCGGTTGTACGGGTCGAGCCAGCCGAGGCCGGCGTCGTTCGTCCAGACCGAGCCGTCCGAGCGCTGGATTGCCCGCTCCGGCTGCGCGACGGAGAGCGCCGGGTCTTCGAAGCAGACGATGCGGCCGATAAGGTAGACGCCGTGCTTGCGGGCGAGCAGAGCAGCCTGCTTGGGCCGGTAATACGGCTTCGCAGCGCCGATCTCGCGCGCGAGCGGCACCTCCGCGAAGGGCCAGGCGACGTCGCCGTTCTCATCCTTGAGGTCGAGCTGGATCGTGTTCAGGCCCTGCATCGACGCGTACTCCGTGAGCTTCCCGGGGAGCGAGGCGAGCGCCATGGTCACGTGGACGCCGCGCATCTCGAGCGGCGCCGGGCGCGGCGCCAGGGGATTGACCCGCGCGGGCGCGCCCGAGGGGTCGGCAACCGCCGCGGGCTCGATCGGCGCGGGCTTGTCCCCGTCGTCCCGAAGCGCGTAGGTGGCGCCCGCGACTGCGAGCCCGGCGACGACGAACAGCGTGCCGAGGCGGCGTACGCGACGGGCGCGACGCTGCCTGCGCCTACGCTCGCGCGCGTGCGCTCTCCGATCGACGGGCTGGAGGACCATCGGGGGGCGTGGACCCTAGCGCAAAACGTGCCAATCGGTACACGCGGCAGGGTCCTCGTAGAATCCCCTGATGGTCCTCTCCGACCGGACGATCAGGCGGCAACTGGCGGAGGGCCGGATCGAGATCGACCCCTTCGACGAGGCGCTGATCCAACCGTCGAGCGTCGACGTCCGCGCCGACCGCTTCTTCCGCGTCTTCCACAACGCTCGCTACCCGTTCATCGACGTGAAGCAGCAGATGGAGGACCTCACGGAGCTGGTCGAGGTCGAGCTCGACACCGCCTTCATCCTCCATCCGGGGGAGTTCGTGCTCGGCTCGACGCTCGAGCGGATCCGGCTGCCGGACGACCTCGTCGCCCGCCTCGAGGGGAAGAGCTCGCTGGGGCGCCTTGGCCTCCTGATCCACTCGACCGCCGGCTTCATCGACCCGGGCTGGGACGGGCAGGTCACGCTCGAGCTCTCGAACGTCTCGAACCTCCCGATCACGATCTATCCGGGGATGAGGATCGGCCAGGTCTCCTTCGTCCAGCTCACCGAGCCGGCCGAGCGGCCGTACGGCAGCGGAGGAGTCGGCTCCAAGTACCAGGGGCAGAAGGGCCCCGTGCCGAGCCGCTACTGGCAGAACTTCGAGGATCCGGGCAAGTGATCCTCGTCACCGGGGGGACGGGCTTCGTCGGCCCGAAGGTGGTGCGCGCACTGCGCGAGCGCGACCTGCCCGTGCGCGCGCTCGTCCGGGAGCGGCGGCGCGGGGCGCAGCTCGAGGCGTGGGGCTGCGAGCTCGCCGTCGGCGACCTGCGGCAGCCCGAAACGGTGCGGCCGGCGGTGGCCGGTTGCGACACCGTCGTCCACCTGGTCTCGATCCGGACGGGGAGCCGACGGGAGTTCGACGAGGTGATGACGCTGGGGACGCGGGCGCTCGCGGACGCGGCGAGCGCGGAGGGCGTCGCCCGCTTCCTGCACATGAGCGCCTCGGGCGTGGGCGAGGCGACGAAGGACCTGACGCCGTACTACGGGGCGAAGTGGGCGATGGAGCAGGCGGTGAGCGGCTCCGGGATCCCCTACGTGATCTTCAGGCCGACCTTCGTGTTCGGCCGGGACGGCGGTGTGCTGCCGACGTTCGTCCGCACCGTCCGCTGGTCGCCGGTGACGCCGATCATCGGCTCCGGCGAGGGACGGATCCAGCCGATCTGGGTCGAGGACGTCGCCGACTTCTTCGCCGAGGCGGTCGGTCATCCGGACGCGGTGGGCCGAACGTTCGACCTCGGCGGGCCCGACGCGGTCAGCTGGAACGAGCTCTACGACCGGATTCGGCGCGTCATGGGGGCGCGCCGGGCGACCCTGCACGTGCCGATGCCGGTCATGCGCGCGCAGGCCCGGCTCTTCGAGCTGCTGCCGAACCCGCTCGTCACGCGCGACGACCTGACGATGCTGGACGCGCTCGACCACGTGGCGGACATGCGGCCGGCGCTCGAGACCTTCAAGCTGCCGCTCGTCCCGCTCGACGATCAGATTCGCCGCGCGACCGCTCGCTGAGGAAATGGCGAGGGGCCGGACGGAGCCGGCCCCTCGAGCCTTCGGTTACCAGCGGTGGATTGGCAGACGCGCTACCCGTCCCCCACGCTGGCTAGGCGGTTCCCGGTGGTCCCGGGGACGGCGCCTCTACCCGCTGGCACCTCCGCTGCCCGTACTGCAAGTCTCCTTCAAGCCGGACCACCTCCTTTCCGCGGTCTGCGGAACATAGCGGTCCGGGCGGCTGCTATTCGACCTCGACCTCGACCTTGACGACCCCGTCCTCGACCGTGACGGGAAACGTCTCGACCGGCTCGTACGCCGGGAGCGACAGCGGGCGCCCGGTGCGGAGGTCGAAGCTGGACCCGTGCCGCGGGCAGACGACGACGCAGTTCTCCGGCTCCCAGTCGCCCTCGACCAGCGGCCCGTCGTCGTGCGAGCAGCGGTCCTCGAGCGCGAAGAAGCTGCCGTCGCAGTTGTAGACGCCGACGATGATCGCGCCGGCGGGGACGATCTTCATCGACCCGGGGGGAAGCTCCTCCACCGGGCAGACCTCGTAGAGGGGCATCAGCGCACGTCGAGGTCGTCGTCGCCGACCTCCGGCGTGGCGCCGGTGGCCTTGGCGAGCGCGACCTTCAGCGTGTGCAGCCCGAGGATCGCGCACTTGAGCCGCACGGGGGTCAGCGGGATGCCGACCTCCTCGAGCAGCTCGTCGCGGTCGAACGCGGCGACCTCCGCGACCCGCCGGCCCTTGACCAGCTCGGTCAGCATCGACGTCGACGCCTGTGAGATCGCGCAGCCGCGGCCCTCGAACTTGACGTCGGCGATCGTCTCGCCGTCGTCCGCGAAGGCGACGGTGATCGTCACCTCGTCGCCGCAGAGCGGGTTCATCCCCTCCGCGACCGCGTCGGCACCCTCGATCGTCCCGCGGTTGCGCGGGCTCTTGTAGTGGTCGAGGACGTTCTCGCGATAGAGGCTGTCGAAGGTCACGCGTCGAGCGTAGCTAGCCGAGCAGTTTGCGCGCCTTGTGCAGGCCTTCCACCAGCCGGTCGATCTCCTCCGGCACGGTGTAGAGGTAGAAGCTGGCGCGGTTGGTCGCCGCCACCCCGAGCTTCGTCATCAGCGGCTGGCAGCAGTGGTGGCCGGCGCGGATGGCGACGGCGTCGAGATCGAGGACCTGCGCCACGTCGTGCGGGTGGATGCCGTCGAGGTTGAAGGAGACGATCCCCGCTCGGCGCTCGACCGGCGGGCCGTAGAACGTCGTCCCCGGCACCTCCGCCATGCGCTCGAGCGCGTACGCGGTCAGGTCCTGCTCGTGCGCGTGGATCGCGTCGAGGCCGATCCCGTTCAGGTAGTCGACGGCTGCCCCGAAGCCCACCGCCTCGGCGATCGGCGACGTCCCGGCCTCGAACTTGTGCGGCAGGTCGCCCCAGGTCGTCTCCTCGAGCCGGACCTTGCGGATCATGTGGCCGCCGAGCAGGAACGGCTCCATCGACTCGAGCAGCTCCGCGCGGCCCCAGAGGGCGCCGACCGCGCTCGGGCCGCACATCTTGTGGGCGGAGAAGGCGACGAAGTCGGCGCCGAGCGCCTGCACGTCGACGGCCAGGTGCGGCACCGCCTGCGCGGCGTCCACGACCATGATCGCGCCCTGCTCGTGCGCCCAGGCCGCCAGGCGATCGACGGGATTGACCGTGCCGAGCGCGTTGGAGACGAGGTTGCCGGCGACGACCTTGACCGAGCCCTCGGCCGCGAGCTCGTCCAGCGCCTCGAGCTTGAGCTCGCCGTGCTCGTCGAGCGGGATCATTCGGAACCCCGCGCCGGTCTTGCGCGCCATGTACTGCCACGGCACGTAGTTCGAGTGGTGCTCGAGCTCGGTGACGACGACGAGGTCGCCCGGCCCGAGGTTGTTCAGGCCCCACGCGTAGGCGACGAGGTTGATCGCCTCGGTCGTGTTGCGCGTGAAGATCACCTCGCGCGACGAGGGCGCGTTGACGAAGCGGCAGACCTTCTCGCGCGCGCCCTCGAACGCCTCGGTCGCCCGCTCGGAGAGCTGGTAGACGCCCCGGTGGACGTTCGTGTACGAGGTCTCGTAGAAGTGCGTCATCGCGTCGAGGACGGCGCGCGGCTTCTGCGCGGTCACCGCCGAGTCGAGGAAGGCGAGCGGCTTGCCGTGGAAGGTCTGCTCGAAGATCGGGAAGTCCGCCCGGAGCTTGTGGGCGTCGAGCGTCGGCTTCGCCGTCACCGCCATGGGTCCAGGCTACACCCGAGGGAGGAAGCGCTCGTCCGTGAAGGCCAGGCCCGCGATCGCCAGGCCCGAGCCGCCGAGAATCGCGATCACCTCCCAGCCGCCGGGGACGGTCAGGTCGAAGAACCCGCGCAGGCCGCCGACGGCGAGCACGACCGTGTAGAGCAGGAGCAGGCCACCGCAGAGCGCCCCCACGGCCTGTCCCCGCCGGCGCTCGGTCGCCTCCAGCGCGAGCACGAGATAGAGCCCGACGACCACGAGCACGGAGGTGGCCACCGTCCGCGCGTCGGCCAGCGGCGCCGCGACCACGCTGAGCGAGAAGTGGTACGCGGCCAGCACGCCGAGGCCCGCGGCCGTCCCGGCTGGGACGGCGAAGCGCGCGACGTCGCGCAGGAAGCCGGTGGTCTGCCAGGGCCCCGTGCTCGGGGCCAGCGCGAGGAAGAAACCCGGGATGCCGACCGTCAGCGCGGCCGCGAGCGTCAGGTGGCGCGGCAGCAGCGGGTAAGGCGTCGACGTCACGCCGACGAGCAGGATCAGGAAGGCGGCGAAGACCGACTTCGTCACGAACAGCTTCGTCACCCGCTGGATGTTCCGGAGGATCTTGCGGCCCTGGGCGACCATGTGCGGGACGGCGTCGAAGTCGCCGCGGACGAGCACCATGTCGGCGACACTGCGCGCCATCTCGGAGCCGTTGCCCTGCGCGATCGCCAGCCGGGCCGCCTTGAGCGCCGGCACGTCGTTGACGCCGTCGCCGACCATCGCCACGTAGCGGCCGCGGTCGCGCAGCTGCTCGACGAAGCGCTTCTTCTCCTCGGGCGTGACTCGGCCGTGCACCGCCTCCGGCGGGATGCCCGCGTCCAAGGCGATCGCCTCCACGGTCGCCTGGTCGTCCCCGGAGAGCACCTGGACGTCGACGCCCTCGTCGCGCAGGAACGAGATCGTCTCGCGCGCGCTCGGCCGCAGCTCCTCGGCGAGCACGACCTGGCCGAGCGGCCGGAAGTCGCCGGTGCCGAAGGCGAGCACGCGGCGCCCGCTTCCGTCGCGCTCGAGCCCGAAGAGCTCGGGCGCGCCGAGGGCGTACCGGCCGTCCTCGAGCGTGAGCGCGCTATAGCGCTTGGCCGAGGAGAACGGCTCGTAGTCGCGCACCCGCTCGGGCTCCGCCGGGAACGCCTCTGCGATCGCACGCAGCGTCGCGTTGCGGCTCGGCGAGCTGGCCGCGAAGCGCGCGAGCGGCTCGAGCACCTCCTCCGGCTCGACCTCGAGCACCCGCAGGCCGGCCTCCGTCAGCGTCCCCGTCTTGTCGATGCAGATCACGTCCACCGAGGCGAGCGACTCGATCGCATTCAACTGCTGCGCGAGCACCCCGCGGCGCGTGAGCTGGAGCGCGGCCGCCGCGAAGGTGAGGCTGACGAGCAGGATCAGGCCCTCGGGAACGAGCGTGACGATCCCCGCCACAGCCGTCGTCACCGCCTCGTCGAGCGGCTCGTCGCCGTGCCAGAGCGAGTAGACGAGGATCGTGCCGAGCGGGGCCATGACCGCGACGGTGATCAGCAGCAGCCGGTTGAGCGTGCGCTCGAGCGGCGAGCGCGGGTGCCGGAACTCACGGGCCTCGCCCGCGAGCTGCTGCGCGTAGCTGTCGTCGCCGACGGCGGTCACCTCGAAGCCGCCCGCGCCCTCGACCGCGAACGAACCGGAACGCACCTCCTCGCCCGTCGCCCGGGCCACCGGCTGCGACTCGCCGGTGAGGATCGACTCGTCCAGCGCCAGGCCCTCGCTCTCCACGAGCCTCCCGTCCGCGACCACCTGGTCGCCGGCCTCGACGCGGACGAGGTCGCCGACGACGACGTCCTCGACGTCCACCTCCCACTCCTCGCCGTCGCGCACCACCGTCGCATGCGGCGCCACGAGCGAGGCCAGCCGGTCGAGCGCGCGCTTCGCGCGCAGCTCCTGGACGATGCCGATCGTCGAGTTGGCGACGACGATGCCGAGGAAGAGGGCGTCCTGCCACTGCGCGAGCGCCAGCGTCAGCACGCCGAGCACGATCAGGATCGCGTTGAAGACCGTGAAGACGTTGGCGCGGACGATGCTCGCCGTCGAGCGGCTGGTCGGCGGCGGCTCGGCCGGGCCGCGCTCGGCGAGGCGGCGCTCCGCCTCGGCCTGGGTCAGGCCCGCTCGAGCCCTGCGACCTGCCACACGAATCCGTCGTGGGCGAACGTCCGACGCAATCCCTTGCCCTCGGCCACGGCGAGCATCGCCGCCGGCGGGTGGACGAAGGCGCGGAACTCCCGCCGGCGGAGCGCCTGGCTCGCGTTCTCGAGCCAGACGAGCGCGCGCACGAGAAGGTTGTGCCGCGGATAGCTGAAGACGAGCAGCCGGCGCGCGTGCGCGGCGGCCGCGCCGAGCAGCCGCTCGTAGTCCGGGTAGCAGCAGACGACCCGGTGCAGGACGACCACGTCCGCCGGCTCCACGGGCGCCTCGGCGATGTCGTGGAGGCGGCGCTCGATGCGGTCGGCGACGCCCTGCTCTGTGGCGAGACGCCCTGCCTGCTCGTCGTACTCGGGCGAGAGTTCCAGGTTGACGGCGCCGACGGCGCCGCGCTTCAGCAGCTCGACGTGGATCTCGCCGACGCCGCCGCCGATCTCGAGCACGGTCGCGCCCTCGAGCCCCTGGGCAGCGAGGAAGTCGGCCATTCGCCGCGCGGTCGCGTCGAGGCCCCGCTTGCGGTACCGCTTGGCCATTCGCCGCGCGAACCGGCCGCTGAACACCTTGTCGCAGTCGCAGCTCACGTCCGCAATCTACGCCGCGGCGTGATGAGGAGGGCGACGAGCCCGCCGACGACGGCGCTCGCCGCGCCCACCGAGAAGGCGGCGACGAAGGCCGACTCGGCGGGGATGTCCGTCGTCCCGATCGTGTCGATCGCGAGCAGCGCGGCCACCGCCTGGCCGCCGACGACACCGCCGACCGTCCGCATGACCGTGTTCATGCCGGTCGCGACGCCCGTCTCCGAGGGCCGGACGGCGTCGACGATCACCTTGGCCATGCCGGCGAACGTCATCGGGAGGCCGGCCCCGAGCACGAACATCCCCGCGACGATCTGCCACTCGGTCTCGTGCCAGAGAGCCAGGAGGGCGAGGCCCGCGCCCCCGAGGAGCATCCCGAGGGAGAGTGGCCACTTGGCGCCGAGGCGGTTGCCCATCACGCCGGCGAGCGGCCCGGTGACGAAGCCGATCACGGTGCCCGGCAGCAGGTAGATGCCTGTCTTGGTCGCGCTGACGCCGAAGCCGTGCTCGGCCAGCTCGGGCGGCAGCTGCAGCAGCTGCGGGACGATGATGAAGGTGCCGAAGAGCGCGAAGCCGGCGATCAGCGCCGAGAGGTTCGCGAAGAGCACGGCCCGCTGGGCCAGCATCCGCATGTCCACCATCGGCTCGGGCACGCGCAGCTCGACGAATCCCCAGGCGACGAGAGCCGCAGCCGCGCCGGCGAACAGGCCGAGGATCCGGGCGGAACCCCAGCCCCAGCTGTCGCCCTCGGTCAGAGCGAGCAGCAGCGCGAGCAGGCCGGCCGAAAGGAGCGCCACGCCCGGCACGTCCACACGCGACGGCGTCTTGATCGGCGACTCGGGCACGAAGAGGTGGACGAGCGCGACCGCGATCGCGACGCCGACCGCGCCGACGATGAAGAGCCAGCGCCAGGAGAGCGAGTCCACGATCACGCCAGAGAGCACGAGGCCGAGGCTGCCGCCGATCGCGAAGACCGCGGAGACCGCGCCGACCGCGACTCCGACCTTCTCCGCGGGGAACTCGTCCTTGATGATCGAGAAGCTGAGCGGGAAGACGGCGCCCCCGGCGCCCTGGAGGATCCGGCAGGCGATCAGGACGCCGATGTTCGGCGCGAAGACCGCGCCGATCGAGCCGAGCAGGAAGATGCCGAGGCTGATGACGAGCAGCCGCTCCTTGCCGTGCTGGTCGCCGAGCTTGCCGAAGATCGGGATCGCGACCGAGGCCGAGAGGAGGAAGCCGGTGAACAGCCACGTCGCCCAGCCGGTGGTGGTGTCGAACTCGTCCCGCAGGACCGGCAGCGCCGGGATGATCATCGTCTGCTGGAGCGCGAACGCCGTCCCCGCGAAGACGAGGATCGCCAGCGTGACGTTGTAGTGCTGGCGCGGCCGGGCTGCGGCCTCGTCTGGCTGCCTACTCACTCCGCAGACTGGCGGACGACCTATTCGCCGTGCTCCTCGACTCCCGTCCAAAAGCCCCGCCGAATCTCTCGACGAACATCGTCGTCCACGCGGCCAACGCCGAGGGACCGCGACGCGTAGACCAGAAGCAACCTGTCGACATCCGGCGGGATTGTGCGGGGCCGGCGATCAAGAAGGACTTGGCGGACGCCCGGACCCTCGCGTTCCATGTGTGCGGCGGCAAATGCGCGCCCAAGGGCTTCCGGATCGCGCGGATCCGCGGGTTCGAGCGTCGGGACAACATCTGGCGCGCGCTCTCGGATGTGGGGGCTGACGAAATCCCGATCAAGGACAAGAACCTCATCCGCCTCCATCGCAAGCGTCGGGGAAAGGTTCTGCTCGTCGAGCGGCTCGACGCCGATCAGAGTGACCTTAACCCCGCGCTCCTGCGCTTCGCTGACGCCCTCTCGAAGATCCTCGTCTCCTCCGAGGAGGTACGCGGTCGAGATGGCGCGGTGCGTAGCCAGCATGATGAGATCACGGACGATCCGCGAGTCCACACCTTTCTGACCACCGGCTGTCAGGCGGCCAAGTCGAAGCTTCACGCCCGGCAGATTGGCAATCTCGATGTGCTGCGGAGTAGGCACAGTGTCCCGCGCGCCGTCGTACCAGTACGTCCTCGGTGCTCAAGGCGGCAGTTGTCGGCCCCGAACCGCTGCAGGCTGCCCAAGATCCCATCGAAGTTCATGATCAGGCGGCGCCGTTCTGTGGTTCCGAAGAGAAGCTTCCCGGAAGCGGAATAGAGATACCCCGCATCGACGAACATTCCGAACCTATCCATGATTCCTCCAATAAGAAAGGGCCCTTAGAGGGCCCCAGGTAAATGGCGCGACGGAAACGTCGCAGACCGCATAGTAGCAGCACTTTCAGTCTGTAGGGCGTTCATGACCTAAGCCTGCGGGATCCGCGCCTCGAGGGCCGCCGCGACGGCCTCCCGTACCGGCTCCAGCTCGATGCGGTCGAGGATATTCTGGAAGAAGCCGCGGATGATCAGGCGTTCGGCCTCCGCCCGCGAGAGCCCGCGCGCCATCGCGTAGAACAGCTCGTCGCGGTCGACGCGCCCCACGGTGGCGCCATGCGTGCAGCGGACGTCGTTGGCGAGGATCTCGAGCCCCGGGATCGGGACTGCGTGCGCGTCCGGCGAGAGCATCAGCGCGCGGCTTTCCTGGTAGGCGTCCGTCTGCTGCGCCTCGCGCTCGACGCGGATCATCCCGCGCCAGACCGCCGTTGCCTTGTCGCGCAACGCGCCCTTGAAGGCGAAGTCGGAGGTGGTGGAAGGCGCCATGTGCTCCTGGAAGGTGTCGTAGTCGATGTGCTGGTCGCCGTCGGCGAAGTAGGCGCCGGTCACGCGCGAGCGCGCGCCCGGGCCCGCGAGATCGTTCTGGATCCACGTCTTGCCCTTCTTCGAGCCGAAGCCGCCGACGACCCAGTCGAGCTCGCCGTCCCGGTCGACGCGCGCGTGCTGCGCCGCAAAGTGCCAGGTCTGGCGGGACAGGTTCTGGATCGAGACGTACTCGAGCTTCGCGGCCTGGCCCACGAAGAGCTCGGCGACCGTGTTCGCGTAGCCCGAGAGCTCCGGCGTCGCCGAGGCGAGCTCCTCCACGAGCGAGAAGCGAGCGCCCTCCTCGGCGACCACGAGCAGGCGCCAGAAGAGCGAGCCGCCGTCGACCGCGTTCGCGACCCGGACGTAGAGCGGCCGCTCGAGCACCACGTCCTTGGCGACATGGACCAGCAGGCCGTGCTGCCACATGGCCGCGTTGTGCGCGGCGAACTTCTCGTCCCAGCCGACCAGCTCGTGGAGACGCTCGTGCGCGTCGGAGAGCGGCGCGAAGGTGACTCCCTCGGGTGCCCGCTCGATCTCGATCCCGCCCTCGCCGGCGAAGGCCAGCCCGGCCACGTCCAGCTCGAGCATCGACTCCGGCCGCATGACCTCGCCGCCCTCGGCGGAGAACGCATCGGGGTCGAAGCCGCGCAGGTCGGTGAAGCGCCAGTGCTCCTGGGTCAGGTCCGGGATCGGCAGCCGCTGGTAGGCGGCAAGGACGTCAGCTCTGCTCATACGGCGCGTACCGGCGGTGGAGGAGGATCGGGTTGCCGGCGGGGTCGCGGAGGCCCGCCCCGCAGCAGACGCCGGAGTCCCACAGCTCGTTCACGGTGACGCCGGCCGCTTCGAGCTTCGCCTTCGCCTCGGCGACGTCGGGCACGCGCAGCGCGATCGTGCCCGGCGGCAGCGGCGTGAACTCGATCACGGCGTCGTCCCGTCCGAATACGGCGCGTAGCGCCTGTGCAGCACGAGCTCGTTGCCGTCGGGATCGGCGAGGGTGGCCATGTGGCAGACGCCTGTGTCCACCGTCTCGCCGGCGAACTCGACGCCCTTGGCCTCCAGCTCGACCCGTGCAGCTTCGACGTCCTCCACCCGCAGCAGCGCGATGCCGTTCTTCTGGGCCTGGAACTCCATTCCAAAGCGGCCGGGCTCCTCGCGAAGCACGTCTCGCCGACCCAGAACTCGTTCCACGACCGCTCGTCCGGTCGCAGTCCGAGCGTATCCACGTAGAAGGCTCGCGAGCGCTCGGTGTTCGTCGAAGGGATGCCTACGGAGTCGACCTTCGAGATCGAGCTAACCAACCGATCCTTCCATCTGGAGCTGGATCAGCCGGTTCATCTCGACCGCGTACTCGAGCGGCAGCTCCTTCGTGATCGGCTCGACGAAGCCGGACACGATCATCGCCGCCGCCTCGGCCTCCGTGAGGCCGCGCGACATCAGGTAGAAGAGCTGCTCCTCGCCGATCTTGGACACGGTCGCCTCGTGGCCGATGTCCACGTCGGACTCGTCGATCTTCATGTACGGGTACGTGTCGGAGCGCGACTCCTCGTCGAGGATCAGCGCGTCGCAGACGACCTTCGACCTGGAGCCGTGCGCTCCCTTCGCCACCTCGAGCAGCCCGCGGTAGCCGGCGCGGCCGCCGCTCTTCGAGATCGACTTGGACGTGATCACCGAGGTCGTGTTCGGCGCGACGTGCACGGCCTTGCCGCCGGCGTCGGTGTGCTGGCCCTTGCCCGCAAACGCGATCGACAGCACTTCGCCGTGGGCGCGCTCGCCCATGAGCCAGATGGCCGGGTACTTCATCGTGATCTTGGAGCCGAGGTTGCCGTCGACCCACTCCATCGTCGCGTCCTCGTAGGCGACGGCCCGCTTGGTGACGAGGTTGTAGACGTTGGTCGACCAGTTCTGGATCGTCGTGTAGCGGCAGCGCCCGCCCTTCTTGACGATGATCTCCACCACCGCCGAGTGCAGCGAGTCGGTCGTGTAGATCGGAGCGGTGCAGCCCTCGACGTAGTGCACGTACGCGCCCTCGTCGATGATGATCAGGGTGCGCTCGAACTGGCCCATGTTCTCCGCGTTGATGCGGAAGTAGGCCTGGAGCGGCATCTCGATCTTCACGCCCGGCGGCACGTAGATGAACGAGCCGCCCGACCAGACGGCCGAGTTCAGCGCCGCGAACTTGTTGTCGTTCTGCGGGATGATCGTCCCGAAGTACTGCTTGACGAGCTCCTCGTGCTCGCGCAGGCCCGAGTCCATGTCGAGGAAGAGCACGCCCTGCTGCTCCAGGTCCTCCTGGAGCTTGTGGTAGACGACCTCGGACTCGTACTGGGCGCCGACGCCGGCGAGGTACTTCTTCTCCGCCTCCGGGATCCCGAGCTTGTCCCACGTCTCGCGGATGTCGGTCGGCAGGTCCTCCCAGGACTTGGCCTGCTTCTCGGTCGGCTTGATGTAGTAGTAGATGTTCTCGAAGTCGATCGTGGACAGGTCGGCGCCCCAGCGGGGCAGCGGCCGCGCCAGGAAGTACTCCAGGCTGCGGTGGCGGAACTTCCGCATCCAGTCCGGCTCGTCCTTGTGCGACGAGATCGCGTCGACCAGCTCGTGCGAGAGGCCGCGACCAGACTTGAAGAAGTAGTCCTCCGCGACGTGGAAGCCGTACTTGATCTCGTAGTCGGTCCCGATCCCGCGGACGGTCTCGGTCTCGCTCGTCGCCATCAGACCTTCACCTCGAATGCCTCGTAGCCTTCGGCCTCGAGCTTGTGGGCGAGCTCGGGGCCGCCTTCGGCAACGATACCCCCTTCCACGAAGACGTGCACGAAGTCGGGCTCGATGTAGTCGAGGATCCGCTGGTAGTGCGTGATGATGAGCGCGCCCATCTCGGGGCCGACGAGGTCCTTGACCCCCGCGGCGACGATCTTGAGCGCGTCGATGTCGAGCCCGGAGTCGGTCTCGTCGAGGACTGCGATCCGCGGCTGGAGCAGCGCCATCTGGAGGATCTCGACGCGCTTCTTCTCGCCGCCCGAGAAGCCCTCGTTCAGGTAGCGCTGGGCGAGCTCGCGGGGCACCTTGAGCTTGTCCATCGCGGCCAGGATCTCGGTGCGGAACTGCTTGACCGGAATCGGGTCGTCGACGCCGCCGGCCTTGGCCTTGCGGATCGCGTTGATCGCGGCGCGCAGGAAGCTCGTGACCGTCACGCCGGGGACGGCGTGCGGGTACTGGAACGCGAGGAAGAGGCCGCGCTGCGCGCGCTTGTCCGCCCCGAGCTCGGTGATGTCCTCGCCGTCGAGCACGATCTGCCCCTCGGTGATGACGTAGGCCGGGTGGCCCATCAGCGCGTAGGCCAGCGTCGACTTGCCCGAGCCGTTCGGGCCCATGACTGCGTGCACCTCGCCGGTGCGCACCGTGAGATCGACACCCCTGACGATCTCGGTGCCGTCCTCCAGCGCGACGTGCAGGTTCTTCAGCTCGAGCTGCGTCACTTGTGACACTTCCAATCCAGAGAAGATGCGGGGTCTGACCCGCCTCGTAACTGCGACCCAGTCTAGCCGATGCGGATCAGAGTTCCGGAGTCGGCTTCTTCCGCATGTTCAAGGCTTTCCCCGACGCTGCTAGGGTTCACACGTGCCCTCCGGCATCAGCATCTGGGAGATCATGATCCTCCTGCTCGTGGCCCTCCTGATCTTCGGCCCCAAGCGGCTTCCGGAGATGGGACGCTCCCTCGGCCGCGGCCTCCGGGAGTTCAAGGACTCGGTGACGGGCAAGGAGCGCATCGAGCTCGACGACGCCCCCGCCGAGCTGCCGACCGCCGCGTCCGAGTCGCGCGAGCGCGACACCGTCGGCTCGTAAGAGACTGACTATGCGCAGGGTCTTCCCGCGGCGAATGCGCCACGGCGAGGAGGCCACGCTCGTCGAGCACCTCGGCGAGCTGAGGACGCGGCTGCTGATCGCGCTGCTCGTGCTCGCGGGCGGCTTCGTGCTCTCGATGGCGTTCCACGAGACGCTGATCGAGTGGCTGACCCGGCCGCTCCCGGACGAGCGGCGGCTCGTCACCTTCGGCGTCACCGAGCCGTTCTTCACCGCGGTCAAGGTCAGCCTCTTCGGCGCCTTCGCGCTTGCGTTCCCGGTGCTCGTCTACCAGCTGTGGAGCTTCATGGCGCCGGCGATCGAGGAGCACACCCAGCGGATCGTCTCGACCTTCGTGGTCTTCGCCTCGGTGCTCTTCGCCGCGGGCGTCGCCTTCGGCTACACGGTCGTCCTCCCCCGCGCGATCGAGTTCCTGACGACGTTCGACGACGAGCTCTACGACGTCCAGATCCGCGCGAGCTACTACTACTCGTTCGTCTCGCTGGCGCTGATCGGGCTGGGGCTCGTCTTCGAGATGCCGATCTTCATCCTCACCCTCGTCCGCCTCCGGGTGCTGACGGCGGCCAAGCTGCGCCGAAACCGGCGGCTGGGCATCTTCGTGATCGTCGTGCTCGCGGTGCTGTTGCCCACGGTTGACCCGGTCTCGCTCGCGCTCGAGATCGCGCCGATGCTCGTGCTCTTCGAGCTCTCGATCTGGCTCTCAGCGGTGATGGAGCGGCGCTGGGCGCGCGCCGGCGTGCTCTGGGCGGCGCCCGAATGACCCAAATCTACTCCGCCGACTGGGTACTGCCGGTCGAGGGGGAGCCGATCCGCGACGGGGCGGTCGCGGTCGAGGGCGGCCGGATCGCGGCGGTAGGCGCGCGCGACGAGCTGGGCGAGGGCGAGCGCTTCGACGGGGCCGCGATCCTCCCCGGCTTCGTCAACGCGCATTCTCACCTCGAGTACGCGGTCTACGCCGGCTTCGGCGACGGGCTCGCCTTCCCCGAGTGGCTCGCGCTCCACATCGATCGCAAGGCGCGGATCGGCTGGGACGAGACGCTCGCGATCGCCCGCTTCGGGGCCGCCGAGTGCCTGCGCTCCGGGATCACCACGGTCGGGGACGCGAGCTACAGCGGGGCGGCGGCACCCGCCTGCGACGAGCTCGGCCTGAAGGCGGTCGTCTACCTCGAGGTCTTCGGCTCCGACCTCCGCTGCGAGCTCGGGACCTTCGACGAGCGACGTGAGCTGATCGCCGACTCGCTCTCCGACCGCGTGCGGCTCGGCATCTCCCCCCACGCGCCCTACACGTGCACCGTGGAGCTCTACGCGGCCTGCGCGGCGCTCGGCCTGCCGCTGATCACGCACTTCCGCGAGAGTGAGCGCGAGCCCGAAGGCGCCCCGCTGACGGCGATCGCGGAGTCGATCCGCGGGGGCGTCGCGGCGCACTGCGTCCACGTCGACGCCGACGAGATCGCGCTCCTGGCCGAGCACGACGTGGCGGTCGCGCATTGCCCCAGGTCGAATGCGCTGCTCGGCTGCGGGATCGCCCCGCTCCGCGAGCTGCGCGAGGCCGGCATCCGGGTCGGGCTGGGGACGGACAGCCCCGCGTCGACGCCGTCGTTCGACATGTTCGAGGAGCTGCGGGCAGCCGTCATGGCCGCGCGGGCGCGGGAGCTCCGGCCCGACGCCCTCGGCGCTAGGGACGCCCTCGAACTCGCTACCCTGGGCGCCGCGCGCGCCCTCGGGATCGACGCGGAGACCGGCTCGCTCGCCGACGGCAAGCACGCCGACCTCACCGTCGTCTCGCTGGCAGGCTCGCCGTTCCTGCCGTGGGAGGACCCGGCCGGCGCGGTCGTCCTGGGCGGCTCGCCCGAGCGCATACTCTTGACCGTCGTCGACGGAACCGAGCGCTACAGGAGGGGAATCACGGAATGGCACGAGCTGACCGCCGCAGCGCAAAGCGCGCGAAGCAGACTCCTGGCATCAGAGCCCGCGGCCAGGCCAGCGCCGTAGAGCAAACGCTCTTCTTCTCCCGCTTGCGCCGCCAGGCCAGGTGGGCCTTCGTCTTCCTCGCGCTCGTCTTCGCTCTCGGCTTCGTCGTCTTCGGCGTCGGCTCCGACGTCCCCGGCGGCGTCGCCGACATCCTCCAGGGCCGAACGCCCTCGACCGGGCCGTCGGTCGACGAGGCCCGCGAGAAGGTCGAGGACAACCCGCGCGACCCCGTGGCGCTGAAGGAGCTCTCCGATGCGCTGCAGGCCGAGGGGCGCTCAGACGAGGCCGTCGACCCGCTCGAGCGCTACTCGCGGCTGCGGCCCCGGGACGCGGAGGCGCTGCGCGAGCTCGCCAGCCTCTACGCCGGCCGGGGCACCCGCCTGCGAAGCGAGGTGCAGCAGGCGCAGATCCGGCTCCAGCAGCTCGCACCCGAGCGCGACCTCCTGCCCCCGACCTCCACTCCGCTGGGGCAGGCGCTCGCGAACCGGCCGCTGACCAACGCGCTCGTCGAGCGCGTCCAGGCGGAGGTCAACGCGAAGGCGGAGGCGATGCAAGCCGCCTACCGCGACGCGCAGGAGGTGTACCAGCGCCTCGTCGTGCTCGATCCCGAGAACGCGCAGCTCCAGCTCGACCTTGGCGATGCAGCGCTCTCCGCTGGGGACACGCAGACCGCGATCGCCGCGTACAAAGCCTTCGTCGAGCAGGCGCCGGACGACCCGCAGGTGCCGCTGGTGGAGGCGCAGATCAAGCGGCTGGAGAGCTCCATCCCGGTGGCCCCGACTGGATAGACTCACGCACTCCTGCTGCGACCGCCTACCCCGGGGGGACGATGAACTTCGACATCACGACCGAGCAGCTCCAGGACGGCAACTACGTGATCGCCCTCTCGGGTGAGGTCGACCTCTACACCGCCCCCGAGTTCAAGCAGCAGCTTCTGGAAGTAATCGGGCAGGGCGCCAAGAGCGTCATCGTCGACTTCACGAACACGACGTTCATCGACTCCACGACTCTCGGCGTCCTCGTCGGCGGCGTGAAGCGGCTGCGATCGAACGACGGCCAGCTCTCGCTGGTCTCCAGCGATCGCAATATCACCAAGATCTTCGAGATCACCGGTCTCGACCGGGTCTTCACGATCTACTCGACCCGCGCGGAGGCGGTCGAGCAGAGCGCCGGCGGCCAGACGCCCGCGTAGTGAGAGCGGCAGTCGCGGCCGTCGCGCTTGCCGCGGTCCTCGCCGCCGGTTGCGGCTCGGCCGCCGCCGG
This sequence comes from Gaiellaceae bacterium, assembly GCA_040902725.1. Lineage (GTDB taxonomy): Bacteria > Actinomycetota > Thermoleophilia > Gaiellales > Gaiellaceae > JACVRU01. The sequence continues at coordinate 11,901 of JBBDWU010000055.1, read as the reverse complement.
CGAGGAGGCCGGCGGGCAGTACGACGGCCAGGAGCTCTTCGCCGAGCGCTGCGGGTCGTGCCACGTGCTCGCGGATGCCGGCACGGCCGGCGTGATCGGCCCCAACCTCGACCAGGCCTTCGACGACGTGCGCGCGGAGGGCTTCGACGAGACGACGATCCGCGACCTCGTCCGCGGCCAGATCGAGTACCCCACCGAGTCGCCGTCGAGCGGCGACCCGGGCATGCCCGGCCCGGGGACGACCCTGGCTGGGCTCGACGACCGGGACGCCGCGGCGGACGCGATCGCGATCTACGTCGCCTCCGTCGCCGGCTTGCCGGTGGCCGAGGAGGAGGGCGACGGCGAGGCGGCACCGACCGATCCCAAGGAGCTCTTCGCCGCGAACGGCTGCGGCGGCTGTCACGTGCTGGCGGACGCGGGCACGAGCGGCACGATCGGCCCGAACCTCGACCAGACGATGCCGGCGCTCGAGGCGGCGATCGAGCAGATCACGAACGGCGGCGGGGGGATGCCCGCCTTCGGCGACCAGCTCAGCGCGGGGCAGATCCGCGCCCTCGCCGAGTACATCGTCCGCGTAGCCGGCGGCTAGCGGGCCCCGGCGTCCTCGGCGTCGAGGTCGACCACGACGTGCGTGATCGGGACGGCGAAGCGGGCGCGCGCCTCTTCGACGATCCCCTTCTCGAGCCAGTGCGACTTACCCTCGGGGTGGGTCGAGATGATGATCTCGTCGGCGCCGAACAGCCGCAGGCCGTCCTCGAGCGCCACGAGCGGCTCGCCGTCGCCGACCTTGCCGCTCGCGGCGATCCCGCCCTCGCGCAGGCGCGTGAGGCTCGCCTCGAGGCGGCCCTCGGCCGCCCGCCGGGCGGGATCCTCGTCGGAGGCCCAGTGGCGGACGGGCGAGTTCAGGGCCGGCACGACCACGTGCACCTTCGAGGTCGGATAGCCGGCCGTCTTCTCCCGGATCGCCGCGCGCAGCGCAGCGCCGCCCACCGTCTCGTTGGCGAGCACGAGTACGCGCCGCTCGTCCTCCGAATGGCGGCCCGGAGCCGCCACCTGGGGCCGCCGCTCCGACTGCCCGGTGAAGAGCACCCACCACGCGGCCACGCCGCTCGCCAGCACGAAGACGACGATCCCCAGCCAGAGGCCGCCCACCGTCGACGCCAGCACGATCGCGCCGAAGTAGGCGACCGAGACGAGGACGAACCGGTAGGCCTCGGCCTCGCTCTTGACCGGATTCCTCACGCTAGAGGATGTAGACCGTCGTGTAGACCACGATCCACATTACGTCGACGAAGTGCCAGTAGATGCCGGGGAGCTCGACGCCGTGGTGGTCCTCGGCGGTGTAGTGGCCGCGGAAGGCGCGGACGGTCGCCACCGCCAGCAGCGTGAGGCCGACGAAGACGTGCGCTCCGTGGAGGCCGGTGAGCCCGTAGAACGTCGTCGTGAAGGCGTTCTCGTGCCAGGCGAAGCCGATGCGGGCGTACTCGATCACCTGAGTCAGCAGGAACGTGAGCCCCATCGCGAAGGTGAGCAGGAGGCCGGCCTGGAGCCCCGCTCGGCTGCCCTTCTTGATCGACTGAAGCGCCCAGTGCATCGTGAAGCTCGAGGTGAGGAGGATGGCCGTGTTGATGCCCGCGACGTAGACCGGGAGGTGGAAGCCCGGCGTCGGCCACGCCTCCGGCGCCGCGACGACGCGGACGAAGAACAGCGCGGTGAAGAACGCGCCGAAGAGCATCGTCTCCGACGCGATGAACAGGAGCATCCCGACCACGGTCGCGCTGACGCGCGAGCTCTGATGGGCGGCCGGCGGCCCGTGGTGCTCGTGCGCCGCAGCCTGCGTCGTCATGCGGCGACCTCCTCCGCCAGAACGACGTGCTCGACCGGGAGCCCCGTCTCGGAGTGCAGGCGCTGGATCAGGTCCCGCCGCAGCCAGGGCGACCGCGCCTTGGCGAAGGTCGAGACGATGATCTCGTCGACCCGCTCGTCACGTACCGCGTCGAGCGCCGCCGAGAACGGGTCGGGATGCGCGACCTGCCCGTGGACGTCGATCCCCTCCGCCCGGAGGATCGAGAGGGCGCGCCGCAGGCGGCGCTCGGCCTCGGGGTGCTCGGCTGCCGAGGGATCGCCCTGCGGGCAGACGATCAGGAAGCTCGCGGGGCCGCGCGAGGCGCGCTCGCGGATCCGGTCGAGGAGCGGCCGCCCGAGGACGGTCTCGTTCGCGAGCACGAGCACGTTCGCCTCCACGGCGCGCTCGGCTTCGAGGTCAACGACGACGTGCTCGACCGGGAGCTCGCCGGCGGCGCGGCGGATGCGGTCGACGACCTCGCGGCGGAGCCACCCGGAGCGCGCCTGCGGGTGCGTGGAGACGACGATCTCCGTCACCGGCGGCTCGATCGTCGCCAGCGCGTCCCGCACGGCGTCCGCCGGGTCGGCGTCGACGACGAGCCCGTGGGCGGGGACGCCGGCCTCCCTCAGCGCGGCCAATGTCTTGTCGAGCCGCCGGCCGGCCGAGGCCCGCCGCGTGTCCTCGTAGACCACGTAGCCGCGCCGGGGCGCGTTCACCGGCGCGAGAACGGTGACGAGGTCGCCCCCACGGGCGGCGAGCGTCTCGATCAGCGACTTCCCCGCAACGGTCTCGTTGGCCACCACCAACACGTGCTTCACCTGGCCGGGACCTCCTCGAGCTCGGCGCGGTCGCCGTTCATCACCGCGTGCCGCGCACCCGGGACGCCGTACTCGTACGGGCTGCCAACGACCTGCGGGATCTCGTCGAAGTTGAAGATCGGCGGCGGCGACGAGACCTGCCACTCCAGCGTCATGGCGCGCCAGGGGTTCCCCGGCGCGCGCTCGCCGCGCGCCCAGCTCCAGATCATGTTGTAGAGGAAGATCACGAATGACGCGCCCAGCACGAACGACGAGACCGAGATGAAGAAGTTCAGGTCGGCGAAGCGGTCGACGTAGTCGGCGACCCGCCGCGGCATCCCCTGAATCCCGAGCCAGTGCATCGGGAAGAACGTCGCGTTGAAGGCGACGAACGTGAGCCAGAAGTGGAGCTTGCCGAGCCGCTCGTTGTACATCCGGCCGGTCATCTTCGGGAACCAGTAGTAGACCCCGGCCATGATCGTGAACAGAGAGCCGCCCAGCAGCACGTAATGGATGTGGGCGACGATGAAGTAGGTATCGGAGGTGTGGATGTCGATCGGCACGGCGCCCAGGTAGACCCCCGAGAGCCCGCCGATCACGAACATCGAAACGAAGCCGAGCGCCCACAGCATCGGCGTGTTGAAGTGGATCCTCCCCTCCCAGAGTGTTGCCAACCATGAAAACACCTTGATCCCGGTCGGGACGGCGATCAGCAGCGTCGTGATCATCATCGGGATCCGCAGCCAGTCGGCCATGCCCGAGACGAACATGTGGTGCGCCCAGACCGAGAAGCCGAGGAAGAGGATCGCCATCAGCGACAGCGCCATCAGCCGGTAGCCGAAGATCGGCTTCCGCGCCATGACGGAGATCACCTCCGAGGCGATGCCGAAGCCTGGCAGCATCATGATGTAGACGGCTGGGTGCGAGTAGAACCAGAAGATGTGCTGGTAGCCCAGCGCGTAGCCGCCGGGCTCCGCCCTGAAGAAGTCCGTCCCCACCACCCGGTCGAAGAGCAGGAAGAACTGCGAGCCGGCGATGAAGGGCGTCGCGATCACGACCAGCAGCGAGGTCGTGAAGTTCGCCCAGACCAGCAGCGGCATGCGCCAGAAGGTCATCCCCGGCGCGCGCATCGTGATGATCGTGACCAGGAAGTTGAGCGCCGTCGCGATCGAGGACGCGCCCGCCCACTGGACGCCCATCTGGAAGAACAGGTTCCCGTCGGGGTTGACGTCCGCCAGCGGCGTGTAGTTCGTCCAGCCCGCCGCGAAGGCGCCGCCGGGCATGACGAAGCTCACCAGCATCATCACGCCGCCGACCGGGAGCATCCAGAACGACAGGGCGTTGAGGCGCGGGAACGCCATGTCCGGCGCGCCGAGCATGAGCGGGATCACGTAGTTCGCCAGGCCCGCGAAGGCGGGGATGACGAAGAGGAAGATCATCAGCGCGGCGTGGACGGAGATCAGCCCGTTGAACGTCTGCGGGTCGACGTACTGCATCCCCGGCCGGGCGAGCTCGGCGCGGAAGATCATCGCCATCAGCCCGCCGGCGAGCATGAAGAAGATCGTCGTCGTGAGGTACTGGACGCCGATCACCTTGTGGTCGGTGTTGACTCGGAAGTAGTCCCGCCAGGAGTGGGCGCCGTGGCCCGAGTGGTCCTCGGGGCGCGTCGGGCGGCCCGACATGTAGTAGAGCCAGTAGTCGAAGCAGCCGATGCCGGCGAGGTAGCCGAGCGGGAACGCGACGAGGCCGGCGACCGTGATGATCGGCCGCGGGTCCATCAGCGGCTCCCAGCCGCCGAGCCACCGGAAGAAGACGACGATGCCGACGCCGAAGGCCCCGCAGAGCGGCGCCAGCCACAGCGTGCGCAGCCACCCCGGGGCCGTCAGTCGCGCCGTCATCCGCCTCCTCCGGTCAGATACTGCACGAGCGCGTCGAGCTGCTCCTCGGAGAGCTGCTCGCCGAACGTCTTCGGCATCACGCCCGCCGCGTAGCCCTCCGCGATCTCCGCGTCGGGCTCGACAATCGCCAGGCGGACGAGCGCGGCGTCGGCGAGGCCGTCGAGCGGCGGGCCGACCTGGGCCGTCGTACCGGCCGGCGCGAACGCGTGGCAGCCGCCGCAGCCCTGCGCCAGGAAGAGGGCCCCGCCGTCGGCGGGGCCTTCGGCTTCCGCACCTTCCTCGAGCCAGCGGTCGTACTCGGCCTGCGGCATCACGATCACCTTCGTCCGCATCAGGGAGTGGCCGAGCCCGCAGAGCTCGGTGCAGATGACGGTGTACTCGCCGGTGCGGGTGGGAGTGATGACGAGCTCCGTCTCGATTCCCGGCACTGCGTCCCGCTTCTGGCCGAACTCGGGCACCCAGAACGAGTGGATCACGTCGCGCGCGCGCAGCGTCAGCAGCGTGGAGCGGTCGACCGGCACCCGCAGCGTCCCGTCGGTGACGCCGTTCGGGTGCTCGAACATCCAGGCGAACTGCTGGGCGAGCACGCCGACCTGGTTCACGTTCGAGCCGCGGGCGCGGTCGTTCTGGGTCAGGACGACGGCGCTCGCGACGCCTAGGACGATCACGAGCACGAAGGGCACCGCGGTCCAGGCGATCTCGAGGCCCGTGTGCCCGTGGATCGGCGGCCCGTCGGAGTCGTCGTCGGGCCGCACCCGGAACTTGAGGAACGAGTAGCCGATGACGGCGGCGACGATGGCGAAGATCCCGATGCAGATCCAGGTCGCCAGCCAGAAGGTGAAGTCGATCCCCTCCCGCTCCTTCGAGGCCGACTCGGGCAGCCAGGGAATGAAGATTGCGACGGCGGCGGTCGCTGCGAAGGCGACGGCCCCGATCAGCAGCATCGTGACGAGCGAGCCCCAGCGCACGCGTTGAAGCTATCTCAGCTAACCGAGGACGTGCGCCGCCACCTCGCTCGCCGCCGGCAGCTCGACGATGAAGGTCGAGCCGCGCCCCTGCTTGGAGTCGACCCGGATCGTTCCGCCCATCCGCAGCACCAGCTCGCGGCAGATGTAGAGCCCGAGCCCGGTGCCGCCGACGCCCCGGGTGAGGTTCGGGTCGAGGCGGTAGAACTTCTCGAAGATCCGCTGCCGCTCCTGCGCGGGGACTCCCAGGCCCTCGTCGTCGACGAGGAACCGCACGCGGTCGCCAACGTGCTCGAGGAGCACGGTCACGACGCCTCCGTCCGGGGAGTACTTGACCGCGTTCTCGACGAGGTTGGCTAGCACCTGGCGCACCTTGTCCGGGTCGGCGGCGACGAGCGGCAGGTCCTCCGGCGCCTCCAGGCGCAGCTCCAGGTTCGGCGGCAGCTGGAGCCGAGCCGCGCGCACGACCGCGCCGGCGAGCTCGGCCCCGTCACATGCCTCGATCGTGACCTGAAGCCCGCTGGACTCGATCCGGCTCGTCCAGAGGATGTCGTTGACGATGCGAGCGAGCCGCTCCGACTCGCTCGCGATCACCCCCAGCAGCTCGCCCCGGTGCGGCCCGTCGAGCGGCATGTCGCTGCGGCGCAGCGTGAGGGCGGCGCCGTAGATCGCCGCGAGCGGCGTGCGGAGCTCGTGCGAGATCGTCGAGACGAAGTCGCTCTTGAGCTTCTCGACGCCGCGCTCTTCCGTCACGTCGCGGAATGCGTACACCGTGCCGTGGTCGAATGCGACCCCGGAGATCGACAGCCAGACCTCGCGGCCGCCGGCCTCGAGCGGCAGCGTCTCCGGGCGGGCGGACGCTCCGGCGAGCGCATCGACGATCGGGACCCGGGGAGCCAAGCCGGCCCAGCCGGACACGGCCTCGTCCGTCGGCCGGCCGACGACGTCGGCGGCCCGCAGCCCGGTGACCGCCTCGGCCGCGGGATTCCAGAGGCGGACGATGCCGCCGCGGTCGACGAGGAAGACGCCGTCCCCGACGAACTCGAGCGCCTGCGCCGACTGCGCCCTCGCCTCGGCTTCCCGCCGCGCCTCACGCTCGGCCGCCGCGAGCCGGCGCTGGTCGAACGCGGCGCCGAGCACGTTCGCGACCGCCTGGAGGTAGTTCGCGTCGTCCTGGGTGAATCGGCGCGGCGCCTTGGTGTGCGCCCCGAGCACGCCGAAGTCGCCTTCGAGGCCGGGGATGACGACGGTCAGGCCCCCCGCGACGCCGTGCTCGGCCAGCAGCGGGGAGGCCGTGAAGCGCCACGCCGCCGCCAGGTCCTCGACGAGCACGGGCTCCGCCGCCTCGAGGGTGAACCCGCCCTGCGACCCGCGTCCACCCGGGACGGTGGTCGAGCCGGCATGGCCCTCGCTCCAGCCGACCCCTTCAGCCAGCACCAGCGTGCCGTCCTCGAGCAGCTCGAGAATCTCGACGAAGTCGGCGCCCAGCGTCTCGGCGACGCCGGCAGCGGCTTCGCGGGTCAGGTCCGGGACGCTCTCGCCGGCGAGCGCGCGCAGGCCGAGCTCGGCGACGTCGGCCTGCTGGCGGGCGCGCGCGGCGGCCATGTCCTCGGCCTGCTTTCGCTCGGTGATCTCCATGATCACGGCACCGACGCCCACGATCTCGCCCTCCGCGGTCTTGACAGGGAAATAGCTCGAGAGCCAGTGGCGCTCGCGGCCGAGCCGGTGGGCGCCGAGGTCGGTGGAGGTCTCGTGGCGGACGAGCGACTGGCCGGTCTCGACCACGCCCCGGTAGACCGGCTCCAGCACTCCCGCGAGGTCGGGGACGACCTCCCAGAGCGACTTGCCCACGTGCTCCTCGGCCGGCAGCTCGTTCAGGCTGGCCAGCGCGTCGTTGACGCGCACGTATCTGATGTCGCGGTCCCAGAGCCCGATTGCGGTGGGGGCGGAGGTCAGGATCGCGCCGAGCAGCGCGAGCGACCGCTGCGACTCCTCGAAGAGCCGCGCGTTGTCGACCGCCAGCGCGGCGCGGCGCGCCAGCTCCTCCGCGAGCTCGAGGTCGGCCTCGTCGAACTTGCGGCCCGACTCCGTCGAGAGGAACGAGAGCGCCCCGAATGTGCGCCCGCGCGCCGTGAGCGGCACGCACATCCATGAGCCGATGCCGAGGTCCTCGAGCTCGGCGGCGAGCCGGGCGCCGTCGAGGACGTCAGCTGCTACGAGCAGCGAGTCAGCGTCGCGATGGAGCTCGGAGAACCCGGTGCGTACGACTGCGGGCACTCCGATCTCGGCTTCCGGCCGGAACTCGTGCCCCTCGAGCCGGCCGAGCACATCCGCGTGGCGGCCGCCGAAGTGCTCCACGGCGAGCCGGCGGATGTGCCCGTCCTCGTCCTCGACGTAGACCATGCACCAGTCGGCCACGGCCGGAACGGCCAGTCGGGCGAGCTCGGCGAGCGTACGGCCGTAGTCGAGCGAGCCGCCGATCGCGTCGCCCGCGCGCGCGAGCAGGTTGACCCGCTGCTGCTGGCGGCGCGTCTCGCTGATGTCGCGGAAGACGTTGATCAGGAGCTCGAGGCGCCCGTCGTCCGAGTAGACGGGCGTCGTCGTGACGACGGCCCAACGCTCCCGGCCGCTCTCCCGCCAGCCGACGACCTCCCGGCCGGGCCCGCTTGAGGGCTCGACCGGCTCCCCTTGCTCGTCGATCAAGTCGAGGCGCTCGAGCAGGTACTCGGGCGAGGCGGCGAGCAGCTCCTCGACGGAGGCGTACCCCGCGAGCGCCGCCGCCGAGTCGTTCGCGAACACGAGCTTGCCCGCCGGATCGTGGACGGTGATGCCGTCGGTGACGTGACGGAACACCACGTCCAGCCGGCGGCTCGAATCGCGGAGCGCCTGCTCCGCCCTCGTCGAGCGAGCCTCGGACCCGATCTCTGTCATGCCCCCCGAACGCTCCTTTCCTGGGACTCAAATCGTACGCGGTTAGAGTCGGGCCGTGTTCACGGTCGAGGAGCGTGATCGGGTGCGCGAACGCCTCCTCGAGCTGGCGGAGGCGGACACCGGCATCGCTGCCGCCGCGATCACCGGCTCCTATGCGGTCGGGAAGAGCGACGAGTGGTCGGACATCGACGTCGCGCTCGGCGCCGAACCGTCTTCGGCGTCACCGTCGAGATCCCGCCGGCCGAGCCGCCCTCCAGGGACGAGCTGGCGGGGATGGCCTGGGTCTACCCGCTCCACGCGCGAAGCTGCATCGAGCGCGGCAAACCGTGGCAGGCGGAGTAACGCGGCCGCTTCGCCGGCGGCTGAGCTCGAGCGCTCCAACCCGGTGCTCGCGGCGGAGGTGGCGGCTATCTAACGATCGCCGACGCGGTTGAGCGCGTCGACGAGGAAGTCGAGCACGTCCTGGTCCCAGCCGTTGATGAAGTCGGCGTGGGAGGCGTAGCGGCCCGAGGCGAGCTGTGCGCTGGCCGGGACGGGCGGATACAGGAAAAGGAGCGTGATCGTGGGCAGCTCGACGGGATGCGAGCTGGGACAGCGCCCCGCACTCGAGTACGCCATGTGGCGGACATGGTCGACGCTGTCGAGGTTGCTCCCGTTCCAGCAGTCCGGGAAGTCCACGCGCAGCTGAAGCGTCTTGTCCTCGGCGCACGCGGGTACGGTGGCAAAGCGATTCGGGGTGCCGACGCCGCCGCAGCTCCAGCCGACCACGGACTTGCTCTGGGGCCGCGTGGCCTCGGGGTCGCCGGCGATCAGCTTCAGCCCCGCCGGGAACGCCTGGATCGGGTCGGAGGTCCGCTTGACGTAGTAGGCGAGCCCCACGAGCGGCCGGACCGGCTCCTGGCCGACGTAGAGCGTGGGCGTCCAGTACGCCGACGAGTCGCCGAGGTCGCCGCAGCTCGACGGGCCGCCGCGGAGCGAGGCCGGCGTCGAGTCGGCGTCCACGGTCCGGTTGCCGACGTAGGTGTGGTTGTGCGAGCGGCCGGGCCGTCCGGGGAAGGCGATCGGATCGTCGTTGTTGCGGTGGCTGAAGCCGCAGCCGACGACGTAGTAGCGGCCGCCGGGGAAGACCGCGGTCGAAGCTGCCTGCTGCTCAGGCGCGGCGACGAGTGCGCCTGAACCTGCGGCGACGACGATCAACCAGAAGCCGAGCCGGCGCCTCACACGTTCTCCCGACGCGATTGCCGAGAGTCTAGTGGCTCAGGGCGCGAGCTTGACGACGCGCACGAAGCTCGCCTCCAGGTCGCCCTTGAGCGCCCGGAGCGCGATGTCCGTCCCGCCGGCGAGCCTGTCGTCGAAGCCCGGATCGGGGATCCGGAAGGTGACCGTTCGCAGACGGCCGGTACCGCGCGCGGTCCCACGGATCGTTGGCGTCGACCGGGTGCTGCCGCCGGCGGCGCGGTACTCGGCGCGCCAGGCGGTCCCCGCGAAGTCCCGATAGGTGACCTTGAGTTCGATCGGGGCGCTCGCAGCCGCGCCCAGGAAGCGCTCGTCGACGTCCAGGAAGAGCCACCGGCGGCCGAGCGCGACGTTCGTGCGCAGGGACTCGAACGCGGTGCCGTTCTCCTCCAACGGATCGTTGCTGTGGCGCAGCTTGCCGCGGCGGGCGATGCCGCTCGGTGCGACGTCACGCTGCACGATCCAGCGCTCGAGGTTGCGCACGTAGGGGAACCCCTTCCACTTCTTGTCGCCCCGGTCGCGCCAGTAGACGTCCTCCGCGTCGCGGAGCGCCACCCACGCATCCGGTGCGTTCTCCGGACGCCTCCCCAGCTCGCGGCGCACCCAGCGCCAATGGGCGGCCAGCTGGTCGAGGCGGCTGGCGTCCGGGACGACGTAGATCCAGTTCATCCGCAGCTGCAGCGCCTTGAGGTTCGACATCTTCACCGTGTAGGCGGGATTGCGGGACTTGAAGCCGCAGTCCGTGTAGCACTCGTTCTCGGTGCCGGCGACCCGCCTGCCGTCGAACAGCATCCAGTCGTCGTCCGTCACGAGATGCCCGTTCGTGGCGATCGTCGTCCCGTAGGCCGGGACCTCGTTCAGGTGGAAGTTGAAGAGCTCCGTGATGCCGGTGCGGATGCCCATCCCCGCGGCGACCGCGTCGCGCGCGAAGAGGGCGACCTTGTCCTTGAAGCGGTCGCTGAAGGGATAGTCCTCGCCGGTGTAGACGAGCTTGTACGAGTAGTCGCCCATGATCGCGACCAGGTCGCCGAGCATCTGGGCGTGCCAGTCGCGGTAGGCCTCGAACGTCAGCCCCTGCGCGGCGCCGGTGTCGATCATGTCGTAGTCGAACTCGACCCACGTGAAGGCGCCCGGGACGTAGACGAACTTCAGCCGCGGATCCGAGCGCAGGCCCTGGCCGACCATGAGCTCCCGCCAGGCCTCCCGCAGCTCGGGCCACACGCACGGATCCCAGATCGGGACATGCCTCTCGCCGTCGTAGTCCGGTCCGACGGGCGTGTAGCTGCAGCGCTGGGCAAGCCAGGACGGCGCCCAGCTCGTGCCGCTCGCGAAGAGACGCATCCAGAAGGGCCGTGGATCGGCGTTCTGCTCGTCGAAGCTCGGCAGGTCCATGTCCTGGGCGCTTCCGGTCGCGCCGCCGTCGAAGCTGCCGCGTGTCGGTTGGATCTGCCTCCAGGTCAGATCGAAGCCCCGCAGCTCGACGCGGCTGTCCAGGTCGGCAGAGCCGCTCTCGGAGAAGAACCCCGAGTTGGCGGCCGGCGCGCCGGGAGGCAGCGACCAGTCGTCCCCCACCACCGAGCGGGTCACGACGGCTTGGGCCTGCGCGTGGGTGGCGGCGACGGCGCCCGGCAGCGCGCCCGCCACCAGCAGGACGAGCGCGCACGCGGCCACGTGTCTCGAGAGCCTCATGAGTTGTTCCCGCCGAGGCCAACGCTAGAGGCCAACGCAGACCCGGTCAATCGCTACGAACGGACTACCTCGTCCTTCCGGGCCACGATTGCGGCCAGGACTTCCTGCTTCTCGCGCTCCGGCACGTCGAAGTGGTCGAGCGCGGCGGCGATCTCCGCTCCGACCTCGTAGAACTCGTCGGACGTGATGTGGAGATCCTGATGGGCTTGGCCAAGCTCCTTGCCGGTGTAGTGAAACGGCCCGCCGGCCTGCTCGCAGAGCCAGAGTGTCCGCATGAACTTCAGCCCTGGCAACTGCCCCGATTCGTTCCACTTCCTCAGGGCCGGGTTCGCATTGAGCTTCGGATTCTTGACGACCTCGTCGCTGAAGCGATCGACGACCATGGCGATGGCGTTGGCGCCACCGATCCGCTGATAAAGGCTCTGCTCTGCCATCTCTCCTCCCTCCGCCTGGAAGACCCCAGGCCTCAGGTAGTAGTACGTGAGATGGGCCGTGAAGGATTCGAACCTTCGACCTTGGGATTAAGAGTCCCCTGCTCT
>JBBDWU010000054.1:0-1634 GCA_040902725.1 Gaiellaceae bacterium | reverse complement strand
GGACGGCAAGCCGGTGCACGAGCTGCCGCTGGAGCAGCGGCGCGCCGAGCTGCTGCAGCGCGGCAAGGGCTTCTGGATCTCCCCGGCGACGACGAAGCCCGACGCGGCGACCGCCTGGCTCGACCGCTTCGAGGCTGCCGGCCTCGACGGCGTCATCGCCAAGCGGCTCGGGCTTCCGTACATGCCCGGCTCACGCGAGGCGGTCGTGAAGGTGAAGGAGCACAAGACCGCCGACTGCGTCGTCGTCGGCGTCCGCTGGAAGAATCGTCCCGAGCAGCTCGCGACCCTGCTGCTGGGCCTCTATCGCGAGGACGGCGAGATCGACTACGTCGGCTCGGCGGCGATCGGGGCGCGCAACCACGACGAGATCGCCGCGCTCGTGCTGCCGCGCCTCGACGAGCAGAATGAGCGCCGCTTCTCGGAGCCGAACCGCTGGGGGACCGGCGAGCTCGAGGAGACGCCGCTGCGGCCGGAGCTCGTCGCCGAGGTGCGCTACGACAAGGTGCAGGGCAACCGCTTCCGCCACGGCACGAAGCTGATCCGCTTCCGCCCAGACAAGGATCCGGCGCAGTGCACGTGGCGCGAGGTGAGGCCGCCGCGGCGTGCGGACGACCCCACCGTCGAGTCACTCCTAGAATTGCCGTCGTGAGCGACTACACCAAGCACAACCTCAAGGACGTCGAGAACGCGGCGCCCAAGTTCGGGATGCCGGAGGAGCTCGAGGCGCGATTCGCCCGCAGGGCACTGGCCGGAGAGACGCTCGGGCTCAGCCACATGAAGCTCGCGCCGAACTTCCGCGTCCCCTTCGGCCACCGCCACACCGCGCAGGAGGAGGTGTACGTGCTGGTCGCCGGGAGCGCCCGGATCAAGCTCGACGACGAGATCGTCGAGCTCGTGCCGTGGGACGCGGTGCGGATCGGCAAGGGCACGATGCGCAACGTCGAGGCCGGCCCCGACGGGGCCGAGTACCTCGCCTTCGGCGCAGGAGACGACCCCCAGGACGCCGAGCTGGTGCCCGGCTGGTGGTCGGACTAACCGGGGACACATTCAGGGTCTGATCAGGGGGATGCCCGATACCGCCGCGGCCCGGCGGAGTCCACGCTGTGAGCATCATCCACAGAGAGGCTCCACATGTCCGAAACGATCGACACCTCCCCCACCCTCGATGAGGCGCCCGCGCGGCGGCTCGCCCGCAGCAACGACGGGCGCTGGCTCGCCGGCGTCTGCGCCGGGCTGGGCCGCTACTTCGACGTCAACCCGCTCGTCTACCGGATCGCGTTCGCCGCGCTCGCGCTCGCGGGCGGCACCGGGTTGCTCCTCTACATCGCCGCCTGGCTGGTGATGCCGAGCGAGACGAGCGACGAGTCGATCGCCGTCGAAGCGCTCCGCGAGCACCGCGACCGGCCCTGGCTCCTGCTCGGCGTCGGGTTGCTCTCGTTCGGCGCCATCCTCGCGCTCTCGGAGGCACGCTTCTGGCCCGGGACCGGGAACGTCTGGCTGGCGGCGCTGCTCGGCGGCGGAGCGCTCGTCTGGTGGCACATGTCCAGTCGCGATCGCACCGCACCGGGCGCGTCACCGGCCCCGCGACGCTCGGCGAGGCCGTCGCTCTTCGCGCCCGCGCTCGGCGCGCTCCT
>JBBDWU010000053.1:0-11056 GCA_040902725.1 Gaiellaceae bacterium | reverse complement strand
TCTGCAACGAGCGCTGCCCCAAGGGCGTCGACCCGCGCGACGCGATCGCGAAGCTGGGCGCGGAGTCGATTCGGGAGGGGATCGACCGCGACCTGGGCGCGAAGCACGCGAACTGGTTCGTGACCTCGGCGAAGACGACCGGCTGGCTGCGCGAGACCGAGCTGGTGCCGAAGACGCAGGGCGTGGTCTCCTCGATCGCGCAGATGAAGTTCGCCATGGGGCTCGCCGTGCGCGGCAAGGTGCCGCCGCCGGGCCCGATCCACGTGGCCGAGAACCAGCGCCAGGCGCGCGCGCTCTACGACATCGTCAAGCAGCAGGGCCAGGACGGCGCGCTCGGGATCGTCCAGGGCGAGCACGCCCTCGCGCGCATCGAGTTCACCGAGGAGGGCGGCGCGCGCCGCGCCGCGCCCGAGATCCAACCCGGCGTCGAGCCGCCGCCCGCGGAGGGCTGATGTCTTTCCCGGACAAGGTCGCGTACTACACCGGCTGCCTCGCGACGCTGTCGGCGAAGGAGCTGGACACGTCGACGCGGGCGCTCGCCCTCCGCATCGGGCTCGAGCTGGACACGCTCGAGTCGGTCACCTGCTGCGGCGCCGGCGACATCCACGAGGCCGAGCCCGACTACTACCTCCACCTGAACGCGCGCATCCTCGCGTACGCGGAGTCGACCGGCGCCGAGACGCTGATGACCGTCTGCAACGTCTGCACGCTCAACCTGCGGCAGGCCAACTGGCAGCTGAAGATCGATGAGGGCCTTCGCGCGCGCGTGAACAGGAACCTGGAGGCGGTCGGCGTGCCGGCGTACTCGGGCGGGGTCGAGGTGAAGCACCTGCTCTGGCTCGTGGCCGAGGGCGAGGGCTACGAGCGGCTGAAGCAGGCGGCGCACCGCGGGCTCAAGGGGCTCAAGGTCGCTCCCTTCTACGGCTGCCAGATCCTGCGCCCGTCGAAGCTGATGGGGTTCGAGGACCCGGACAAGCCGTGGTCGCTCGAGGCGATCATCACGGCCTGCGGCGGCGAGCCGATCGACTACCCCGCGAAGATCAAGTGCTGCGGCTTCCCGATCATCCAGGCCCGCGAGGAGACCGCGCTCGCCGAGCTGATCCAGCCGATCGAGCAGGCTTACGAGGCCGGTGCCGACGCCATGGTCACGCCCTGCCCGCTCTGCCATCTCTCGCTCGACGCCTGGCAGTCGAAGCTGAAGGCGACGACGGGCAAGGACTTCAAGATGCCGATCCTCCACCTCTCGCAGCTGATCGGCGTCGCGGCGGGAGTCCCGGACTCCGAGCTGAAGTTCAGGCGGCACGTGGTCTCCGTGAAGCCCGTGCTGGACAAGCTGTACAGCTGATCGGCCCCCTCCTCGGGGCGGCGGCGGCGGCGGCGGTCGCCTGGGGCTGGTTTGAGGCGGGCTGGGTGCGGCTGCGGACGCTCGACGTCCCGGTCGCGGGCCTGCCGCCGGAGCTGGCGGGCTACCGGATCGTGCACCTCTCCGACTTCCATCTCGGCGTGCCCTCGCGCGGCCGCCGGGCGGTGCGGCGGGCCGTGGAGTGGGCGGAGGAGCGGCAGTCCGACCTCGTCTGCATCACCGGCGACCTGCTGACCCGGCCGGAGGGAGCCGAGGAGCTGCGGGCGCTGATGGCGCGGCTACCGGGCGCAGTGGCCGTGCTCGGCAACCACGACGTCGGCCACGCCAAGGACCCCGCGTGCAAGCGCAGCGACCACGTCGACCACGGCGTGACGGTGCTGCGCGACGAGGCCGTCAGGATCGGAGCGGTGCAGGTCGTCGGCGTCGACCCGGGCTCGTATCTGCGCCGCACGGCGCGCCCGCGGGAGCTCGCCGACCCGGAGGCGGGCCTCCGCATCCTGCTCTGCCACTTCCCGGGCATCCGCGGCGACGGCTTCGACCTCGTCCTGGCCGGCCACTTCCACGACGGGCAGATCGCGATCCCGTACGGCTTCGGCAAGCTCCGGCTCGGCGAGCTCGGCATTCGCCACCCGCGCGGGCTCTACGGCAAGCTGCACGTCTCGGCCGGACTCGGCACGACCTTCGTCCCCTTCCGGTTCTTTGCGAGGCCGGAAGCGACCGAACTAGTGCTACAACCGGCCTGATGGCGACGATCTCGGCCGACATCCTGGCCCGCTACGCCGGCGATGCCGCGCAGGAGGTGCCGGGCGTGCGCGGTCTCGTCGGGCGGCGCGCCGTACGCGTCTCCGAGAACGGCGACGGCGTGACGGTCGAGCTGCACCTGGGCGTCGACTGGGGGGTCTCGATGCCGGACGTGGGCCGGGAGGTTCAGCGGCGCGTCGGCGAGTACCTGCTTCGCATGGCCGACCTCGAGAGCGTGCGCGTCGACGTGGTCGTCGACGACGTCGAATGAAGATCGCCGGGCTCACCGGGGCGACGATCGAGACCGCGCCGGAGGTCTGCCGGACGTGCGTCTGGTGGCAGTCGCGGGAGGAGCGGCCGGCCAACAAGGGCCGCTGGATCGAACGCGCCGAGGAGGAGTGGGGCCCCTGGGGCTCGGTCTACTACGACGACGACGGGCGCGTGCTCGGCTCGATGCAGTACGGGCCGGCGCGGTTGTTCCCGCGTGCGTACGAGCTGCCGGCCGGGCCGCCGTCCGACGACGCGCTGCTCGTCACGTGCTCGTACCTCGTCGACCCGGCCACGCCCTGGGTGATGCAGTCGCTGTTCCTGGCGGCGATCGGGGACTCGCGCGACAAGGGCGCCCGCGCGCTGGAGACGTTCGGCTACCGCTACCCCGAAGGGGAGTCCGCGTACGAGCGCTTCCTCGTCCATCGCACGATCTTCCCGCGCGACTTCCTCGCCGACTTCGGCTTCCTGACTGTGCGGACGGCGGGCAGAGTCGAGCTCTGCCGGCTCGAGCTCGGTGGGCTTCAGCCGGTGCTGGCTGGGAAGCGGTCGCGGGTGCTGCGAGCGCTAAAAGAGGCGTTCGCGCCGCCGCCGGTGCCCCAGCGGCCCTAGCCCTGCCGGGCCTCGCGGACTGGAGTCGACTGGTAGAAGGCCTTCTCCCATCGGCCGTCCCGACGGACCCAGAGCGCGGTGGAGAACGCGTGCCACGGGAACGGCTCGCCGTTCGCCAGGGCGGTGCCGTCCGCCCGGTAAAGAACGAGCGCCGTGTCTTCGGTCGGCCGGAGGACCCGGAAGTCCGTCAGCTCGTAGTCCCGAACGGCGACGTCCCCGCTCCGGAACTCGGCGAGCGTCTCCTCTCTCGTCAGCGTTCCCAGGCCGCGCGCGTCGACTGAGAGGAAGCCGTCGGCGAAGTCCGCCTCGAGCTCACGGTCCTTGCCCGTCCACAAGCGCTCCCACTGGCGGCGCTCCCGCTCGACCAACCCTTGTTCGACGTCGTCCATCGTCCCACGACCCATTGGGCTAAGCCGCGAGTGTATGCCGCTTGAGCAGGTACTCGGCGACTTGGACGGCGTTCAGCGCAGCACCTTTCCGCAGGTTGTCCGCGGAGAGGAAGAGGGCGATGCCGTTGCCGGCGCGGTCGGGGCGAATGCGGCCGACGAGCACGTCGTCGATGCCCGCCGCCTTCCCGGGGCTCGGGAACTCGTCGAGCCGCAGCCCGGGCGCGGCGGCGAGCACGTCGCGCGCGGCGCCCGCCGACAGCGGCCGCTCGGTCTCGATCCACACGGCCTCGGAATGGCCGACGAGCACCGGCACTCGCACGCAGGTCGCGCTCACGGGCAGCTCCGGGAGCTCCATCACCTTGCGCGTCTCCTCGCGGATCTTCGTCTCCTCGTCGAACTCCTCGCCGTCGTAGTCCCAGTCCATGCGCAGGTCGTTGTCCGCCGCCGCCTGCGCCTTCAGCTCCTCCATGCGCTGGAGGCCCGCGCCCGAGACGGACTGGTAGGTCGCCACGCGCACGCGCGCGAGGCCGGCAGCCTCGTAGAGCGGCTTCAGCACGCAGGTCAGCGGGATGGTCGAGCAGTTGGGGACGGCGACGATGCCCTGGTGCTCGAGCGCCCGGTCGCCGTTCACCTCGGGCACGACGAGCGGGACGTCGGGGTCCATTCGCCACGCCGAGGACTTGTCGAGGACGATCGCGCCGCCGCTGACCGCGTGCGGGACGAGCTCGCGGCTGGCGGCAGCGCCGATTGCGAAGAAGAAGACGTCGACGTCGCCCGCGGACAGGGCCTCGGGCGTCGCCTCCTCGACCCGGCGCCCGTCGAGCTCGCGGCCCGCGGAGCGCTCGGACGCGAACAGGCGCACGTCCTCGAAGCCGCGCTCGCGCAGGATGCCGAGCAGCACGCCGCCGACGGCGCCGGTCGCTCCGACTACCGCGACCCTAGGCATGGGGACGCTCCGCTTCCGGCCGGTCGAGCTCGAACGCCTCGTGCAGCGCCGCCACGGCCCGCTCGACGTCGGCGAGACCGATGTAGCAGGCGATCTTGATCGGCGACGTGGTCACGATCTGCGGGTCGATCCCAAGCTCCTGGAGGGTCGAGAAGGTCTTGGCGGCGATGCCGGGATGGCTCCGCATTCCGGCTCCGACGAGGCTCACCTTCCCCAGGTCGTCGCGCGCCGACCACTCGACGCCGAGGCGCTCGAGCACCGTCTCGGCAGCGGCCCGGTCGCCTACGGGAGCGGAGAAGACGATCTCGCTGCCCGTCTGCAGGATCGTGTCGACGTTGACCTGGGCGCCGGCGAGCTCGGCGAACAGCGGCGCCGCGGCGACGCCGTCCACGCGGTAGACCGTCTCCTCGGTCGTGTGCGTGACGCCCGAGATCATCGCTTTCTCCAGCATCCGCTCGTCCTCCTCGGTGATCCACGTCCCGGCCACGTCCGAGAAGGTCGAGCGGACGTGCAGCCTGACGCCGTGGTTGCGCGCGAACTCTACTGCCCGCAGCTGGAGCACCCGCGCCCCGCCCGCCGCCATCTCGAGCATCTCGTCGTAGGTGACCGCGTGCAGCTTGCGCGCTTCCGGGACGACGCGCGGATCGGCCGTGAAGACGCCCTCGACGTCCGTGTAGATCTCGCAGGTGCCCGCGCCGAGCGCGGCCGCGAGCGCGACCGCGGTGGTGTCCGAGCCGCCACGGCCGAGCGTCGTCACCTCGAACTCGGTGGAGACGCCCTGGAAGCCGGCGACGAGCACGATCTTGCCCTCGTCGAGCGCCTCGTGGATGCGCCGCGCGCGCACCTCCACGATCTTCGCCTTCGTGTGCGAAGTGTCCGTGACGATGCCGGCCTGCGAGCCGGTGAAGGAGATCGCCTCGTGGCCGAGGTCGTGGATCGCCATCGCTGCGAGCGCGCAGGAGATCCGCTCGCCGACCGAGATGAGCATGTCGAGCTCGCGCGGGTGCGGCGCGGGGGAGACCTCGTTGGCGAGCGCGATCAGGTCGTCGGTGCTGTCGCCCATCGCGGAGAGCACGGCGACGACGCGGTTCCCCTCCTCGCGGGCGGCGACGAGCCGCCGCGCGACGTTCTTCAGCCGGTCGGGGCCGGCGACGGAGGTGCCGCCGAACTTCATCACCACGGTGCCGACGCGCGGCGACCCGTCGGCGGAGACGCCCGGGACGGACTCGAACTCGGTGGTGGTCACATCTCCCTCCGGCCGGAGAGCGCGCGCCCGAGCGTCACCTCGTCGGCGTACTCGAGGTCGCCTCCGACCGGGAGACCGCTGGCGAGGCGCGTGACGCGCACCTGGCCGCGCAAGCGGTCGGCAAGGTACGACGCGGTCGCCTCGCCGGTCATGTTCGGGTTCATCGCCAGCACGACCTCCTGGACGCCGTTGCGCTCCACCCGCTGCATCAGCTCGTCGACGCGCAGGTGCTCGGGCTCGACGCCGTCGAGCGGCGAGAGCGCGCCGCCGAGGACGTGGTAGAGGCCGCGGTACTCGTGCGTGCGCTCGAGCGAGATCAGGTCGACCGGCTGCTCGACGACGCAGATGAGCGCGTGGTCGCGGCGCGGATCGAGGCAGATGCCGCAGACCTCCTCCTCGGTCAGGTTGCCGCACTCGTTGCAGAAGCGGACGCGCTCCTTGACGTCCTCGATCGCCTGCGCGAGCGCGAGCGCCTCGTCCTTGGGCCGCTGGAGCAGGTGGAACGCGAGCCGCTGCGCCGTGCGCGAGCCGACGCCCGGCAGGTGCGAGAGCTGCGCGACGAGGTTCTCCACGGAGGGAGAGAACATGGCCGGATTGTGCCTGGCCGCGTCGGTCAGCGCGTGTGCCGCGACCCCAGTAGACGAGCGGCCTTGCATGGGGTCAGACCCCGGACACGAGACTGTCACATGAGTGTGACCGAAGTGGCGCGGCGGCTAGGTCGGCCGGTGGAGCTCGACGAGCCGGCCGTCCGGGTCCTCGAAGTAGGCGGAACGGCCCCAGTCGTAGTCCTCCGGGCCCTTCAGGTCGACGCCGTGCGCGCGGAGCTGCTCGGCCGCCGCGTCCACGTCGTCGACGCCGATCGCGAAGTGGTCGCGGTTGCCCGGGCCGCTCACGTGCACCAGCAGCTTCAGGCCGTCGAGGTGGAAGGTGGCGCCACCGGGCCAACGCTCGGCCGGCTCAGCCTCCAGCAGCCGCTCGTAGAACGCGGTCAGGCCGTCGGGATCGTCCGTGAACAGGGCGATCTCGACGACGCGCCTCACTGCGCGAGCCGCTTGGCCAGCTCGGCGTCGACGTGTTCGCGGGCGACGCTCAGCGCCCGCACGGGCGTGATCGTGGTGACGCGAGCCCTGCGCGGCCCGCCTCGTGCCAGCGCGATCTCGCCGACGACCTCGCCGGGCCCCAGCTCGACCTCTTCGCCGTGCGCGTGCACGGCGACGCGGCCCTCGAGGATCACGTAGAGCCCGGACGCGGCCGTGTTGTGCTCGATCAGCACCTGGCCGGCGGGGAACTCGACCTCGCTCCCGACCGCCTCGAGCAGCCGGAGTGTCTCCTCGTCCAGCATCTACATCCCGGGCAGGCCGAGGCCCTTGAGCCCGCCCAGCATCCCGCCGAGCCGCGACTCC
Organism: Gaiellaceae bacterium; assembly: GCA_040902725.1. GTDB lineage: Bacteria > Actinomycetota > Thermoleophilia > Gaiellales > Gaiellaceae > JACVRU01. The sequence goes on along the minus strand of JBBDWU010000053.1, from coordinate 4,089 downwards.
ATCAGCGACTGCGCCGAGCGGATGCCCTCGTTGACCGCCGCGAGGATCGTGTCGGCCAAGAGCTCGGGGTCGTCGGGGTCGATCGCCTCCGGCGAGATCCGGATCTCCTTGACCTCGAGCGCGCCCGAGACCACGACCGTCACCATCCCGCCGCCGGCGGAGGCCTCGACGGTCTGCTCGGCGAGCTCGGCCTGCGCCTTCTGCATCTCCGCCTGCATCTGCGCGGCCTGCTGCATCAGCGCGTCGATGTCCACTACTCCTCGACCTCGCGCGCGTCGAAGGTCTCCTTGACGAGATCGAACAGCTCGTCCTCGCTCGGCGGCGCGGCGGCCTCGCCCGCCTCGTCGCCGCCGTTCTCGCCGACCTCGAACGTGAGCGCCAGCCGCCGGCCGGTCACCTCGTAGAGCGCCTCCTGGAGGAGCGTCGCGTTCTTCGGGTCCTCCGCGAGCTGGCGGTGGAAGGCGGCGCTGGCGGGGAACTCGAGCACGAGCGTGTCCCCCTCGAGCCCGGTCGGATGGGCCTCGCGCAGAACGGACGCGGTCGGAATCGAGCGCCCCTCGACGGCGGGCAGGATCGTCCGCTGCCACGCCTCCTGGAGCTGCTCGAGCTCCACGGACGGCGGTTCGGTCGCGGGCTCGGGGGCCTCCGCTTGCGCCGCCGGCGCGGCGGCGGCCGGGGCGGGCCGCGCGGCCTGCCGCTGCTCCAGCTGCTCCAGGCGGTACGCGGTCGACTCCCGGGAGAGGTCGGCGCCGGGCCGGGTCACCTTCACCAGCGCGAGCTCGAGCGGCAGCCGCGGGTCGCCGCCCTGGCGCATGTCGTCGACGGCCACGTGCAGCAGGTCGATCAGCCGCAGCACCGTCGCCTCCGGGAGCTGGTTCGCCTGCTCGCGCAGCCGCTCGCGCGTCTCCTCGGTCACCGGGAGCGAATCGGGCACCTCGCCCAGGTGGTGGACGAGGAGCAGGTGGCGCAGGTGCTCGAGCAGGTCGGTGACGAGGCGCCCGAGGTCCTGGCCCTGCTCGGAGAGCTCCTCGACGAACGTGAGCGCGCCCGCGGTGTCGCCGTCGACGACGAGGTCGCAGAGGCGGAAGAGCGCCTCCTCCTCGACCGCGCCGAGCAGCTGGAGCACGTCCTGCACGCCGACCTTGCCCGCCGTCGCCGAGCTGAGCTGGTCGAGCAGCGAGATCGCGTCGCGGTAGGAGCCGCGGGCGCCGCGCGCGATCAGCGAGAGCGCCGCGTCGGGCGCGTCGATCTCCTCGCCCTCCGCGACCCGCCGCAGCGCGCGCACGAGCTCGGGCAGGCGCGGGCGCGGGAAGACGAAGGTCTGGCAGCGCGAGCGGACGGTGGGGAGGATCTTCGCGAGGTCGGTTGTGCAGAAGACGAAGACGAGGTGCGGCGGCGGCTCCTCGATCAGCTTCAGCAGCGCGTTGAAGGCGGCGTCGGTGAGCTGGTGCGCCTCGTCGAGGATGTAGACCTTGTAGCGCCCCTCCGCCGGCTGGAGGACGGCGCGATCGCGGATCTCGCGCACGTCGTCGATGCCGCGCTGCGAGGCCGCGTCCATCTCGATCACGTCCAGCGAAGTGCCGTTCGTGATCGCGACGCAGGCGTGGCAGCTGTTGTCCGGCGTGGCCGTCGGCCCCTGCTGGCAGTTGAGCGCCTTGGCGAGGACGCGCGCCATCGAGGTCTTGCCGGTGCCGCGCGGGCCGGCGAACAGATACGCCTGCCGCACCTGTCCGGTCGCGACCGCGTTCTTCAGCGTCCGGACGATCCCCTCCTGGCCGATGACCTGCTCGAAGTTCTGCTGGCGGTACTTCCGGTAGAGCGCGGTCATGGGTCGTTCGAGTAAAGCAGAATCGCCCGGTCGCGCATCCGCCGTCGAGACGCGCCCCGCGGGAGGAACCAGATGCTCGGCTCGGGCCGGGAGGATCCGCGCACCTGGGAGGTGATCCTTAGCGCTGCTTCCTTCCGGACCTGACGCGGTTCGGATGCTCCCAGTGCGCGGGACCCGGCCGTCGGCGCCGCGCGCTCTGGCCCAAGCCCCGTGAAGCGCCGCCCCTCGGGCGGCATTCGGCCCCGCTGAGCGGGTTGCGGGTTCAGGGAACCGCTAGCTCCCCGCCTAGCGCGACCGGGCGCGGCGATCGTAGCACCGGCCAGGCGGGCCGATTAGGCTACGTGAGGAACGATACGAGGAGGGAACGCGTGGCGCGGATCGGCGACGTGATGAACCTACGGCTGGTGTCGGTCAAGCCGGACGAGCCGGTGCAGGTCGCCATCGCGCGCATGCTCGAGGAGAACGTCGGCTCGGTCGCGGTCTGCGACGGGAGCCGCCTGGTGGGGATCTTCACCGAGCGCGACGTGCTGCGGCTCGCGGGCCAGGACGGCGGCTTCCACGACACTCAGGTCGGGGACGTGATGACCCGGACGCTCGTCACGATCACGCCGGAGGACGACGTCGTCGCGGCCGCGCAACTGATGGGCGAGCGGCGGATCCGGCATCTTCCCGTTGTCCAGGGCGACAACATCCTGGGCCTGATCGGTATTCGGGACGTGCTGCGGGTGCTGGTCGAGACGCTCTGGCGCGAGCGCGACGAGGGCGTCCACGAGACGGCCCGAGGCCTGCTCCGGGGCGGCTAAGCTGTCCACTCGCCGGGGCGCGTAGCTCAGCGGGAGAGCGCCCGCTTCACACGCGGGAGGTCGCTGGTTCGATCCCAGCCGCGCCCATCCACCTGCAACGCAACAACCGGATCGATACGTCGCTCATCGGGATCAACATGGTCGGAGGATTTGCCAACCGTCCTGGCGTGGCGCTTGCCAACACGGTGGTCGGCGTCGTGATCGCCGGCAATCGCGTCTTGCGTCCTCCGTTGCCCTTCGTCGCCGAGGTGAACCGCGCCGCGGGGGATCAGCCTGGTCGGAGGAGCCCACGACGCGCGCCGCAACCGCGTGACGTGCGTCAGGATCAGGGGCAACGTCGTCGCAGGGGTCCGCAATGCGGTCTCGGTGCTGGCGAACTACGCAGTCTCAGGCTCCGCCGTCGCCTCAGGAAACGTCCGCGTCACCGCTGTTGACGCGTATTCGCTTCCCGCACGGGCCGTCGGGCCGGCGTCACAGAGAGTCCGCGCTCGCTGATTCAGCAGACGAGGGACTGCGCTGTTGCCCGGGCGCTGCGCGCGGCACCGGAGCGAACAAGCGCATGGAGCTGGCTATCCGAGCGCGACCAAGTCTCCGGCTACCACTAGCTGGTTTGCGCTTCGCCAAGTTCCGCCCATAACTCTGCGGTGTGCAAACCGAGCGTGCTATGCGAAGGGCCGAAGGGCGAGGCCCGGTAAGTCCTCGAATCCGGGCGGATCGGCTGAGACGACCGTTCGGCTGTGAGTGAGAGCGGTGGCGGCGATCAACAGGTCGTGGGCGCCGCGCGGCCGGCCTGAGCGACGGGAATGTGCAAGCAACGACGCATGCGTCCTTGCAACATCGAGGTCGTATGGCTCAATCGGAATCGTCGAGAAGACGTCCTCGACGAATGCGCTCCGCCGCTGCCTGCTCTTGCCCTCGGAAAGCTCGACGCCGACCAGCAATTCGGCTGCGGTGATCGCCGCGATCACTACGTCGTCCTCGTCGTTGATGACCGCGTCGAGCGACGTTGCGGAGCGCTCGGCCGTCACGAGAACGGTCGTGTCGAGTATCAGCCGGTCCAGAGCCGATCCTCGATGGCGAAAGCGGCACGAAGCTCTCGGAGCTCGGATGCCCAGCGCAGATCCGGCGGGTTGGAGCGGAGGACATCCTTCACCAGCTTCCCGTTGGCCGCCCGAGCAGGCTCGATTCGAGCCACAGTATGACCGCGGCGGACGACGAGGAAGCTTTCGCCGCGCCGCTCGACAGCGTCGAGTAGCTCGGAGAACCGACGAGCGGCATCTGTCGCGCTGAGCCTGCGCACGAAATCAGATTATCAGATCTAATGCCCCACGAGGTCGAGCGCCGGAGCAGCGACCCACAGCCGGTTTGCGCACTGCCAAGTTCCGCCCATCGCCTGCATCAGCCTTAGAACCTCTAACTCTATGAAGGGACCCGCTCGGCGGTGGCGAAGTCCGTCGG
>JBBDWU010000052.1:34194-61485 GCA_040902725.1 Gaiellaceae bacterium | reverse complement strand
CGAAATTCCTTGTCGGGTAAGTTCCGACCTGCACGAATGGCGTAACGACTTGGCTACTGTCTCTTCGAGGGACCCGGTGAAACTGTAGTCTCGGTGAAGATGCCGAGTACCCGCGGCTGGACGGAAAGACCCCGTGAACCTTTACTGCAGCTTGATATTGGAGTCCGGGATACGTTGTCCAGGATAGGTGGGAGGCTATGAAGCGGGGACGCCAGTCCTCGTGGAGCCACCCTTGGGATACCACCCTTCGTGTTCTGGGCTTCTAACCCGACGCCGTAATCCGGGTCGGGAACAGTGTCAGGTGGGCAGTTTGACTGGGGCGGTCGCCTCCTAAAATGTAACGGAGGCGCGCAAAGGTTCCCTCAGCACGGTTGGAAATCGTGCGTAGAGTGCAAAGGCATAAGGGAGCTTGACTGCGAGACTTACAAGTCGAGCAGGTGCGAAAGCAGGCCTTAGTGATCCGGCGGTAACAAGTGGAAGTGCCGTCGGTCAACGGATAAAAGGTACTCCGGGGATAACAGGCTTATCCTCTCCAAGAGTCCACATCGACGAGAGGGTTTGGCACCTCGATGTCGGCTCGTCGCATCCTGGGGCCGGAGCAGGTCCCAAGGGTCGGGCTGTTCGCCCGTTAAAGCGGTACGCGAGCTGGGTTCAGAACGTCGTGAGACAGTTCGGTCCCTATCCACCGTGGGCGCTGGGAGCTTGAGAGGAGTCGTCTCTAGTACGAGAGGACCGAGACGAACAGACCTCTGGTGTATCAGTTGTCCTGCCAAGGGCACTGCTGATTAGCCACGTCTGGATGGGATAACCGCTGAAAGCATCTAAGCGGGAAGCCCACCTCAAGATGAGGCTCCCCATCCCCTTGAGGGAGTAAGGGCCGTGGAAGACCACCACGTTGATAGGCGGGACGTGCAAGCGCCGCGAGGCGTTCAGCGGACCCGTACTAATTGCCCGAGGTCTTGATCTTGAACACTTCTGAAGAACTGTCGCTATGGAGTTTTGAGGGTGCGCCGGCCGGCGCAGCCGACAATTTCCGGCGGTCATAGCGGCGGGGAAACACCTCTTCCCATTCCGAACAGAGAAGTTAAGCCCGCCAGCGCCGATGGTACTCGGGTCGCAAGACCCCGGGAGAGTAGGTCGCCGCCGGTTCTATCTGAGAGGCCGCCGCGAGGCGGCCTCTCTTCGTGGTCCTAGCTGCTCATGCCGCCCGCAGCTTCTCGCGCCAGAGCGGGTCGAGCTCCCGCAGGCGCCGGACGCGCTCGGCGACGGGGGGATGCGTGACGAAGAGCGCGGCCAGGCCCTCTTCCAGGAACGGGTTGATGGTGTAGAGCGGCTCCGTCGCGGGGCTCGCCGCGAACTCGACGAGCTCCACCGCCTGCTCGAGCCGGATCAGCGCGCGGGCGAGGCCGTGCGGCGAGTCGCAGATCGACGCCGCGGCCCGGTCGGCCTCGAACTCCCGCCTCGGCGACAGCAGCAGGTGCACGAACGCCGACGCGATGGGCCCGAGCACGAAGAGCAGCGCGCGCTGGAGGAAGCCGCCGATGCGCGAGAGCTCCACGAGCGTTGCCGCGACGACGACTGCCGTCGTCTGGAGCTGGACGTCGCGGCTGCGCACGTGCGCCAGCTCGTGCGCGAGCACGCCCTCCAACTCGGCCGGCGGCAGCGCCGAGAGGAGCCCGCGCGAGAGAGCGATGGTCGCCCCGCCCGGGCCGCGACCGACGGCGAGCGCCCGTGGGTGCCCGTCCGGGATCACGTAGAGCGTCGGCTTGGGGATCCCCGCCCGCGCCGCCAGGCTCTCCACGGTGGCGTGGAGCGGGGGAGCCTCGGCGGGGAGCAGCTCGCGCGCGCCCAGCATCCCCAGCACGAACCGGTCGCCGTAGGCGTAGACCGCCGCCGCGAAGAGGACGGCCGCCGCGCCGAAGAGCAGCGCGAGCCGGTAGCCGCCGAGCGCCCAGCCGAGCCCGCCCGAGGCGCCGCAGAACGCGCCGAGGAGCAGGGCCGCCTTGCTCAGGTTGAGGAGGACGGGCGCCCGGCCGCCCACCGCGCTACGGGGTGTCGTCGGGCTCGTCCTCGGTGAGCCCGCGGGGCGGCCAGTGGTCGGCGGGCGCGTCGCACCGGCTCGTGCAGTGCAGGGAGGCGATGTTCTGGAGCGGGACGAGGATGTGGCCGTTCAGCTCGATGTGGGCGACGTCGTCGACGTAGCAGTACGCCGTCAGCACTCCCTCCTGGTACTCCCCGCCGAACAGGGCGACCTCGACTTGCTCGCCCTTGTACTTGTGCGTGTAGTCCTCCAAGAGGCCTCAGTCTACTTCGAGGTCGATCACCGAGCAGTTCGCCACGGCCTCCTCGCCGGCCGGGTGCTCGTGGTGCCGCAGCGCGGCGCGAATGGGGCCCCCGTGCGAGACGACGAGCACCGTTTCGCCGGGATGGGAGGCGGCGATCGCGCGCAGCGAGACGAGCACGCGGCGCGCCATCGCCTCGCGCGTTTCCGCGTCTGGCGAGTCGTCCAGGCCTGGGAAGCGGTGCACGATGTCCTCGTGACGTAGGCCTTCCCACAAGCCGAAGCTGCGCTCGCGCAGCGCCGGCACCGTCGTTACCTCGAGGCCTAGTCGCTCAGCCAGAATTCGGGCCGTCTCGCGGGCGCGAAGGAGGTCTGAGGAGTAGACGGCGGCGACCTGCTCGCCGTCGAACCGGTCGGCGAGCTCGCGCGCCTGAGCGCGGCCCTTGTCGTTGAGGGGCGTGTCGGCGTGGCCCTGCCAGCGATGCTCGAAGTTCCAGTCGGTCTCGCCGTGGCGGACGAGGATGATCCGCGTGGGCATCCGCCGTTAGGTTAGTCCCGTGGATCTCGGCCTCCGCGGCAAGACGTGCGTGGTCACGGGCTCGACCGGGGGGATCGGGCTCGAGACCGCGCGGTTGCTCGCGGCCGAGGGCGCCCGGGTCGTGACCTGCGGTCGCAGCGGTGCCCCGGGCGTGGGAGAGGCGCTCCACGTCCAGGCCGATCTCGGCCGCGCCGGCGAGCCCGAGCGGGTGGTGGCGGAGGCGGGCGCCGTCGACGTCCTCGTCAACAACGTCGGTGCCGCCTACCAGCGCGACTTCCTCGAGGTGACCGACGAGGAGTGGCACGTGATGTGGGACGTGAACGTGATGAGCGCGGTGCGGGCGATCCGCGCCGCGGTCCCGGGGATGCGCGAGCGCGGCGCCGGCGTGATCGTGAACGTCTCCTCGACGGCGGGCAAGCGGCCCTCCACGGCGATGCCGGACTACTCGGTGGTCAAGGCGGCGCTGCTCTCGGTGTCGCGCCTCGTGGCCGACCTCTACGCCAAGGACGGGATCCGCTGCAACGCCGTCACACCGGGGCCGACCGCGACCGACGCCTGGCTGGGCGACGGCGGCCTCGCCGACCAGCAGGCCACGCGCACCGGCAAGTCGCGCGAGGAAGTGCTGGCCGCGGTTGGCTCGGGACGGCCGCTGGGACGGCTCGCCGAGCCGGAGGAGATCGCCGCGGTCGTCGCATTCCTGTGCTCGGACCGTGCCAGCTATGTGACGGGAGCTGCCTGGAGCGCGGACGGTGGCACCGTCCCGATCATCATCTAGAGTCGAGCCATGCCGGAGCTGGCCGGAAGAGTGGCGGACGCCTTCGCGGCTCGCGTGCGCGAGCAGGAGGAGCGCTCGCTGTCGCCGCTCGCCGTTCGCTCCTACGACACGCGCGGGCGCGCGCGCGAGGAGGAGGAGTGCCGCGTGCGCACGCCCTTCCAGCGCGACCGCGACCGCATCCTCCACTCGAAGTCGTTCCGCCGCCTCAAGGGCAAGACGCAGGTCTTCATCGACCCGGCCGGCGACCACTACCGCACGCGCATGACCCACACGCTCGAGACGACGGCGATCGCGCGCGGCGTCGCGCGCGCGCTGAGGCTGAACGAGGACCTCACCGAGGCGATCGGCCTCGGCCACGACCTGGGCCACACGCCCTTCGGCCACACCGGCGAGGGTGCGCTCGACGAATGCCTGCGCGAGCGGTTCCGGACCGGCTTCCAGCACAACGAGCAGTCGCTGCGCATCGCCGAGCAGCTCAACCTGACGGCCGAGGTGCGCGACGGGATCCTCCACCACACGGGCTCGGGCGAGCCGGAGACGCTCGAGGGGCGGATCGTCCGCATCGTCGACCGCGTCGCCTACGTCAACCACGACATCGACGACGCGATCCGCTATGGGATCCTCGACGCGGCCGAGCTGCCGCGGGCCGAGCTCGAGCTGCTCGGCCAAACTGGCGCGGCAAGAATCGACACGCTCGTCCACGACCTGGTCGAGACCTCGGAGCCGGCGGGTGACATCCGCCAGTCCGAGGAGGTCGGCGCGGCGCTGCTGGCGCTGCGCGCCTTCATGTTCGACCGCGTCTATCTCGGGCCGCACACGCGCGCCGAGCACGAGCGCGCGCGCGAGGTCGTCCGCACGATCTTCGGCCACCTCGTCGACCGCGGCGATCCCGTTGACGAGGCGGTCGACTATCTCGCGGGCATGACCGACCGGTTCGCGCTCGCCTATGCGGCCAAGATCGGCGAGTAGATGGCCAGGATCAAGCAGACGTCGGTGGACGAGGTGAAGGCGGCGGCGGACATCGTCGCGGTCGTGACCGGGCGGACACAGCTCCGCAAGCAGGGCGCGCGCTGGACGGGGCGCTGCCCGTTCCACGAGGAGCGGACGCCGAGCTTCTCCGTCAACGCGGCCGACAAGCTCTTCTACTGCTTCGGCTGCGGCAAGGGCGGCGATCTGATCTCGTTCGTTCGCGAGACCGAGAACGTGGACTTCAGCGGGGCCGTCGAGTGGCTCGCCGAGCGCTTCAACGTCCGGGTCGAGTACGAGGAGTCGTCGCCGCGCGCCGAGGAAGAGCGGCGGCGGCGCGAGCGGCTGGTGGAGGTGCTCGACCACGCGGCCTCGTTCTACGAGCGCTACCTGTGGGAGTCCCAGGCCGGCGGCTTCGCCCGCGACTACCTCGCCGGCCGCGGGCTCGGGGAGGCGGCCTGCCGCGAGTTCCGCCTCGGCTTCGCCGTCGGCGGCAGCATGCTGGCGCGGAAGGCGCAGGAGAAGGGCTTCACGCCCGCCGAGCTCCAGGACGCCGGGCTCGCCAACCGCCGCGGCCAGGACTACTTCCAGCAGCGTCTCCTCTTCCCGCTCGCGGACGCGCGCGGCCGCACGGTGGGCTTCCAGGCGCGGAAGCTGCGCGAGGAAGACCCGCTGCGCGCGAAGTACGTCAACTCGCCAGAGGGCGAGCTCTTCCGCAAGGGCGACCTGCTCTACGGCCTCCACCTCGCCAAGGGCGCGATCGCCAAGGGTGGCCGCGGCGTGGTCGTGGAGGGCAACACCGACGTGATCGCGCTCCGCCAGGCCGGCTTCGAGCCGGTGGTCGCCTCGATGGGCACCGCCCTGACCGAGCGGCAGCTGAAGGAGCTCGCCCGGCTGACCCGCGCCTTGGTGCTCTGCTTCGACGGCGACGCGGCCGGCGAGGCGGCGACGCTGCGCGGCATGGAGCTCGCCGCGGGGCAGGGCTTCGACCTCCAGATCGTCGCCATGCCGCCGGGCCTCGATCCCGCCGACGTCGCCGCCGACTTCGAGGCGCACCTGGGACGGGCCGAGCCGTACGCGCTCTACCGCGTGCGCACCGAGCTGGAGCGCGCGCCCGACCGGCAGGCCGCCCACGAGCGGGTCAAGGAGGTGCTCGACCAGCTCCCCGACTCGCCCGACCGGCAGGAGGCGTGGCGGCTGGCCAACGACCGGCTCGACATGACGATCCAGGTTCGGTCGGCCGTCTCGTCGACGCGCGCGGCGATCACGCCGCGGATCCTCGAGGTGGGGGAGCGGCTCGAGCGCGAGGCGCTCGCCGGCGTCATCGCCCATCCCACCCTGCTGCGCGTGCTTGCCGAGCTCGGCCCGGACCACTTCGACTCCGAGGCGCACCGGCGCGTCTGCTCGCACCTGCTCGATCCATCCGAGCCGGACGCCGAGCTCGTCGCGCTGATCGCCGAGCTCGACGCGCGTGCCGCCGCCGAGGGGATCGACGAGGAGACAGCCGAGCAGCTCCTGCTCCGGCTGCGGGAGCGCACGCTGCGGCGGGAGCTGGAGACGGCCGAGGACGACCGGCTGCCGGCGCTCCAGCAGGCCCTCGCGAAGGTGCGCACCGCCTTCCGCGAGTTCGCCTAGTCCAGGGCTACTATTGGGGGCGACCCGTTCCCCGGTAGCTCAATTGGCAGAGCATCCGGCTGTTAACCGGAGGGTTGTTGGTTCGAGTCCAACCCGGGGAGCTTCTCGAACTTCGCAAATTGCGCGAAGTTTGTGTGCGGTTCCCCCTTGCACCGCGCTCGGAGTACGCTACATTCCCCCTTGCGCCGAGCACGGGGCGCGAGTAGGACGAAGCTAGGCCGGGTGGCCGTACGCGCAAGCGGAAAGTTAGCCGGACTGGTCGACGAAAGCGAACCCGGCTCGGCGAATTCTTGGTCCAAATGTTGTCAGCAATGGCAACGGCAAAGATCGTCGCAAATGGAACGATCGCGAATCGTTCGCATTTTGCGACAACTTTCGTTTTCGAGGCCTTGCGGAGCCCCTTGACCTCGTCTACATTCCCCCTTGCGCCGAGCACGGGGTGCGAGTAGGTCGAAGCTCACCAGACGGGTTGTACGTGCAGACGGAAAGCTCGTCGGGTGAGTGGACGAAAGCGCAACCGGCTCGGCGAACTTATGGTCCAGCGCGGTCAGTAGAGTCGAAGCCATCGTGAGAGGCTTCGGCATCGCGCGTGGCCAGGTCGCCTGGCGCGACGGCGACTCGGTCGCCCTGCTGGAGCCGGGGGAGAGCCTGAACCCGCTGATGGCCCGCGGGCCCGAAGCGTGGGCCGAGGCGCGCGCAGCGGGGGAGGCCGCGCTCGCCCGCGGCGACGGGGTCGAGCTCGCCGATGATGCGCGGCTCCCCTTCGAGGTCGCCGACCTCGTCGACTTCTACTCGTCTCTGGAGCACGCGACGAACATGGGCCGGCTGCTGCGGCCCGAGGGCGATCCGCTGCTGCCGAACTGGCGGTGGATCCCGATCGGCTACCACGGCCGCGCCGGCACCGTCGTCGTCAGCGGCACCGGGGTCCGCCGCCCCCACGGGCAGCGGAAGGGGGAGGAGCGCCCCGAGTTCGGCCCCACGCGGCGCCTCGACATCGAGCTCGAGCTCGGGTTCGTGATCGGCCTCCCCGGCGCGGGCCCCATCCCCGTGGAGCGGGCCCTCGAGCACGTCTTCGGCGTCGTCCTCGTGAACGACTGGAGCGCCCGCGACATCCAGGCGTGGGAGTACCAGCCGCTCGGCCCCTTCCTCGGCAAGTCGTTCGCCACGTCGATCTCGGCCTGGGTCACGCCGCTGGACCTGTTGACCCGCGTGCCGCTGCCGCCGCAGGACCCTGAGCCGCTCGACTACCTGCGCACCGAGCCGCTCGGCTTCGACATCCCGCTCGAGGTCGAGCTGAACGGCGAGGTGCTCTCGCGCACGAACGCGCGCCACCTCTACTGGAGCGTCGAGCAGCAGATCGCCCACCTGACGTCGAACGGCGCGAGCCTGCGCACCGGCGACCTGCTCGCCACCGGGACGATCTCGGGCGACGAGCCCGGGAGCCTGTTCGAGCTCTGGCGCGGCGAGCGCTTCCTCGAGGACGGCGACGAGGTCGTGCTGCGCGGCACCGGGCTAGCGGAGGTCCGGGGGAAAGTCGTCAGCTAGAGTCGCGCCGTGCTGCTCCGCGAGGTCCAGTACGCCCGGCCCGGGTCGGTCGAGGAGGCGCTGCAGGCGCTCGCCGCGCACGAGGGCGCCCGCGCGCTTGCCGGCGGTCAGACGCTGCTGAACGTGATGAAGGCGCGCGCCGCCTCGCCGGACGTCCTCGTCGACCTCCGCGACCTGGAGGAGCTGCGCGGGGTCGCGCGGACGCAGGACGGCGGCCTGCGGATCGGCGCGATGGCGACCTATGCCCAGCTGATGCGCGAACCGGCCGTCGGCGAGGCACGACCGATCCTGGCCGAGGTCGTGGCGCAGATCGCGGACGTCCAGGTCCGGAACCGCGGCACGATCGGCGGCAACGTCTGCTCGAGCGACCCGACCAACCACCTGCCGCCGCTGGCGGTCGCGCAGCGCTGGACGATGCACGCCGCCGGCCCCGCCGGCGAGCGCGACGTGGCGGCGGACGAGTTCTTCCTCGGCGTCTACTTCACGGCGATCGGCCCGGGCGAGCTGCTGACGGCGATCACGATCCCGCCCGGCGGCTCCGACGGCTTCGCCTCCGTGACGCTGGGCGTCGACGGGACGTGCATCGCCAACGCGGCCGCGCAGGTGCGGGACGGCCAGGCGCGGATCGCCCTCGGTTGCGTCGGCGCGGTGCCGGTGGTGGTCTCGTCGCCCGACGAGGTGCGCGCGGCCGCCCCGGACGCGCCCGCCGACGTCCACGCTTCCGCCGACTACCGGCGCCACCTGGCCGAGGTCTGCGCGCGGCGCGCCCTGGAGCAGGCCTCGTGATCACCGTCCGCTTCGAGCTCAACGGCGAGGCGGTCGAGCGCGAGGTCGATCCGCGCAGGCTGCTCGTCCACTTCATCCGCGACGACCTCGACCTGACGGGCACCCACGTCGGCTGCGACACCGGCAACTGCGGCGCCTGCACCGTCCTCGTCGACGGCGAGGCGGTGAAGAGCTGCATGCTGCTCGCGGTCCAGGCCGACGGCACGCGGGTCGAGACCGTCGAGGGGCTCGCGGCGAACGGCGAGTCGTCGCCGCTGCAGCAGGCCTTCAGCGCCGCGCACGCGCTCCAGTGCGGCTACTGCACGCCGGGGATGCTGATGTCGGCCACGTACCTGCTGCGCAACAACCCGGAGCCGACCGAGCGCGAGATCCGCAAGGGGATCCAGGGCAACATCTGCCGCTGCACCGGCTACGTGAACATCGTCGAGGCAATCCAGGAGGCGGCGCGCAAATGACGCAGACCACCATGGAGCCGCTGGTCGTCGAGCGCGAACAGACGAAGCCCGGCTTCGTCGGCCAGAGCATCCCGCGGAAGGAAGACCGCCGCCTGACGCAGGGTCAGGGCGTCTTCTTCGACGACCTCAAGCGGCAGGGGATGGGCTTCATCCACTTCGTCCGCTCGCCGTACGCGCACGCGAAGATCCGCTCGATCGACGTCTCGAAGGCGCTCGCCCTGGAGGGCGTCTACGGGACGCTGACCGGCGACGAGGTCGCGATCCAGACCGACCCGTTCTTCGAGCTCTCGACGCCGCCTGGCTCGGAGATCAAGGACTACGCGCTCGCCGTCGGCAAGGTGCGCTTCCAGGGCGAGCCCGTGGCCGCCGTCGCCGCGGCGACGCGCGAGCTCGCCCGCGACGCCGCCGAGCTCGTCGAGGTCGACTACGAGCCGCTCGAGACGGTAGTCGAGCCGGACGCGGCGCTCGCCGAGGGCGCGCCGATCCTCCACGACGACGCCGGCTCGAACGTCGTCTGGTCGGGCGTGTTCGACTGGGGCGACTGGGAAGCCGCGAAGGCGGAGGCCGACCACGTCCTCACAATCGACTACCTCCACTTCGACCGCTTCTCCTCGACCCCGCTCGAGATGTCCGGCTGCCTGGTCGAGTACGAGCGCGCCACCGGCCAGTGGACGCTCTACTGCAACCTCCAGATGCCCGGCGTGGGGGCAATCTGGATGGCGCCGGCGATGCGCGTCGGGATCGACAAGCTGCGCTTCGTCACCCACGACATCGGCGGCGGCTTCGGCAACAAGATCTGCCTGCACCCGTACTTCGTCGCCTGCTGCCTGCTCGCGCGGAAGCTGAACCGGCCCGTGCAGTGGACGGAGTGGCGCACCGACCAGCACATGGCGAACTCGCACGGCAACGAGCGCGTGTTCCGCGAGGTCGAGGTGGCGGTGAAGGCCGACGGGACGCTGCTCGGCTTCTCGTGCAAGGCGATCGACGACTGCGGCGCCTTCCCGCGCTACGAGCCGCTCGGCGCGATCATCTGGTCGCAGGTCACGCCCGGCCTCTACCGCTGGCGGAACATCCGGGTCGACTTCACGCAGGTCTGCACGAACAAGTCGCCGGTCGGCCCGAACCGCGGCTACTCCCGGCTCCAGCACCTCTGGCTGACGGAGCGGATCATCGACCTTGTCGCACACGAGCTCGGGTTCGACCCGGTCGAGATCCGCAAGCGGAACTACGTCAAGTCCGACGAGATGCCCTACGAGACGCCGAACGGCTGCGTCTACGACTCGGGCGACTACGCGCGCTGCCTCGACCAGGCGCTGGAGCTCGTCGGCTACGACAAGATCGAGGAGCGGCGGCGCGACGCGGAGGCCCGCGGGAAGCTGCTCGGCGTCGGCATCGGCTCCACGCTCGACTCCGGGACGAACAACTTCGGCCAGTCGACGCTGATCAACCCCGAGCTGCAGTTCTCGGGGAACAACGAGGTGGCGACGGTCAAGCTCGACATCTTCGGCGAGATCGTCGTCACGCTCGGGACCGTCCCGCAGGGGCAGGGGCACGAGACCACGGCGTCGCAGGTCGTGGCCGACATCCTCGGCGTCACGCCCGAGGACGTCCACGTCCGCCCCGGGCACGACTCGTTCTGGAACTCGCACGCGGGCTTCTCCGGCACCTACGCGAGCCAGTTCGCGGTCACGGGCCTGGGCGCTGTCAAGGGCGCGACGGAGAACCTGGCGTGGGAGATCAAGCGCGTCGCGGCGGGCGTCTTCGGCGCCGCGCCGGAGGACATCGAGCTCGAGGGCGGCCAGGCGCGGCTGGCGGCGAATCCCGAGGCCGCGATCCCCTTCATGGGGATCGGCGCGATCGTCAACGCCAACAACGCGATCCTGCCGCTGGACGTGCGCGACGTCACGCTCAACTGCCGCTACGTCTACGTGCCGCCTTTCCAGCTGCCCGACAAGGAGCGGAAGTTCGGCAACCTAACGCTGACGTACGCGACCCAGATCCACGTCTGCGTGCTCGAGGTCGACCGCGAGACCGGCGCCTACGAGCTCGTGGACTGGGCGGTGGTGGACGACTGCGGCACGCGCATCCACCCGCAGATCGTCGAAGGCCAGGTTCACGGGGCCTGGGCGCACGGCGTCGGCGCGGCGACGAGCGAGACGTTCGCCTACGACGAGGACGGCAACCTCCTGACCGCCAACTTCTACGACTACCACGTGCCCCACGCGCTCGACCTGCCGCCGGTGAAGAGCGGCTGGATCGAGTCGCCCTCGCCGTTCACGCCGTTCGGCTCCAAGGGGATGGGCGAAGGCGGCGGCGGCGCGATCCACGCGGTGTGCGCCGCGATCCAGGACGCGCTGCGGCCCGCCGGCAAGCCCGTCGTCTACGACTCGCACAACCCGTACCACCGCGTCTGGGAGCTGATGACGCGGCCCGAGGAGAGCCGCAAGCTGATCTCGGTCGAGTCCCGATGAAGCTGGAGGGGACGCGAACGCTCGGGGCGCCCCGGGCCACGGTCTGGGAGGTGCTGAACAGCCCGCAGCAGATGGCCGAGCTCATGCCGGGCGTCGAGTCGTTCGACGTCAAGGACGACCGGCACTGGCAGGCGCACGTGAAGATCCCGCTCGGGCTAGGCGCCATGCGGATGTCGATGGAGTTCGAGAAGCTCGAGGAGCGGGAGCCCGAGTTCGCCAAGCTGCAGGCGAAGGGCACAGGCGTGGGGGCGCTGCTGAGCATGGAGACCTCGTTCCATCTCAGCGAGGCAGGGGAGGCGACGGAGATGCGCTGGGAGGCGGACGTCCGGATCGCCGGGCCCGTCGGCTCGATGGGCCAGCGCGTGCTGCAGCCGATCGTCAACCAGCAGGTGCAGAACGTGCTCGCCGCGCTCGATGCGCAGGTGCAGCAGGCCGTTCGCGGCTGACCGTGCCGCCCCCGTTCCGCATCGGCGTCATGCAGCTGACGATGGAGCCGCTCGACGAGATGCTCGCGACGGCGCGGGTGCTGGACGAGGCCGGCATGGACACCGTCTGGCTGGCCGAGGCTTATCCCTGGTGGCGGAAGCACGGGATGGAGGCGCGCTCCTCCACCGGCGTCTCGGCGCTGATGGCGCAGGCGACGAAGCGGCTGACGATCGGCTGGGGGATCATCTCGCCCTTCACGCGCCATCCCGTCCAGGTCGCGATGGACGCGCGCGTCGTGCAGGAGGCCGCCGGCCCGGGCAGGTTCCTGCTCGGTTTCGGCACGTCGAAGATCTTCCTCAACAACGCCAAGATGCAGACGAACCGCACGCTGGGCCCGATGCGCGACGCGGTCGCCATCGTCCGCGGCGTGCTCGGCGGCCGGGAGTTCGAGTACGACGGCGAGACGTGGAGCGCGTCGGTGCCCGCATTGCGCGACGAGGCCGAGACGCCGCGCGAGGTACCGCCCGTCTACGTCGCCGCGACGGCGCCGAAGATGCAGGCGCTCGCCGGGGAGATCGCCGACGGCTGCCTGACGCCGTCGATCACGACGCCGGCCTTCGTCCGCTACACGCGCGAGAACGTCAAGGCCGACGTCGACATCGGCTGCACGGTGATCGCCTCGATCGACGCGCACGACCGCGACCGCGGCCGTGACGGCGCGCGCGAGATCGGCGCCATGTATCTCGCGAACAAGTTCCAGAACATCAAGGGTGCCGCCGACACGCTGCTCGAGCTGGCCGGGATCGAGATGGACGAGCTGGCGCCGGTAGCGGACGCGATGGAGCGGGGAGGCAGGCTGGCGGCGAAGGAGCAGGTGACCGACTCGCTGCTCGACCGCTGCAAGCCGATCGCCGGCACTCCCGCCGACTGCATCGAGGCGATCGAGGAGTACCGCGAAGCCGGCTGCACCCACGTCATGCTCGAGCTCTGGGGCGACAACCGCCACGAGCAGATCCGGCTGTTCGGGGAACAGGTGCTGCCCCGCTCTCGAGAAGGCGGCTAGGAGGTCGACGGCCCAATGAGCACTCAGATCCCGTCACATCGTCAGATGCTCTGGCCGACATTGCGGGCCGTTGCCGCGTTGGGCGGTTCGGGCCGGATTAGCGAGATCGACGAGGCAGCGATGGCTGAGGGGGGATTCACGGAAGAACAGCAGTCTGTAATCCACGGCGCAGGTCCGCGGACCGAGCTCGAATATCGCATGGCTTGGGCGCGAACCCACCTGAAGCTAATCGGAGCGCTTGAGAACAGCTCTCGTGGCGTGTGGTCGCTGACGGAGCGCGGGCGCGAGGTGGTCGAGGCGGGCGAGGCTGCGGTCGTCGCGAGCTACTCCGATTACCTTCGCACGCGACAGAAGCCAGCAGTCCAGCCAGACACCGATGACCAGCTTGCGCTCGAAGAGGCGAGAGACTGGAAGGAAGAGCTACTTCAAGCGCTTCTCGATCTGGAGCCCGACCGGTTTGAGCGTCTCTGCCGTCGACTCCTCCGGGAAGCCGGCTTCACGAGCGTCACCGTTACGGGCCAGTCCGGCGACGGGGGGATCGACGGACTCGGTGTCTACCGCCTGTCGCTTGTCAGCTTCCCTGTCTTCTTTCAGTGCAAGCGGTACCGAGGAAGCGTCCGCGCCGGTGCGGTCCGCGACTTTCGGGGAGCGATGGCCGGGCGTGGCGATAAGGGCCTGCTCATCACGACAGGCACCTTCACGGCAGAAGCTAAGCGTGAGGCGAATCGAGATGGCGCGCCCCCAATCGATCTGATCGACGGAGAGCAACTCTGCGATCTGCTCAAGGAGTACGGCCTTGGAGTCGTCACACGGCAACGACAGGTTGAAGAGGTTGAGGTAGACGCGTCCATCTTCGAGGACGTGTGATGGAAGTCCGAATCGACGCCGACCGCCTCGCTCAGGACGCGCTCGCCGCGGTCTCGATCCCCAGCTTCACCGGGGACGAGGAGGCCATGGCCGGGTGGATGGCGGAGCGCTTCCGCGAGCTCGGGCTCGAGGTGCAGTGGCAGCAGGTCGAGGACGGGCGCGCAAACGTCGTCGGGCTGCGCGCGGGGAGCGGCGGCGGGCCGACGCTGATGTTCAACGGCCACATGGACACGTCCTACTCGGGCCACGAGCCGTGGCTTGCGGGCGTACGCGGCTTCCAGCCGGAGGGGTTCGTCAAGGACGGCCGCATCTACGGTCTCGGCATCTCGAACATGAAGGGGGCGCTCGTCGCGTACCTCGCGGCGGTCCGGGCGCTCGCCGACACCACGCTGAAGGGCGACGTCATGGTCGCGGCGGTTTGCGGCGAGATCGAGAAGGCGCAGTGGGGCACGGCCCAGGGAGCGCAGTACCGCGGCTACGCGACCGGCTCGCGCCACCTGGTCACGCACGGTGGCGCGGCGGACATGTGCATTCTCGGCGAGCCGACCGAGCAGAAGGTCGTGCTCGCCCACTACGGCTCGCTCTGGCTGCGCCTGTCGACGACCGGCTCCTTCGTCCACACCGCCTTCGCCGGCCCGCCCGAGGACAACTCGATCGTGAAGATGCGCCCTGTGCTGGACGCCGTGCTCGAGTGGCTGCCGGGCTGGGAGGGAGGCGGAGCCGTCGGCGCGATCGCGGGCGGCTTCCCGTGGCGAGTGTCGCGGACGCCCCATCGCACCGACCTCTTCCTCGACCTGCGGGTCCCGCCCGGAGTGGAGATGGCGGAGGCGCGGCGCCGGGCGCTGGAGTTCGCGCGCTCGCTCGGCGTCGAGGCGGAGGTGTTCGTGACCGCCCCCGGAGCCGAGATCGACGGCGACCACCCGCTCGTCGGCGCGCTCGAGGAGTCGCACGCGGAGGTCTTCGGCTCGCCCCCCGAGCGCGACGTGACGCGCTGGTTCTCCGACGCGTCGGTGCTGTCCCGCTACGGGATCGCGACCGTCAACTACGGCACGTCCACCGGGCTCCTGGACACGGTGGACGGCGAGAATCTGGACGTCGAAGGGCTCGTGCGGACGGCCGAGGTCTACGCGCGCGCGGCGCTGAAGGTCTGCGGATGAGGCTCGTCACCTTCGACGACGGCAAGGTCGGGCGGATCGAGGGCGACGAGGTCGTCGGGCTCGCCGTGGGCTCGATGCTCGAGTACTTCGAGCGAGGGGGCGCGGAAGACACCGGGGCGCGGCACGCGCTCGCGGAGGTCCGCCTGCGCGCGCCGATCGTCCCGCGCAAGTTCTTCCACACCGCGGGCAACTTCCGCGAGCACGAGGAGGAGTCGAAGCGCGTCGACTGGTCGCACGAGATCGCACCCTGGATCGTCTTCTTCCAGAACGTCGACGCGATCGTCGGGCCGGACGAGCCCGTCGTCTACCCGGAGCACCTGACCGAGGAGCTCGACTACGAGCTCGAGCTCGCGGTGGTGATCAGCAAGGCGGGCAAGTGGTTCGGGGCCGAGGAGGCGGCCGACTACGTCGGCGGCTACGTGATCTTCAACGACATCACGGCGCGCGACATCCAGCGGCGGGAGATGCGGTCGGGCGTGTTCTCGTTCTGCAAGGCGATCGACACCTTCTGCCCGCTCGGCCCGTGGATCGTGACGCCCGACGAGATTCCCGACCCGCACGACCTGCGCATGGAGCTGCGCGTCAACGGCGAGCCCCGGCAGCAGTCGCACACCGGGAACATGTCCGTGACGATCCCGGAGATCCTGGCGCACTACTCGCCGCTCGGCTACTCGGCCGGCGACGTCGTCTCGACGGGGACGGTGTCCGGGGTGGCCGGCTTCTCCGAGGACGCGGCCTCGCTCTACCTGCGCCCGGGGGACGTGATGGAGGCCGAGATCGAGCGGATCGGCGTGCTGCGCAACCCCGTCGTCTCGTGGCGGGAGGCGCACGGGGAGTGACGTGGCCCCGGGACGACGCGAAGCTCGATCGCGTCCGCGCGCTGATGGCCGAGGAGGACTTCGACGCGCTCGTCGTTCGCGCGCCGGACAACGTCCTCTACCTGACGAACTTCTGGGGGATGAAGGGCTACGAGGCCGCTGTCTTCCCCCGCGAGGGCGAACCGACCCTGATCACGATCGAGGCCTCGGCGGAGGACGCTGCGCGCACGGCGTGGACGGAGGACGTCCGGCTCGTCGCCGGCTACCACCCGGACGACCCCAGGCCGGCCTCGGCCCGGGCCGTCGAGGCCGCGGCCGAGCTCGCCGAGGGTCGAGTCGGGCTCGAGCTCTCACTGGGCACGCAGGCGGCCGACCGGATGGTGGGCGAGCCGACCACCTTCACGCACGGGTACTTCCACGCGTTCGGCGCGAACATCGCCGACGGCACCGGGTTGCTCGCCCGCGCGCGGAGCGTCAAGACCGGTCAGGAGCTCGAGCGGATGCGGCTGGCAAACGCGATCGCCGCCGGCGCCATGGACCATTGCCGGGCGAACCTGCGCTCGGGGATGAAGGAGAGCGAGGCAGGAGCGATGTGGAACGCGTGGGTGCACGCCAACGGCACCGGCTGGGAGGGGAAGGTGGAGCTGGCGCACGGCTTCTCGCTCGTCTGGTCGGGGCCGGGCATCCGCACGTTCACCGCGACCGGAAGCCGCCCCGTCTCCGAGCACGAGCCGACGCTCTTCGAGATCTGGGTCTGCGCGGACGGCTACTGGTGCGACCACACGAAGAACCTCTGCCCCGGCGAGCTCGAGCCGCGCTACGCGGAGCTCGAGCAGGGGCTGCTCGGCGTCTACGAGGCCGCGATCGCGCACTGCCGCCCCGGAGCGAGCCTCGCCGAGCTCGACCGGCTCATTCGCGACGGCATCGCCCAGCTGGGCTATCCGGGCCAGCCGACGCATCCCGTCGCGCACGGCGTCGGCGCGCGCGCGCACGAGCCCCCGTACGCCCACCAGGCCGGGGACGGGGAGGTCAGGGAGGGGATGGTGCTGGCGATCGAGCCGGGCTGCTACTGGCCGGAGGGCGGCGGCCTGCGGGTAGAGGACAACTTCCTGATCACGGCCGAGGGCGCCGAGAAGCTCTCGTCCTTCCCCGACGGGATCGTGCGGTGATCTGGACGGGCGAGATCAACCGGCCGTACGCGATCGATCGCGAGGTGGGCCTCTACGACACGACGCTCCGCGACGGCGAGCAGACCGTCGGCGTCGTGCTCGACCCCGAGCGAAAGCTCGAGCTCGCGCGGGCGCTGTCCGAGGCGGGCATCCGCCGGATCGAAGCGGGGTTCCCGCGCGTGTCGGAGGAGGACTACGAGGCCGTGAAGCTGATCGCCGGGGCGGGCCTCGAGGCGGAGGTCTGGGGGTTCTCGCGCGCCGTCCGCGGCGACGTCGAGGCGCTCGTCGAGCTCGGGGTGGGGGCGAGCGTGATCGAGTCGCCCGTCTCCGACCTCAAGCTCGCCGCGTACGGCCTCGACCGCGAGGAGATCCTGGGACGCGTCCGCGAGGCGGTCTCCTTCGCCGCCGCCAACGGGATCACCGTCTGCTACTTCGGAGTGGACGGCACCCGGGCCGACCGCGACTTCCTCCGTCGCGCTTACGAGACCGCGCTCGGGGCCGGCGCGACGGAGCTGGCCGTCGTCGACACGCTCGGGATCGCCTCGCCCGAGGCGGCGGCCGACCTGATCGCGAGCTTCATCGACCTGGGCGTTCCCCTCCACTGGCACGGCCACAACGACTTCGGGCTCGCCACCGCCGCAGCCGTCGCCGCTGTTCGCGCGGGCGCGCGCTGGGTCCACGGCACGGTGAACGGGATGGGCGAGCGTGCCGGCAACGCGAACCTGGGGGAGATCGCGCTCGCGCTGGAGGCGCTCTACTGCGTGCGCACGGGGCTCAAGCTCGACCGGCTCCGTGAGGTGTCCGCCCTGACAGGCGTGGAGCTCGAGGACTGGAAGCCGCTCTACGGCGAGAACCTCTTCAAGCGGGAGAGCGGCGCCGTCGCCAGCCAGTTCCACGACCCGCCCTCGATCGAGCCCTACTCGGCCGACCTCGTCGGCGCCGAACGGTCGATCGTGCTCGGGAAGAAGAGCGGCATCGACTCGATCCGCATCAAGTGCGATCAGCTCGGGCTCGACGTACCCGAGGAGCGGCAGCGGGACCTGCTCGTGGCGGTGAAGCGGCTCGGCGCCGAGAAGGGCGGGCTCGTCAGCGACGAGGAGTTCCGCCGGCTGGCGACGTGATTCGGGTCTACCGCATCCCGTTCTCGACGAATGTCGAGCGGGTCGCCCTCGCCGCAGGCCACAAGGGCGTGGCGATCGAGTGGGTGGACGTCGACCCCGCCGACCGCACGCCCGTGCGCGAGCTCTCGGGCCAGGAGCTCGTGCCGGTGCTCGAGGCCGACGGCGATGTCGTCGCCGACTCGACGGCGATCCTCGAGTGGCTGGAGGCGCGCTTCCCCGAGCCGGCGCTCTTCGGCCCCGAGACGAGGATCTTCGTCGACTGGTTCAACCGCGTCTGGAAGGTGCCGCCGAACAGACTGAACGACGAGGGTCCCGACCAGGCGCTCGAGCGGGAGCTCGCGGACTCACGTGACCTCTTCGAGGCGCTGCTCGCCGGCCGCGACTACCTCTACGGCGAGTTCTCGGCGGCCGACTGCGCCGCCTTCCCCTTCCTCAAGTACGCACTCTGGCTCGACCCGGCGGACGCCGAGCCGTTCCACCACGTCGTCCACCGGCACCTGAAGCTCAGCGGGCGCCATCCGCGCCTCGAGGCCTGGATCCACCGGGTCGACGCGCACCCGCGGGCGTGATCTACGACGCCGTCATCGTCGGCAGTGGGATCAACTCACTCGCGTGCGGCGCGCTGCTGGCCCGAGGCGGCTGGGGCGTCTGCGTCCTGGAGCGCGAGGCCGTGCTCGGCGGCGCGATCCGGACGGAGGAGCTGACCGAGCCCGGCTTCCTCCACGACGTCTTCAGCGGCTGGCATCCGCTTTGGGTGGGCGGCGCTGCTCACGCCGAGCTCGGGGACGACCTGGCCGCGCGCGGCCTCGAGTACCTCAACACCGACCTGCCGACGGGAACCGCCTTCCCCGACGGCTCCTCGGCGTTCCTGCTCCGCTCCGTCGATGAGAACGTCGCCGAGCTGGGGGAGGAGTGGCGCGGCGTCGTGGAGTCGTTCCTGCCCAACGCGGACATCGCGTTCGGCCTCCTCAGCACCGAGCTCTGGTCGCGTGACGGGCTCAGGCTCGGTCTCAAGGCGCTGCGCCGCTTCGGGCCGCGCGGGCTCGTCGAGTACGCGGGCGGGATGCTCGTCTCGAGCCGCGACTGGCTCGAGCAGACGTTCGCCTCGGAGCGCGCCCGCGGCGTCCTCGCCCCGTGGTTGCTGCACACTGGTCTCGGGCCCGACGCGGCCGCCTCGGGCTTCATGACCCAGGTGATCGCCGTCGCGATCCAGGAGGGCGGGATGCCGATTCCGCGCGGCGGGGGCGCGCGGCTCGTCGACGCCCTCGTGCAGCTGATCCGCGACCGTGGCGGGACAGTCGAGGCGGGGCGCGACGTCGACCGAGTGCTCGTCGAGGACGGCAGGGCGGTCGGCGTCCGCACGGTCGACGGGGAGGAGGTGGGGGCCGCGCGCGCAGTGATCGCGAACGTGACGCCGACGCAGCTGTACGGGCGGCTCCTGCCTCACGCGAGCCCGCGTCGCTACCGCTACGGCCGCGGCGACATGCAGATCCACCTCGCCCTGTCCGAGCCGCCCCGCTGGGACGGCGACGAGCGGCTCGGCCGCACCGCGATCGTCCACGTTACCCCGGGCCTCGATGGAGTCTCGCGCGCCGTGAACGAGGCCGACCGCGGGCTGCTGCCCGAGGAGGCCACAATCGTCGTCGGCCAGCCGCTGACGATGGATCCGTCGCGGGCGCCCGACGGGAAGGGCCTGCTCTGGATCCAGCTCCAGGAGCTGCCGCGAGGGTTCGACTGGACGGAGGCTGCGCGCGAGCAGTACGCCGACCGCATCCTGGAGCGCCTCGGCCGCCACATCCCGAACCTGGAATCGTCGACGCTGCGACGGGTCGTCCTCTCCCCTGCTGACCTCGAGCGCGCCAACCTCAACCTCGTCGGCGGCGACCCTTATTCCGGCGCGCTCTCCCTCGACCAGAACTTCCTCTGGCGCTCCCGTCCCGGGCACGCGACCGAGGTAAAGGGCCTCTGGCAGATCGGCGCGAGCACGCATCCAGGCCCCGGGCTCGGCGGCGGATCGGGCACGCTCGTGGCCCGTAAGCTGCTCCGATGAGGACGTCGATCTCGGAGATCACGACGGTCTCGCAATCGTTCGCGGACGACCTCGACGTCTACCGGGCGGTGGGGGCGGACGGCATCGGCATCTGGGAGTTCAAGCTGGGCGACGACTCCCTGGAGCGCTTCCGGGCGAGCGGGCTCGCGGCGGCGACCGCGATCCCGGCCGTGCCGTCGATCCTGCCGCTGCCGCTCATGGAGGGGCCGTCCGATCCCGCGGCGCGCGTCGAGGCGCTCTGTGCGAGCGTCGAGCGGCTCGCCGCCTTCGAGCCCTCGTGCATCGTCTTCCTGACCGGGCCGGGCGACGACCGGGCCACTGTCGTCGACGGCATCCGCAGGCTCGCGGACGCTGCCGACCGCGCGGGAGTTCGCGTCGCGCTCGAGCCGTTCCAGCGCGAGTTCCGGGACGACTGGTCGCAGATCGCGACGCTCGGGGAGGCCGCGGCGCTGCTCGACGAGGCGGGCCGTCCCGGCGTGGGGATCCACTACGACACCTGGCACCTCTGGAACGCGCCGCTCGGCGAGATCGAGAGCTACCGCGACCGCATCTTCGGAGTCCACGTCGCCGACTGGCGCGAGCCCACGCGCAGCGCGAACGACCGCGTCCTCCCCGGGGACGGCGTCGTCGACTTCGGCCGGATCTTCGACGCTCTCGCCTGGGACGGCTTCTACGACCTCGAGATCTTTTCCGACGAGCTCTGGCAGGGCGATCCGCGGGAGGTGGCGGAGAAGGGAATGAGGGCCTTATCGACCGTGTGTGCGTAGTCGGCGCCGGGACGATCGGGAGCCTCTACGCGGCGCACCTGACCCGGGTGACTGACGTCTGGGTGCTGTGCCGTCGAGCGGAGCACGCTGCCGCGCTCACGGAGCAGGGCCTGCGGGTCACGGGCAGGTCCGACTTCACCGCCCCGGTCAACGCAGTGGCCGACGCCGCCGACGTCCCGGAGCCGGACCTGGCGATCGTCGCCACCAAGGCGACGGAGCTGGACGCAGCGGCCGGGCGGCTCGCCGGGCGGTTCCCGCGGGCCGCCGTCATGACCGTCCAGAACGGCCTCGGCGCCGAGGAGATCGTCCGCGGCCACGGCGCGTGGCCGCTGATCTCCGGCGTCACATTCATGAGCGGCACGCGCCACTCCGACACCCACGTCGAGTACGTCCTCGACACCGAGACGTGGCTCGGCCCGCACGGCGACACGCCGCCGGCCCTCGCCGAGGAGATCGCGGCGCTGCTCGTCTCCGCCGGGCTCAAGGCCCGCGCCTTCGCCGATCTCCGGCCCGCCCAGTGGTCGAAGCTGATCTTCAACGCGACGGTGAACGGCGTGGCTGCCCTGACCGGCCTCCCGCACGACTCCCACTTCGCCGAGGGAGAGCTCGGCGAGCTCGTCCACGGGCTCGTGGAGGAGGGGAAGGCGGTCGCGGCGGCCGCGGGCATTCCGCTCCACGACGATCCCTGGGAGATGAACGTGCTGGCGACGCAGCGCGGTAGCGCGCACCGTCCGTCCATGCTCGAGGACGTCGAGTCGGGCCGCCCCACCGAGGTCGAGCTGATCAATGGCGCGCTCGTCCGCGAGGGTGAGCGGCTCGGCGTCTCGACGCCCCTGCACGAGGCGCTCTACGCGCTCGTGAAAGCCAGGGAGGCCTCGTCTTCGTATAGAAACGCAGTACAGACCGGGTCGACTCGAGAGGAGGACTGATGCGAGGCAGGATCGGATGGAGCGCCGCGATGGTCGTGGCGGCACTCGCGCTGGTCGCGGCGGGGTGTGGCGGCGACGACGAGGCCGGGACGCCGGCTGAAGAGGGACCGATCACGATCGGCTGGGCGTTCGACTCGTCCGGGCAGATGGCGCCCTTCGACGGTCCGGCGCTGGCGGCCGCCCAGATCCGCGTGGACCAGCTCAACGCCGAGGGAGGCGTCGACGGTCGCCAGCTCGCGATCGAGACGTGTGACACGCAGAACAACGAGCCGGCGCGGGCGAGGGTGTGTGCGACGACCCTGCTCGAGGGCGGCGCGGACATCGTCTTCGTCACGTGCGACGTCGATTTCGCGACGCCGGTCGTGCAGGAGGCGATCTCGCAGGGCACCCTGGCGATCGCGCCGTGCATCGGCACCGATCAGATGGGGCCGAAGCGCTTCGGCGAGCAGGGCCGGCTGGCGTTCAGCTTCGGCAACGTCGCCCAGGACGAGGGTTCCGCGATGGCCGAGTTCGCGTGGGAGCAGGGCTGGCGCACGGCCGCCCTCGCGACGAATACGCTGCTCGTCTACTTCCAGAACGTCGTCCAGGCCTTCGAGGTTCGCTTCACGGAGCTCGGCGGCGAGATTGTCGCGAGCGAGACGTACGCGACCGGGGCCGACAACGTCGACGCGGCTGTCAGCCGGCTGAACGCGGCGGAGGCGGACGTGATCGTCACGTCCACGGCCTTCGGCGAGCTGCCGGCGCTCGTCTCGGGGCTCCGCGCCCTGGGCGACGAGACGCCGATTCTCAACTCCTGGGCCGGCGACGGCACGTACTGGGTCACGGAGGACCCCCAGGTGACGAACTACTACGCCGTCACCTACGCGTCGGTGTTCGGCGACGATCCGAGCCAGGATGTGCGCGACCTGATCGACGCGCTCACCCAGGCCGGCTCGCAGCCCGGGACGGGCGGGTTCCTGGCCGGCGCCGGCGCGATCGACGGGATCGCCGAGGCGATCCGGCGCGCAGAGTCCACCGATGGGGAGGCTCTCGCCGACGAGCTCGAGGGATTCGAGGACGTCGAGACGGTGTCGGGGAACGTGAACTTCTCGTCCGAGCTGCACAGCGTGTTCGGCCGGGAGTACCGCGTGATCGAGATCCAGGACAACCAGGGCCGGTACCTCGGCGCCGTGACCGCGAAGTCGGTGCCCGAGATCCCGTGACGGAAGGGAGCACGACGGACGGGGCCGGAGACCGGCTCCGGGCCTCGTCCGTCTCCCGCTCCTTCGCCGGCGTCCGTGCCCTCGTGGACGTCTCGCTCGAGGTTCACCGGCACGAGGTCGTGGGGCTGATCGGCCCGAACGGGGCGGGCAAGTCGACGCTCGTGAACGTGCTCAGCGGCTTCGACCGGCCGGACGCCGGGGCGGTCGAGCTCGGGGGAGAGGAGGTGACGGCCTGGAGCGCGAGTCGCCGGGCCCGCGCGGGCCTGGCGCGCACCTTCCAGCACAGCCGCGCCTTTCCGGGCCTCAGCGTGCGCGAGAACGTCGAGGTCGCCGCGCTCGGCATCCGCACGCGGCCGGGGGAGGCCGCGCGCCGGGCGCGCCGCCTGCTCGGGCTGCTCGGGCTAGAGCGCGT
Organism: Gaiellaceae bacterium; assembly: GCA_040902725.1. Taxonomy (GTDB): domain Bacteria; phylum Actinomycetota; class Thermoleophilia; order Gaiellales; family Gaiellaceae; genus JACVRU01. The sequence goes on along the minus strand of JBBDWU010000052.1, from coordinate 38,052 downwards.
CGCCGACGTCACCGCGGCGGCGCTCTCCCACGGCGACGAGCGGCGCCTGGGCGTCGCGCGCGCGCTCGCCACCGAGCCGCGCTTCGTGCTCATGGACGAGCCGGCGGCCGGGCTCCCGGAGGCCGAGCTGCCGGAGTTCGCCGCCGTCGTCCGCTCCGTCCGCGACGACCACGGCGCAGGTGTGCTGCTGATCGACCACAACGTCGCGCTCGTGATGGAGGTCTGCGACCGCATCCAGGTGCTCGACCAGGGCCGGACCCTCGCCGAGGGGCCGCCGGCAGAGATCCGCGCGAACCTCGACGTCGCCGCTGCGTATCTCGGCGAGAGCGCAATTCAGTGAACGACCGACCGCTACTCGAGCTTCGCTCCGTGGAGGTCCGTCACGGCAGCGTCGCCGCGGTCCGGGGGCTGTCGCTCGAGGTGCGGGAGGGCGAGCTCGTCGGCCTCATCGGCCCGAACGGGGCCGGGAAGTCGACGACGCTGCACGCCGTCATGGGGGCCGTGCCGATCTCGGCCGGGGAGATCCTCGTGGACGGCGTCTCCGTCGCCGGCCGGGCTCCCGAGGCGATCGCGCGCTCGGGCGTGGCGCTCGTCCCGGAGGGGCGGCGAGTGTTCGCGTCCTTCTCGGTCGAGGAGAACCTGCGGCTGGGCCTGGCCGCCCGGCGGAACGGCAAGGGGGAGGAGGCGCTCGAGGAGGCCTACGACCTCTTCCCGATGCTCAAGGAGTCGCGGCGCCGGCCGGCCGGCGTCCTCTCCGGCGGCCAGCAGCAGCAGCTCGCGATCGCGCGCGGGCTCGTGGCCTGTCCGCAGCTTCTGTTGCTGGACGAGCCGTCGCTCGGCCTGGCCCCGGCCGTCGTCGACTCGCTGTTCGCGACGCTCGCCCGGATCCGCGAGCGTGGCGTCTGCGTGCTGCTCGTCGAGCAGCGGGCGCAGCGGACGGTGGCCCTCGCCGACCGCACGTACGTCCTGGCGAACGGCGAGCTGCGCGCGACGCTCGTGCCCGCCGACGCCTCCGACACCGACCGGCTCGTCGCCGCTTATCTCGCGTGATGCCGCTCGCAGTCGTGGACGCGCAGACGCTGGTGGACGCCGTCGCGCTCGGTGCCGTGTACGCGTTGATGGCAGTCGGGATCGGCCTCGTCTTCGGAGTCCTACGGCTCGTCAACTTCGCCTACGGCCAGCTCGTGATGGCCGGGGCCTACACGCTCGCCTTCACTTCGCAGTTCCACCCCGTGCTGAGCATCGTCGCCTGCTTCGCCGTCGTGATCGCGCTCTCGACGGCGATCGACCTGGCGGTCTTCCGGCCGCTGCGCGGGCAGTCGCCCGCGGTGATGCTCGTGACGACCTTCGCGCTCGCGTTCCTTCTCCAGGCGATCGCGCGGATCGTCGACGTCCGGGACGGGACGATCGGCGAGCCCGTCCGGGTCGTCGGCCAGCTGAACCGGGCGGTCAGCGTGGGCGGGGTGAACGTGCGCCAGGTGACGATCGTCGCCATCGGGCTCGGGATCGTCATGCTGGGGCTGCTCGCGCTGCTCCTCGGCCGGACGACGATCGGGCTGCACATGCGGGCGGCCGCCGCCGACTTCCGGACGGCCCGCCTGCTGGGCGTCCGCAGCAACCGGGTGATCGGGTTCGCGGTCTTCCTCTCAGCGGTGCTCGCCGCGCTCGTCGCGATCGTGCTCACGGTGCGAAGGCCGCTCGTGACCCCTGCCTACGGGCTCCACGAGACGATCGTCGTCCTCGTTGGAGTGGTGGTGGGCGGGCTCGACCGGCTGTGGACGGCGACCCTCGGCGGCTTCGCGATCGGCTTTGCGACCGGCGTGATCAACGGCGTGCTCCCGACCGACAAGACGATCTTCCTGCCGACGGCTGTGTTCACGCTGGTCATCCTCGTCCTGCTCCTGCGGCCGGGCGGCCTGTTCGTGCCGCGGGGCGCGACGACGGTGGAGCGGGTGTGAGGCGGCTCGGCCCCGTCGTCGAGCTCGGCGGCCCGGTGCTGCTCGTCGTCGCTGCCGGGCTCCTGGCGACCGTCGTCTCGCGGTCGACGGAGATCTACGTCCTCCAGGCGGTCGTGGCCGTGGCGATGGTGGTGGCCATCTACGTGTTCGTGGGCAACTCCGGCGTGCTCTCGTTCGGCCAGATCAGCTTCGTGGCGGTCGGCGCCTTCGCCGCGGGAGTGATGACGGTGCCCCTCGCCCTCAAGGGCACGATCCTGCGCGACCTCTTTCCGATCCTCCGCGACCACGAGCTCGGCAACCTCTCGTCGCTCGCGCTGGCGGCCGTGATCGGGGCGGTGCTCGCGGCGCTCGTCGGGCTCCCGCTGATGCGGCTCTCGGGCCTGGCGGCGGGCATCGCCACGTTCGCCGTGCTCGAGATCACGAACAACCTCCTGCGCGAGTGGACGGCGATCGGCCCGGGCGCGACGACGCTCTCGCTCGTCCCGCAGACGACGGGGCCGGGGCAGGCGACGCTCGGCGTGTTGCTCGTGATTGGCGTGGCGTACGCCTACCAGCGCAGCCGGTTCGGACGGCGGCTACGGGCGACCCGGGAGGACCCGGCCGCCGCCCAGGCGGTCGGGATCAGCATCCACCGGCAGCGCCTCGGGGCCTTCGTGCTCTCCGGGGCCCTCTGCGGGTTCGCCGGCGGGCTCTACGTCCACATGCTCGGCTCGATCTCGACCGGCCAGGTCTACCTCGAGCTCACGTTCCTGACCCTGGCGATGCTCGTCGTCGGCGGGATGACCAGCCTCTGGGGCGCCGTCGTCGGGGCGCTCTCGGTGAGCGCGCTCGACTCGTTCCTCGCCGAGGCCGAGCACGGCGCCTTGCCGGACGGGAGCCGCCTGGTCGTGGTCGGTGCGCTGATGGCGCTCGTCCTCGTCCTGCGCCCCTCGGGGATCACCGGCGGGCGGGAGCTGCGGTTGTGAGGGTTTGCGTGGTCGGCTGCGGGGCGGTGGGCTCGCTGTTCGCGGCGACACTCTCCCAGCTGGAGGACGTCGAGGTCTGGGCCTACGACCTCGACGAGGAGCACGTGCGCGCGATCAACGAGTCCGGCCTGCGGCTCAGCGGCGCCGGGGAGCTCGTCGGCCGGCCGCGTGCGACCGCCGACGCCGCCGAGCTGCCGCCCTGCGACTTCGGGATCGTCGCCGTGAAGTCGATGCACACGGGCGCGGCGCTGGCGGCGACCGCGCACGCCTTCGCAGACGGCGCGGTCTGCTCGGTCCAGAACGGCGTCGGCAACGAGGAGGCGATCGCCGACCACGTGGAGCGCGTGATCCGCGGCACGACGTTTCCCGCGGGCCGGGTCGTCGAGCCGGGCCACGTGCAGTGGGACGTGCAGGGCGATACGACGATCGGCCCGTTCGAGCCGCGGCCGGCGACGCTCGCGGAGTGCGAGCGGCTCGCGGAGGCGTGCACCCGGGCCGGCATGCCGACGACGGCACTCGCGGACGCGCGCGGGCCCCAGTGGCGCAAGCTGATCTTCAACGCCGCCACGAATCCGGTCGGCGCGGTCACGCGGCTCACGCATGGCCGCGTCTGCGAGCGGCCCGACCTGCGCGCGCTGGTGTCCGAGCTCGTCGACGAGGGGAAGGCGGTCGCCGCGGCGCAAGGGATAGAGCTCGACTCCGATCCGGAGGAGCTGATCGACTACGCGGCCCGCAAGGACGTCGCGTACGACCACAAGGCCTCGATGCTTCAGGACGTGGAGGCGCGGCGGCAGACCGAGATCGACTACCTGAACGGCGGCGTCGTCCGCTTCGGCGCCGACCACGGCGTCCCCACGCCGCTCAACCGCGCGCTGGTCGCGCTCGTCAAGGGACTGGAGGCGTCGTGGACGTAGCGGGGGGGGGGGGGGGGGGGG
>JBBDWU010000052.1:13748-34184 GCA_040902725.1 Gaiellaceae bacterium | reverse complement strand
GTTCCCCCACGGGCCCCCTCCTTCCGCTGCCTTCCGAGGGACGACCGCTTCACGGCCTCTCGCGCGAGTGAATCGCGCTTCGGCCGCATCGCCGTCTCCCGGCGGCCCGCGCCAAAGCATTGCTCGCCCTGCGCGCGCGGCGCCTCGCGCCGGGCGCTCCGGGCAGGGACGCCTCGGCAATGGAGGAGCGTCTCGCGACGGCCGGAATGCGCGGCTTCGCCGCTGCGATTCCAGCCGTCCGAAAGCCGCGGGGAAGGAGGCGTCGTGGACGCCGAGCTGAAGCGGCGCTACGCGAACGTGCGGGCGGCGCTCGAGCGCGACGGCCTCGACGCGGCGGTCGTCTCGGGGAGCGAATACAGCGGCTTCGAGGGCGCCGTCACCTATCTGTCCGGCTTCGTGATCGTCCACCGCTATGCCTACGTGCTCGTCCCCAGGGACGGCGACCCGGCGATCGTCTTCCCGACCGAGGCCCGCTACGTCGGCGAGCACGGGACGGCCGCGATCGAGCAGGTCTTCGCCGACCATCCCGGGGCGTGGCTCGGGGAGCGGCTGGGCGGGCAGCGGGTCGGCGTCTACGGGCTCGACTACGTCATGACCGTGCGCGATCACACGGCGCTGGCCGAGGCCTGCGAGGTCGTGCGCTGGGACGAGCCGTTCGACCTCGCCCGCGCGGTGAAGAGCGAGGCGGAGCTCGCGTCGGTGCGCGACAGCGTCCGCATCAACACCGAGGGCTTCCGGATCTTCCTCGAGCACTACGCGCCCGGGCGCAGCGCCGCCGAGGTGATGGCCGAGTGCGAGCGCTACTTCGTCGCCGAGGGCTGCGGCCGGCTGACGATGAACATGGTGCTGAAGGGGCCGGAGTTCTTGCTCGCGCGCGACGAGCCGCTCGGGGACTTCGTGCTGCCTTCGCTCGAGATCGCGGGGCCGGGCGGGCACTGGGTCGAGGTCTCCCGCGCGATCGGCAAGCCCTCGGCGGAGGTCGAGCGGATGCACGAGGGATATCTCGAGTACTTCGAGGCGGCGAAGAGGGCCCTGCGGCCCGGCGCGGCGGCCCACGACGTCCACCGAGCGGTGTCGCGAGGCTTCACCGAGCGCGGCTACGCCCTCGGGCACGTGACCGGCCACTCGATCGGGATGACCATGATCGAGCATCCGAAGATCGGCGAGGGCGTCGAGACCGAGCTCGCGGCGGGGATGGTCTTCTCGATGCACCCGCACGCGATCTCGGCGGACGGACGGGAGTGTCTCTACATGCAGGACACGTGGCTCGTCACCGAGGCCGGCGGCGAGCCGCTCGCCGGGCTGCCGATGAAGATCTTCTAGATCTGCCAGGCGCCGCCGCGCAGCACTGGGACGCGCTCTCCGTCGCGCGTGATTCCGGTGACGTCGACGTCCTCGCCGCCGATCATGAAGTCGGCGTGGGCGGGGCTGCGGTTTGCGCGCTCGCGGTCCTCGTCGCCGACCGTGTCGATGTAGGCGCTGCCGAGCGCGAGGTGGCTGGCGGCGTTCTCGTCGAGCAGCGTGTTGTAGAAGACGGTGCCGAGCGGCCCCACGCGGCCCTCGCGGTCGACGAGCGCGATCTCGCCGAGCCGGTCGGCGCTCTCGTTCCGCGCGACGTACTCGCGCAGCGCCTCCGCGCCCGCCGACGCATCGAACTGCACCGCGCGCCCCGCCTCGAAGCGGACGACGAGCCCTTCCACGCGCGTCCCCGTCTTGAGCATGAACGGCTTCGTCGCGCGCACCACGCCGTCGGCGCGCGCGGGATCCGGCGCGGTGAAGATCTCCTCGGTCGGGAGATTCGGGACGAAGCGGATCCCGTCCACCGTCTCCGTCGATCCGCCCGCCCAGCAGGAGGTGGGGAAGAGGCCGAGCGTCAGGTCGGTCCCCGGGCCCTCGAAGTGCAGCGCGTCGAAGCGGCGCTCGTTCAGCGCCGCCGAAGCCCGCCGCAGCTGCTCGAAGCGCTCCTCCCAGACGGCGATCGGGTCGGCCTCGTCGATCCGGCAGATGTGGAGGATCTGCTCCCAGAGCAGCGCCAGCCCTTCGTCCGGCTCCAGGCCGGGGTGGACGAGCTGCGCCCACTCGGGGCTGGGGCAGGTGGCCCCGAGCCAGTTCGTGGTCCGATCGTCCACGAGCTGGCGGTACTCAGGCAGCTGCGGGAACGGCTCGACCGCGACCCTCGTCGCGTCGAGGTCGTCGAACAGCCCGGGCGGATGCTGCGGCGACAGCGTGATCCGCGCGCAGCGGAGCTCGCCCAGCTGGAGCACGCGGCGGCCGGTCCAGTCCGGCGCGAAGTCGACGTCGCCCTGCGCGTGGAGGATGCGCGCGCGGCGGACGAAGGGGTCGTGGTACACGGCATCGACGAAGCGCGCCCCGCGGCGGTAGGCGCTCGCGACGATCAGCCGCACGAGCTCGCTCCGCGCTACGTCCGCACGTACCTCGACGATCTGCCCCTGCTGCACGTTCGCGCCCAGCTCGACGAGCAGATCCGCGTAGCGCTCCAGCGTCGCCTGGTCGGGCAGGCTACGAGACCTCTGCGTGGATGCGACCACCGGCCTCCTTGAGATGGCCGCCCGCGCGGCCCGCGCGGACGGCGAGGATCTCGCCCAGGATCGAGAGCGCGGTCTCTTCGGGCGACTGTGCGCCGACGTCGAGCCCGCTCGGCCCGTAGACCCGCTCGAGCTCCGACTCGGGGACACCCGTCTCGAGCAGGCGCTCGCGCCGCCGCTCCTGGGCCCGACGGGAGCCGAGCGCGCCGACGTAGAACGCCTCGCTCGCCAGGGCCGCCGCGAGCGCCGGCGCGTCGAACTTCTCCTCGTGCGTGAGCACGACGACAGCGGTGTCGTGATCTGGCGCCACCTGCGTGAACACGTCGTCGGGCCAGCCGACGATCAGCTCGCCCGCGCTGGGGATGCGCTCGCGCGTCGCGAACTTCCCGCGCGCGTCGGCGACGACAGTCCGCCATCCGATCATATTGGCAGCTTTGCAAAGAGCCTCGGCGGTGTCGACCGCGCCGAAGACAAGCAGCAGCGGCGGCGGCCCGACGACGTCCGCGAACACCATCCGCCCCTCGAGCTCCACGATCTGGGAGCGCTTCGCGCGCATCAGCTCGTGGGCGTGACCGGCCAGCTCGGCAGGCCCGCCCCCGACGGCCTCGCCGTTCTCCAGGACGAGGAGCTCGGAGCCGTCCTCGAGCACGGTGAAGTGGACGGCGCGGTCGCCGCGCTCCACGACCTGGAGCAGCCGCTCCAGCACCGCTTCGTCCGGCACGTCGACGAACACGTCGATCTCACCGCCGCACGGGAGCCCCACTTCCAGCGCCATGTCGTCCGAGATCCCGTACGTCAGCAGCCGGCCTGCGCCACCGGCGATGACCTCGCGCGCCGCGCCGTAGACCTCGTTCTCGACGCAGCCGCCGGAGACCGAGCCGGCCAGCTCCCCGCCCTCGGAGACGCCGAGCTTCGCGCCCACGGGCCGCGGAGCCGAGCGCCGCGTGGCGACGACCGTCGCGACCGCGAGCTTCTCGCCGCGCCCCTGCCAGCGGCGGATGTCGGACACGATGCCGCGCATGGGACGATGCTATCCGCCGGGGATACGCTGTCGGCATGGCCGAGGGGCGCGGAAAGCGCACGATCGAGCGCATCCGCGAGCAGCGCGAGCGGCACAAGCAGCGCGGTCGCCTGTTCCGCCTCTCCTTCGCGGTCTTCGGCTTCTCGGTGCTCGTCGGCGGGATCGTTCTCAGCCTCCCGTTCGTGCCCGGCCCGGGGATCGTGCTGATCGGAGCCGGCCTCGCCATCCTCGCGCTCGAGTTCGCCTGGGCCGAGCGGCTGCTCGAGCGCGTGCTCGATCAGATCGAGCGCGCCGGCGAGCGCGCTTCGGGGGCGTCACGGGCTCGGAAGGCCGTCATCGTGGCGGCGACCGTCGCCGGGGTGTCGATGCTCGTCGCGGCCGTGCTGATCTGGGACGTCCCAGGGGTCCCTGTCTAGACTCCAAGGGTGAGCTGGCTCTGGATTGCCCTGCTCGCCCTCGCGGTCGCCGTTCTCGTCGGGGCGGAGTGGCCGCGGCTGGAGGACCGGCTCGGCCTGGCGGGACGCCGGCGCCGCCAGCGCAGCCGCCGGAAGGCCAAGCTGCGCGTGCTGACCTCGAGCGAGGAAGACGACTTCGCAGCCAGCGTCGAGCGCGACCTCTCGCTTCTGCCGACGATAGACCGAGACGAGTAGCGCTAACGCGTGATCCGGAAGCGCAGGTTGAGCGTGCGGGTGTTCGGGAGGATGCGCGACACGTTCTCGTTGTTCCGCGTCTCCTGGTAGTCGGAGACGACGAGCACGAGCCTGTGACCCCGGGCCGCCAGGCCGCGCGTGTCGACGCTGATGATCCCGCGGTTGATCGTCACGCTGCGCAGGCGGCCGTCGATCCTGGCGTCCATCGACGCGGGGTCGACGCCTGAGCCGTTGTCGACGACGCGCAGGCGGACCGGCCGGTTGCGCTTCACCCACCGCGCGACCGGCCGCAGGCTCGGCGGGGTCGTGTCGTTGAGCCAGTAACGGAAGCTGTACCGCCCTCCCGCCCCGCGATCCGTCTCGAAGACGACGTCGTAGGCGCCGGCCGCCGGGAGCAGCGCGCCCGCGACCGGGCGGGAAGCGCCGAAAGACTCCTGGTACGGGTTCAGGCTGAAGGGCAGCGAGGCGTAGCCGACCATGCGGTCCTCCTCGCCGGCCGCGGTGATCCGCGCCTCGACCTTGCCGCTGAGCACGACCACGCCGAAGTTGGCGACCGGCCGCGTGATGGTGACCCGGAACACCTGCTCCGGCCCGAGGAAGACCGAGCCGACCTCCGGATAGCGGTAGCGGTCGACGAGCGACGGCTTGCCGGCGGTCGTGCCGCGATGGACGCCGCGACGCGTCAGCGGCGTCGCCCGGTGCTGGGCCAGGCGCTGCGCGGTCACGCGCAGCCAGTAGGGGATGCGGCGGACGGCGTTGCCGCGCGTCAGCGTCACGAAGCCCATGTGCGCGGCGGCAGCGGCCTGCGCGGTGGTGGTGACCGTGAGCTCCAGGCGGCCCGGGACGGTCACCGCCGGCGGCGCCGCGATCACCACTCCATCCGAGGCCTGGTCGACGGCCACGGCCCAGGCTCCCGCGCCGCTGCCCGCGTCGGCGAGGTCGACCGCCGCGGTCATGGTCGCACCGCGGCGAACGAGCCCGAACGAGATCGTCGTCGGGGTGGCGAAAAGCAGTGGGGTCATCGCCCGGGACGAGTCGGCCAGGCCTGCCCCCGCCCGAGTCGGCGGCGCGGACATCGGCACGGCCGTCTGGACGAGCGCCGACTTCACCTGCGGCGGTGTCCAGGAGGGATGGGATTCGATCAGCCGCGCGGCGAGCCCGGCGACGTGCGGCGCGGCCATGCTCGTCCCGCTGAAGTTCGCCCATAGGCCGGACTGGGCGGGGACTGAGGAGAGGACGTCCACCCCGGGGGCTGCGAGCTCCGGCTTCAGCCGTAGCGAGAGCGGCGTGGGGCCGATCGACGAGAAGCCGGCGATCCCGTTCGACCCCGAGGCCGCGGCGACGGTGATCGCCTGCGCTGCGCTCCCCGGCGAGGTGACCGAGCCGGCGCCACGCGAGTCCCCGTCGTTCCCCGCCGCGATGGTGACGACGACGCCGGCGGCGACGGCCGCGTCGACCGCGCGGGTGACGAGGTCGCGGGACGGCTCGACCTCCGGTTCGCCGAGCGAGAGGTTGATCACGTCCATGCCGTCTGCTACCGCCGCTTCGATGCCGGCCGCGATTTCGGGCGAGTTGCCGTTCAGGCCCACCCCCGACGCGGTCGGGACCGTCAGCACCTTGTAGTTGCCGATGTAGGCCCGGGGCGCGACGCCGGAGACGCGCTGCCCGGGGGCCTGGACGTTCGCGTTGCCGGCCGCGATTCCGGCCACGTGCGTGCCGTGCTCCGAGAGTTGCGTGTCGAACGGAAGGCGAGAGTTCTTCCAGGTCGCCGAGGCCGGCGCGAACGCGCGGGCCGCGATCACCTTCGCCGACGTATAGGCGGTGTTGCCCTTGGGGAACCCGGCCGGCGGCGTGAAGCCGGCGGGGTCGAAGAACGGGTGCCGCTGGTCGACGCCGTCGTCGAGGATCGCGATCTTGACGCCTTCGCCGCCGGCGGCGAGCGCGGCGGGAGCGAAGGCGGCCGCGTCGCGCGTGGGCTCGCCGGCCGTTGCCGAGTACGTCGTGCCGCGCAGGACGCCGGCGACTCCGGGGAGCGCCCGCAGGCGCGCGACCTGTTGGGCCGGGAGCGAGACGGCGAGGCCGTTGAGAACGATCCGGTAGCGCCAGCGCACCTCGGCGCGGGGGAGCGTCCGCTCGATTCGCGCCGCGAGCCGCTCCTGCGCCGCGTCGAGCGCCCGCAGGTGCGCCGCACTGGTCGGTGAGGTCAGGCTCAGCCGGCGCTGCTTCGCCGCGCTGGTGAGCGCGCGGCTGTCCGCGATGGCGCGTGCGAGCGGCGGCGCGTCGAGCGTGACGACGACGTCAAGGGCGCTCGCGGACGCCGGCCAGACGGCCGCAGCCCCGACGAGCGCGGTAAGGAGAAGGCCCCGACCCAAGGTCGGGACATGGTAGACACGCGGCTACAATCCCGGTTCCCCGCGGATGTGGCGGAACTGGTAGACGCGCACGGTTCAGGGCCGTGTGGGGGCAACCCCGTGGAGGTTCGAGTCCTCTCATCCGCATGACAGTCCGAGCTAGAGGGCTGCGAGCACGTCGGCGGGGTTCCGCTCGGCGTTGACGCCGTACATGGCCCGCGCGACGTTGCCGTCGGCGTCGATCACGAAGGTGGAGCGGATGACGCCCTCGTAGGTCTTGCCGGCGAAGCTCTTCTCGCCCCAGGCGCCGTACCGGTCGGCCACCGCGTGGTCGGGGTCGGCGAGCAGCGGGAAGGGCAGGCCGTACTTCTGCTTGAACTTCTGGTGCGAGCCGGTGTCGTCGGGGCTCACCCCGAGCACGACCGCGCCGCGCGCCTCGTACTCGCCGTACGCGTCCCGGAAGCCGCAGGCCTGCTTCGTGCACCCGGGCGTGTCGTCCTTGGGATAGAAGTAGAGGACGACCGGCTTCCCGTGGAGGTCGGCGAGGCGGACTGTGGTCCTCTCGTCGCTCTCGAGCTCGAAGTCGGGAGCCGGCTTTCCTTCCTCGACCATGCCGTCCTGATGCTATCCACGCACGCCGTCCTCGCCTTCGCGGTGCTGGCAGCCGCGGCCGCCGCGGCGGCGTGGGGCGGGTTCGCCGCGTGGCGCGGCCGGGCGGCCGGGCGGACGCTCGCGCACCTGCTGGCGCTGGTGCAGACGCTGCTCGTCGCGCAGGTCGGGCTCGGCCTGCTGTTGCTCGCGGACGAACGCCGCGCCGGCGACGACCTCCACTACGTCTACGGCACGCTCGCGCTGCTGGCGGTGCTGTCGCCCTGGTTCTACGCGCCCGCCGATCCGCGCCGCCGCCTGGTCTGGTTCGCCGGGGCTACGCTGCTCGCGGGCGCGCTCGCGGTGCGCGCGCTGACGACCGGAGGCTGACGTGAACCCGACGCTGCGCGGCTTCATCCTGATCGCGCTGGTGGCCGCCGCGATCTGGGCCCTCTCGCTCGAGGCCGCGCTCGTCTCGCTGTCGTTCCTGGTCCGCATCGCCTTCTTCCTGGCGATCGCGTTCGTCCTCTACCTGCTCTGGCGCGACCGGGTGCGGGAGGACGCCGCGACCTGGCCCCGCCGCGCCCAGCTGAGCTTCTACGGTGGCGCCGGCGTCATCCTGGCCGCGCTCGGCGCGTTCTTCTGGACGGGCGTGAGCGGCCTGAACGCCGTCGCGTTTCTGGTCGCGCTGGCGTGCTGCGGCTTCGCCATGTGGCGCGTCTGGCGCGACCAGCACACCTACGGCGGCTACTAGCTAGTGGCACGGATGCATGACGACGAGCTGGACGTCGACGTCCCGCTCGTCCTCAGGCTGCTGGCAGCCCAGTTCCCCGAATGGGCGGAGCTGCCGATCGAGCCGGTACCGAACCGAGGCACCGACAACGCGCTCTTCCGGCTCGGCCCGGAGCTCGTCGCGCGCCTGCCGGTGCAGGAGAGCAAAGCCGCGACCCTCGTCAGGGAGCTGGAGTGGCTGCCGCGACTGGCGCCGCACTTGCCCCTCGCCGTCCCCGTCTCCGTTGCGCAGGGCGAGCCCGGCGAGGGTTACCCCTGCATCTGGTGCGTGAACACGTGGCTCCCGGGCGAGGACGCGACCGTGGGACCGGCCGTCGACGCGGCCGACGCGCTCGCGGAGTTCATCCTGGCGTTACAGGCGATCGACGCGAGCGACGGACCGCTCCCCGGCCGGCACAACTTCGGCCGCGGCGAGCCGCTCGTCAACCGGGACGCTCCGTTTCGGGCCGCCCTCGCGACGCTCGATGTGCCCGGCGCGGCGGCCGTCTGGGAGGAGGCGCTCGCCGCTCCGCGGTGGGAGGCGCCGGGCCGTTGGCTCCACGGCGACCTGGACGCCCGCAACGTCCTCGTCGACGACGGCCGCCTGAGCGGCGTGATCGACTGGGGCGCGCTCGGCGTGGGCGACCCCGCCTGCGAAGCGATGGTGGCGTGGAAGCTCGTCCCGGTCGAGGAGCGCGACGCGTTCCGCGCCCGCCTGGGCCTCGACGACGCGGCCTGGGCGCGCGCACGCGGCTGGGTCGTCTCCCAGGCCGTGATCGCGCTCGGCTACTACACCGACGAGACGAATCCAGTGCTGGTGGCCGAGGCGCGACGCTGGCTGGAAGAGGCTCTCTAGGCCTCGACGCGCGTGGTGGCGCCGTCGAGCTGGTCGAGCGCCGCGCGGATCTCCGTCAGCGCGCCGACGAAGATCGGCGTGTCGCGCTCGGTGTAGCGGCTCGCCTCGCTGTCCCGCAGCCGCAGCATCAGGTGCATGAAGTCGGCCGGCTCGTCGCACTCGAACGCGGTCATGAACTCCTGGTCGTCGATCCCGAACGAGTACGTCGTGTGGTTCTTGATCCCCGGGAACTCCTCGCGGCCGATGCGGATGTGCTGGTCCATCGCCCGCTGCCGGTCCTCCTCGGGCAGCGCGTACCAGGGCCGCACCTTCACGAACGGGTAGACGACGAGGTACGGCGAGCCCTGGGGGACGAGCTTGCGCGGCCGGCGGGCGCTCGTGTACTGCGAGGCCTTCGTTGTGGCGAGGTACGAATACGACGTCTCCAGCCAGCCGGCGAGCGGCGTCGCGTTCAGCGCCGCGGCCAGCTCAGCGAGGTCCGCGTAGCGCTCCGTGATCTTCCAGAGGAAGAAGTCCGCGTCGGGGCGCGTGCCGGCGAGCGAGTAGCAGCGCAGGTGCTCGAACCGGCCGGCGAAGTGCTCGACTGCCTCCGCGAACGTGTCCTTGTGGGCCGAGCGCTCCTCGATCGGCAGCCGGCGCCAGGCCGGATCGACCCGGTAGAACGTGTAGCCGACGTACTGTCCTTCCACGGCCGAGATGCTACTGATGCGGCCATGGCTTCCCAGATCGAGCAGCAGCTGAAGGAGCTGCCGGCCAAGCCCGGCGTCTACCTCTTTCGCGACGCCAAGGGCGGCGTGCTCTACGTCGGCAAGGCGAAGTCGCTGCGGCCGCGGGTGCGCTCGTACTTCCAGCGCGGCGCGGCGATGAGCCGGCACGCGATCGGCCAGCTGCCTGCGCGCGTGGCGGACGTCGAGGTGATCGTCACCCGCAACGAGGTGGAGGCGATCCACCTCGAGCAGAACCTCGTCAAGCGCCACCGGCCGCCCTTCAACGTCAAGCTCCGTGACGACAAGTCCTTCCCGTACATAGCCGTCACGGTCGACGACGAGTACCCGCGCGTGATGTTCACGCGGGAGCGCCACCGGGCCGGCGTCCTCTACTTCGGCCCCTACGCGACCGCGAAGAAGGTGCGGCAGACGCTCGAGGTGCTGAACCGGGTCTTCCAGTTCCGGCCGTGCGAGGGCCCGAAGCCCGGGCGGCATTCCGGGATTCCCTGCCTCGACTACCACATCGAGCGTTGCAAGGCGCCCTGCGTCGGCTACATCACGCCGCAGGACTACGGGGCGATCGTCGAGGGCGTGATCGGGTTCCTGTCGGGCGAGACGGAGCCGATCCAGCGTGATCTCGAGCAGCGGATGCGCGAGGCCGCCGGCGGGGAACGCTTCGAGGAGGCAGCCCGCTATCGCAACCGGCTCCGCGCCGTCCAGCACCTCGCAGAGCGCCAGGCGGCCGACCGGCGGGCGACCGGCGACGTGGACGTCATCGGGGTCGCGGCGGAGGGCGACGTCGCGGCCGTCCAGGTCTTCCCGCTCCGCGGCGGCAAGATGATCGACCGCTACAGCTTCCACCTCGAGAACGTCGCCGGGAAGGAGCTCTCGGCGGTGCTCGAGGCCTTCTGCGTCGAGTACTACGGGACGGCGCCGCGAATCCCGCCGCAGATCGTCGTTCCGCGGGACTCTGGTGACCTCTCCGCGCTGGCCGCGTGGCTGTCCGAGCGTCGGGGCGCGGGCGTCGAGCTGCGCGCGGCGGAGCGGGGCGAGAAGCGGCGGCTGCAGGAGCTCGCGGCGGAGAACGCGCGCCACGCGCTGGCGTCGGAGGCGTGGACCCGCGAGCAGCGGCGGCTCCGTCGCGTGGAGGCGCTCGAGGAGCTGCGCGAGGCGCTCAACCTCGAGAGCTTGCCGCTGCGGATCGAGTGCTTCGACATCTCGACGATCCAGGGGGAGGGGACGGTCGGGTCGCTCGTCGTGTTCGAGGACGCGGCGGCGAAGAAGGCGCACTACCGGAAGTTCGCCGTGCGAGGAGGCGACGTCCACGACGACTTCGCCGCGATGGCGCAGGTTGTCGGCCGCCGCTTCGCCCGGCTCGGCGACGTGACGGGCGAGGACTACGACGAGAGCTTCGCGCAGACGCCGAACCTCGTCGTGGTCGACGGCGGCAAGGGGCAGCTGTCGGCCGCGCTCGCGGCGATGCAGCAGTACGACCTGCCGCGCGTGGCGGTGATCGCGCTCGCCAAGCGCGAGGAAGAGGTGTTCGTCCCCGGTCAGCCGCACGCGATCCGGCTCGACCCGCACTCGGCAGGCCACCAGCTGCTCCGGCGGATCCGCGACGAGGCTCATCGCTTCGCGCTCGGCTACCACCGCAAGCGCCGCGACGCGACCGCCTTCGAGTCGGTGCTCGACGGGTTGGAGGGGGTTGGGCCGGCGCGGCGGCGGGCGCTGTTGCGGCATTTCGGCTCGGCGGAGGGCGTCCTCGCCGCCAGCCAGGAGGAGCTCGAGGCCGTGCGCGGCCTGCCGCCCAAGACCGCGCGCCACATCTACGGCCAGCTGCACAAGGCAGGCAAGCCGGCGTGATTCGGCGCAGTGTTGGCACACGGGCGCGCGGAAGCTCCCCCTACCCTTTGCCCCACCCAAAGGGTGGGGGGAGGAGGTGGGTAGGCGCAGCCTTCGCTGCCCTCATGCTGGCGGCGGGCTGCGGCGGGGAGGAGCGGCTCCCGGTGCTGCGGCTCGACGCCGAGCCGGTCGGCTCACCCGCGCGCGGGCCGGGGCTGGTCGTGCTCGCCTTCGTCCAGGCCGCGCGGGCGGGGGACACGAAAGCGATGCGGGCGCTGATGTCGGCCGAGACACGAGCAAGCTATGCCCCCGGCGTCGCGGGCGAGTTGGCCGACGACTTCGAAGGGTTCTCGGGGCCGCGGGTAGAGCTCTCGCTGCGGCTTGACGGGGGCTGGGCAGTCGCAGCCGTCTCGGGCCGCTCGCGGGACGACGAGCCCGCGGCCTACGCTGCCGCCCTCCGGCTGGAGGCTGGACGCTGGCGGCTCGAGCTGGGCGGAATCGCCTTCGGGCTGCTGAAGCCGGCGCCGCTCGCCGAGGTGGGAGAGCGGCCGGAGCTCCGGGTCGAGGCCCAGGCGGGCACCGAGATCGACGAGCTCGCGCTCTGGATCGGGGACCGACCGGTGCTCTCCCATCCGATCCGCAGGCGGTCGTTCACGCGCGAGGTCTGGGGTCGCCTCGACCGGCCGCTCGATCCCGGCCCGCAGATCGCGGTCGCCTTCGCCGTGGCGGGGGAGACGGCCGGCGCCTTCGCCTGGCCCTTCGAGGTCGAGGGCTAGTCCGGCGCGAGGAAGGGATAGCGGTAGTCGGTCGGCGGGACGAACGTCTCCTTGATCGTGCGCGGGCTGACCCAGCGGATCAGGTTCCAGAGCGAGCCGGCCTTGTCGTTCGTTCCCGAGGACCGGCCGCCGCCGAACGGCTGCTGCCCGACCACCGCGCCGGTCGGCTTGTCGTTCACGTAGAAGTTGCCGGCGGCGTAGCGGAGCACCTCCTCGGCCTCCTCCACCGCCTCGCGCTCACGCGAGAAGATCGCGCCGGTGAGGCCGTAGGCGGCGGTCGCGTCGACGAGCTCGAGCGTCTCCTCCCAGCGGTCGTCGGGATAGACGTAGGCGGTCACGATCGGCCCGAAGAACTCGTCCCGCAATAGCCGCGAGCCCGGATCCTTGGTCCTGATTACGGTCGGCTCGACGAACCAGCCCTCGCTGTCGTCGGAGCCGCCGCCCACGAGCACCTCGTCGCCCTGGGCGCGCGCATACTCGATCGCGTCGCGCTGCGTGGCGAACGATGAGGAGTCGATGACGGCGCCCATGAAGTTCGAGAAGTCGGAGACGTCGCCCATGCGGATCGTCCGCACCTCGTCGGCGAGCCGGTCGCGCATCGCGTCCCAGAGGCTTTGCGGCGCGTAGACCCGCGAAGCGGCTGAGCACTTCTGCCCCTGGTACTCGAAGGAGCCGCGAAGGATCGCGGTCACGACGGCGTCGACGTCGGCGCTCGGGTGGGCGACGATGAAGTCCTTGCCGCCAGTCTCGCCAACGATGCGCGGGTAGTTCCGGTAGCCGTCGATGCCGTCGCCGACCGTCTTCCACATCCGGTTGAACGTGCCGGTCGAGCCGGTGAAGTGCAGGCCCGCGAAGTGCTCGCTGCCGAAGGCTGCGTTCCCCACCACCGGCCCGTCGCCGTAGACCAGGTTCACGACCCCGTCGGGCAGCCCGGCCTCCTGCAGCAGCCGCATGACCCAGTAGGACGAGACCGCCGACGTGGACGCGGGCTTCCACACGACCGTGTTCCCCATGAGCGCCGGGCTCGTCGGCAGGTTGCCGGCGATCGCAGTGAAGTTGAACGGGGTGACCGCGAGCACGAAGCCTTCGAGCGGCCGGTACTCCATGCGGTTCCATACTCCGGGCGAGGAAGCGGGCTGCTCGTCGTAAATCCGGAGCATGAACTCGACGTTGAAGCGCCAGAAGTCGATCAGCTCGCAGGCTGCGTCGATCTCCGCCTGGTGCGCCGTCTTCGACTGGCCGAGCATCGTCGAGGCGTTGAGGATCTGCCGCCACGGCCCCGCGAGCAGCTCCGCCGCGCGGAGAAAGACCGTCGCCCGCTCCTCCCACGGCGTCCGTGACCAGTCGTGCCAGGCGTCCCCCGCGGCCTGGATCGCGCGCTCGACCTCGTCCGGCCCGGCCTTGTGGACGTCGGCGAGGACGTGGTTGCGCCGGTGCGGCATCACCGCCTCGAAGGTGTCGCCCGTACGCAGGTCCTCGCCGCCGATCACGCAGGGGATGTCGAGCCGGTCGGCTTCCATCTGGTCGAGGCGACGCTTCAGCTCCGCCCGCTCCGGCGACCCCGGCGCGTAGGTCTTCACCGGCTCGTTCTGCGGCGGCGGCGGCCGGAAGATCCCCGAGGAGGCCATCTTCGGCGATTCTAGAGGGGGTGAGGATCGAGACGTTCAAGTACGCCGTGGCCGGGTGGGGCGTGGGGGGGCTCGCGCTCGTGGACGGCGCGGTCGCGCTCCACGAGCTGCCGCGGGCCGGCGAGGACGCCGACTCCGAGCATCCGCTGGTCGACCGGATTCGCGCGTACTTCGCGGGCGCACGCGACGACTTCGCCGACGTGGAGCTCGTGCCGCTCGACTGGACACCCTTCCAGCGCGGCGTGCAGGAGGCCCTGCGCGGAGTTCCGTACGGCGAGCTCGTCACCTACGGCGAGCTGGCCGCGCTGGCCGGCTACCCAGGCGCCCAGCGTGCCGCCGGGTCGTTCTGCGCCGGGAATCCGTTCGGCCTCTTCGTCCCTTGCCACCGGGTCGTCGCGGCCGACGGGATCGGCTCCTACGGGTCACTCGGGATCGGCTACAAACGACGCCTGCTGGAGCTCGAAGGTGTCGCTGTCTGAGGAGCTCCGAGACGAGCTCGCGCGAGTCGAGCCCGAGCGCGACTGCGACCGGCTAGCCGAGCTCTCGGGCCTGTTCCACTCGGCGGGAAGCGTCCACCTGCACGGGCGCGGCCGAATCTCGCTCCACCTCGACCTCGCGAGCTCGGGAACGGCCCGCCGCGCATTCAGCCTGCTGCGCTCGTTCGCCGTCGACTCGGAGATCCGCACGTATCGCCAGCGGGCCTTCGGGCAGGCGACGCGCTACCAGCTGCACGTCGAGGGCACGCCTCGCGCGCTCGACGTGCTCCAGGAGGCCGGCGTGCTCACGGCCCGGCTGGCACCGCTCGAGCGTCCGCCGAAGCGGGTGGTGGGCCGCGCGTGCTGCCGCTCGGCCTACCTCCGCGGCGCGCTGCTCGGCTCCGGCTCGCTCTCGGGCCCGCGCTCGCCGCATCTCGAGATCCGGCGGCCGAGCCGTGAGGGGGCCGAGTTCCTGGCGGAGCTCGCGCCGCTCAAAGTCGTCGACCGGGGACGTCACGCGGCCGCGTACGCGAAGGGGGCGGACGCGATCGAGGCCGTGCTCGTCGCCGCCGGCTCGAGCGACGCGGTGCTGCGGTTCGAGGAGCGGGCGGTGATGGGCGCGACCCGCGCCCGCGCGAACCGGCTGGCGAACGCCGACCACGCCAACCTCGTCCGCACGAGCCGCGCCGCGCACCGCCAGCTCGCCGCGATTCGCACGCTCCAGGAGGCCGGCGCGCTCGGCGACCTCCCCGAGGGCCTGCGCGAGATCGCCGAGCTGCGGCTACGGAATCCGTCTCTCTCCCTGCGCGAGCTGGGACGGCGTTGCCGCCCACCCGCGACCAAGGCATCCGTTCACCGCCGGCTCGCGCTGATCGAACGCCTCGCCGATTAGCCCCGGATATCACTTTCAAATTCCCTGGTGGAATGCAGAGACGTTTTGCGATACTCGTTGCGCGGCGGGGCCCACTCTCGTCCGGCGGCGAATTCAGACCCCGTTCGCCGCCATGGTTCTGAGCGTGGTTCGTCCGGAGGGGAAGGTCGTCCTCGGAGCTTCCTCTCCGGCCCCCGCCGCCTTCGGCGGCGGCCCACCGGCTGCGGGTGCGGGGGGGGGGGGCCCCCCGCGGGGGGGGGGGGGGGGCGGCCGGAGAGTGAATCGGCCGTCCGGATGAACCGGACGGCCTTGGCTGGTCGGCGCCGCAAGGCGGCGCCTTGGCGGCCCCTGCGGCACTTCGCGGGACGAGACGCCTCTGCGGCCCCCGCCGGGCACCTCGTCGTTAGACTCGAAGCAGTGGCTGTTCGGGTCGGGATCAACGGGTTCGGGCGCATCGGACGCAACTTCTTCCGTTCCTACCTCGAGCGCCGCGGCGACTTCGAGATCGTCGCCGCGAACGACATCGGCGACGTCCCGACGATGGCGCACCTGCTCAAGCACGACTCGGTCCTGGGCAACCTGACGGAGGACATCGAGGCGGGCGACGGCGTCATTCGCGTCAACGGCGAGGAGCTGCGAATCCTGGCCGAGCGGGATCCCCGTGCGCTGCCCTGGGGCGAGCTCGGGGTCGACGTCGTGCTCGAGTCCACCGGCTTCTTCACGAAGCGCGAGGGCGCCGAGCAGCACCTCGAGGCCGGAGCGAAGAAGGTGGTCATCTCCGCACCCGCGACCGACCCGGACGTGACGATCGTCCTCGGCGTCAACGACGACGCCTACGACCCCGACTCGCACCACATCGTCTCCAACGCCTCCTGCACGACGAACTGCGTCGCGCCGATCGCAAAGATCCTGCACGACACGTTCGGCATCGAGCAGGGCTTCATGACGACGATTCACGCCTACACCGCCGACCAGCGGCTCGTCGACGCCCCGCACGAGGACCTGCGGCGAGCACGGGCGGCGGCGATCAACCTCATCCCCACCTCGACCGGCGCGGCGCGCGCGATCGGCCTCGTGCTGCCAGAGCTCAAGGGCAAGGTGGACGGGATCGCGGTGCGCGCGCCCGTGCCCACCGGCTCGGTGGTCGACCTCGTCGTCCGCGTCTCCCGGGAGACGAGCGTCGACGAGGTGAACGAGGCGTTCCGGGCGGCGTCCTCGGGCGCGCTCAAGGGCATCCTCCAGCACACCGAGGACCCGATCGTCTCGACTGACATCCAGAAGTCGCCCTACTCGTGCATCTTCGACGCGCCGCTCACGATGGCGAACGGCACGCTCGTAAAGGTCTTCGGCTGGTACGACAACGAGTGGGGCTACTCGTGCCGGCTCGTCGACGTCGTCGCCCGCATGGCGGCGAAGCTCGCGCCCGCTCCGGTCTAGGTGCACCGCCCGCGCTCGGTCCGCTCCGCGGACGTCGAGGACAAGCGCGTGCTCGTGCGCGCCGACCTCAACGTGCCCCTCGAGGACGGCCGCGTGGCCGACGACACGCGCATCGTCGCCGCGCTGCCGACTCTGGAGTGGCTGCTCGAGCGCGGGGCCGCCGAGGTCGTCGTCTGCTCGCACCTGGGACGTCCGAAGGGCGAGGACCCGGCCTACTCGCTGCAGCCCGTCGAGGCGGAGCTGCGCAAGCACGCCGACGATGCACGGCTGCGCCTGCTCGAGAACACCCGCTTCGACCCGCGCGAGACCAAGAACGATCCCGCCTACGCACGTGAGCTCGCCGGGCATGGCGACCTCTACGTGAACGACGCCTTCGGCTCGGCGCACCGGGCGCACGCGTCCACCGAGGGCGTCGCGCACCTGCTGCCGGCCTACGCGGGCTTCTTGCTCGAGCGCGAGCTGGAGGAGCTGGGGCGGCTCCTGGGCGAGGTCGAGCGGCCGTTCGTCGTCGCGCTCGGAGGCGTCAAGGTCGAGGACAAGATCGGGGTGATCGAAAGCCTCGGCCGCCGCGCCGACACCCTGCTCGTAGGCGGGAAGATGGCGGCGGAGGCCGGCGGGCTCGACGTCCCGCTGGAGCTCCCGTCCGACGTCGTCGCCGCGGCCGCGTTCGAGGCCGACGCCGAAACGCGTGAGGTAGCGGCGGACGCGGTGCCGGAAGGCTGGCTCGCGCTCGACATCGGCCCTGAGACCCGCGAGCGCTTCGCGGAAGCGCTCTCGCACGCGCGAACGGTCTTCTGGAACGGCCCCATGGGCGTCTTCGAGTGGGAGCGGTTCGCCGAGGGGACGCGCGCGGTGGCGCAGGCGATCGCCGCCTCTGCCGCGTACTCGGTCGTGGGGGGCGGCGACTCGGTGCGCGCCGTGCACGAGCTCGGCCTCGCCGACCGGATGTCGTGGGTGTCGACGGGCGGTGGCGCATCGTTGGAGTTCCTGGAGGGGAAAGAATTGCCCGGCGTGGCGGCCATCCCGGAGGAGTAGATGCTGATCGCAGGCAACTGGAAGATGTTCAAGGGGCCCGCCGCGACGCGCGAGTTTGCGGCCGCCTTCGAGGCCCCGGACGGGGTCGAGGCGGTCGTCTGCCCGCCGTAC
This sequence comes from Gaiellaceae bacterium, assembly GCA_040902725.1. GTDB lineage: Bacteria > Actinomycetota > Thermoleophilia > Gaiellales > Gaiellaceae > JACVRU01. Next base: position 16,518 of record JBBDWU010000052.1, on the reverse strand, counting down.
GTCTCGCTCGCCGCCGCAGTCGAATCGGGTCTGAACGTCTTCGCGCAGAGCGTCCACTGGGAGGACGAGGGCGCCTACACCGGCGAGATCTCCGCGCCGATGCTGCGCGAGCTCGCGGTCGTCGGCGCGATCGTCGGCCACTCCGAGCGGCGTCAGCTGTTCGGCGAGACCGATGACTCCGTGGCGCGGCGGGCCGCGCACGCGCTCGCGGCCGGCCTGCGCGTGATCGCCTGCGTCGGCGAGCTGGAGGAGGAGCGCGAGCTCGGCTTCACTGAGGACGTGCTCGCGCGCCAGCTCGCGGTGCTCCAGGAGCACCCCGCGCTCGTGATCGCCTACGAGCCGGTCTGGGCGATCGGGACCGGGAAGACCGCCACCCCCGACCAGGCGCAGGAGGCGCACGCCTTCATCAAGAGCCTGCTCGACGCGCCCGTCCTCTACGGCGGCTCGGTCAAGCCCGACAACGCCGAGGAGCTCCTCGCCCAGCCGGACGTCGACGGCGCCCTCGTCGGCGGCGCCTCGCTCGACCCCGAATCCTTCGCCTCGATTTGCCGGACCGCGGCCCGTATCCGCTCGTAGCGCTGGTGATCCTCGACGGCTGGGGCTGCGCCCCGCCGGGGCCGGGCAACGCCGTCGAGCTCGCCGAGACGCCGACGTTCGACCGGCTCTGGCTCGCCTTTCCGCACACGACCCTGAAGGCTGACGGCGAGGCGGTCGGCCTGCCGCCGGGGCAGATGGGCAACTCGGAGGTGGGCCACCTGACGATCGGCGCCGGCCGGGTGGTCGACCAGGACCTCCAGCGCGTCAACCGCGCGGTGGCCTCCGGCGAGCTGTTCGAGAGCGAGGCCCTTGTCGGCGCCTTCCGGCGCGCGAAGGAGCGCGGGGGGAACGTGCACCTGCTCGGGCTCGTGTCCTACGGAGGCGTCCACTCGCACCTGGACCACCTGCGCGCGCTGCTCGAGCTGGCGCGCCGGGAGGGGATGGAGGATCGAACCTTCGTCCACGCGTTCACGGACGGCCGGGACGTCTCGCCGCACGCGGCCGCCGACGACCTCGCCGAGCTGCCCGCCGAGCGCATGGCCACGGTCGTGGGGCGTTACTACGCGATGGACCGGGACGGGCGCTGGGAGCGCACCGAGATCGCACTCGCGGCACTCGTCGGCGGCGAAGGCGCGACGGGGTCAGACCCCGTGACGGAAGTGCGACGGAACTACGACGAGGGTGTGACGGACGAGTTTCTCGAGCCGATCGTCTTCCGCGACCGGCCGCGCCTCACGTCGCCGCCCGATGCGGCGATCTTCTTCAACTTCCGGCCCGACCGCGCGCGCCAAATGACCCAGAAGCTGCTCACGCTGGGCGTCGACCTGACGACGATGACGCACTACCGCGACGACTTCGACAGCCCGGTGGTCTTCCCCGAGTCGCTCGTGGACGGGACGCTCGCCGAGGTGCTCGCCGAGCGGGGCCTCCGGCAGCTCCACGTCGCCGAGACCGAGAAGTACGCCCACGTCACCTACTTCTTCAACGGCGGCCGGGAGGACGAGTGGGAGGGGGAGACGCGGATCCTCGTCCCCTCGCCGCGCGAGGTCGACACCTACGACGAGCAGCCGGAGATGTCCGCGCCGGAGGTGACGCGTCGCTTCTGCGCCGAGGTCGGCCGCGGCTACGCGTTCGCCGTCGTCAACTTCGCGAACCCGGACATGGTCGGCCACAGCGGCTTGGTTCCGGCCACGGTCGCCGCCGTGGAGGCTGTCGACGCCTGCCTCGCCCAGGTGGTCGAGGCGGTCGACCAGGCGGGAGGCGTCGCGCTCGTTACGGCCGACCACGGCAACGCCGAGCAGCTGCTCGAGCCGGACGGTGCGAGCCCGCACACCGCCCACACTTCGAACCCCGTGCCCCTGATCCTGACCGCGCCGGGTCGCCTCCGCGAGGGCGGCGGCCTCGCGGATCTCGTACCCACGGCGCTGGAGCTGCTGGGAGTCCCGAAGCCGCCGGAAATGAGCGGAAAATCACTGCTCGGAAGGGACTGAAAGGGGCTATACTGCGCCCCCTTGTCTCTCGCCCAGCCTGACCTCGGCGTCCTGCGGAAGGCCCAGAAAGGCGATGAGCGCGCTTTCTGCCTGATCGTCCGCGCGTACGAGATCCCGGTCTTCAACTACGTCCTTCGGCTCGTGGGCGACCGGGCACTCGCCGAGGACCTGACGCAGGAGGTCTTCCTCCGCGTCTACCAGGGCTTGCCGAAGTTCACGCTGCGGGCGAAGTTCACGACGTGGCTCTTCCAGGTGACGAAGAACCGCGTCCTCGACGAGCTCCGGGCGACCGAGCGGCGGCCGCGCGCGACCGTCAACCTCGACGATGCGCCCCAGTTCGAGGTGCTCGACGCGCCGTTCGAGCGGCTGGAGGCGATCGACGCCGTCTGGCGGGCGGTCGAGGGACTGAGCGTCGACCTGAAGATGGCGATGCTGCTGCGCGACATCGTCGGCATGTCCTATACCGAGATCGCGGACGCCCTCGAGGTCACGCTCGCCACGGTCAAGTGGCGGATCTACAAGGCCCGGGAAGAGGTCCAGCTCGCGCTCGCGCGCGAGGGCATCACCTTCGGGACGACGAAGGCGGCCGAGATGCCCGCCGCAGTCACCTCCGCGTAGCGTTCTCCCGGAGCCACTCCGAGAGCGCGCGCGCCCGCTGCTCCGGGTCGGCGCGCTCGGGGACGGGCGGCGCCGGCGCCGGATCGCCGCCGTCGTCCCACGCGGCCGCCAGTCCCGGGGGCCCC
>JBBDWU010000052.1:0-13738 GCA_040902725.1 Gaiellaceae bacterium | reverse complement strand
GGGGTTCTCCGGAGACCAGTTGATCTCCGCCCAGGCCGGGGCCGCGACGGCGATCGGGACCCAGACGTTGCGGCCCGGTCGCCGGGCCTGCCGCAGCCGCACCGTCGGCGGCTCGTGCGTCAACGGCTCGCCGAGGAGCCGCGCGAGCTCGGCGGCCGAGCCCGGACGCTCCTCCGGCCGCCGCGCGAGCGCCTGCATCACGACCGCCTCGAGCGCCGGCGGCGTCTCCGGGGCGAGCGCGCGCACGGGCTCGATCGGCTGCGTGTGCGCGCGCGGGAGGTCGGCCAGGGTGAGGACCTTCAGCGGCGGCCGTCCGGTCAGGGCCTCGTAGAGCACCGCCCCGAGCCCGTAGAGGTCGGCGGCCGGCGTGACCGCGCCGTCGGTGAGCTGCTCGGGCGCGAGGTAGCCGACCGTGCCGAGGATCGTTCCGGCGGTCGTCACCTGCGTTCCCCCCTCGGCCGCGCGTGCGATCCCGAAGTCGGAGATCTTGAGCGTTCCGTCCGCGCGCACCAGCAGGTTCTGCGGCTTCACGTCACGGTGGACGAGGCCGGCGTCGTGGGCGTGCTGGAGGCCCGCGCAGGCCTGCGCCGCCAGCCGCACCACCTCGTCGGCCGGCAGCCGGCCACGGCGCGCGATCAGGTCGGCGAGCGTCTCCCCTTCGACGTACTCCATCACGATGCAGGGGGCGCCCTCGTGCTCGCCCACGTCGTAGACGGTGACGACGTTCGGGTGGCCGAGCCGAGCCGCGAGGCGAGCCTCGCGCATGAAGCGCTGCCGCGCCTCCTCGTCCTCGCCGAGCGATGCGAGCACCTTCACGGCGACCGGCCGGTCGAGCTCCTCGTCGTGCGCGAGGTAGACGTCGGCCATGCCGCCGCGGCCGAGGCGCCGCTCGATGCGGAAGCGGCTCAGTCGTCGTCCTCCCGCTTGCCCTTGCCCTTCCCCTTGCCGCGGCCCTCGTCGTCGTCCTCCTCGACGGCCGGCGGCGGGCACGCGATGCTGTCGGCGAGGGCGCGGGCCGAGAGGAGCAGCTCGTCGCGGTAGTCGGCCGGCACCGGTGCGGCGGCGCTGTCGCGGACCAACCCCTCGGCGAGCTCGTCCGCCCGGCAGCGGTCGCCGCGCGCGAGCGCCGCTGCGACGCGGTCGCTCTGGGCCGCGAGCGCCTCCGCGGTATCGGCGGGGATCGCGCCGCGCTCGGCGCCGCCGCAGGCGGCGAGGAGCAGCGCGCTAGAGGCCGACAGCCAGACGATCCGCCAGCGACGCCGGCAGGCCGCGCGCGCGGATCTCTTCCTGGGTCCGGGTGACGTCGTACTCCACACGGTTGAACCGTGCCCGCCGTCCGTCCAGGTCAAGCATCAGCCAGGCGGCGCGGGGATCGCCGTCCCGCGGCTGGCCCACCGAGCCGGGATTGAGGAGGTGGCGGACGGTCAGCTCGAGCTCGGTGCCGGCGGGGGCGACGTCGCCGTCGAGGCGGTCGCCGTCGAGCGCGAACGCGAGCGCGACGTGGCTGTGGCCGACCAGGATGAGCGGCTCGCCAGCCGTCGTGAAGGCGCCGATCGCGGCTTCGGGGCCGAGGACGTACTCCCAGATCGGGTCGCGCGGGCTCGCGTGGTAAAGCCCGACCTCGCCTGCGGTTGCCTTGGGGGACAGGGAGCCGAGGAAGGCTCTCGTTTCCTCGGACAGCTCGGCCGTGGACCAGCGCGCGGCGGCGGCGGCCTCCGGGTTGAACTCGTCGACGTCGACGCCGGCGGTGCCGAGCACGACGAGGTCGTGGTTGCCGACCAGGCAGATGTCCGCGCGCCCGCGCGCGAGCTCCGTCACCTCGTTCGGCCACGGCCCGTAGCCGACGAGGTCGCCCAGGCACCAGACGACATCGGGCGCCTCGGCGTCGATCTCCCGCAGCACGGCCTCGAAAGCGGGCAGATTTCCGTGGATGTCGGAGAGGACGGCGGCGCGCATCGGGCTTGCGACTCTAGTAGTCGCCGGGTACGTGCTCGCCGCGTGGCTGCTCTGGCGGACGGAGGTGCCGGGCGGGCTCGAGCTGCCGCGGGTCGAGCTGGATGAGCCGCGCGCCGAGGAGTACGCGCGCCTGCCGCGCCTGCTCTGGGCCGGGCGGACCGGGGCGGAGCTCGTGGTGCTCGCGCTGCTTGTCGCCGCGGGCGCGAGGCTGGCGCGGCGGCTGCGCTTCGGCGTCGCTGTCCTCCTGGCCGTTCTCGTCGCGCTCTGGCTGGTCCGGCTGCCGTTCGGCCTCGCTGGGCACTGGTGGCAGCGCCGCTACGGGCTCTCGACGCAGGGCTACCTCGCCTGGCTCTTCGACCCGTGGCTCGAGCTGCTGGCAGCCGCGGCCGCCGCCTCGCTCGCGCTCGCGCTGGCGCTGCTGCTCGCCCGGCGCGTGGGTCCGCGCTGGTGGCTCGCCGGCGGACCGGCGCTCGCTGTCCTCGGCGCGGCGGTGATCCTCCTCCAGCCGCTCGTGCTCGCACCGCGGCTCGAGCCGCTCCGCGACCCCGCGCTGGCGGCGGAGATCCGTCAGCTTGGGACCCGGCTCGGGGTCAGACCCCGGGACGTGTCCGTCAGGGACGCGGCCGAGCGCACGACCCGCATCAACGCCGAGGTCGCGGGCTACGGGCCGACGCGCCGCGTGATCCTCTGGGACACGCTTCTCGACGGCAGCGTCCCCGCCGCCGAGATCCGCTTCATCGCCGCGCACGAGCTCGCCCACGTCGCGCGGAGCCACGTCTGGAAGGTCGTCGCCTGGTTCGCGCTCGCCGCCCTGCCGGTCGCCTTCGCCCTCGCCCTGGTGACGCGCCGTCGCGGCGGCCTCGGCCCCGCCACCGTCCCGCTCGCCGTCCTCACCGTCGTCGTGGTCGAGCTCACGCTTCTCCCGTTTGCGAACGCCGTCTCGCGCCGCTACGAGACCGAGGCGGACTGGGTGGCCCTGCGCGCGACCGGCGACCCGGCCGCCGCGCGCGCCCTCTTCGAGCGCTTCGCGCGCTCGAACCTCGCCGACCCGTCGCCGCCCGGCTGGGCGTACGTCCTCCGCGCCACGCACCCGTCCCTGGAGGAACGGATCGCTCTCGCTACGCGTCGTCCCCCTGGGGAGCCTCGGGCAGGTTCCTGATCCCCTCGCGGCTCGACCACTTCGACCACGCGTCCGCCATCGCGTCCATCAGCTCGTGCATGAACCGCGACGACATGTTCACGCGCGCCACGACCGCGCCGGGTACGTCGCCTTCGTCGACCTCGTGCTCGATGCGCGCGAACGTGATCGTGAACTCGTAGTCGGAGAAGCCGACGTTCGCGAAGTTCGCATAGACGCCCGCTAGGTGCTCCGGATCGAGGTGGAGGTTGAGCTGGCGCTCGTCGGGCTCCGGCTCCATTGACCCTACGATAACGCCGATGGCGCGCCCGACTGCCCTCGACCGGCTTGCCGCGGCCGTCTCGGAAGCCGTGGGGACGAGGGTCGAGCTGGAGCGGCCAAGCGACCCCGCGCACGGGGACTACGCCACGAACGCCGCGCTGCGGCTGGCGGCGGAGCGGGGGCAGCCTCCGCGGGAGATCGCGCAGGAGCTTGCCGACGCGGCTGTGGCGCTCGACGTCGTCGAGGCGGCGGACGTGGCCGGGCCGGGTTTCGTGAACCTGCGGGTCGCCGGGCCCTGGTTCGGCGAGGCGCTCGCGGAGCTGCTCGCGGCGGGGCGGGACTACGGCGCCGGGTCAGCAGAGCGGCCCGAGCGCGCCCAGGTGGAGATGGTCTCGGCCAACCCGACCGGCCCGATCGTCGTCTCACATGCGCGCAACGGCGCCTTCGGCGACGCGGTCGCCCGGCTGCTCGAGTTCGCCGGCCACCAGGTCGAGCGGGAGTACTACTACAACGACGCCGGCACCCAGATGGAGCGCTTCCGGGCCTCCGTCGACGCCGTTCGCGCCGGCGAGCCGGTCCCCGAGGACGGCTACCACGGCGACTACGTCCAGGAGCTCGCCGCGCGCGACGGCGACCCCGTCCCGCTCATGCTCGAGCGGATGGAGGCCACGCTCGAGCGCTTCCGCGTCCACTTCGACAGCTGGGCGCTCCAGAGCGAGCTCGAGCGGCGGCTCCCCGGGCTTCTGCCCCGGCTGGACACGTACGAGCAGGACGGTGCGGTGTGGGAGCGGTCGTCCGCCGCCGGCGACGACGACGACCGTGTCCTGATCCGCTCGGCCGAGCAGGGCAGTGCGCCGACCTACCGCGCGGCGGACGTCGTCTACCTCGTCGACAAGCTGGAGCGGGGCTTCGACCGAGCGATCTACGTGCTCGGCGCCGACCACCACGGCACCCGTAACTGGTACGCGGCGATCGCCCGCATGCTCGGCTACGACCCCGACCGCGTCGAGGTGCTGCTCTACCAGCTCGTCCATCTGGTGCGGGCCGGCGAGCAGGCGCGGATGTCGAAGCGGCGCGGGGAGGTCGTCCTCCTCGACGAGTTCCTGGACGAGGTCGGAGTCGACGCCGCCCGCTGGTACCTGGTCTCCCGCGGCCCGGACCAGACGATCGAGATCGACGTCGACCTCGCGGCCGAGAAGAGCCAGAAGAACCCCGTCTACTACGTGCAGTACGCGCACGCTCGAATTGCCGGGATCCTGCGCAACGCCGAAGGGGCCGCTGTCGCCGCCGAGCCGCCGGCCGAGCTGGCCGCCGAGGAGCGCGACCTCGTCAAGCGCCTCGCCGACTTCCCCGCCCTCGTCGCCGAGGCGACCGAGCGCCGCGGCCCGCATGCGATCCCGATCTACGCCGTGCGGGTCGCCGACGACTTCCACCGCTTCTACCACGAGCACCGGGTGCTCGAGAGCGAGGCCGAGGCCTTCCGGCTCGGGCTCTGCCGGGCGACGCAGGCGGTGATCGCGCGCTGCCTCGACCTGATCGGGGTCGAGGCGCCCGAGCGCATGTAGCACGGTTACGATCAGCGCGCGCCCCGTCACCCGTCTCCGGAGGGAACCGATGCTGCAGGCCCGTAGCGCCCTGACCTGGCTCGTCCGGCTGTTCCTCGCCGCGCTCGTCGTCCAGTTCTTCTTCGCCGGCGCCGGCGCGTTCGGCGCCGAGAGCTGGGACCTCCATTCGGCCTTCGGCTTCGGGCTCGTGGCCGGGTCGCTCGCGATCCTCGTCGTGGCCGCGCTCGCGCGGCAGTCGCTCGTGCTCGGCGCGCTGCTCTTCGGTGCGATGCTGCTCCAGATGGTGCTCTCCCAGCTGGTGGACACGAGCGCCTGGGTCGCCTCCCTGCACGCTGTCAATGCGCTGGCCGTTCTGGGTCTCGCGGGGTCGCTGGCCGCCCGGGCGGCGCGCAGTAGAGTCCCGGCTGCGTGACGGACGGCAAGCCGGACAGGAACCTCGCGCTCGAGCTCGTCCGTGTCACCGAGGCCGCCGCGATGGCGGCCGGCCGCTGGATCGGACGGGGGGAGAAGGAGCGCGCCGACCAGGCAGCCGTCGACGCCATGCGGCTGATGCTCGACACCGTGCAGATGGACGGCATCGTCGTGATCGGCGAGGGCGAGAAGGACGAGGCGCCGATGCTCTACAACGGCGAGCGGGTGGGCAGCGGCTCCGGCCCGGCGGTGGACGTGGCCGTCGACCCGCTCGAGGGGACGCGGCTGACGGCGCTCGGGCTGCCGAACGCGATCGCGGTGATCGCGCTCGCCGAGCGCGGAACGCTCTTCTTCCCCGGGGCGGCGGTCTACATGGACAAGATCGCGGTCGGCCCCGAGGCAGGGGACGCGATCGACATCGAGGCGCCCCCCGCCGAGAACGTGCGGCGCGTCGCGAAGGCGAAAGGCGTGCGGCCCGAGGACCTCTCGGTCGTCGTCCTCGACCGGCCGCGGCACGAGCAGCTGATCGGGGAGCTGCGCGAGTGCGGCGCGAGGGTGATGCTCATCCCCGACGGGGACGTGGCTCCCGCGATCGCGGCCGCCCAGCCGGGTAGCGGCGTCGACCTGCTGATGGGGATCGGCGGCACGCCCGAGGGCGTCATCGCCGCCTGCGCCGTCAAATCGTTCGGCGGCGCGCTCCAGGGGCGCCTGTGGCCGCGCGACGACGAGGAGCGGCAGCGGCTCGTCGACGCGGGCCTCGACCCGGATCGCGTCCTGACGACGAACGACCTGGTCGCCGGCGACGACCTCTTCGTCGCGGCGACGGGCGTGACGACCGGGGCGCTGCTGAGCGGCGTCCGCTACACGCGGGAGGGCGCGGTCACGGACTCGCTCGTCATCCGCTCACGATCGGGCACCGTCCGGCGGATCGAGGCACATCACGCCTTCGAAAAGCTCTCCCGCTTCACCGGCCTCGAGTATTAGGACGCCTCGGCGGTCTCCCACTCGGGCGCGTACTGCCCGAACCGCGCCGCGCCGTTGAACTTCGCCCGCCGGTAGAAGGCCTGCTGGGCGGACTCCACGTTCGCCGCCTCGCCGAGCCAGGCCTTCAGCGCCGGTGCCTGGAGCGCGCGCCCATAGGAGAACGACAGCTCCCACGGGTGCGGCCCGCGCGCGTTCATCGCGCTCAGGTTCGCCGTCGCGTCCTCGTCCGACTGCCCGCCCGAGAGGAAGACGATCCCGGGCACGGCCGCCGGGACGTGCCGGTAGAAGCACTTCAGCGTTGCCTCGGCGACCTCGTCGTGGCCGGCCTGCTCGGAGCCGTCGTAGCCGGACAGCACCATGTTCGGCTTGAGCAGCATCTGCTCGAAGTGGACGCGCTGGTCGCGCAGCTCCGTGAAGACGGCGTGCAGCGCCCGCGACGTGACGTCGAACGCGCGCTCGATCGTGTGGTCGCCGTCCATCAGCACCTCGGGCTCGACGATCGGCACGAGCCCCGCCTCCTGTGAGAGCGCCGCGAAGCGCGCGAGCGCGTGCGCGTTCGTCCAGAGGCAGTACTCGCTCGGGATCGCCGGCCCGATCGAGATCACCGCGCGCCACTTGGTGAAGCGCGCGCCGAGCTCGCGGTACTCGTTCAGCCGCTCCCGCAGCCCGTCGAGGCCCTCGGTGACCGTCTCGCCCTCCGCGTTCGCGAGCGGCTTCGCGCCCGCGTCCACCTTGATCCCGGGGATGATCCCCCGGTCGGCCAGCAGCTTCGCGAACGGCGTGCCGTCGTCGCTCGACTGGCGCAGCGTCTCGTCGTAGAGGATGACGCCGCTGATGAACTCCTCGACTCCCTGCGTCGTGAAGAGCAGGTTCCGGTAGCTGCGCCGGTTGTCCTCGGTCGACTCCACGTCGATCGACTTGAAGCGCTTCTCGATCGTCCCGCTCGACTCGTCGGCGGCGAGGATTCCCTTGCCGGGCGCGACCAGCTCACGGGCGGTCGACTCGAGGTCCTGAAGCTCCAGTACGGCCATCGTCGGTCTCCTTCGCTCGGTCTGGGAGCGAGGATATCGAGGCTAGAATCCGCGCAGCGCGGACGTAGCTCAGATGGTAGAGCGCGGGCTTCCCAAGCCTGAGGTCGCGGGTTCGATCCCCGTCGTCCGCTCTTCGACGGTCCAAGTTTACCCCCTCCTCGTTCCCGCAAATGCCACGTCGGCCGGGGCCGTTCTGCTCGCCATCTCGCGTTAGGGCTACGGCCTGCCTCCGTCAAACCGACATCTCCGTCTTATCGAGCTGACCGCGTCTCATCACCTTCCGATAAGACCACAGTAGACAGCAGCTCTCTCTGCCCGAGCTGGTGGGTGGGTCGAGCCATGTGCCGGCGGAGGGGTTCCCGCTAGCCCACAGGCAGGTCCAACCCTTGACAACAGGCACCAGCCTGCGCTTAGTTGGGGCCCAGCCGCGACCACAGGGGGTTCTCTACGCCGATCCGTCCGCAGCAGATCGCTGCAGCCGAGGCTGTGCAGCATGCAGCCGCTCACGACGCCGGCAACGCGGTCCGCGTCGTCGCTGGCCCAGGCACTGGCAAGTCGTCGGCGGTTGAAGAGCGGGTCCGCTGGCTGATCACCGATCGCGGCATCGAAGCGTCACGCGTCTTCGCGGTTTCGTTCACTCGCGCCGCAGCCAGCGATCTGCGGCGGCGCGTGCGCGCCTACTGTGCGCGCAACGGCATCGCAGGCGAGGACGTCAGCGTCTCGACCCTGCACTCACTAGCGCTGCGCATCCTGCGCGGGGCAGGGCTACTCGCCGCGTATCCAGCCGGACCGATGGTGATGGACGAGTGGGAACTCAAGGGCATCTTCGACGCCGAGTTCTCGACCGTCTCCGGCCGGCCCCCAGGTCGGTGCGGCGAACTTCGCCGCGACCACGAGGCTTACTGGAGCACCGGCACACACGACCCACCGAACTTCATCCCGCCCGACCCGCCGATCAGCCAGCCAGAGCGGGACACGTTCCGAGCGTTCCACTCACCGCGGACGCAGACGTACGCGTGCGTGCTGCCCGGGGAAATCGTCAGGAAATGCGTGGAGAGCATCGCAGCCGGCAACCTCGATCCAGTCGAGCTGCTCGACATCGAGCAGCTCATCGTGGATGAGTTCCAGGACCTAAACCCATGCGACCTCGAGTTCATCGATCAGCTGATCCAACGGGGCGTGACGACGTTCGTCGCGGGCGACGACGACCAGAGCATCTACTCGTTCCGATTCGCGTCGCCGCGAGGCATCCAGCAGTTCACCCAGACATACGCTGGCGCAGGCGACCATAACCTCGCCGACTGCTTTCGCTGCACGCCGCGCGTACTTGATGGCGCGACGGTGTTGATCGCCGCACATCCACTCCCGAACCGCATCCCGAAAGCGCTGCAATCGATGTACGAGGCGTCAGACCCGCCAGTCGCGGGCCTGCTCCACCGCTGGCGCTTCCCGAGTGGCCGAGCAGAAGCAACTGCGCTTGCAGCCTCCTGCCGAGACTTGCTGGCGGCTGGAGTACCCGCGCGCGAGATTCTCGTCCTCATCAGCGATCGACGCGCTCTCGCTAGCGAGCTCGTGGCTGCATTCGATGAGGCAGGGATCGACTACGACCCACCACAGCCTGCAGCCCACGCCGATACCGATGAAGGACGCCTCGCGCTCGCGATTCTCCGCATCGTGTGTGACGGAAACGATTACGTCGCCCATCGCATCGTGCTCGGTCTCGTACGGGGCGTGGGGGTTGGCACGTGCAACGCGATCGCTGCCGCGACGATCGCCAACAACCTGAACTATCGCGCCCTCTTTCACGACCCGCTGCCCGCCGGCGTCTTCAACGCTCGGCAGACGGCTGCTCTCACGTCGGCTCGGGATTTCATCGCACGCTTCGCGGACTGGGAGGCGGACGACGAGCTTGGTGGGCGTGATGCAGAGATTCGGCAGCTGCTCGAAGACCGTCTCGGGCTAACGGCGCGCGATGCATGGATTGACAACACAGTCAGCTTGCCGCCCGATCTGACGCTTGGCGAGGTCCGCGACTATCTCTGGGCCGACACGGACGAGCAGCAGGCGGATTTCCTGCGAGCCGCCTTCACTCGGCTGGGCCTCCCAGAAGCCGAGGCGGATGTCATGCCGGCACGGGTTCGCATGATGACCATGCACCGGGCGAAGGGCCTTAGCGCGCGCATCGTGTTCATTCCGGGACTCGAGGAGGAGGTCTTCCCCGGAGAGTTCCGGCGCCCGTACCCCGGCTTCGTGCTCGAGGCGGCCCGGCTGCTGTACGTGTCAATCTCGCGTGCCCGCGCCGCATGCATCATCAGCTACGCGGGTACGCGAATGCGATTCGGTCAGTTCACTCAGATGACGCCGTCCCGGTTCGCGAACTCCCTAGGAGGCGCATTCACGTATCGAGGAGGTGGCGGCCTTTCTCCCACCGAAGTGCAGGCGATCGTGGACGACTGCGACCGCCTGTAACGGCAAGCCGACCAGGGCTGGCGGCCCAAGGCCGCACAAGCTCCCAGGGCTAGATGCTTCGCGCCGGGATGCTGGAGCTGCACCGAGTTGGCGACTACGTGTCCAGCGGTCGACGCACCGATCCCGTCTCGTGTCTGTACGAGGCGTACCGCGTTACTTCAACGAAGCGCTCGAGCGGCCCTAAGCGATCTTCTATCTGCCGCACGGCCTCCGGCGTCGCCACGACAATCCAGCCCTCGCCGATCAGGTCATCGAAGCTGGGCGGCCTGTGGTCGCGATGACCGTCGCGCCACCAGATGCTCCAGCACATGCGCTGGCCCTCAGCATCCTCCCATGCGAGCAGCCCGTCCGACGGGCGCCAGCCGACTTGCCTCGCCACGAGAGGGTTGAGCGCTGCTCCGAGGGAAGACCACGGGTCATCGCCCGGCTCCGTGAAGTTGAAGACCAAGGCGTCCCCGAGCTCGTCGGCTAAGTCGTCGTTCGCTCCGAGCAGGTGGTAGCTGCGCATTGGGATGTTCATGACGAAGGGGACGCGTTCTGGCTCGGTCGAATCTGCCGGCACTGCCGCCTGCTCTCGACGCTCGTGGGGCAATTCCCATTCGAGCCGGATGAGCGAGGTGAACTCGCCGATGATCACGCCGCCAGCCGCGTGGGTAGGAGCCGTTTCTGTTCCACCCGCGGCACCCGCGAGCCAGTCGTCGGCTTTGGTCTCCCGCGGCGGCGGTCCACCGGTGACTTCCGCGGGGCGCTGAACGGGCCGATTGAGCAGCCCGAGAAGCGATGCCTCGGCTTCGGCCGATTGCTCGGACGACCCTACCTCCGCGGCTCCGAGTTCCGTGGCAAGGTCTTCGGCTAATCGGCGGTCCTCCTCGGAGTGGGGCGATGCAGCGACGTCTCTCAGCGCCGAAAGTGCAGGTTCAGCTGGTCCCGACAGAAGCGCGGACGCTGCAAGGACATGTAGAGCTCGTCGGGTCGCTTCGCCGCCGTCACGTGCGGCTGCGGCGAGGCGCTGCAGTATCGACTCATCTCCCGCTGTTGCTGCGTCGAGGCAGGCGCGCGCGCCGGCCTCGGCTCGAATGGCGTCCCTTGCCAGGAGGTTGTCGACGAGGACCGTGGCGCACGCTGCCGCTACGTCTACGGTGGCAACATCATCGGCGGAGACGAGGTCGTCGATCTCAGCGACTGCTCCCAGCAGGCTGCGGACGTGGTCGCGGACGTCGGACGCGATGGGTATCGCCTGTCCGTCGTCGGCGATCACGACCAAGGCTTCGAAGGAGTCGGCGAGACCGCCTGGATTGAAGCTCTCGTCTTCTGCGTCCCCTTCGAGGAGTTCCCACAGACGATCACGCGCAGCCGAAGCATCGACATGTGCGAGCGCTTCGAGTGGGCGGATTCGCGTGCCGCCATCAATGTATGGCACCCACCCCGAGGGGCGACCCGCTGCGATGGCTTCCTCTGCAAACGCTCGAGCGGTCGCGGTATCTCCGAGCGCGGCAAGGCGGCGCGCTAGGCGCGCGAAGATCAGTGCGGCGCGATCCGTCGCTCGGAACGCGTCGGAAACCCGCACGACCTCCTCGCGGTCGAGCTGATCTACGACCCGCTCGACAGCGGCTTGAAGACGGTAATCGTCGACCGATCCCAGTTCGAGAGCTGCGAACAGATCGGCTGGCGTCCTGACCTCGTCCGCAGGGCTGCTGTCTGAGCTACTGGGTTCCTCTCGCAGACTTCGGGGTGCGCGATCACTCGGCTCGAGATCGTCCGCTGTCAGGCCGACCGCTTCTAGGCTCAAGCCTCGTCCCCTGGCGATCTCGGATAACGCCCGGCGCCAGTAAAGCCGCGTGGTCGGCAGCCCGTGCACGCTGACACGATCGGTCATTCGTTCCAGCCACGATCGCAACGGCTCGGGCTCGACGGCTCTCGCGAGTGCTTGTACTGCTGAGGGCTCTGCGCTGCGGGCGGTGGCAACGAGGACCTCGAGCAGGCACAGCCACGCCAAGTCGTTTTCGGGCGCGGTTGCCAACCCTTCGAGGAAGGCTGCGAGCGCCTCCCACTCGCTCAGCACGCCCTGTCCAGGCAGCGTCCGAAGGATTCGGACAGCGGTTCGAGGGTGGGCGGCCGCCGTCTGTCGCAGCAGCTCCTCGGTCGCAAGCGCGCTCGCACGTCCTTCAGTGGACTCGTCGAGTCGGGCGAGGGCTCGAGCGAGCCACTCGACCTCAGCCTCCCGACCGGTCTCTCTCAGTAGCGGACCCATCAGCTCGATCCAGGTGTTGAGCTGATAATCCTTCCGATACCCAACGCCGGAAGAACGGGCGAACCCGAGTAGCGTGAATTCCCTTGCCTTGTCGCGCCGGCCGAGTTGGAGCCACGCCCGTGCCTGGGCGAAGCACGCATCGATTTGCCCGGTCACGTCCTTGTTCCGCAGCATCCCGGTCTCGTAGCGCTCGAGTTCGTCGCCGATCCAGGGTTCGTCACCAATGTGCTCCAGGAAGGCAAGGAGCACGCGACGGAGCTCGTCATCGTCGGGCGGGTTCTTGTTGAGCCAACGCTCAAGGAACAGCGTCTTTAGAGGTTCGAGCGCATCTGTTCCGGCGACCGCCGCCGCGTGCACGACGAGAGAGAGCAGCTCCGGCGTCGCAGCTTCGATTGCATACCAGCCGAGGTCGTCGCGACTGGCGCGGCGGTCGAGGACGCCGATGATCTGTCTGACCTCGGACACGAAGTCCTCCGCGGTCGTCCCACCGCCCGCCACAGCGCTCCCCCAAATGTTGGCCAGCCGGACGATCGCCCTTATCCCGGCGGTCAGGAGCGTGTAGTGGGAGTTCCTCGGCTCAGCGATCGTCTCTGGATCGATTGGCAAGCCAAGTGCAGTTCGAAGCCGGTGAAAGCGCAGCATCGGCATGAACGCGCGAGCGCCTTCGTCGTAGCCGCCTCCCTCAGGGGCCGACGGTGGATCGACTGAGGCGAGCCACGTGCGGCTCCCGTCAAGGTCGCCGAGGTGGAACAGCTCTTCAGCGACGCGGAGTCGCATCCAATCGGCGACGTGCCCGGGTTCGACCTCCGAGAGTGAAGCGTCAAGCCGCTCACGGGCAGTCGCGTTGCCCGCACGCTCGATAAGGAACCGGTTGATTACCAGTCGCAGCCAGGCCGTCGCCTGCTCGAAGTCGGTTCGGTCGAACTGCTCCAGCAGCGCGTCTACTTCGTCGGCGTGGCCGGCATAAAGGCCGCCGACCCCGGCGAAAGCCAGAAGCTGGGCTCGGTAGTGAGATGCGAGGTCGCGATCCTCGCGCCCGCGGAAGCCAAAGCTCTCGTCGCGAAGCGCGCGAACAGTTTCGGCGATCGCTGCCAACGGGCGGAAGTACGGCGCAACTTCAGCCCATGCGAAAAGCGTGTCGATCTCGGCGTCGGCGCGGAAGTAATGCTCCGGCTCGCCGCGCAGTAGGTCGAGAGGTTCAGCGAGATCGAAGAGTCGGTGCGCCTCGAGCTCGAAGCCGCGTTCAAGCAGGAGTAGTGCCGCGCGAAGAGCCACGTTCTTCGACTCGCGCAGCGCGAAGTCGCCTCGCAGATGATCCAGCGCAATCTCCTCCTCTCCCAGTTCAATGAGGAGGAGGGCCAAGTTCACAGACCACTCCAGGTGGTACTCACGCTGGCCCAGCTCGTGCGCCGCCAACGTCAGGCGAGCTAGAGCGTTCAGATCGCGACGACGGACAGCCACCCGAGTTGCCTCTCGAATGTCGACCCCGATGGCGGGCAGCGCGCGAAGCGCATGTGCCTGCGCCCTGAATTCCGTCGGCTGCGCGAGCGTCAGGGCTGCAGCATCATCTCCGGCCCCGATGAGATGGTGAAGCTGCTCCCATCGAATCGGCCCTTCAGAAGTCGAACCGTAATGAAGGGACCCGTTCGTCGATGGCGAACGCCGTCGGTAC
>JBBDWU010000051.1:0-1669 GCA_040902725.1 Gaiellaceae bacterium | reverse complement strand
GCGCTTCATCTCGACGATGCAGACGCCCGGCCAGAAGAGATCCATGAAGCCGTCGCCGGTTCGTTCCTCAAACCGGACACCGGCCGCGCGACGATCCGTGCCGTAGCAGTCGAGGAGACCGTTCAGGAACGTCTGCGCTTCGCTGCGTTCCGTTCCCGCGTAGCCGCCCCAGCTCGCGGCGAACTCAGCAAGCCGCCGGCGAATCTCCTCTCCCGAGAGCGGCACTGGGGTCTGAAGCTAGAGGGTCAGCTGCTCTTTCGGAACGGCGAAGAGGGTTCCCTGGCGAAGCCGCCTGGCGACGTCCGAGAGCTCTGCCTGCGTGCGCTCGAGAGCCTCGACGAGATGGTCGTCGGCGCCCGTACCCCGCAGGGTCACGGCGGCACGCTCGGTCCGAGCCCGCGCTTCCTCGATGTAGATCATCGCCACGTCGATCTCGGCGAAGTGCTGTTCGTCCAACTCCTGCAGCCTCCTCTCGCGTTCCAGACTAGAGGATGAGGAGGACGACACCGCCATGCGTCGACCGTAGCTTCGAAGCCGTCACGGGAGAGCAGTGACATTGCGTCGGAAGACCGGATACCCCGCTCGGGTGATGACGCGAAGGCCTCGCCGGAGAATCCTGCGACCGGGACGCTCTCCCTGCGGCGAAAGGCACCTCAGATGACTGCGGCTGAACTGAAGCGGAAGCTCCGCAACTCCCCGTTCGCGCCGTTGAGCTGGCGCATCCAGTACGGGCAGGCGTAGCCCCTCGACGCTCGGCGGCGGCGGGCGACCGTCGCCGCGGGGGCTAGTCCTCACAGCTGAGCACGACCGAGGGAGCGGATCGCTCGACCACCCCGTGGTACACCGCCTCGACGTTCGTGCCGTCCGGATCGAGGACGAACGCGGCGTAGTAGCCGGGGTGGTACTCACGCTCGCCGGGGGCGCCGTTGTCGCGGCCGCCGGCGGCGAGCGCCGCTTCGTAGAAGCGCTGCACCGTCTCCCGGTCCGGTGCCTGGAACGCGAAGTGCAGTCCCTTCGTCCGCTCGCCGTCGGCGCTCACGAACAGCTCGTCCGCCGCGAACCACTCCTCGCCGCCGCGCACCGGGACGCCGAGCGGCTCGAGTGCGCCCTCGTAGAAGCGGCGGCTGGCTACCAGGTCTGCGACACGCAGGTGGACGTGGTCGAAGAGGCGTCCTGCGTGCGCTTCGCCCATCGCTGGAATTCTACGCGGGCAGGATCCGGCCGCGCACCTCGCCGAGCGGCTCGGCACGCAAGACGACCTCGTCGCCGTCGGCCAGGAACGTCCGCTCGCCGCCGTCGTCCAGGCGAACCGGCTCGGCCCCGTTCCGGGTCAGCTCGATCAGGCTGCCCTCGCTACCGCGCCCGGCGCCCGAGATCGTTCCGGAGGCCATCAGGTCGCCGGTGCGGATGCTCGCGCCGTTCGAGGTCGCGTGCGCGAGCTGCTGCGGCATCGTCCAGTAGAGCCCGCGGGCGTTCCCGCGCGAGATCACGGTCCCGTTCAGCGCGACCTCCAGCGGGATGTCGAGCGCCCAGTCGCCGTCGACGCGCAGATGCGGCAGCGGCTCCGGCTCCTGCGCCGGTGCGGGGACGCGCCGGTCCTCGAGTAGGGCGAGCGGCGTCACCCACGCCGAGATCGAGGTGGCGAAGCTCTTCCCGAGGAAGGGCCCGA
>JBBDWU010000050.1:0-1705 GCA_040902725.1 Gaiellaceae bacterium | reverse complement strand
CCGAGGCGCTGATCGTCTCGTCGGGCGTCAAGTCGATCCTCGACGTTGCCGCGACAGCCGAGCTGCTCGAGACCCTCGGCGTGCCCGTGCTCGGCTACCGCACCGACGACCTACCGCTCTTCTACACGGCCCGCGGCGGGCCGCCGGTGTCCGCCCGCGTCGAGTCGGCCGAGGAGGCCGCGCAGGTCGCCCACGCGCACTGGCGACTCGGCCGCCACACGTCGATCCTGCTCGGACGCCCGGCGACGGACAGCCTCGACGACGTCGAGCCGCTGATCGAGCGCGCGCTCGCCGATGCAGACGCGCAGGGCGTCTCCGGCCAGGCCGTGACGCCGTACGTCCTCTCGTATCTCCATCGTGAATCCGGCGGGCGCACGCTCGCCGCCAACCGCGAGCTGATCGCCGCGAACGCGGGCCTCGCAGGGGAGGTGGCTGTCGCCTATGCCGCTCTATGACGCCGTCCGGGATCTGAGGCTCACCGTCGAGCGGGTGGAGCTGGAGCCGAGGGAGCTGTCGCTGAAGCACTTCACGCGCCGGACGACCGTGGCCCATCTCCACGGGGACGGGCACAAGGGCCTCGGCGAGGACGTCAGCTACGAGGAGGATCGGCAGCTCGCCTTCACGGACGACGCGCTGCCCGACCTCGCGGGCGAGCACACGCTCGACTCCTTCTCCGCGCTCGTCGGGGACCAGCCCGGCTACCGGGTCTGGGGGCTCGAGTCGGCAGCGCTCGACCTCGCCCTGCGCCAGGCGGGCCGCTCGCTCGCCGAGGCGGTCGGGCGGGAGCCGCGGCCGGTGCGCTTCGTCGTCTCGCAGAGCGCGGTCCGCGAGCTGCGCGAGCTCTATCCCGAGCTCCGCTTCAAGCTGGATGCCAGCGATTCCTGGACGGACGAGGTCGTCGCGGAGCTCGCAGCGACGGGCGCCGTCGACGTCGTCGACCTGAAGGGGCTCTACGAGGGCGACTGGCTCGACGCGACCCCGTCGGCGGAGCTGTACGGCCGGGTTGCCGCAGGGTTCCCCGGCGCCTGGCTCGAGGACGCGCGGCTGAACGACGAGACGCGGCCCGTGCTCGAGCCGCACCGGCGCCGGCTCACCTGGGACTTCCCGATCCACTCGGTCGCCGACGTGGAGGCGCTCCCGTTCGCGCCGGAGTGCCTCAACTCGAAGCCGTCCCGCTTCGGCAGCGTGCGGCGACTCTTCGACTTCTACGACTATTGCGAGGCGAACGGGATCGCGATCTACGGCGGCGGTCAGTTCGAGCTCGGCCCCGGCCGCGGCCAGATCCAGCACCTGGCCTCGCTGTTCCATCCGGACATGCCGAACGACGTCGCGCCGAAGGAGTACAACGAGGGTAGGCCGCGGCCGGGTCTTCCCCAGAGCCCGCTACCGCCGCCCTCGAGGGAGCCCGGCTTCCGGTGAGCTACAAGCGGCCGCTAGCTGTCGAGCACGCCGAGCAGGGTGTCGATGTCGACGAGCTCGAGCGACTGGAGCTTGGCGCTGCCACGCGCGCCCAGTGCGAGCGAGACCTTGGCGACGGTGGCGGCGTCGGGCGCCTCGAGGATGTTGACGAAGTCGTACTCGCCCAACGTCGCCCACTGGTGCAGGACCTTCGCGCCGAGCTCCTCGACGTCGCGGTTCACCTCGCGCAGGCGGCTCGGGTTCGCCTTCAGCGTCTGCACGCCCTGCGGCGTCAGCGTCGAGAGCA
>JBBDWU010000049.1:0-1782 GCA_040902725.1 Gaiellaceae bacterium | reverse complement strand
GGCCTGAACCAGGTCGGCATCCTCTGGCGCACGTCGCCCGCGCTGCAGGAGCTCGAGGAGTTGGCGCTGGACTGGCTCGCGCAGCTGCTCGGCCTGCCGGACGGCCTGCACGGGCACATCGAGGACACCGCGTCGACCGCGACGATGGTCGCGCTCGCGGCGGCCCGGCAGGCGAAGCCCGGCGCGCGCGTCGTCCTCTGCTCGGAGCACGCCCACTCCTCGGTGGAGAAGGCCTGCCGCCTGCTCGAGCTCGAGCCGCGGCTCGTCCCCGTCGACGACGCGTTCCGCATGCGACCGGACGCGATCGTCCTCGACAATGCCTGCGCGATCGTCGCCACCGTCGGCACGACCTCGACCAGCTCGATCGATCCTGTCGCCGCGATCGCCGACAGCGCGGCGGCCGCCGGAGCCTGGCTCCACGTCGACGCGGCCTACGCGGGCTCCGCGGCGGTCTGCCCCGAGCTGCGCCACCACTTCGCGGGCTGGGAGCGGGCCGACTCCATCGTCGTCAATCCGCACAAGTGGCTGCTGACCCCGATGGACTGCTCGACGCTCTGGACGCGCCGGCCCGAGGACCTGCGGGCGGCCTTCAGTCTCGTGCCCGAGTACCTGCGGGTCAGCGAGGAGGTGGCCAGCCTGTCGGAGTACAGCCCGGTGCTCGGTCGCCGCTTTCGAGCGCTGAAGCTCTGGGCCGTGCTGCGCTGCTACGGGCGCGAGGGCCTGCAGGAGCGGATCCGGGAGGCGATCAGGCTCGCGGAGCTCTTCGAGAGCTGGGTGCGCGAGGAGCCCGGCTGGGACGTGGTCGCGCCGCGCCCGTTCTCGCTCGTCTGCTTCCGCCGGGATGCGTCGGACGAGGAGAACGCAGCGCTGCTCGAGCGCGTCAACGCGACGGGTGAGGTCTTCCTCTCGCACACGAAGCTGAACGGCCGCCACGTGCTGCGGCTCGCAGTCGGCAACGCGCGCACGACCGAGGCGGACGTGCGGCTGGCCTGGGATGTGCTCAGGCGGGAAGCAGCGCCGGGCTAGGCGCGAAGCCGTCGAGCAGCTGCTCGAGCGCGGCGACGTCGCCCTCGATGCGAACGCCCTCGAGCTTGCGGTCGACGACGAGGTGGTAGAACCCCGTCGCGTCGGTCTCGACGAGGACGTCGTAGTCCTCCGCGATGCCGGGGGTCGCGACGCAGTCGACGAGCGACGCCTCCTCGTCCCCGACCCGGAAGGCGATCCGGCTGCCTCTGCAGAGAGGTGAGAGCGCCAGGTCGAGCGCGCCGACGAGCCAGCCCTCGTCGAGGGCGCCGGGCGGCGGCGGGCCCATCAGGCGGGCGCCGAACCGGGCGAGCTCGTGCAAAACGGGGCGCAGCTCGCGTCCGGCCGGGGTCAGCTCGTAGACGGTCGAGGCCCACGGCGGCGGCAGCTTCTTCTTCTCGACGAGCCCACCGGACTCGAGCTCCTTCAGCCGGGCGGCGAGGATGTTCGTGCCGATCTTGGGGAGCCGGTCGACGAGGTCGGTGTACCGCTTCGGCCCGTGCAGCAGCTCGCGCACGACGAGCAGCGTCCACCGCTCGCCGACGAGGCCGAGCGAGGTGGCGATCGGGCAGTACTGGTCGTAGCGCTTCACCGCTTCAGATTCTAAAGGGAAGACTTGCGTTTCGCAAGTCGTTCCTGTACCTTCGCAAGCTCAATCGACGCAAAGGGATGGAAATGGTTGCTTCAGCAGACAGAAGATGGTGGGCACTGGCGCTCCTCAGCGCAGTGCAGTTCATGGTCGTCCTCGACATCGCGATC
>JBBDWU010000048.1:0-1867 GCA_040902725.1 Gaiellaceae bacterium | reverse complement strand
CCGAAGCGCTGGAAGATCGACGCGAACTCGCAGCCGATGATGCCGCCGCCGAGGATGACCAGGCGCTTCGGCACCTCGGTCGCCGCGAGCAGGCCGGTCGAGTCGACGCAGCGCGGCGAGTCGAGCCCCTCGATCGGCGGGCGTAGCGGGGTCGAGCCGGTGGCGACGATCGCGTGCTTGAACGTGATCTCCTCGCCGCCCTCGACCGCGAGCGTGTTCGCGCCCGCGAACGTGCCCTTGCCCTTCACCCACTCGACGCCGTTCGACTTGAAGAGGCCCGCGATCCCGCCCGTCATCTGCTTGACGACGCCGTTCTTCCACTCGACCGCCTGGCCGAAGTCGAGCTCGGGCTTGGAGACGTTGACGCCGAACTTGCCGAAGACCTCCTCGGCCTGATGGAGCGCGTGCGCGGTCTGCACCCACGCCTTCGTCGGGATGCACCCCACCCGCAGGCAGGTGCCGCCGAGCTCGGGCTCCAGCTCGACGCAGGCGACCTTCGCGCCCAGCTGTGCCGCGCGGATCGCTGCGGTGTACCCGCCGGGGCCTCCGCCCAGAACGACGACGTCACATTCCATCTCTCAGCTCCTCAACTCGTAGTCGAATTCGATGCTAGCTCCGCGACCATCGTCCACGCCTCGGGGCGCTCGTCGACGACTTCGAAGCCGTGGCGCTCGTACAGCTTGCGCGCCGGGTTTCCCGGCTCGACGCTCAGGCTGAGGCGGCCGTAACCGCCCGCTCGCGCCTTCTCGAGCAGCGCCTTCAGCAGCTCGTCGCCGATCCCGTGCCCCCGCTTGGACGGGACGACCGCGATCGCGAGCTCCGGCGTCTCCTCGTCGACGAATCCGTAGCCGGGCTCGGCCGCGCGAAAGAGCCGGTACCAGGCCGCCCCGACCGGGAAGCCGCCCTCGAGCGCGATCACCGCGGTGTCTCCGGGCCTGCCCCACCCGCGCACGTAGCGCGAGACGAGCGAGCCCGGCACGCGCTCGCGCCAGTAGTAGGCGTGGTGGAGCATGTCCCGCAGGAACCGGACGTCCTGAGCGCCGCCGCGACGAAGGAGGACGGCCATTACGGCGTCAGTGACTGAGCAAGCTGAATGCGGTTGCCGTCCGGGTCGAAGACGTCCACGAGGCGGATCTGCCCGTGCAGCTCGAAGACGACACCGACCTCGACGCCCGCCGACCGAAGCCGCTCCGCGTCGGCCTTCACGTCCTCGACGTCCACGTGCGCGACGCCGCCCGTCTCGTCCGGCTCTCCTTCCGCCAGCGCGATCTCCATCTGGCCGTGGGACAGCCGCGACCAGCCGTCCTGGGCGTCGAAGAACACCTCCTCGAAGCCGAGCGTGTCGCGGTAGAACGCCCGCGCCGCGTCGAGGTCGCGGACGCGGTACCAGACGGTCGCGGCGCTCAAAGCGCGAGCGCCGGCTCTTCGAGGAGCTCCTTGACGGTGCGCAGGAACTCGGCTCCGTCGGCGCCGTCGACCGCCCGGTGGTCGCAGGTGATCGTGATGCTCATCAGCGGCCGCACGACGATCTCGCCGTCACGGACGACCGGCTTCTCCTCGGTCGCTCCGACCGCTAGGATCGCGGCCTGCGGCGGGTTGAGCACGGCGACGAACTGCTCGATCCCGAACATGCCGAGGTTCGAGATCGTGAAGGTGCCGCCCTCGAGATCCGCGAGCTGGAGCTTGCCGTCGCGGGCACGGCCGACGACCTCGGCACGGCCCGCCGCGATCTCCTGGATCGTCAGGCGGTCGGCGTCGCGAATCACCGGCACCACGAGCCCGTTCGGCGCCGCGACGGCGATGCCGACGTGGGCGGACGGGAAGCGCAGGATCTTGTCGCCGGTGAAGTGCGCGTTCACGGCGGGAT
>JBBDWU010000047.1:0-68794 GCA_040902725.1 Gaiellaceae bacterium | reverse complement strand
GCGAGCCGTAGACGCCGTCGTGGTCGGTGAGCGCGAGCGCCTCGTAGCCGAGCTCGGCGGCGCGGACGGCGAGCTCCTCCGGCACGGACGCCCCGTCGAGGAACGAATAGGCGGAATGGCAATGGAGCTCGACGTACGCCATGAAGGCTCACGCACCGCGCTGCGTGAACCACGAGCCGCGTTCCTCGTCGCGGAACACCACGGCGTGCCGGCCCGATTCGAGGACGACGTCGAAGTAGCGGCGCGTGAGCGGCTCCTCGGTCCACCAGCGGTCGACGACCCGCCATTCCTCGCGCAGGACAGCCACGTCCTCGCGGTTGACGCGCTTCGGCGAGCCGTCGGCGTGCGCCTCGACGAGCGCCGGGCGCGGCTCGTTTACTCGTCCCGCGGCACGAACAGCGCCCGCGCTTCGGGAATGCGCGACCACGGAGCCACCTCCACGACGGTGCAGACCGACCCTCCGCCGGTGGACGCCCGCACCTGGCGCAGGCCCTCCTTGAGCCTGGCGCGCGTCTCGGCGCCGCTCGGCTCGACGAGCGCAAGCTGACGGCCGGTCTCCTCGGTCAGCTCGACGAGCTCCAGCCGCAGCTCCTCGACGGGCGCCGGCACCTCGGCCAGCTTCGGGCCGAGGGCGATCCTGATCCGGCCCCGGTCGGCCGCCGGCTCGCGGAACGTGAGCGTGCGCCGCCAGGAGGCGCCGCCGACGACGCGCGCTGAGAGTGCCGCCTTGCGGACGAAGCGATCCTGCCGCTCGGGATGCGCGAGGGCGCGATCGACGAGCGTTGCGAGGGCGCGCCGCAGCGTCAGCTCGTTCCCGACCGCCTCGGGGAAGGTCAGCGTCTCGACGATCTCTGCGGGCGGCCGGCGGCCGCGGACCCGGGCGCGCCTGCCGCCCCGGGCGAGCTGCCAGGCGTGCCTGCCGTCCCGCCCGAGCCGCTCGGCGACCGCGGGGGCCGGCAGCCGGGCAAGCTCGCCGAGCCGGCGGACGCCGAGCTCGCGCAGCTCCTGCTGCTCGTTCTGGCCCAGCGGCAGAAGGTCGAGCGGCAGCGGAGCGAGGAACTCGCGGGCGGCGTCGTCCGAGACGACGAGCGCCTGTCCCGGCCGGGCGAAGTTGGCGGCCGCGAGCGCGGTGAACCTGCGCTCGGCGGCGCCGGCGCGCGGGTCCCAGGTCGAGCCGACGGCCGCCAGCGCGCGCTCGAGCGCCCCGACGAGCCCGCCATAGAGCCGCTCGACGCCGCGCGTCTCGAAGAAGACGCAGCCGGGCTCGGCCGGGTCGACGGAGATGCCCGTGTCCTCGAGCCGCCGCAACACTTCCTCCCACGCCTGCTCGGCCGCCGCCGGGTCGGCCTCGACAAGGACGAGCGAAGGACAGGTGGCGAGCGCCTCCCCCAGCCGCATCCCCGGCTTGACCCCCGCGGCCTCAGCGGCCGCGGTCACGGGGCCGAGCACAGCCTCGCTGCCGGCCTGCGGGCCGAGCGCCGCGGGCTGCAGCGCGAGCCCCGGGCGCGTCCGCAACGCCGCCCTCAACTCGAATCCCGGGATGACGATGCAGGCGATCATGAGAACGTATGTTCTACACGAACACCCGTTCCCCTGTCAACCGGTGAACTAGCCCACTATCTCTGCCGCCCCACCCACCATCCGGGCGAACCGCGGCACGACGTCGAGCACGCTCTCGCGGGCGCAGAAGGCGATGTCCTCCTCGAGACCCGGCGGCCCGTAGGTGCGCGCGTTGAGCCCGTCGAGCGAGCTCGGGAAGGCCTGGGCCACGAGCTCGGCCGCGATCGCGGCGTCGCTCCGCTCGCCCTCGAGCAGCTGGACGATCCGCCCGGCGCAGTACGCGTCGTCAATGGCGAAGCCGCCCTTGAAACCGGCGCAGACGAGCGCCACGTCCACCCCGCGCCCGGCCGCGTAGGCGGCGACGGCCGCCAGGTTGAGCAGGCTGCCGAGCACGACCTCCTCCGCGCTCCCGGCCGCGCTCAAGATCGCGCGCGTCCCGTTCGTCGTCGAGAGAATCAGCGTCTCGGCCCGCGGCTCGAGGAACTCGCGCGGCGAGGCGCCGACGTCGAAGCCCTCGATCTGCTGCGCCTCGCGCTCGCCCCCGAGCAGCGAGCCGGACGTCGACTCGCGGAGCGCAAGCGCCTCGTCGATCTCGCTCGCGCACAGGACGCGCTCGTACCCTGCTGCGAGCGCCTGGGCGATCGTGGACGTCGCCCGGAGCACGTCGACGACGATCGCGAGTGGCGCGGAGACGCCCTCCCCGGGCGTGAAGGCGACGTCTACACGCACGGCGGTACGCTACTTCGGTGAGCTCCGAGGCGGCCGAAGTCCGGTACTGCTACCGCCATCCGGACCGCGAAACGGGCCTCTCCTGCTCCGAGTGCGAGCGCCCGATCTGCGCCGACTGCATGACCGTCGCCCCCGTCGGCCTGCGCTGCCCGGACCACTCCGGAAAGCCGCAGGGCGTCAAGAAGGTGACGACCGGCGTCCGCCGCGCGACCGCCGAAGGGACCGGCGCGATCGTCACCAAGACACTGATCGGGCTCAATGTCGGCGTCTTCCTGCTGGCGCTCGCAAGCGGTGCGCCGGTCGGCCAGGCGGGCGGCCAGGTGTTCCAGGAGGGAGCGCTGATCGTCGGCAACCAGTTCGTCGGGCTCGCCGCCGGCGAGTGGTGGCGCATCGTCACCGCCGGCTTCATCCACGCGGGTCTCTTCCACCTGGGGATGAACATGCTGCTGCTCTGGTGGTTCGGCGCGCCGCTCGAGCAGGGCCTCGGCCGTGGACGCTTCGTCGCCGTCTACGCCGTGTCGCTCCTGGCCGGCTCCGCGGGCGCGCTGCTCTTCGCGCCGCAGACGCCGACCGTCGGAGCCTCCGGCGCCGTCTTCGGGCTCTTCGGCGCCGCCTTCGTGCTCGAGCGGCAGGCGGGGATCACGCAGGGGCCCGCGTTCACGGTGATCGTCCTCAACCTGCTGCTCTCGTTCCTGATTCCGGGCATCTCCATCGGCGGCCACATCGGCGGCCTCGTCGGCGGCGCCGTCGCAATGCTGGCCCTCACCCACTTCGGCCGCCAGCACGCCGCCTACGGCCGGCCCGGTCTGATCGGGCTCGCGGGAGTGCTGGTCGTGGGCGTCGCGAGCCTCGCCGTCGCGTGGCTACAGGTTCAGCAGTACGCCTGAACCTAAAGGCTTAGGATCGGCACGCGCGCAAATCCTTCACAAGGAGGTTCCATGGAAACGCGTATGAACCGCTGGGGCGCGGGGAGCTGGGGCGACAAGGTGGCGGCCTGGTCGGGCGTGATCTTCGCCGTGCTCGCAGCCCTCGGCTTCATCGTCCTCGGCCAGCCGGACGCCGATGCGACCGGCGACGAGATCGTGCAGTACTTCGCCGACAACGACTCGGCGATGCAATGGCAGGCGCTGCTGTTCGGCCTGGCGGCGGTCTTCTACCTCTGGTTCGGCGGGACGATCGCGAGCGCGGTCCGCCGCGCCGAGGGTGACCCGGCGGGGCGGGTCCCGGCGATCATCGTCGTGACCGCGGCCGCGTCCGCCGCCATCTATCTCGCGGGAGAGGCGGCCTGGGTCGCGCTGGCGCGGCCGACCGAAGCCGGAGTCTCCAGCTCGCTCTACGACCTCGGCGGGAATGCGTTCGTGATGTCGGGCTTCATCGCCGCGGCGTTCGCGTGGGCGGTCACGCTCGGGGTGATGCGGACCGGGCTGCTGGCCGATTGGGTGGGCTGGCTCGGAACCGCGACGATGGCGCTGCTGGTCGCGAGCTCCGTGATCACGCTGTTCGCCGAGCTGGACTCCTCGTTCTCGCAGGTGCTCGGGTCGATCGCGTTCTTCGTCTTCCTCGCGTGGGTCGGGATCACGAGCCTGGTCTACTCGATGGGGATGCGCTCCAGCACGATGTGACGGAGGGTGGGCGCGTCGCTCGCGGCGCGCCCACCTCCTTTGCTCCGACGCGTCCGCTCCGCTCAGCCGCTGGCGATGGTGATGACCGCCGCGGAACCTAGGCTTCCGATGTGCACGTTCAGGCGCTGGACAACCCATCCTCGCGCAAGGCGCGAGGTGCGTTCTTCACTCCCCCCGCGATCGCCGACTTCCTGGCGACATGGGCGGTCGGCGACGACCCAAGCGCTCGCATTCTTGACCCGAGCTGTGGTGATGGCGTGTTCCTTCGAGCTTCGGCCCGTCAGCTGAGGGACCTGGGCTGCGGCATAAGCAGGCTGGACGAGCAGGTCTTCGGCGTTGACCTTCACGGCCCGACTCTCGATACAGCGACCGCCTTACTGGAGAGCGAAGGGCTCGACGCTCACCTGATCCGTGACGACTTCTTCAACCTCGCGACCCCGGACCAACTCGGATGCCTCCTGCCCGACGTTGACGCCGTAATCGGGAACCCGCCATTCGTCCGATATCAGGAGCACGCGGGCGAAGCGCGCAAGCGGTCGGCGCAAGCCGCGCTCGCCCAGGGCGTCAGGCTCTCAGGACTCGCAAGCTCGTGGGCGGCACTGCTTGTTCACGCCTGCGGGTTCCTGAAGCCTGATGGCCGACTGGCGATGGTTCTCCCTGCCGAGCTGCTTACGGTTCACTATGCGGAGCCTGTCAGGCGCTGGCTCCGCCGACGTTTCGCAGCGGTCAACCTCGTGATTTTCGAGCGGCTCCAGTTCGAAGATGCGCTCGAGAAGGTCGTTCTCGTCGTGGCGAAGGGTTCGGGGGGGTGCGAGGCGTTCTCCCTGTTCGAAGTGGAGGATGCCGACGACCTCACGAACCTCGGAGTGTTCGACCACTTCAACGTCACGCCCTCCGCCGAAGGCAAGTGGACAGACCTGCTGCTTCCCTTGCGACAGCGTCAGCTGTTCAAACGGGTCGTCGAGGAACACTTCGAGCCACTGAAGTCATATGGCGCTCCTGAGCTTGGCACTGTGACCGGCTCGAATGGCTTCTTCGCT
Source organism: Gaiellaceae bacterium (assembly GCA_040902725.1). Classification (GTDB taxonomy): domain Bacteria; phylum Actinomycetota; class Thermoleophilia; order Gaiellales; family Gaiellaceae; genus JACVRU01. The sequence continues at coordinate 63,843 of JBBDWU010000047.1, read as the reverse complement.
CTCAGCGAAGGTACGCGGCTAACCTACGGCCTGCGCGAGGATCAACTTCGGAGGATCTGTCCGCCCGGAACCCGGCATCTGAAGGGCCTCAACTTCTCTCTTGCGGGATGGGAGGCGCTCCGCGAGGCTGGCGAGCGCGTCTGGCTCCTGTACCCGGAACCCGACGATTCGAGTGTCGGACTCAGGAGGTATCTCGCTGAGGGTGTCGAGCTGGGCGTGCCAAATGCCTACAAGTGCAAGGTCCGCACCCACTGGTTTCGACCCCCAGTCGTCTCACCGCCAGATCTGTTCTTCACCTACATGAGTCATCGATACCCGCGTCTCGTCGCCAATGGAGCAAGAGTCTCGTTCGTGAACTCCATGCACGGCGTACGCTTGCAGGCATCTCACAGAAGGCTGGCGAAGACGGCACTTCCACTGCTGGCGCTCAACTCGGTCACCATGCTCGGAGCGGAGCTCCATGGACGTTCATACGGCGGTGGCATCCTCAAGATGGAACCGCGCGAAGCGGCGACCCTCCCGGTTCCATCCCAGAGTGCTCTCGCCCTAGTCTGGGAAAAGCTGAAGGGTGAGCGCGCATGCCTAGACAGGCAACTCAGGAATGGCGTCTGGGTCACGGTCGTCAAACGCGTGGACGAAGTCTTGCTCCGCGACGTCGCGGGCTTGACGGGCGACGAAATCGCTGAGATCTACGAGGGAAGCCAGTCGCTCCGGCAGCGCCGGATTGGGCACGGGCGTGATTCCTGAGGACGCAGCGATGGCGGTTGAGGCTCGCGTCGGGCATCCGGGCGAGATGCTCTCCGGGCTGAAGGAGCGGATTCAAGCTCAGGCACTCACGCAGTTCGGGCACATCGAAGACGACTGGCTCGACTTGATGTGGTCACTCGATGCATACCGCGTTGCTGGCATTCCCCCGCGCGGCATGGGCAAGCTCACCAGCGCGCCGCAGAAACGACTCGAGGCGGTCTATCGCTCGAAGGGAAATTGGTTCGCTGAGCTACTAGCGCTCTTGCTGGAGCACCGGACATCACTCCGTATCGCACCCCGCCAGAGCGTCCAGGGGTTCTCGCAGGCCCACCAGATAGACGTTGCGTGGCCTGCGCGGGCCGAAGATCCGCTCGTTTGTGCCGAGACGAAGGTAACCGGGGCACCGGCCTACGGAACAACGCCGGCTCGAGGGGCCACAAGCGACTGGACCAATCGCCGGAAGGAGTTGAAGTTCGCCGCGACCGATTTGAAGCTTTATCGTCGAGCTGCGGACACGACGATCGACCACTGGGGAGTTTGGCGAGAGTCCGCGCCACCGAAGACCTACTTCCTCTGGGCAGCGCGGCTTCGCCCGACGGATCGGCTGGACCGGATGGTGCGTGAAGCACAAGCGTTGGTGAACACCTACCTTGATGGCGCCGGCATCTATGCCTGGCAAGAGAACGAAGACGGCGATGGATACCAAGCTGTCTCCCTTCCTCCGGCAGCGCACGTCACGGACCTTGACGACGTGCTCCACAGAATCGCGTCCGAGATCAACCGCCAGGCGGGTGTGGACAAGGAGCCTCCCCCGCCTGTTACGCCGGAGGAGAGAGTGGTGGAACCCGAACACTTGCTCCCGGATGAGGACTAATCCGCCGAAGTGGCCAACTCCATGTCAACGAAAAATCTCCCGTCACGATTGACGGAAAGGAAGGCCAACAACGTGCAGGACATCACGGTTCAGTATCGGGTGCCGGTCTACGTGCATGTCGACAGGAACACCAGGAGAGTGCTCAACGTCGTAGTCGACGACGAGCACGTCGAACTCGACGACGACGAGGCCGACCCGCGGGGCATTGCGATCGCGGAACAGGCAGGTTGGCCTGCCTGGGAGTTCGGCTGGTAGCGGCTAGCCGCCGGCGACGGCCGCCTCGACTCCCGCGTCCTTGAGCGCCGCCTGAGCGGCGGCCAACCGCGCGAGCGGAACCCGGTAGGGCGAGCAGGAGACGTAGTCGAGCCCAAGCTCGTGGCAGAAGGCGACCGAGCGGGCCTCGCCCCCGTGCTCGCCGCAGATCCCGAGCTTCAGGTCCTCCTTCACGCTCCTTCCCCGCTCGACCGCGATCCGCATCAGGTCGCCCACCCCGCCCACGTCGATCGTCTCGAACGGGTTGCGCTCGAGCAGGCCGTCCTCGAGGTAGAAGGTGAGGAACTTGCCCTCGGCGTCGTCGCGCGAGAAGCCGAGCGCGGTCTGCGTGAGGTCGTTGGTGCCGAAGGAGAAGAAGTCGGCGTGCTCGGCGATCTCGTCCGCCCGCAGGCACGCCCGTGGCAACTCGATCATCGTCCCGCAGAGGAACGCGACCTCGTCACCCTCCTCGGCCGCCGTGCGAAGCGTCAGCTCGCGCAGGCGGCTCAGCTCCTCGGCGAAGCCGACGAGCGGGTGCATGATCTCGACCAGCGGCGCGTCGCCCGAGCGCTCCTGCACGGCCTGTGCGGCCCGGATGATCGCGCGCACCTGCATCTCGTAGATCTCCGGGAACATCAGCCCCAGCCGGCAGCCGCGCGTGCCCAGCATCGGATTCGCCTCGTGGAGCGCGCGGATGCGGCGGCGCATGCGCTCGTCCGTGGCCTCCTCCGCCGCGGGCAGGAACTCGTGCAGCGGCGGATCGAGCAGCCGGATCGTCACGGGCAGCCCGGCCATCGCCTCGAAGATCCCCTCGAAGTCGGCCTGCTGCATCGGCAGCAGGCGCTCGAGCGCGGAGCGGCGGCCGGCCTCGTCCTCGGCCATGATCATCTCGCGGACGATCGGCAGGCGGCCGTCCCCGAAGAACATGTGCTCGGTGCGGCACAGACCGATCCCCTCGGCGCCGAACTCGCGGGCCCTGGCGGCGTCCTCGGGGGTGTCCGCGTTCGCGCGCACCTTCAGCCGGCGCAAGGCGTCGGCCCACTCGAGCAGCGTCTCGAAATCCTCGTTGATCTCCGGCGCGACCAGCGGCACCTCGCCGACGATCACCTCGCCGGTGCCACCGTTGATGGTGATGACGTCGCCCTCGGCGACCTCGCTCTTCCCCAGCCGGGCCGTGTGCGCGTCGGCGTCGATCGACAGCTCCTCGCAGCCGGCGACGCACGGCTTTCCCATCCCGCGGGCGACGACGGCAGCGTGGGAGGTCATGCCGCCGTGGGCCGTGAGGATTCCCCGGGCCTGGATCATCCCGTGGATGTCGTCGGGGGTCGTCTCCCAGCGGACGAGGATGACACTCTCGCCCGCGGCGCCCCGCTCGGCGGCGATGTCAGCGTCGAAGACGACGCTGCCGCTCGCGGCGCCGGGGGACGCGTTCAGCCCCTTGCAGGCGACCTCGTAGGCGGCGTCCGGGTCGATCATCGGATGCAGAAGCTGGTCGAGCTGGGCGGGGTCGATGCGCGCGACGGCCTCCTCGCGGGAGATCAGCCCCTCGCCGACCATGTCGACCGCGCACTTGAGGGCGGCGGCTGCTGTCCGCTCGGCCCTACGAGTCTGGAGCAGGTAGAGCGTCCCCTCCTCGACCGTGAACTCGATGTCCTGCATGTCGCGGTAGTGCCGCTCGAGCCGCTCCATCGTGTCCACGAGCTGGTCGAAGGCCTCGGGCAGCCGCTCGCGCATCGTGTCGAGCGGCTCGGGCGTGCGAATGCCGGCGACGACGTCCTCCCCTTGCGCCTCGGACAGGAACTCGCCGTAGAGGCCGGGCTCGCCGGTGGAGGGATTGCGCGTGAAGCAGACTCCCGTGCCGGAGTTCTGGCTCCTGTTCCCGAACACCATCTCGACCACGTTCACGGCGGTGCCGAGGTCGTCGGGGATGTGGTTCGCCCGGCGGTACACCTGCGCGCGGGGCGTGTCCCAGGACTCGAAGACCGCCTGAACCGCGCGGGTCAACTGCTCGCGGGCGTCCTGCGGAAAGTCGCGACCCGTCTCCTCCGAATAGACCTCCTTGAAGCGCGGCACGAGCTCCTGCGGATCGTCCCCGTTCTCGAAGCGGTGCGGGTCGATGCCGTCCACTACCTCGCCGTACATCTGGATCAGCCGCCGGTACGAGTCCCAGCCGAACCAGCTGTCGAGCGCCGCGGCGCCCTCGTCGTCGAGGCCGAGGTTGAGGATCGTGTCCATCATCCCGGGCATCGAGACGGCTGCGCCCGAGCGGACCGAGACGAGCAGCGGGTTCGCAGGGTCGCCGAAGCGCTTGCCGGTGCGCTCCTCCAGGCGGCGCAGGGCCGCGTCGATCTCCTCGGCCAGGCCCTCGGGCAGCTGCTGCCCGGCGGCGGTGTAGGCGCGGCACGCGTCGGTCGTGACCGTGAAGCCGGCGGGGACCGGGATCCCGAGCTGGGTCATCTCCGCAAGCCCCGCGCCCTTGCCGCCGAGGAGCTCGCGTCCGCCCGGGGACGGCTCGTCGAAGTCGTAGACGTACGGGGCCGTCATGCGGCCGCCATATTCCCACAGGCGCCTGCCGTCACTCGTCCAGCGGCTTCCGCATCCGCCAGCAGATCTCCTCGAAGGTCTCCGCCCGGTGCTCGTCCTGCTCGACCCAGCGATTCACGGCCTCGCCGCACAGCTCGTAGCCAAGCCGGTCGTACAGGGCCCGGGCCCGGTCGTTGTCTTTGGCCACCAGCAGCTCGATGATGGAGAAGCCGCGATCGCGAGCGACCTGCTCCAGGTGGGCCATCAGCGCCGTCCCGATGCCTTGCGATTGCCACTCGGGCTCGACGTGCGCTGCCCAGAGCACCGCGACGTCCTCGGCGGCATTCGTGAAGCTCAGTCCGACCCTGGCGACCGGCAGCCCGTCGACTTCGGCCACCGCCACGTAGATCTCATCTCGCCCCTGCCGGTCCACCCACTCCTGGGCGGCGTACCTGATGCGTGGCCCGAAGAGAGCCTCCCCGTCTCGCGCCTCGAGCGGTCGGATCCTCACTCGTTCAGGAAGACGGCCAGCGTGGCGGTGAAGCCGTGCAGGAAGGCGCGGCCGCCGACCGGGCCGATCTCCCCGCCGCAGAAGAACCCGGCCAGCGCGGGCGCGCCGAGCGCCTCGGCGACCAGGCGCGCGTCGTGGCCCGGGGCGGCGAACATGTTCGTCCCGCGCCCGTTGCAGGTGAAGAGGAGTGCACCGGCCGCGCCCGCGCCCACGATCGGCGCCAGCGTCTCGCGCAGGTCCTGGTCGGCCGTCGCCGCGTCGCGGACGTGGAAGCGGATCGTCTGGCCGACGCGCACCGGTGCGCCGACGGCGATCGCGCCCGTCTCCTCGTCGGCGCCCATCAGCCCGCGCATCAGGTAGTCGCCGCGGCCGTACTCCGGCTTGTTCTCGTCGATCACGAGCCCCACGAGCAGCCCCGACGCGGCCATGGCCCGCTCGCGCTCGTCCAGCGCGGCGATGTCCTCGCGCAGCCGGTCGAGCGCCGGCTCGCCCGCGAGCTCGTGGACGATGTTGGACTCCGCGGCGGTGATGACGGCGTCGCGGCCGATCGGAGCGCAGCCCTGCGAGACGAGCGTGCGCACCGAGACGCCGGAGACGGCGGCGCCGACCGCGCCCTCGGCGAGCACCTCGCGGCCGAGGAGGAGTCGCCGGCCGGCCGCGATGCCGCCGACGAGCGGCAGCCCGGGATGCTCCTCGTTCAGCTTGTCGAGGAAGGCGTCCGCGGGGAACGTGTACGGGTCGACGAGGAGCGTGACGACGTCCGCCTCGTCGGCGACCGGGAAGCCGACGACGGCCGTGCCCTCCTCGAGCTCCAGGGTGTCGACGTGGAAGGAGCCGACCTCGGCGCCGGGCAGCGAGGCCGCCCAGACCGCGGCCGCCGGCCCCGACTCGACCTCCGTCTCGCGCGCCAGGACGCCGTCGGCCACGCACCCCAGCAGATGCTCGGGCGAGAGCTCGGCGTGGACGGCCGCGAGCGCTTCCTCGGCAGCCTCGCCGTGGTCGGCCGAGAGGAAGACGAAGGCGAGGTCGACGGGCGCCGAGCCGAGCTGCGCCCCGGCGGCCGCGGCGGCCTCGGCCGGGTCGGCCGCCAGCCCGGTGCCGATTCGCGTCACTTGGCCCGCCACTCGGCCAGCAGCGCGGCCGCCCGGATTCCGAGCCAGAGCGGCGTCAGGAGCACGTAGAACATCAGGATCCCGAGCACGAGGGCGACCCACCAGATCGACCAGCGCCAGAGCGGCACGGGCGGCTTCATACCGCGGCCGCCTCGGTCCGGTCTTCCACGAGCCTGACGATGCGGGCCGCCGTCTCCTCGATCGAGCGGTCGGAGACGTCGATCACCGGGCAGCCGAGCCGGCGGTGCACCTTGGCGGCCTCCTCGAGCTCGTCGTAGACCTCGAGCAGCTCCGCGTACTTCTTCGACGCGCCCATCGACCGTGCGCGCACGTCGCGGATCTCGGCCAGCCGGTCAGCGTGGATCGTCAGGCCCACGATCTTCGCAGCCGGGACGCGGAAGAGCTCGGGCGGCGGCGCGATGTCCTTCACGATCGGGACGTTCGCGGTCTTGTGGCCGAGGTAGCCGAGGTAGATCGAGAGCGGGGTCTTCGATGTCCGAGAGACGCCGACGAGCACGATGTCCGCCTCGGCGAGCCCGCGGGCGCCGACGCCGTCGTCGTACTTGACGGCGAACTCGATCGCCTCCATCCGCTTGAAGTAGGTCTCGTTCAGCGCGGCCCGCGCGCCCGGCGTCATCTGGGCGGCAACGCCCGACACGCGCCGCACAGAGTCGATCGGATGGCCGAGCAGGTCGCAGTAGTGCACGCGCGAGCGGCGGCAGAAGGCGCGCATCGCGTCCCGCCACTCCGGCTTGACGAGCGTGTAGACGATCACGGCGGGGCGGCCCTTGGCCCGGCTGACCGCGCGGGCCAGGTCCTCGACGGACTCGACGCGCGGGTGCCGGATCTCCGCGAACGGCTGGTCCGGGAACTGTGCCTCGAGCGCGGTCACGAGCCGCGCCGCGGTCTCCCCCGTCGAGTCGGAGACGACGTGCAGCTCGACCGGCGTCTCGGGCACGACCCCATTGTGACGGAGAGGGCCAGGGAGCCCTCTCCGTCTGGGGGAGGAAGCAAAGCGCTAGGCGCTGGAGGAGGGTCTGCGGCCGAGCTCGACGGTCAGCGTGCGCGTGTCCCCGTCGCGCTCGAAGGTCAGCTCGAGCGAGTCGCCCGGCTCGCGGTCGGCGACGGCCTGCCGGAGGTCGTCGGCGGACTCCACGGCGTTGCCGCCGGCCTCGGTGACGACGTCGCCCGTCCTGAGGCCGGCGTCGTCGGCCGGGCTGCCGGGCACGACCTCGGCGATGCGCGCGCCCGCCTCGTCGTCCGCGATCTGGACGCCAAGAAACGGGTGCTCGACCTCGCCGCTTGCGATCAACTCGTCGGCGATCTCGCGCACCGTCTCGATCGGGATCGCGTAGCCGATTCCGCTGAACGCTCCGGTCAGGCTCGCGATCTGCGCGTTCATTCCGACCACGCGGCCGGAGGCGTCGAGCAGCGGGCCGCCGGAGTTGCCGCGGTTGAGCGCGGCGTCGGTCTGGATCGAGCCGTCGATCGTGAAGCCGTCGGGAGCCTCGATGTCGCGGTCCAGCGCGCTCACGATGCCGGCGGTGACCGTTCCCTGGAGCCCCATGGGACTGCCGATCGCGATCACCGTGTCGCCGATCTGGAGCGTGGTGGACGAGCCCTGCGGGAGCGGGTCGGCGCTGTCAGGAGCGTCTTCGGAGAGCTCGAGGACGGCGACGTCGGTCGACCGGTCGACGCCGACGACCTCGGCGTCGATCTCCGTCCCGTCCGCGAACGCGACGGTGACCCGGTCGGCGCCTTCGACGACGTGCTCGTTCGTCACCACGTGACGCGCGTCGTCGAAGAGCCAGCCGCTGCCCAGTCCGGTCTGCGGGGCGTTCGGGAAGCCAAACGGGTCGGTCGGCGTCTCCGACTCGACGCGAACCTCGACCACGCTCGGCATCGCGCCCTTGACGATGCTCGTGATCGGCGACTCGGAGCCGGAGATCGTCTCGACGGGAACCGGGGTCGCGGATCGCGTCGAGACGGGATCCTCGTCGAGCGCCTCCCAGCCGGCCACGGCCGCGAGGCCGCCGATGGCTCCGGCGGCCAGGAGCGCTGCTGCGGGAGCGAGGATTCGAGTCGGCTTCATGGCCTGCATGAAAGCGGGCCTGCCTGAGAGAACCCTGAGAAACGGGTTAAAGCTTGCTAGGAATCCGGAGGCGGACCACGGTGCCGCCGCCGGCCGCCGGCTCCGCCGCCACCGTGCCGCCGTGCGTCTCCGCAACCTGGCGAACGATCGCCAGGCCGAGCCCCGAGCCGGGCCGGTTGCGCGCCGCGGCGGCGCGGTAGAAGCGCTCGAACACGTGCGGCAGGTCGTCGGCGTCGATGCCGGGGCCGCGATCGCGGACGCTCACCTCGCCGTCGCGGACGGTCACGTCCACCTCCGCCCCAGCCGCGCTCCACTTCGCGGCGTTGTCGAGCACGTTCGCGACCGCGCGGTGGAGGCGGTCGGGCATGCCCTCGACCAGCGTCTCCTCGAGGTCGGTGCGGAAGCCGACGCCCGGGGCGTGCAGCCGCGCCCGCTCCACCGCGTCTGCGACGAGCAGGTCCAGGCGGACGTCCTCCGGCTCCCGCTGGGGCTCCCCGTCGCGCGCGAGCTCGACGACGTCGGTGACGAGCGCCGTCAGCTCCTCGATCTGGGCGCCGACGTCGCTGAGCGCCTGCTCGCGCTCGTCGTCGGAGAGAGCGCCCGGGCGGGCCAGCAGCTCGACGTTCGTCCGCAGGCTCGTCAGCGGCGTCCGCAACTCGTGGGAGGCGTCGGCGACGAGCTGCCGCTGGGCCTGCAGCGCCTCCTCGAGGGCGCCGAGCATCGCGTTGAAGCTGCCGGCCAGCCGGCCGAGCTCGTCCCGCCGGGTCGACTCGACGCGGCGGCTGAGGTCGTGCGTGGCCGTGATGTGCTCCGCCGTCTCGGTGAGCCGGCGCACGGGCGCGAGCGAGGCGCGGCTGACGAGGAGGCCGAGAGCTGCGGCCAGCGCGACGCCGCCCAGCGCGACGAGCAGGATGATCAGGCGCAACCGGCCGAGCACGTCGTCGACCTCGGCCAGGGGCCGCGCCACCTGGAGGGCGATTCCCGGCGCGAACTGGATCGTGATCAGGCGCGCGTGGATCCCGTCGACGGTGACGTCCTCGTAGCGCGGACCGCGCTCGCTTCCGGAGGCGATCGCGAAGGTCTCGTCGGTGACTGGCAGCCGCTGCTCGGCCTCCGGCAGCAGCTTGCCGGTTGTGTCGACCAGCTGCGCATAGCCGGCCGCCCCGCCGAGCACCGGTGCCGGCGAGGGCGGAAACTCGCGCTGCTCGAACAGCTCCGAGGCGGTGAACGGGCTGTCGGTGATCCTGACGGCGCGCGCGGTGAGAGCCTCGTCGAGCTCGCCGTAGAGCTCGTTGCGCACCGTCGCGTAGGCGACGGCGGACACCGCGGCGACGGCAATCGCGACCGCGACGGCCGATGCGAGCGCCAGCCGGGTGCGCAGTGTCATGACTCGCGCAGCGCGTACCCGACGCCGCGCACGGTGTGGATGAGGCGCGGCTCGCCGGCGGCCTCCGTCTTCTTCCGCAGGTAGCCGACATAGACGTCGAGCGAGTTGGAGGTCGGGCCGAAGTCGTAGCCCCACACCCGCTCGAAGATCAGGGAGCGCGTGAGCACCTGGCGGGGGTTGCGCAGGAAGAGCTCGAGCAGGTGGAACTCCGTCCGCGTGAGCTCGATCGGGCGGTCGCCCCGCCGCACCTCGCGCGTGCCGGGGTCGAGCTCGAGGTCGGCGAAGCTCAGGACGCCGTCGCTGCGGGCGGGATCGGCCCGCCGGAGCAGCGCCCGCACGCGCGCGAGCAGCTCCTCCAGCGCGAAGGGCTTGACCACGTAGTCGTCCGCCCCCGCGTCGAGGCCGGCCACGCGGTCGCCGACGCTGTCCCGGGCGGTGAGGACGAGCACGGGCACCCGGCTCCCCTGCTGGCGGAGCCGCCGGCAGACGGTCAGCCCGTCCACGTTCGGCATCAGCACGTCGAGCACGATCGCGTCGGGCTCGTCGGCCGCCACGCGCGCGAGGGCCTCGGCGCCGTCCTCGGCCAGCTCGACCCGGTAGCCCTCGAGCTCCAGCGCCCGGCGCAGGGCCTCGCGCACAGCGCGCTCGTCGTCGACGACCAGGAGGTGCATGCCCGCAAAGATGGCACACGCCGCGCCGCGCGGGCCGAAACTCTTAGGCTCCTCTCAGGCGATGAGCGAGGCCGTGACGATGGACAAGATCGTGTCGCTCTGCCGGCGGCGCGGCTTCGTGTTCCCCTCTTCGGAGATCTACGGCGGCCTCGGCTCGACCTACGACTACGGCCACTACGGCGTGCTGATGAAGAACAACATCCGCTCGCTGTGGTTCGACGCGATGGTGCGGGAGCGCGAGGACATCGTCGCGCTCGACTCCGCGATCATCCTCAACCCCCGCATCTGGGAGGCATCCGGCCACGTCGGCGGCTTCAGCGACCCGCTCGTCGACTGCCGCACCTGCAAGCTCCGCTTCCGCGCCGACAAGCTGGAGGACGGGCAGTGCGGGCGCAAGCCGAGCAAGCGCCCCGGGGAGACGCCCGAGTGCGACCTCACCGAGCCGCGGCAGTTCAACCTGATGTTCCAGACGCGCGTGGGCGCAGTCGAGGACGAGAGCTCCGTCGCTTACCTCCGCCCGGAGACCGCGCAGGGGATCTTCGTCAACTTCAAGAACGTGCTCCAGATCGCCCGCCGCAAGCCGCCGTTCGGCATCGCGCAGGTCGGCAAGTCCTTCCGCAACGAGATCACCCCCGGCAACTTCCTGTTCCGGGTGCTCGAGTTCGAGCAGATGGAGATGGAGTTCTTCGTCCCCCCGGACGAGGCGGACACCTGGTTCGAGTACTGGGTGCGGGCGCGGTTCGACTGGTACGTGAAGTACGGGCTGCGCGAGAGCAAGCTGCGGATCCGGGAGCACGGCGACGAGGAGCGCTCGCACTACTCGCGCGCCACGAGCGACATCGAGTACGAGTACCCGATCGGCTGGTCGGAGCTCGAAGGGATCGCGAACCGCGGCGACTTCGACCTCGTCCAGCACACTGAGCACTCGGGCACGAAGCTCGAGTACGTCGGCGAGGGCGGTGAGCGCTACACGCCGTTCGTGATCGAGCCGGCGGTCTCGATCGAGCGGATCTTCGTCGCGCTGCTCGTCGACGCGTACGACGAAGAGGTCGTGGGCGAGCGCGAGCGAACGGTCCTGCGCCTGCACCCGGCGATCGCCCCGGTGAAGGCGGCGATCCTGCCGCTGATCGCGAAGGACGAGGGGATGGTCGCCCACGCGCGGTCGCTGTACGAGGAGCTGCGCCGCGCGCACGCGGTCGAGTACGACGACGGCGGCGCCATCGGCCGCCGTTACCGCCGCCAGGACGAGATCGGCACGCCCTTCGCCTTCACCGTCGACGACCAGACGCTCGCCGACGAGACGGTGACCGTGCGCGAGCGCGACTCGCTGGCGCAGGAGCGCCTGCCGATCGGCGGCGTGCGCGACTGGCTCGACAACGCGCTGCGATGACTGCGCCGTGGTCCTACGCGGCCGCGGGCCGCTTCGACGAGCACGTCGTCGTCTCGGAGGCGCTCCGCGGCAACCCGCTCGGGGACCCCCACGAACGGCCGCTCTGGGTCTACGTCCCGCCCGGCTACGACGAGGAGCCGGAGCGCCGCTATCCCTCGATCTACGTGATCCAGGGCTACACGGGTCAGCTCGACATGTGGCGGAACCGGACGCCCTTCGGTGGCAAGAACTACCCGGAGCTCGCCGACGAGCTCTTCGCGTCGGGCGAGGCCCCGCCGTGCATCGTCGTCTGGGTCGACGCGTGGACGTCGCTCGGAGGCTCCCAGTTCCTCGACGCCCCCGCGATCGGCAGCTACCACACCTACCTCTGCGCCGAGCTCGTCCCGTGGGTCGACGAGCGCTACCGGACGCTCGCGGCGCCCGAGCACCGCGGCATCCAGGGCAAGTCGTCGGGCGGCTACGGCGCCATGGTGACTCCGATGCTCCGGCCCGATCTCTTCGGCGGCTTCGCGACCCATGCCGGCGACGCGCTCTTCGAGGTCTGCTACGCGAAGGACTTCGGCGAGGCCGTGCGCGTGCTGCGCGACCGCTACGAGGGGTCTTGGGACCGCTTCTGGGAGGACTTCCGCGCGCGGCCGCTCGTCCAGAAGCCCGGCGACGAGGTGCTCGTGAACACGTGGGGCATGGCCGCGGCCTACTCCGAGGGCGAGTTGCCCTTCGAGGAGGGGACCGGGCGGTTGATCCCCGAGGTGTGGGCGCGCTGGCTCGAGTGGGATCCGGTGCGGATGGCGGCGCGGTACGCGGAGGCCCTGCGCACGCTGCGGGCCGTGTACATAGATTCGGGCACGTCGGACGAGTACTACCTCGACCTCGGAGCGGCGGCCTTTCGCGGCGAGCTGGAGCGCCTGGGCGTCACCGGCGTCCACTTCGAGCTCTTCGAGGGGAAGCACGGCGGGATCACGTGGCGCTACCCGCTCGCGCTTCGCTATCTCGCCGAGCGACTCTCGTAACGGGGTCAGACCCCGCCACAGAAGACGCGCGAGCCTGTGACTCAAGTGTCACGACGGTGCTTGCCGCCTCCCTGCTTACGCCACTCATCGACCCAACGGGCCCTGTCCGGCGACACACTTTCGTGACAGGGGTCTGACCCCGGTCTTACGAGAGCGTCCGCAGGCGGAAGCCGCCGTGGAACTCGTACGAGGCGGTGACGAGGGCGAGCGTCTCGCGGGCCTCTCGCTCCCCCACGCCCGCGCCGGCCGCCTCCGCCAGCGGCCGCCGGAGCAGCTCCCCGATCGCGGCGAACGTCGCCGGCCCCAGCCGGCGCGCGCCGTTCGCGCACGCTCCGCAAACCGCGCCTCCGGCCTGCGGCGAGTAGCCGACCAGGCCCGTCGTCTCGCCGCACTCCGCGCAGCTCTCGAGGTGCGGGAGGTAGCCGGAGACGGTGAGCAGCTTGAGCTGGAACGAGAGCGCGAGCGGGTCGTGCGCGGGCCGCGCCGCCCGGCCGGGCTCGAGCGCGTCGGTCAGGTCGAGGAACCGCGTCACCGCCTCGAATGCGCGCGCATTCCCCTCCGGCTCCGCGAACAGGCGCAGCATCGCCTCGGCGCCGACGAGCGCGACTCCGAGCCGGTACGGATCCTCACGAGTCTCGTGGTGCGAGCGCAGGAGCTCGACGCCCGTGACCGTGAAGAGCTCGCCGCGGCCACGGTGGAGCATGATCTCGACGTGCGAGAGCGGCTCCAGGCGGGCGCCGAAGCGGGACATCGTCTTGCGGACTCCCTTCCCGATCGCCCCGATCCGGCCGCGGTCGAGCGTGTACAGGTGAAGCACGCGGTCGGCCTCGCCGAAACGGATGGAGCGCAGGACGACGGCCTGCGTCTTGGTCGGGCGGGCCATGGCTCAAGTGTAAGGCTCGGTCCCGGCGGTACCGTTCAGCCTGGATGGCGAAGATCCAGATGTACTCGACGCGCTGGTGCGGCTACTGCGTGCGCGCGAAGGCGCTGCTCGAGAGCAAGCAGCTCGAGTACGAGGAGATCCTGCTGGACGACGCCCCGGACTTCCGGCGTCGCCTGCACGACCTGACGGGCGGCTGGACGGTGCCGCAGATCGTGATCGACGGCCGGCCGATCGGCGGCTACACCGAGCTCTGGCGGCTGGACCGCACCGGGCGGCTCGACGACTTGCTCGCCGCTTGAGCCGATCGGCACACAGGAGTACAGTCCGTCGTGCCTCCCATGGTGAAGCTGCTCGTCACGTTGGCCCTGCTTGCTTCGGCCGCCTCCGCAGCCGGAGCCCCGATCGACCCGCGTGACTTCGAGGTCAACCTGAGCGGCGCGCCGCCGCTCGACCAGCCGCAGCCCGAGTGCACCGGCCAGTACCCAGAGCTCAGCTGCAGCGTCTCGTTCAGCACCGCGGTCAACGGCTTCCACATCAACGGCTCGGTCAAGGAGCGGTCGACCGGCCGGACGGGCTCGATCACGACGACCTGCGACTTCGACCTCCAGTTCCAGGCCTCGCTCCAGATCAGCGGCTCCTCCATCCAGTCGTCGCATCACGGCTCCGGGGGTCAGCGCTGCTCGTGGTACATGGACTTCGGCGGCGGCTCGACCTTGACCGGGACGTTCGTTGGCCAGATGAAGATGGACATCGAGAACGGCAGCGGCACGATGACCGGGTCGCTGACGGTGGCGGTGACCGCCGGCACCGGGGACTTCGACGGCAAGGTCGGCAGCGGCACGTTCCAGCAGAGCGAGCAGATCAGCCAGCCGGTGCCGACCCCGCCGACGGGGACGCCGCCCGGCGGGGAGCCGCCCGGCGGCGGCGGGCTTCCTCCCGGCTGCGTTCTGCCGTCCGATCCCGACGACCCGCTCCCGCCCGAGTGCAAGCCGCCGCCCTTCCGCGTGCTCGCCGTGTCGGCCGCGGGCTCGAAGCTGAAGCTGAAGCTGCGCACGGGCAAGCCGACGGCCGCGATCGCCGCGCCGGGCCCGAAGCTCGACGCGGATCGCGACGGCGGCCTGCGCGTGGTCAGCGCCCGCGGCGCCACCTGCAGCGCCGTCGCGAAGCAGGGGAGCCGCAGCGTCGACCTCGGCAAGGCGTCCGACAGCAATCGCGACGGCCTTGTCGTCGTCACCCCGAAGCTCCTGCCCAAGCTGGGCCCCGGCTCGTGGACGCTGGTCGCGACGTGCTCGTGGAGGGCCGGCGCGAAGACCGGCACCGCCACCGCGCGCGCGACGACGCGCGTCTAGCCGCTGCGCTGACAGGCGGGGCAGAACCAGGTGCCGCGGCCGGCGACGCGGATCTTCTCGATCGGCGTGCCGCAGCGCTCGCAGGGCTTGCCGTCACGGCCGTAGACCCTGAACTCCCGCTGCATCCTCCCCGCCGCCCCGTCGAGCCCCACGTAGTCGCGCAGCGTCGCGCCCTGCCGGGCGATCCCCATGCGCAGCGCAGCGCGAATCCCCTGCTGTAGCCGCTTCAGCTCCGCGCCGTCGAGGGTGCCGGCCGGCGTGAGCGGATGGATGCGCGCACGCCAGAGCGCCTCGTCCGCGTAGATGTTCCCGAGGCCCGCGACGGTCCGCTGGTCGAGGATCGCCGCCTTGACGGGCGCGCGCCGCCCCGCCAGGCGGTCGAGGCCGAAGCCGCGCTCGAGCGGATCCTGGCCGAGCCGTCGGGCGAGGTACGGCTCGACGTCCTCCCCGTCGAGCAGCAGCCAGGTACCGAATCGGCGGAGGTCGCGGTAGGCGACGCTGGAGCCGTCGTCGAGGCTAAGCAGCGCCCGGCGGTGCGAATCGTCCTCGAGCGCCCCGGCCCGCAGGCTCCCCGTCATGCGAAGGTGGACGAGCAGGACGCGGCCGCTCTCGAACCGCAGCAGCAGATACTTGCCGCGCCGCTCGACGGCGGTGACGCGCTCGCCGGCCAGCTGCTGGGCCACGGCGTCCGGAGGCTCGGGCAGTGTCAACCGGTAGTCGAAGATCTGCGCGCGCTCGATCGCGCGACCGCTGAGCAACGGCTCCAAGGCGACCCGGATCGTCTCCACCTCCGGCAGCTCGGGCACGCTTGCACCGTATCTCCGGCCGCGCTTCGCCCGTTTCCCGAGCTAGGGAACGTGCGGCGTTGGCGGCTACGGGAACGGCGGCGGCAGCCGACGACCCGTTCGCCGCGACGCCGTGGATCCAGGACCAGAATGGAACGGTGACGATCGGCGTGCCGCCGGCCGGGACCTGGGCCTGGAATCCCGGGATGGGCAGCGAGCCGCTCGCCCGTTCCCGCGCGTTCCGGATGTTCTAGGCGCTCGCGAGGGTCTCGAGGATGATCGCCCGCGGCGCGGGCGCCTCGTCGGCCAGCTCGTAGGCCGCAGCGACCTCGTCGCCGGGCACCTCCTCCCGCGCGTGCACCTCGGCGAGCACGTCGCCCTGCTCGACCCGGTCGCCCCGCTTCGCCCGGCAGACGACGCCGACGGAGTGGTCGATCTCGTCGTCCTTTGCGCGCCGGCCCGCGCCGAGGTGGAGCGCCGCGAGGCCGATGCGTACCGCGCTCAGCTCGCCGACGAAGCCTGAGCGCTCCGCCCGGACCTCCCGGACGACCGGCGCGGACGGCAGCACGGACTCGTCGGGATCGCCGCCCTGCGCCCGGATCCAGCGCTCGTAGGCCTCGGTCGCGCTCCCCTCGGCGATCGCGGCCTCCGCGCGCCGCCGGCCTTCCTCGTGGTCGACCCCGAGATCCGAGAGCGCCAGCAGGTGGGCCGCCGACTCGAGGACGAGCTCCGTGAAGTCGGGTGGCCCGTCACCTCGGAGCGTGGCGATCGCCTCACGTACCTCGAGCGCGTTCCCGACCGCGGCGCCGAGCGGCTGGTCCATGTCCGTGAGCTCGCAGACGACCTCGAGCCCGCCGCGCTCGCCGAGCCCGATCATGGCCTGGGCCAGCTCGCGGGCCGCGTCGAGGGTCTTCATGAACGCGCCGTCGCCGACCTTGACGTCGAGCACGACCGCCTGGGCGCCGGCGGCGATCTTCTTGGACATGATGCTCGCCGCGATCAGCGAGACCTGGTCGACGGTCGCGGTGACGTCGCGCAGCGCGTAGAGGCCCTTGTCGGCCGGCACGAGGTCGGCCGTCTGGCCGATGATCGCGACGCCGACCTCGCGCACCTGGCCCACGAACTCCTCCTCCGTCAGCTCGATGCGGAAGCCGGGGATCGCCTCGAGCTTGTCGAGCGTCCCGCCGGTGTGGCCGAGGCCGCGGCCGCTCATCTTGGCGAAGGGAACGCCGCAGGCGGCCACGAGCGGGGCAACGGCCAGCGAGGTCTTGTCCCCCACGCCGCCGGTCGAGTGCTTGTCGACGACCTTGCGCCCGATCGCGGACGCGAGGTCGAGCCGCTCGCCGCTCGCCACCATCGCGTCGCAGAGGGCGAACGTCTCACGGCTGGACAGGCCCCGGAAGAACACGGCCATGCAGAACGCGGCCATCTGGTAGTCCGGCACCTCGCCGCGCCCGTATCCCGCGACGAGCTCGCCGATCTCCTCGTCGGTCAGCTCGCCGCCGTCGCGCTTGCGCTCGATCAGCTCGGCGACGTGGATCATCGCCGCGCGACGAAGATGCCGGGCGCGGTCCGGGCTCGCACCGGGCCCTCGACCTCTGCGCGGATCCCGTCGCCGAGCGACTCGATGAAGGCGCGGGCGGCCTGGGCGTCCATCGTCACCCAGCCGTCGACGTCGCGGCGCTCCACCCGGGAGTAGTGGCGCAGCAGGATCGCCTCCGCCTCTTCGCGGCGGAAGCGAGGCTCCCAGGCGCGGTCGCCGGCGAGCTCCTTCAGCTCCCGCATGTGGTCGATGCCGTTCGTGACCGCCACGAGGCGCGGAGCAACCCGCGCGAGCTCCGACAGACCTCGGTCTAGGTCGGGAACGTGGTAGAGCATCCAGGCCGCGACAGCGCAGTCGAACGAGTCGTCGGGGAACGGGAGGTCCTGGACGTCGCCGACGCGCGCGTCCACGCCCTTGGCGCGGGCGAGCTCGACCATCCGCTCGGACACGTCGAGCATCACGACCTCGGTGCCCAACTCCTCGATCATCCGCGCCGACAGCTCGCCCGGACCGCCGCCGACCTCGAGCACGCGGCGCGGCTCGCCCTCGGCGATCGCGGCGAACGCCACCTCCCGCGCGTCGGGCCCTTCGACGTGCTGGTAAACCGACCGTCGCGCCTGGAGCCGGTCCTCCGTGGCGTACTGCGAGGCGACGAGGGCCGGGTCGTCCGCCCGCTTCACGGCGTCACGATCTGCTGGCCGGGGAGCCCACGGGCCGTCTTCCCGCCGAGCCAGGCGTTGACCGTGGCGCCGACGTCCGCGAACTCCCCTTCGTGGATCTGGCCGTTCGCATTACGCCCCTCCACGTAGGCGAGCAGCAGCGCGTACTCGCGGGAGTGGTCCGTCGAAGGCGTGGTCGGGTCGCAACCGTGGTCGGACACGAGCAGGAACAGGTCGCCGGGCTTCAGCGCGTCGAGCAGGTCGGGCAGGCGCCGGTCGAAGTCCTGGAGGCAGCGGTGGAAGTTCTCGGGGTCGTTGCGGTGACCCCAGAGCATGTCCGTCTCGACGAGGTTCACGAAGATGAGGGCTCCGTCGTCGGCCTCGCGCAGCAGTCGCTCGGTCTCCGTGATCCCCTCGACGTTCGACTTGGTGTGGTGATCCTCGTCGATGTCGGAGCCGGCGAAGATGTCGCCGATCTTGCCGACGCCGTACACCTTCCCGCCCGCCTCGCGCACGAGCGTGAGGAAGTTCGGCCGGCGGGGCTGGAGCGAGAAGTCCCGGCGGTTCTCCGTGCGTGCGTAATTCTCCGGCCCGCCCAGGAAGGGGCGCGCGATCACGCGCCCGACGGCGTGCTTGCCGACGAGGACTTCCTCGCGGGCGACCCGACAGCCTTCGTAGAGCTCCTCGAGCGGGACCGTCTCCTCGTGCGCGGCGACCTGGAAGACCGAGTCCGCGGAGGTGTAGACGATCCACTTCCCGGTGCGCTGGTGCTCCTCGCCGAGCTCCTGGATGATCTCCGTCCCCGAAGCGGCCTTGTTGCCGATCACACCGCGCCCGGTGCGGTGCATGAACGGGTCGATCACGTCGTGCGGGAAGCCGTGGGGGTACGTCGGCAGCGCCTGCGGGGTCACCACTCCCATCAGCTCCCAGTGGCCGGTCGTCGTGTCCTTGCCCTTCGACCGCTCCAGCAGCCGGCCGGCGATCGCCGGCGCTCCAGGCTGCGGGGGGCAGCCCTCGAGCGGCTCCACGTTGCCGAGCCCGAGGGCCTCCAGGTTCGGGAGATCGAGGCCGCCGACGGCCCTGGCGACGTTGCCGAGCGTGTCAGAGCCCTCGTCTCCGTACTGGTCGGCGTCTGGCAGGGCGCCGGCGCCGACCGCGTCGAGCACGATGACGCAGGCGCGCGGCATGGGGCTATTCTAGGCCGGTCGTGGACACGGCCATCGGCCTCCTGGGTATCGCCGGCTTCATCATCTGCATGCTCGCGCTCGCCGCGGGCGTGACCTTCGGCGTCGTCCAGCTCGACGCGCGGATCCGCCGCAGGCTAGGCAGGTAGCGGCGCGAAATCGAGGTCGTGCGCCTCGGCCACGGCCTCGTAAGCGATCCGGCCGCCGGCGACGTTGACGCCGCGCGCCAGGGAAGGGTCGCGCGTGACCGCTTCGGCGAGCCCGTGCTGCGCTATCGCCTCCACGTAGGGCAGCGTCGCGTTCGTCAGTGCTTTCGTGGACGTGATCGGCACCGCGCCGGGCATGTTCGCGACGCAGTAGTGGGTAACGCCGTCCACGAAGTAGACCGGATCGGTGTGCGTCGTCGGCCGCGAGGTCTCGGCGACGCCGCCCTGGTCTATCGCCACGTCGCAGAGCACGGCGCCCTGCTTCATCGCCCTGATCATGTCCCGCGTGAGGAGCTTCGGCGCGAGTGCTCCGGGGATCAGGACGGCGCCGATCACGACATCCGCTTCGGCCACGGAGTGCTCGATCTGGAGGGTGGACGACATCAGCAGCGAGACGCGCCCCGAGAGCACCTCCTCGAGGTGGCGCATGCGGTCGATCGACCGCTCGAGGATCGTGACCTGCGCCCCCAGGCCGAGCGCGATCACAGCCGCGTTGTAGCCGACGATGCCGCCGCCGATCACGACGACGCGACCGGGCGCGACGCCCGGGACGCCGCCGAGCAGCAGCCCGCGGCCGCCGAGCGGCTTCTCGAGGAAGTAGGCGCCCGCCTGCGCCGCCAGGCGGCCGGCGACCTCGCTCATCGGCGCCAGCAACGGCAGCCGCCGGTCGTCGGTCTCCACGGTCTCGTAGGCGACCGCGGTGATGCCGCTCTCGACCAGCGCGCGGGTCAGCGGCTCGTCGGCGGCGAGATGAAGGTACGTGAAGAGCACGAGCCCTTCCCGCAGCCGGCGGTACTCCACCTCGATCGGTTCCTTCACCTTCAGCAGCAGCTCCGACCGCTCCCAGACGTCGTCGAGCCCGACGATCTGGGCGCCCACCGCCTCGTAGGCCGGGTCGGGGAACGAGCTGCCGTCGCCCGCGCCGGCCTCGATGAGCACGTCGTGCCCGCGGCCGACCAGCTCGAGCGCCCCCGCCGGGGTCAGCGCGACCCGGTACTCGTCCTGCTTGATCTCTTTGGCGACGCCGACTCGCACGGGCGGGAAGCCTACCCCGGACCGCTCGCGGCGAGGCCGGCCGCGTAGGCGGCGGCGAAGAACGACGGGTCCTCGTCGGGCCCGCGGCCCATGTGCGAGAGCGTGAGCCCTTCGCAGGCCTCGCGCCAGCCCTCGGGCGCGAGGTCCTCGGGGACGGCGGGCGCTACGAGGCAGAGGTCGAGCACGGCGCGTGTGTGGTGCGAGAGGCCCTGGTGCCGTTCGCGCGGGTCGGCTTCGGAGACGCGCGGCGCCAGCACCGGCCGGCCGCCGAGCGCGTGCGCAGCATTGACGGCGATCGCCGCCGCCACCGCTCCGTGGCCGAGAGCGGTGCCGGTGCCGATGATCCCGGGGCCGACCGAGCAGACGACCGCCTCCATCCCCGCCGCCGCGCACCAGGCGAGGGCCGAGTAGACGTTGACGCAGTGGACGTCGGCCGCGATGCACGCGTCCGCGGCCACGGTCGTCTCCACGAGCCCGCGCGCCCGCAGCTCGCGCAGCGCGTCGGAGAGCGCGACCGGAAGCGCCCCGCCGGGGAGCTGGACGTACGCGACCCGCCGGCCGGCGAGCGCTGCGCATACCGGTGCGACCTGGCTGTGCAGCGAGCAGCACACCACCGGCAGCCCGGCGAGCGAGTCGGCCAGCGCCCCGTCCTCCTCACCGTGACGCACGGCCGCCTGCAGCGGCGTATACGGCAGCTTCATCACGTGGGCGCCGGGCTCGGCCGCCAGCCCCAGGCCGCGGGTCAGGTTCGCGTAGAGGACGTCGAAGCCGCCCGAGCCGAGCTCGAGGGCTCGCGCCTGGACGTTGACGAGCACCTCGTCGCCGGGCTCGACGGGGCCTGTGAGGCCCGGGTACGCGACGCACGGGACACCGTCCACCTCCAGCCGGACGAGCCCCTCATGGCGCTCGAGCACCGCCGTGACGGTGCCGCGGCTAAGCGAGAGCGGCATCGACGAGGGCGAGCGTCACGTCGACCATCCGCTCCAGGTCGTCGACCGCGATCCGCTCCTCGGGCGTGTGGATGTCGATCATTCCGTTGGCCAGGTTGAGGCACTGGAGGCCGCGCGCGTTGAAGACGTTCGCGTCCGCGCCGCCGCCGCTGAGCCCGTAGCGGGGACGGAAGCCGCTGCGCTCGAGCGCCGTGGCGGCCAGGAGCACGGGGGCGTCGCCAGGCCGGAAGCGGTAGCCCTTGTAGGTCTCGCCGACGGTCGCCTCGACCTCGCAGTCGCCGACCGCGGCCGCGAACGTGCAGGCCTCGAGGAGCTCCTGGACGAGCTCGTCGACCTTCCGCTCGTCGTGCGACCGGGCCTCCGCCTCGATGCTGCACCACTCGGGGACGATGTTGCGGGCGGTGCCGCCTTCGATCAGCCCGACGTTCGCGCTCGTCTCCTCGTCGATTCGCCCGAGCCGCATGTCCGCGATCGCCCGCCCGGCCGCGGCGATCGCCGAGCGCCCCTCCTCGGGGTACATGCCCGCGTGGGCGGCGCGGCCGTGGAAGCGGACGGACAGCGTCCGGCCCGTCGGTGCGCCCAGGACGACGTCCCCGATCGGTGCCGCCTGGTCGTAGACGAAGCCGATGCGCGCCGCAAGCCGCGTGTGGTCGAAGGCGGCGGCGCCCTGCAGCCCGACCTCCTCCTTCGGCGTGAACAGCAGCTCGACGCCCGCGTGGGGCCGGCCCTCGGCGAGCAGCCGCCGGGTAGCCTCGAGCATCACGGCGACGGCTGCCTTGTTGTCCGCTCCGAGGATCGTGCCGGCGCCGTTGCGGACGATCCCGTCCTCGACGACGGGCTTGATCGGCCCTTCGGGCGGGACCGTGTCCAGGTGGGCGCAGAAGAAGAGGGGCGTGCCGGTGTCCGCCGTCGCGGGCAGGCGGCAGTAGAGATTGCCCGTGTCGGAACCGATGCGGGGGCCTGCCCCGTCCTCGTCCACAGAGAGGCCCAGGTCGCGGAGAAAGGCGGCCACGATGTCGGCTGCGGCACGCTCCGAGCCGGGCGGCGTGGGCAGCGCCGCGAGCTCGGTGAAAATTTCCGAAACCTGTGCCATTTTATCCCCGGCTAGCTGGTAGGTTTCTAGTCGAATCTCATGAACGTCGCGCAGCCGCTCGTACAAGCCAGTCTCCTGGGTGAGGCTATCGACCCGGGGCCGGCGCTGGTGTTCGTGGCGGACGAGGAGATGCGCTACGTCGCGGTCAACCAGGCGGCCTGCGAGGCGCTCGGCTACACGCGCGAGGAGCTGCTCGGCCTCCGCGTCGTCGATGTCGCGCCCGACGGCGAGGACGACTACTCGGCGATGGTCTCGGCCGGCTCCGCGTCAGGCCGGGCCGAGCTGCTCCGCAAGGACGGCTCCGTGCTCGAGATCGACTACCGCGCCTCCCGCACCACCGCCGCGCAGATGACCTTCTACGTCTCTGTGGCTTTCCCGGCCTAGGCTGGACAGCCTCCGAGATGTGCCGACAGGTGCGGTTCATCTCGCTTCCATCTTGCGGGCACCGTAGACGATGTCTGCGGGGATGCGGCCGCGGGTGAGGCGTCCTGTGTGGGCGCGCTCGCGGTTGTAGTAGCGGAGGTAGTCGTCGAGGTCGCGGCGTAGGCCTTGGAAGCGGACCTGGAGGTAGCGGGCGAAGGAGGGCCGCCAGCATTCGTCGAGGATCGTCTTGTGCAGCGCCTCGACTGCGCCGTTGGTCTGGGGGCGGCCGGCGCGGATCCGTGTTGTGCGGGCGCCCAGCTGGTGGATGGTCTGCTCGAAGGAGCCGCGAAACTCGCTGCCGTTGTCGGTAAGCGCTCGCTCCAGCCGCCAGCCGGCGGCTTGGAGCTCGGCCGCCACGCGTCGAGCGAGCTTCGAGGTCTGGGCCGCGCTGGGCTGTCCGTGGGGGCAGGAGACGAGTTCGGCCCAAGCGTAGGAGGAGCAGACGTCGATCGCGGTCAGCTGCCAGGCGGTCCCGCGCGTCCCGTGCAGGCGGCCGACGAAGAAGCAGTCGAAGCCGACCAGCTCGCCGGGCCGCTCCGCCTCCACGTGCTGCTCCACCGGCGCGGATCGGGGCGGCTGGTAAGGGGCGGCGTAGCCGGCCACGAGACTGAGCCGCTTGGCGCGGGTGTTGAGTCCGTGCCGGCGCAGGCAGCGCCAGACCCCGTTCGCCGAGACCACCAAGCCGCCCCAGCGCGGGCGCCCGAGCTCGGCCGCGACCCGGCGTGGGCCCAGGCCTGGGTGGCCGAGCGCGAAGGCGACGATCCGCTGCTCAACCAGCGGCGAAAGCTGATTCGGCATCCGCGGCCGCCGCCGCTCGCGGGCCGCAGCGCACCCAGACCCTCACGCTCGATCTTGCGCTTCCAGGCGTAGTAGGTCGACCGGTGCACACCGAAAGTACGGCAGGCAGCAGCGACCCCGATCCGCCCAGCCAGAGCGACCAGCTGTAGCCGGTAGCCGAACAGCACGTCATCCTCCGACATGCGACTCGCTCCTTTCGATTGGCGTCGGAGCGAGCTTGAGTCGCAAAGCGGACAGCGCCCGGCTTGCCGGGCGCTGTCGCGTCAAAGACCTATCGACGTCCTCCCAACTGTCGGGAGAACTCGGAGACAGACCAGCCTAGGCCTCGACAGCCACACCCGCACGGGTTCGCGCGCGCGTCAGCGCCGCCCCCACGAACTCGCGGAAGAGCGGCGCCGGCCGGGTCGGCCGCGACTTGAACTCGGGATGGAACTGGCTCGCTACGAACCACGGGTGGTCGGGCAGCTCGACGATCTCCACGAGGCGGCCCTCCTGGAACGTCCCCGAGACGGTCAGCCCGAGCTCGACGAGCTTCGGCCGGAAGTGGTTGTTGACCTCGTAGCGATGGCGGTGGCGCTCGTAGACGATCGCCTCGCCGTAGAGCTCGCGGGCGCGCGTCCCGTCGACCAGCTCGACGGCTTGCGCCCCGAGGCGCATCGTGCCGCCGAGATCCTCCACGGCCTTCTGCTCGGGGAGCAGGTCGATCACCGCGTACGGCGTCTCGGGATCCATCTCGGTCGAGTTCGCGCCCTCGAGACCGGCCACGTGGCGGGCGAACTCGGAGACGGCGACGTGCATGCCCAGGCAGATGCCGAGATACGGGATCCCGCGCTCGCGCGCGACGCGGCAGGCGAGGATCTTCCCCTCCCAGCCGCGCGAGCCGAAGCCGCCCGGCACCAGCACGCCGTCGACATCGTCGAGGCTCGCGACCGCCTCCTCGTAGGACATGTGCTCGGCGTCCACCCAGCGGACGTTCACCTCGCAGCCTTGGAAGAGGCCCGCGTGCTTCAGCGCCTCGTGCACCGACAGGTAGGCGTCGTGGAGCTTCACGTACTTGCCGACGAGCGCGATCTCGACCCGCTCGTCGCGCAGCCGGATCCGCTCGACGAGCTCGTCCCAGTCGGTCAGGTCGGGCTCCGGCGCGGTCATCCCGAGCTTCTCGAGCACGAGGTCGTCGAGGCCCTCCGTCCGCAGGGCGCGCGGGACGAGGTAGACGTCGCTCGCGTCGGGGTTGGAGACGACGGCGCCCGGGTCGACGTCGGCGAAGAGCGCGATCTTCTCGCGGATGTCGTCGGAGAGCGGCTCGCGGGAGCGCGCCACGATGATGTCCGGGTGGATACCGATGCGGCGCAGCTCGTTGACAGAGTGCTGCGTGGGCTTCGTCTTCAGCTCGCCGGCGGAATCGACGAACGGCACGAGCGTGACGTGGAGGTAGACGACGTTCTCGGCGCCGGCCTCCCGGCGGAACTGCCGGATCGCCTCGAGGAACGGCAGCGACTCGATGTCGCCGACGGTGCCGCCGATCTCGCTGATCACGACGTCCGCGGGCGCGGCCACGGCGACCCGCCGGATCCGCTCCTTGATCTCGTTCGTGATGTGCGGGATGACCTGGACGGTCGAACCGAGGTACTCGCCCTTCCGCTCCTTGCGCAGCACCGTGTACCAGATCGCGCCCGCCGTGTGGTTGGCGTTCCGGGAGAGGTTCGCGTCGATGAAGCGCTCGTAGTGGCCGATGTCGAGGTCGGTCTCGGCGCCGTCCTCGGTCACGAAGACCTCGCCGTGCTGGAAGGGGCTCATCGTCCCCGGGTCGACGTTCAGGTACGGATCGAACTTCTGCACCTGGACCGTGAGGCCGCGGGCGGTCAGCAGCCGGCCGAGCGAGGCGGCGACGATCCCTTTGCCGAGCGCCGAGACGACGCCGCCCGTGACGAAGATGTACTTCGTGGGCCGTGCGCTCGCCACTACGGCCTCCCCCAGGCGTCGACGTCGCGCAGTACCGGCGTCCGCTCGATCAGCTCGCCGAGCGAGCGCCGTTCCCCGAGGAGCGTCAGGCCCGCGAGCGCTGCGATCGCCAGCCACCGGCCTCGTCCCGTGAGTCGACTCACGGAGTTCAAGCCTAGCAGCGCGCCCAGCGCATTCGAGCCCCCGTCCCCGAGCATCGCCATCTCGCGAAGATCGTAGGGAAGGAGGAGGACGGCGATGCCCTTCGGCGACCGCAGGGCCGCGGCCGCGAGCAGGTAGCCCTTCAGGGCTCGGCCGGGACGCGTGTCGAGCTGGTTGAGCGCGTTCGCGGAGAGGCCGACGAGGAGCGAGCCCGAGAGGGAACGCGTGGCGGCGAGGCCGGCCAGCGGGATCGCGACGAGCTTCAGGACGCCGGTGGTGCGGCCCGATCCCAGGTGCGCGCGGAAGCCGCGCTCGGGCCCGCTCCACACGTCGTCGGCGAGGCCAGCGGCGGCGACGACGGCGACCGACGGGTGGCGGACGCCGACGAGCCAGCCGACGAGCGGCAGCCGGAGGCCGCGGTGGTTGAGCGCGAGCGGGCCGGCGGCGAGAAGCGCGTCGAGCAGCTGACGGCCACGGTGGAGGAAGCCGGCGGGGTCGCGGCCGGTGGGCCGGTGCCGCAGGGGCAGCGGCACCTCCACCACGTCGAGCCCGGCCTTCACCGCGTCGATCGTCATCCGCGTCTCGGCGCCGAACCCGGGCGCCAGCGGAAAGACGGCCGCGCGGGCGCGCGCCGTCACGAGCCGCTGGCCCGAGAGCGGCTCTTCGGCGTCGAAGCCGGCGCGCAGCATGATCAGCGCCCGCGCCGCGGCCTTCGCGATTCCGAATCCGCCCCCCTGCCGCTCGGTGAAGAGCGCGACGGCGATGCCCTCGCCTTCCAGGTCGAGCGGCCGCAGGTCGCCGAGCAGGTCGGCGTCGCACAGGAGGACCGCGCCGGGCGGGGCCGCGCGCTCGGCCTCGGAGAGCGCCTGGCCCTTGCCCCGCCTGCGGAGGCGCAACACGACCGCACCCGCTGCCTCGGCCGCGTCGGCCGTGCCGTCGCGCGAGCCGTCGTCGGCGACGATCACCTCCGCCTCCGGGAACTGTTCCTTGAGCGCCGCGACCGTCTCCGCGATCCGGTTCGCCTCGTCGCGGGCGGCGACGAGAATCGTGACCGGATCAGCCACTCTCGGGCGGCGGGATCACCGGTGCGATCGCCGGGATGGGCGTGTCGGTCCCAGGCCCGTACTCGCCCTGGACGCCGGTCTCGAGCAGCACCGCCAGCGTGACGCGGCCGAGCGCCGTGTCGACCCCGTGGACGACGGTGAAGGCGGACGGGTGCCGGCGGTGCGTCTCCTCGGGCTTGCCGTTGTCCACCCAGACGGCGGGCAGCACGCCGCCGAGCCCCTCGTAGAGGCCGTTCAGGAACCTGGCGGTCGGGCCTTGCTGGGGATCGGCGGTGCGGACGACGACGACCCCGTCGGCCGGCGCGTCGCCGTCCGGCACGCGCTCGATCACGAGCTGGCTGGCCAGCGCGTCCCAGAGCGGCGTCTCGCCTCCGGCCAGCAGCTCCTGGCCGAGGGCGCGCCCGACCTCGCGCACGTCCTCCGACCCGCCGTCCTGCTCGATCGCGAGCTCGTCGACCGGCAGCTTCAGCGCCCGCAGGCGGATGAGCGTACCGCCGGCGTCCGCGATCGCGAGCGCGATGGCCGAGCGGAGGTGGTCGGCCCGGCCGACCACGACGACGACGATCCGCTTGCCGGCGAGCCGGTTCGCCATCACCGCGTCGTAGGCCGATTCGACGAACTGCGCGGCGACCTGCTGCTCCTCCAGCTCGGTGCGCGCACTCTCGAGATCGCTCTCAAGCTGGGCGATCTGCTCGTTCAGCCGCTCCCGTTCGCTCTCCTGGACGATCCCCTGGCCGGAGAGGCCGACGCCGATCACGATCCCGACGACGAGTGCCAGGAAGACAGCCGCGAGCGAGGCGACGTGGTAGCGGAAGTCGAACATCAGAGCGCCGCGGCAGTCTGGCAGAGGTCGTAGAGGCGGCCGAGCGCGACGCTCGGGAGCGCACGCTGCGGCCGCCAGAACGGGAACGAAACGGCGAGCCGCGCCAGCGTCTCGCTTCCGCCGGGCTCGAGCGTCAGCTCCGCGTCGAGCCGGTCCTGGACGACGTGGAACGCGAACACGTACGGCTCGGCGCGGTGAACGACGAGGGTGGACACGCCGTGCGTCCTGCGGAAGAGCGTTGGCTCGGCCCCGCGCAGCTGCCAGCGGGCGCCCTCGGCGAAGCCGCGCCGGTCGGGCTCGACCGCCGCCACGCCCGGCCACCAGTCGCCGAAATGGTGCGGCTCGGAGACGAAGCCCCAGACGTCCTCGAGCGGCGCGAGCAGCTCCTGGCCGGCGTTAGAAACCAAGCGCGTCGCGCAGGCGCAGCTCGAGCAGCTCGAGCAGGTTCCGCAGCGAGGGCGAGGCCACGACCGTCGTCACGATCGCCGCCAGCGCCACGAGGATCAGCGCCGCGATCGGCCACAGGCCCACCCGCCGGCTGACCAGGCGCGACACCCCCTTCGCGTCGATGAGGATCTCCCCCACCTTGAGCCGCGTCACGAAGGTCGACGACATGCCCGCGCGGCTGCGCTCGAGGAACTCCAGTAGGTTGAAGTGCGTCCCCACCGCGACGATCAGCTCCGCGCCGCGCTCGAAGGCGAGCAGCAGGGCGATGTCCTCGCTGATGCCGGGCGCGCGAATCGTCTGATAGGGAACGCCGAGGGCCGCCAGCCGCGCCCCTCCGGGAGCCTCTCCGTCCCGGTAGGCGTGGCAGACGAGCTCGGCGCCGCAGCGGAGCGCCTGGTCGGAGACCGAGTCCATGTCGCCCACGATCACGTGCGGCTTGTAGCCCGCCTCGAGCAGCGCGTCCGCGCCCCCGTCGACGCCGACGAGCACCGGCTTGAAGTCGCGGACGTACGGGCGGACGATCCGCAGGTCGCGCTTGTGCCCCGGGCCGCGCGCGACGACCAGGGCGTGCCTGTCCCGGAAGCGCGTCTCGAGCGGCGGGAAGTCGAGGCCCTCCGAGAGCAGCCGCCCCTCCTCCCGCAGGTAGCGCAGCGTGTTCTCCGCGAACGCCTCGAGCGACGCGGTGACCCGGCTCTTCTGCTCCTCGAGCGCGCCCGCGAGCTCCCGCTCGGTGAGGACGCGGCCCGTCGTGAGGCAGTGGCCGTTGCGGTAGAGGCCCCCGCCGCGCACGGAGAGCAGCTCGCCGTCGGTGACCTCGTCGAAGAGGCCGGCGCCGGGAGCGTCGATCAGGCGGACGCCCCCTCGGACGAGCAGCAGCGGGCCTGGGTTGGGGAAGCGGCCGGTCTGCGAAGGCGAGACGTTGACGACGACGCGCACGCCCGACTCGACGAGCTCCTCGGCCGAGACCCGGTCGAGGTCGGCGTGGTCGACGATCGCCACGTCGTCGGGCGACAGGCGGCGGACGAGGTGCTTCGTCCTGCGATCGAGCCGGGCGCGGCCGGTGAACTCGACGAAGCTCATCGCACCGTCTGGAGGAACTCGTCGCCGCCGAGCATGCGCTCGATCTCCTCCTTGCGGGACTCGTCGTCGAGCGTCTCGATGTGGGTGCGGGTCGGGTCGCCGGGGATCTTCTCGACACGGAAGTGCCGGTCGGCGAGGCTCGCGATCTGGGGCAGGTGCGTGATCGTGACGACCTGGGCGCGCTCCGCGAGCCGCGCGAGCGCCTGGCCGACGGCGTTCGCCGTGCGGCCGCCGATGCCCGCGTCGAGCTCGTCGAAGACGAGTGTCTCACCACCGGCGACGGCCGCGATCGCGAGCGCGATGCGCGAGAGCTCGCCGCCGGACGCGGTCTCCGCGACCGGTGCGAGCGGCAGGCCCGGGTTCGGCCGGATCAGGAAGCGGACCGCATCCGCGCCGGTCGCGGAGGCCTCCCGCTCGTCGAGCTCGCAGACGAACTCTCCCTCCCCCATGCCGATGTCCCGCAGTTCCTCGGCCACCGCGGCCGCGAAGGGCTCGGCGGCGGCCTGGCGGGCCGCGCGGAGCCCGGCGGAGAGCGCTTCGACGTGGGCCTCGGCCTCGGCCACGGCCTGCCGCGCCGCTGCGGCCGGGTCGGTGCCCTCGCCCAGCTCGGCGCGCGCGTCCTCGGCTCGGCGCAGCAGCTCCTCGTAGGTGGCGCAACGGAAGCGGCGCTTGGCCTCGGCGATGCGCTCGAGCTCGCCCTCGAGCTCCTCCAGGCGGCCCGGCTCGGCGTCGAGCCCGGAGAGGAACGCGCGCAACCCGCCCGCTGTCTCGCGCAGCCGCAGCTCGGCGTCGCGCAACTCCTCGGCCGCGCGCGCGAGGTCAGGCGCGAGCGACTCGACCGGCGCGAGCGCGCGGGCGGCCAGCGCCGCGAGCCCCGCGGCCCCCTCCCCGTCGTCGGGCTGGATCGCCTCCGCGGCGGCCGACGTGCCCTCCGCGATCTCCGCCGAGTGGCGCAGGCGCTCCCGCTCGACCAGGAGCTCGTCCTCGGTTCCCGGCTCCATGCCCTCGGTGTCCTCGACCAAGGCGCGCAGCTCCTCGAGCCGCTCGGCGGCCTCCGCGGCCCCTTCCAGGCGTCGCCGGGCGGCCTGCAGGCCGCTCCAGGCGCCGCGCAGCTCGGCGCGGCGGCGCAACTGCTCCTCGCCGGTGAAGCCGTCGAGGACGTCGAGCTGGTACGCGGGCCGGGCCAGGCGGCGCTGCTCGAACTGGCCCGACATCGCGATCAGCCTCTCCCCGACGGCCGCCAGGTCCTCGCGCGCGGCGGCCCTCCCCCATGCGTAGGCGCGCGTCCGCCCGTCGGCAAAGACGCGGCGCGCGATCACCAGCCCCTCCTCGTCGGCCGGCCGCAGCTCGGCCAGCGCCTCCAGCCCCTCCTCGTCCAGCAGGCCCGGCGGCAGGTCGAGCTCGGCCTCGACATAGGCCTCGTCGGCGCCGGGGCCCAGATAGGCGGCGTCGCCCTTGGCGCCCAGCAGCAGCCCGACGGCCTGCGCCAGGATCGTCTTCCCCGCGCCCGTCTCGCCGGTGATCGCGTTGAGGCCGGGCGCGAGCTCGAGCTCCGCCTCCCGGATCAGCACCAGGTTCTCGATCCTCAACCTACGGAGCAAAGGTCTCTCGATACCTACGGAAGAACGAGCGCTCGGCCAGCGTGGCCAGCCGCGCGTGCCGGTCGTCGAGCCGGATCCGCATTTCGCCGCCGGTCGTCAGCTCGTCGAATACATGGCCGTCGAGCGTGACGGAGAGCCCGACGTCCGGGGTCAGGTTGCGCACGACTATCTCCTGGCCGCGCGGCACGACCAGCGGGCGCGCCTGCAGCGAGTGCGGCGCGACGAAGGTGACCGCGAGCGCGTCGAGGCCCCACACCAGCACAGGCCCGCCGGCGGACAGGTTGTAGGCCGTCGAGCCGACCGGCGTGCAGCACACGACGCCGTCGCACGCGAGGCGGCCGAGCTCCTCGCCGGCCACGGCCCACGAGATCTCGACCATGCGCCCCACGGTCGAGCTGTGGGCGACGACGTCGTTGACGGCGAAACGCTCCTCCCCGTCCAGGGCGCAGCCGAGGGTCGAGAGCTCGATCACCGAGTAGTCGCCCGCGAACGCCCGCTCGAGGCCGGCCTCCAGCTCGTCCTCGCCCATCGCGGAGAGGAAGCCGACGCGGCCGAAGTTGACGCCGATCACGGCAACCTCCGTGCCGAGGAAGCGGTTGAGAGCGCGCAGCATCGTCCCGTCGCCGCCCAGCACGACGGCGAGGTCGGCCTTGTCCAGCGGGCCGTCGCCGTCCTCGCGCCCGTGCTTCTCGAGCTCCTCCGGCGCGAGGAGCAGCTCCACGCCGAGCCGCTCCGCCAGCGCCTCGAGCCGCTCGAGCGCCGGTCCGATCCGATCGGCGCGGCCGTGCGTCATCACGGCCGCCCGCGTGACGGCTCTAGTCGACGGCACGGTCGATCCAGGCATCGAGGTCATCGGGGAGCTCGGGCTGGTCGTCGTTGACGAGGTGAAGGAAGAACTCGCGGTTTCCCTTTGGGCCCTTGAGCCCCGAGTCTACGACCCCGGCGGGGCGGGCACCCCAGCCGAGCGCGGCCTCCGCGGTCTGGCGCAGCACGCGGCGGTGCACCTCGGGATCCCGCACGACGCCGCCCTTCGCCTCCGCGCGCCCGGCCTCGAACTGCGGCTTGACCAGGACGACGGCCTCCCAACCCGGCTTCGCCAGGCGGAGCGCGGGCGGCAGCGCCGTCCGCACGGAGATGAAAGAGACGTCGCAGGTCACGAGCTCGGGGGCGAACGGCAGCTGCTCGAGCCCGCGCGCGTTCGTCCGCTCGAGCACGGTCACGCGCGGGTCGGCCCGCACCTTCTCGTGCAGCTGGCCGTAGCCCACGTCGAGCGCGATCACCCGCGCCGCGCCGCGCTGGAGCAGCACGTCCGTGAACCCGCCCGTCGAAGCGCCGATGTCCAGGCAGTCCCGCCCGCGCGGGTCGACACCGAGCGAGTCGAGCCCGTGGGCGAGCTTCTCGCCGCCCCGCGAGACGTAGGGCGGCGGCCGCTCGACGTCGAGCTCGACCCCGGCGTCCAGCTCCCGGCCCGGCTTGTCGACGCCGCGGACGCGTCCGGCGAGGATGAGCGCCTGAGCCTGGGACCGGCTCTCGGCAAGGCCGCGCTCGACGAGCAGGACGTCCGCGCGCTTCTTCACGAATGAAGCGTAGTGCCGGTGGGTGTTACAAGAGCGTCGTGGAAGTGCGCGGAGAATCGGTCATGCTCCGGCCGCTCGCCGCCGGGGACGTGCCCCGGCTGGTCGAGATCGGGCGGCAGCCGGAGGTGGCGCGCTGGTGGACGAGCGTCACGGAGGAGAAGCTGGCGGCGAAGGCCGAGGGCCGCGACGAGTCGACGGCGCTCGCCGTGGTGCTGGAGGGCGAGGTCGTGGGGCTGATCCAATACCACGAGGAGGACCACCCCGAGTATCGGAGCGCCGGCCTCGACATCTTCCTCTCGGCGGAGGTCCACGGGCGCGGGATCGGCACCGACGCCGTCCGAACGCTCGCGCGCTGGCTGGTGCGGGAGCGCGGCCACCGGCGGCTGACCATCGACCCTGCCGTCGAGAACCCCGCGGCCGTGCGCGCCTACGAGAAGGCGGGCTTCCGGCCGGTCGGCGTCATGCGCGAGTACTGGGAGGACCCGGACGGCGTCCGGCACGACGGGCTGCTGATGGATCTGCTCGCGTCCGAGGTCGACTAGACCACTGGGGGCCCTTAGTCCCTTGGCGTTATGAGACGAACGCTCTCCGGACGGTGGCGGCCGACCAACTGCCACTTCCATACGGGATTCGAACAACCCTGTAAATCGAGAGTTTTTGACTCCCGCGGTATCACCGGGGTATGCACGACTTGGGCTCACTCGACGCGCATGAGCCCGAAATCGGGTTGTCTGAACCGTGCGGTGCGGCGCCGATGAAGGCGGGACAACTCGTTGTTTTAGACGCTGGCCCTTGCGCGAATCGTGGTATATCGGTATCGTGATACCAATGAAGGAGTCCAAGACCACCAAGGCGCTCACGCTGAGGCTGCCGGTCGAACAGGCCGAGGCGCTCGAGGCAGTCGCCGGCGTTGACGAAGTCTCGATCAACGAGGAGATCCGCCGTGCCATCGCCGCTCACATCGAGGCTCGCCGTCATGACGTGGAGTTCCGCGAGCGGCTGCGCGCAAGCATCGAGCGGAACAGGGAGATCCTCGAGCGCCTCGCTCGTTGATCACCTACCTCGAGTTCGCTGACTACCTCCTCATCGCGGAGAGCGTGCTCGGAGTTCCCGCCGAGGCGATCACGAAGTTCGATCGGATTGGGCTTGCCCAGTCCGCGCTTGCGGCACCGAAGGCCGGCTTCGGTGGCGTCGAGGCATATCCGGATTTTGAGACCAAGGCTGCCGTCCTTTGCTGGCATCTCGTCAAGAACCACCCTCTCCCCGACGGCAACAAGCGATGTGCGTTTCTCGCGACAGTCGAGTTCATCGAGCGCAACGGCCGACCGTGGGTGCCCGCACCCGGCGATCCGGACGAGACCGATCAGGTGATTCGCGGCGTTGCGAGCAGCGAACTGAGCCAAGCGGACTTCCGCGAGTGGATCGCGGCGCGCTGCTCGTAGGGCAGCTTCAGCGCGCCGTCAACGCCGCATAGTCGATCTCGCTCTCGTCCACCAGCACGTGCGTGTACGTGTTCGCCGTCACGGCGAGGTTGCGCTGGCCGACGTGTTCGCCGATCCGGGCCCACGGCACACCGCCCAGATGCAAGAGGGAGATCCGTCGGTGCCGGAGGTCGTGAGGCGAGAACGCCGGGACGCCAGCGGCGGTGCAGGCGCGCGCGATGGCGGTTCGCAGACGGTCCGCGGTGAAACCCAGGAAGACACGGGCCACGCTCACGCGGTCGTCCCGAGGAAGAAGCTCGAGGACAGCCTGGAACAGCGGCTCGGGTACGGCGACCCAGCGTGCACGGCCGGTCTTCGCGTGAGGCCACAGGAACGTCGACGCGCACGCGACGAAGTAGTCCACCGGCGCCTGGACGGTGCAGTCGATAGAAGCGCCATTCGCGCTCGTTCTGCATTCGATGCGAGACCCGATTACAGGGCGCGAACTCGATCCGGCAGACGACCCGCGGCTCTTGATCGACGCTGCTTGGGCCTTCCAGCTCGAGCCCCGGCGCACAAGCGAGTATCGGACTCTCATCGCTGGCTTACCGGGCTTTGGTAGGTTGGTGTCGGTAGGGGAGTATCCCTCGCGCCCTCGTCGTCATTGCCCGGCCTTCGTGCCCGGCGGGGGCGGTCCGTAGCCGGACTGGAGAGACCTGCGCTGCAGTGTCGACGACCCCGGAGGTTGGACGATGAGCACCCCGTTGGAACCAGCGCTGTCGGCGGAGCGCGTTGACGTCTTCGATCGAGTCCTCGTCGAGGTGGACGAGACGCCTGAGAGCCTGGTCGCAGCCGCGCAGGCGAAGTGTCTTGTCGCCCCGGGCGGCGAGCTCGAGCTCCTTGGCGTCGTCGAGCGCGCGCCCGCGGCGCAGGCGGGGGCCGCGGCCGTCTTTGCGGCGGACGCGGCCGAGGCCGCGACTGCTGTCGCGTTGGAACACGCGAAGAACCTGCTCGAGCCGACGAGCGTCCGTTTTGTCGCGGGACGTGCGCGCGACGCCCTCCTGGCGGAGGCGGCGACCGTGCAGGCGACGCTTGTCGCGGTCGGTTTGCACCCGCACGGGCGGAGGACGGCCAAGCTGTTCGGCACTCTCGACGCGGCGGTGCTGCGCGAGGCGCCGTGCTCGGTGCTCATCTCGCGGCCCGGCTGGGGCGTGACGAAGCCGAAGGTCATCGTGGTCGGCGTCGACGGCTCCCCCGAGGCCGCGTTCTCGAAGCGGGTTGCGCAGGCGCTCGGTGAGCGGCTGGGAGCGGAGGTGCGGGTCGTGATCGCGGTCGGTGGCAAGCCGCTCGACGAGTCCGTCTACGGGCCGGAGAACGCTGATGCGCTGATCGACCCTCGCGATCCGCCGGCGGCGCTTGCGGCAAACGCCTCCGCGTGCGACCTCGTGGTGATCGGCCACCGCGGCGCGCACGGGGCGGCCAAGCTCGGTCGTGTCGGCGAGCGGGTCGTCTACGGCGCGCGCAGTTCGGTGCTCGTCGTGCGTCCGTCCACGCAGCCGCGATGACCCAGGCTGAGCAGGCAAAGGCGTCGGCTTGGCACGCGCTCGAGCCAGACGCGGTCGCCACCACACTCTCGACCTCGCTGGTGGACGGCCTCGACCTGTCTGAGGCAGCGCGCCGGCTCGGAGAGCACGGGCCGAACGAGCTCGAGACCGTCGGCGGCGTCCCACCATGGCGGCTGCTGCTCGACCAGCTGAAGAACGTCCTCGTGCTCATCTTGTTGGCGGCCGTCGTGCTCTCCGCCGCGGTCGGTCATGCGACGGAGGCGATCGTCGTGACGGTGATCGTGCTGTTCGCGGTCGTGCTCGGCTTCGTGCAGGAGTACCGCGCTGAGCGCGCACTCGACGCACTCCGGGAACTTGCAGCGCCATACGCGACGGTCGTTCGCAGTGGTGATCTTGTCGACGTGGAGGCGCGGGAGCTCGTTCCGGGTGACCTCGTCGTCCTCGACGCCGGCGACCGGGTGCCGGCGGACGCGCGTGTCGTCGAGTCGATCAACCTCCAGGTCGACGAAGCGGCGTTGACAGGTGAGTCCGCTCCAGTCGCGAAGCAGACGGATCCGGTCGAGCCGAACGTCGGCGTCGCCGACCGGAACAACAGCGTCTTCGCAGGCACCGCCGTCACCTACGGCCGGGGGCGCGCGCTCGTCGTCGCCACGGGAATGGCGACCGAGTTCGGCCGGATCGCGCACCTACTTCAGACGATCGAGACGGTCAAGACGCCGCTGCAGCGGAACCTCGACCGCGTTGGTGGCGTCCTCGCGCGCGTGGGGCTGACCGTCGTCGTCGTGGTCGTCGGCGTCGGTCTCGTCCGCGGTGAGTCATTCGTCGACATGCTCCTCTTCGGCACCGCGCTCGCGGTCGCTGTCGTGCCCGAGGCGCTCCCCGCCGTCGTCACGATCTCGCTCACACTCGCCGCGCAGCGGATGGCGCGACAGAACGCGCTCATCCGCCGCCTGGCGGCGACCGAGACCCTCGGCAGCGTCTCGGTCATCGGGTCCGACAAGACCGGAACGCTGACGAAGGACGAGATGACGGCACGCAAGCTGGCCGTCGCCGGCGAGGTCTACGACGTCTCGGGCGCCGGCTACGAACCGGAGGGCGAGCTCACGCGGGACGGCGCCCCGGTCGACCCTCCCGCGGAGGTGGTCGAAGCGCTGCGGGCGGCCGTCCTGGCCTCCGACGCCCGGCTCGACCGTGGCGACCCGACCGAGCGCGCCCTCGTCGTCGCGGGCGCGAAGCTCGGGATCGACAAGGCGCAGCTCGACGCCGAGTGGCCGCGCGTCGCCGAGATCCCCTTCACCGCCGAGGCGAAGCGGATGACAACGCTGCACGACACGGGCGACGGGATCGTCGCCTACACGAAGGGTGCACCCGAGATCGTGCTCGCCTCTTGCGTACGACGACTGACGGAGAACGGAGAGGAGGAGCTCGACGAGGCGGCCCGGACGGAGATCCTCGCAAGCGCCGAAGGGCTGGCCCGCGACGCCCTGCGCATGCTCGCGGTCGCACGCCGCGACAACGCAAAGGTCGAGAACGCGGAAGAGGGGCTCACCTTCCTCGGTCTGGTCGGGCTGATCGACCCGCCGCGGCCGGAGGCGGCGAAAGCAATCGAGACGTGTGCCCGTGCCGGGATCGCAGCCGTCATGATCACCGGCGACCACCCGGCGACGGCAGAGGCGATCGGACGCGAGCTCGGGCTCCTCCGCAACGGCCGCGTCGTCACCGGCGCCGAGCTCGAAGCGATGAGCGACGCGGAGCTCGCCCGCGACATCAACGGGATCGAGGTCTACGCGCGCGTCTCCCCGGTACACAAGCTGCGAGTCGTCACCGCCTTTCAGGAAGCAGGCCATTCGATCGCAATGACCGGCGACGGCGTCAACGACGCGCCCGCGCTCAAGAAGGCCGACATCGGAATCGCCATGGGCATCACCGGCACCGACGTGACCAAGGAAGCCGCCGCGATGACGCTCACCGACGACAACTTCGCCTCCATCGTCGCGGCCGTCGAGGAGGGCCGCCGTGTCTTCGCCAACATCAAGAAGTACCTCATGTACCTGCTCTCGGCCAACCTCGGCGAGATCGGGCTCCTCCTCGCCGCCTCGCTGGCCGGCTACCCGCTGCCGCTGACGGCGGTGCTGATCCTCTACGTGAACCTCGCCACCGACGGGCTGCCCGCTCTCGCGCTCTCCGTCGACCCACCGGAGGAGGACTTGATGGAACGGCGACCCCGCGACCGGGCTGCCGGCATCTTCACGATTCCGGTGATCGCGCTGATCCTGCTCGGCGGCGCCTGGTCGGCAGCCGTGAACACCACGCTCTTCGGCTGGGCGCTCTCGACCGACCGCACCGTCGAGGAAGCGATCACGCTCGTCTTCGTCTCGCTCGCGCTGATCGAGTTCTTCAAGGCCTACAGCTACCGCTCCGAACGCCGCTCCATTCTCCGCTCGCCGTTCGCGAACCGGTGGCTCAACCTCGCGATCCTCTGGGAAGTCGCACTCCTCGCACTCGTCGTCGAACTCCCGATCCTGCAGCGCGCATTTGGCACCACGGGACTCGATCCGGCCGAGTGGGCCCTCGCCGCCGCATGCGCCATCACCATCGTGCCTGTGCTCGAGCTGGGGAAGTGGCTCGTCCGTCGCGGCATCCTCGATCGCGACCCGCAGCCCGTGTAGATCCGCGCGTGGAGCCCGAGCAGGTGCACTGGCTTCACAAGGGCGTGGTCGAGCGGACGGCGAAGCGCTTTGCGGTTCCTGTCACGGAGATCGCGGTGGCATCGAGAGAGCCGGCGGCCGTGGCATAGCGGCCTGTCTCGAACGCGCCTGAACTCCGCCAGACACAGTAGGTCATGGGGCCAGAACCGCGGCCAAAACCAGTGATCGGGAATGTCCCAACCGACGTCCCCCTCGGCTGGTGGAAAGTACCTAGGTGGTTCCGCGTCGGCCCGGATTCATCGCGACTGCAAGCGTGCGATGATCGAGCCATGACCGTATTCGATCGGGTTGTCGTAGGTATCGACGGAACTGACTTCGGCTTCGAAGCGCTTCATCAGACACTTGCGTTGGTCCCGCCCGGCGCTTCAGTGCTGGGCGTCACGGCGCTCGACATGAGCGGCACTGGACGCGCTGGCTTCGAGATGAAGCGCTACCAAGCTCAATTCGCTGAAGACGCCGAGCGTGCGCGCGAGAAAGCGATCGAGATCCTGGGTGACCGACCGAACTGCACGACGAAAGTGGTACGGGGCAGCGCGAAAGGCGTCCTACGACACGTGTGCGCCGAGTACAACGCCACGCTGATTGCGCTGGGAGGGACCAGCAGCAGCCGCTTCCTGGGAATGATGGCGGGCGAGACTGCAAGCTCCCTGCTTCACGATGCCGATCGTTCCGTGCTGTTCGCGCGACCGCAATGGGGGCAACGATGGCATCCGAAGCGGGTTCTGGTCGGGTTGGACGGCTCCGAGCACTCGCTGGCCGCACTGTCGGTCGCTGATGACTTGGCAGGGAGACTCGGATCAGAAGTTCACGTGCTTGCTGCGACCGGCGGGAAGCCGATCGGATCCGAAGGTCCGTGGACTGAGCGCGTCAGCGAATGGGATCGAGGACACCCGGTCAGCGCACTGCGCGATCGCTCGAGTCGAGCCGACCTAGTGGTGATCGGATCTCGTGGCCTGCACGGCGTTCGGGCGCTCGGCAGCGTCAGCGAACGTGTGGCCCACCGATCCCACTGCTCGACGCTAGTCGTTCAGCTCTAACACTTGGCTCCAAGACACATCCATAAGGAGTGGAACTGAACGTCTCGCTGCTTGTCTGGGCGGCGACCGTGCTCGCGGTCGTGGCGCTTCTGACGATCGACCTGGTGGTGGCGGCTCGGCGTCCGCATGTGGTCGCCTTTCGCGAGGCGGCGGCGTGGTCGATCCTCTACGTCGCGCTCGCACTCGCATTCGGCGTCGGGCTCGGCCTGGTCTCCGGATGGACCTACGGGGCCGAGTACTTCGCCGGCTATGCGGTCGAGAAGAGCCTCTCCGTCGACAACCTGTTCGTGTTCGTGATCATCATGACCACGTTCGCCGTCCCCCTCGAGCACCAGCACCGCGTGCTGACGTTCGGGATCAGCGCCGCCCTCGTCCTCCGCGCGATCTTCATCGCCCTCGGCGCCGCGCTGCTGGCCGCCTTCTCGTTCATGTTCCTGCTCTTCGGGCTCCTGCTGGTCGTCACAGGCATCCAGCTCTTCCGCCACCGAGACCAGGACCCGAACATCGAAGACAACGTCGTCCTCGCCGCTGCGCGCCGCCTGCTCCCGTTCAGCGACCGCTACGACGGCGGCCGCCTGGTCTCCCGCGAGAACGGGCGGCGCGTGCTGACCCCGATGGCACTCGTCCTGATCGCCATCGGCACTACGGACGTCCTCTTCGCACTCGACTCGATCCCCGCGATCTTCGGAATCACGCAGGAGGCGTACATCGTCTTCGTAGCCAACGCCTTCGCGCTGCTCGGGCTGCGCGCGCTCTACTTCCTCGTCTCAGGGCTTCTCGACCGTCTCGTCTACCTCTCGGCTGGCCTCGCGACGATCCTCGTCTTCATCGGCGTAAAACTCGTCTTGCACTACCTGCACAAGCACTGGGACGACATACCCGAGATCTCCACGCTGCAGTCGCTCGTCGTGATCGCCTCTGTCCTGGGCATCGTGACGGTCGCAAGCATCGTGAAGACGCGCCGCGACCCCTCGGCGCGCGCCCACGCCGGCTCGCTCCGCCACCACGGGCCACCGGTCGACGCGGAGGCGCGAAACCCCGAGCGCTGAGGTCCGCCCAGCCAGGCTCACCGAACAGTGGGCGCTCCGTCGAAGTCGAACAACTCCTCGAAGGAGAGAATCTGCCGCGCAGGTGAGAACCGCGACACGCGCAACCGGCCGCGCAGCGGTCGCTTCTTCCCTTGAACTACCAACGAAACTCGGTGAGCGATCTACGTGCCGGCGAGGCGCGGACGATCCTTGCAACTGCAAGGCCGCCGCAAGCGCCGGCCTGGTCTGAGACTCGCCTTCAGGTCGGCGAGCGTGCTCTCGCCTGAGGTTCGGTCCGAGGCCGGCGTTGGCGTCGTCCCTGCGCAGATCAAGTGGTTGCGACGTGAGTCTGCGGTGCGACCTGCCTTCGTCGCCTGAGATGACAACACGCCGTGGTATCACCGAGGTATGCACCACATGCGCTTCGACGGCACCCATGGCTCGGCTGACCCACGGTTTCAAGCCAAATCCGCCTGGTCGCGAAGCTTAGAAAGGCCCATGCGGGGCCCGTACGCCCTTGCGGTTCAGGTCCTCGGCGATCTCGTCCAACGACATCCCCTTCTCGAGCATCCTTCTAATCCGCATGCGCCAGGCATAGTCCTCTCGGTTGCAAAGCACGTGCGAGAGCCGGACGTTCCAAGGGTCGAGGTGTCCGCCATCGGACTTGAGCCACGGGTAGTGGTCGGCCGACGGTTCCCACGAGCCGGGAGGGTGCGACTTAGGGTCGAAGTGGGCTCTCCCTTTATGGCAGTAGCAGTTCGGCATTTCACATCGGAGCTCGATGATCTGCCCGCGTTTGGCCATCTGCACGAGTACCCCGCGTACTCCAAGCTTCCGTAAGCGGTCAACGATCGTGTCGCCTTTGCGAGCCATAGGAGTTTCTTCCTTTGCCGCCATCTAGGAGGTCCGCGCCGCCAAGCCGTCCACGATCTCCTCGAGCATCGCGGTGTCGGCGGTGAGGGCCTCCAGCCGCCCCCGCGCGCGTGCGGCGGCCTCGTCGGCTATGCGGCGGGCGCCCTCCGCCCCGTGCGTGACGACGTAGCCGTCCGAGTCGAGGATGTCGTCGACGACCTGGAAGAGCTGGCCGAGCTCGGCGCCGAAGGCCCGCCACGGCGCCTGGTCCTCCTCCGCCACGCCGGCGACCCAGAGCGGCATCGCCACGGCCGCGTCGAACAGCCGGCCGGTCTTGAGCCGGTTCAGCTGCTCGCCGTCGCCGTAGCCGCCCTTGAGATCGAGGTATTGCCCGCCGATCATGCCGAGCGTCGCCTCCACGAGCTCCCGGCCCACTTGCGGGGCCGGATAGGACAGCGCGAGCCTGAACGCCTCTGCCAGCAGCGCGTCGCCCGCGAGCACGGCAACGTCCTCGCCGAACTGCGCCCACACGCTCGGCCGGCCGCGGCGCAGCTCGTCGCCGTCGAGCGCGGGCAGGTCGTCGTGGACCAGCGAGAACGCGTGCACGAGCTCCACCGCCGCCGCCGCCGGGAGCGCCTCCTCCGCGTCCGCGCCGGCCGCTTCCGCGACCGCCAGGCAGATCACTGCGCGCACCCGCTTGCCCCCCTCGAGCGCGTAGCGGACGGACTCCTCCTGGCCGTGGAGGTCGGCCGTCAGCGGCAGCGTCGAGAGGTACTGCTCGGCGAGCTCCCGCAGCTCGTCAGGACTTCTCACGCTCTGCCTCGCGGCGGGCCGTGGCGAGCTCCTGTTCCACCTGCTTGGCGAGCTCGGCGAGCTCCTGGAGCACCTCGACCGCGCCCGCGGCATCCGCCCCCTCGTCGGTGGCAAGCCGCTCCAGCTCGGCGCGCGTCGTCTCGAGCCGCGCCAGCAGCTCCTCGGCGCGCTCTAGCGCCTCCTCGGCCTTCACGCGGCCCGCTCCCTGACGATCCGGCCCAGGATCCCGTTCACCAGTTTGCCCGCCTCCTCGGTCGCGTAGCGCTTGGCCAGCCGGACCGCCTCGTCGATCGCGACCTCGGCGGGAAGCCCGGCGTCCAGCTCGTGCAGCGCGATCCTAAGCACGTTGCGCTCGACGGTGCCGAGGCGCTCCGCCGGCCAGTCGTCGGCCGCCGCCGACAGGCGTTCGTCGAGCTCTTCCGCCCGCGCGGACACGCCCTCCGCCAGCTCGCGCGCATAGTCGTCGATCTCGCCCTCGTAGAGCGATCCCAGCGGCTGCCCGGTGAGATCCCACTGGAAGAGGAGGAAGAGCGCGGTTCGGCGGGCGGCGCGCCTCCCGCTCATCGGTTTAGCTCCTCCACCGTGACGTCCACTTCCACGTCCAGGCCGCACATGGCGCGCAGCGACTCGACGACACGCTGTTGAACGTCGTGCGCGACCTCCGGCAGCACGAGCCCATAGCGCACAGCCAGCTCGATGCTCACGCGGCCAGGGTCGACCTCGACCCCTCGCCGCTGCACCTTCACGCCGTCCACTTGCTCCGCGGACCGCTGGACGACGCGC
Organism: Gaiellaceae bacterium; assembly: GCA_040902725.1. Taxonomy (GTDB): domain Bacteria; phylum Actinomycetota; class Thermoleophilia; order Gaiellales; family Gaiellaceae; genus JACVRU01. The sequence continues at coordinate 21,464 of JBBDWU010000047.1, read as the reverse complement.
ACGACGACGTCGGGCGAGATCGTGACCGTGCCCTCCCCGGTCATGCGACCGCGGCGGCTTCGGCGAGGAAGGAGGTCGAGTACTCGCCGCTGCGGAACGGGCCGCTCGCGAGCACCTCGGCCGCGAACTCGCGCGTCGTGGTGATCCCCTCGACCTCGAACTCGCGGAGGGCGCGGAGAGCGCGCTCGATCGCGGCCGGCCGGGTCGTGTCCCAGACGATCAGCTTCGCCACGAGCGAGTCGTAGTAGGGCGAGACGACCGTGCCCTCCTCGACATAGGTGTCGACGCGGTCGAACGGGCCGAGCGGCGGGCGGAAGCGCGTGATCGTCCCGGGCGAGGGAGCGAAGTCGCGCTCGGGATCCTCCGCGTTGATGCGGATCTCGATCGCATGCCCGCTCCGAGGGGCGCGGCCGGTCAGCGCGAGCTGCTCGCCGGCGGCGATCCGGATCTGCTCGCGGACGATGTCGATACCGGTCACGAGCTCCGAGACTGGATGCTCGACCTGGAGGCGGGCGTTCAGCTCGATGAAGGCGAACGAGCCGTCAGGCCCGACCAGGAACTCGAAGGTGCCGGCGTTGAGATAGCCGATCTGCCGGCAGGCGCGCTCTGCGGCGGCTTCCATCTCCTCGCGCAGCTCGGTGGTCAGTGCGGGCGACGGCGACTCCTCGATCAGCTTCTGGTGACGCCGCTGGATCGAGCACTCGCGCTCGCCGAGGGTGAGCACTCGTCCCTGCGTGTCGCACAGCACCTGGATCTCGACGTGGCGAGCCGGGGCGATCACCTTCTCGACGTACAGCGCGCCGTCGCCGAAGGCGGCCTCTGCCTCGGCCGCGGCAGTCGAGTACGCGCCCTCGAGCTCGGCCGGGTCGGCGACGAGCCGCATCCCCTTGCCCCCGCCGCCGGCGACCGCCTTCAGGAGCACGGGGTAGCCGAGCTCCGTCCCGGCGTCTCGCGCCTCCGCCAGCGTCGCAGCGCCCTCCGTCCCGGGCACGAGCGGGACGCCCGCGGCCTTCAGCTCCTGCTTCGCCTGCGCCTTGTCGCCCATCTTCGCCATCAGCGCGGAGTCCGGCCCGATGAAGACGAGGTCGTTCTCGGCGCAGGCGTCCACGAAGGCCGGGTTCTCGGCCAGGAACCCGTACCCCGGGTGGACGGCGTCGCAGCCGGTTGTGGCGGCGGCGGAGATCACGGCCGCCAGGTTGAGATAGCTCTGCGCGGCCGGCGGGGGCCCGAGGCGAACGGAGCGATCGGCCAGCCGGGTGTGGAGCGCGCCGTCGTCGGCGGTCGAGTGGACCGCGACCGCTTCGATACCCAGCTCGTGCAGGGCGCGGATGACGCGCACCGCGATCTCGCCACGGTTCGCGACCAGGACCCGCTCGAACATCAGATCGCGGGCAGGGCGGCGAGCGGCTCGAGCTCGAAGAGCAGCTGACCGAACTCGACGGGCTGCCCGTTCTCGACGTGGATCATCCGGACGACGCCCTCCACCTCCGCCTTCAGCTCGTTGAAGAGCTTCATGGCCTCGATCAGGCAGAGCGTCTGACCGGGCGCGACGACGTCGTCGACGTCCACGAAGACCGGCGCCCCGGGCTGCGGGGCCCGGAAGAACGTCCCAACCATCGGCGACTCCACGCGGATGAGCCCGTTCGAGCGCGGCTCCCCCGCCGGCGCGCCGGGCTGGCCCGGGGTCGCGGCCATTCCCGCCTCGCTCTCCTCGGTCCGCCGGACCGTGACGCGGAAGTCGTCGTCCTCGATCGTCACCTCGCCCACCCCGGACTCCTGGACGATTCGCACGAGCTCGCGGACCCGCTCCGCGCGGCTCTGCTCCAGCCCCGCGAGCCCTCGGCCCTCGTCGCGCTGCCCCCGGGTCCGGATCGTCTCGAGGAGCGGCTCGGCCTCCGACCCGAACAGGGCCAGCAGCAACAGCTCCTCTTCGCTCGCCGCGAGGCCCTCGGCGCTCTCGCGCAGCGTGTCGAGGGCAACCGGCTCGAATGCGGGGACGCCGCCCGAGAGCAGCCTGACCGCCCGCTCCACGGCCGGGTCGACAGGGCCGGGCGTTTTCCCGTAGCTCCCGGCGAGCAGGTCGCGGAGCTCGTCGACGACCGTCGTCCAGCGACTCGCGGAGAGAACATGCAGCAGCGCCTGCGAGGCGAGCACCTGGCCGATCGGCGACGCCAGCGGAGCCGAGCCCGTCTCGAGCCGGATCCTCGCCAGCTCGTCGAGCACCTCGTCGAAGCGGTCACCGGCTGCGTGCGCCCGCAGATGGGCGTCGAGCGCGGCCACCAGCCCCGGCGGCAAGGCGTACTCGGCCGCGCGCACAGCGATTCGCGGCGCCAACGGGGTCACCGGCTCGTCGCCGATGTGCTCGTCGATGATGTCGCACGCCCGCCAGAGCACCTTCACGTCGATGGACGAGTCGAGACCGAGCCCGGCGAGCGCCTCGGCCAGGGACTCGCCGGACACGCGGTAGAGCGTCAGCGCCACTGGATACAGCGCACAGGCGATCAGGTCGGCACCCGCGCGGGACGCCTCGAGCGCGGAGGCCAGCGCGCTGCCGCCCGCGCCCTGGAGGTAGACGCCGATGGGGAGCCCGCTCGCCTCGCCCAGCGCCTGCACGAGCTCGCCGGCCTGGGCGGGTTGCAGCGAACCGGTCGGATCGTGGAGGAGAAGCCGCTCCGCGCCGAGCTCGGGCAGCTTCCGGGCCTGCTCGACCAGCGTCTCCACCTCGCCGGTTCGGCCCGAGCTGTAGACGAGGCCGGCGTCGAACTCGCGGCCCGCGGAGACGATCGACTGGGCCGCATCCCGCAGGTTCTCGACGTCGTTGAGCGGGTCGTGGAGCCGGAAGACGTCGATGCCGTTCTCGGCCGCCGAGGCGACGAACCGCCGGACGACCTCCGCCTCGACGGGCCGCGAGCCGACGAGGAAGCGCCCGCGCAGCGCCATCGCGAGGGGCGTCGTGGTGCGCTCCTTGAGCGCTCGGATCCGCTCCCAGGGGCTCTCCACGCCCCGCCGGACAGCCGTGTCGAAGACGCCGCCGCCCGAGACCTCAAGGTAGGCGTAGCCGGCCGTGTCGAGCAGCTCGGCGATGCGCAGGAGCTGCGCGGTCGGAATCCGGCCCGCGAGCGGCTCCTGGCCGAGCAGCCGAATCGTCGTGTCGACAAGCTTGGGCATCCCGCGGGACCTTATGCCCGGGCGATGTAACGGCGCTCGCGGGGATCGACGCGGATGCGTTCCCCCACGTTCACGAACAGCGGCACCTGCACGACGGCGCCGGTCTCGAGCGTCGCCGGCTTCGTCACGTTCGACACGGTGTCGCCGCGCACGCCCGGCTCGGTCTCGACGACCGTGAGCTCGACCGAGGCGGGCAGCTGAATGCCGCCGGGCCGGCCGTCCACGGTCAGCATCTGCACCGAGCTCGAGGGCTGGAGAAAGTCGAGGGCGTCCTCGACGGAGGCGCGCGACAGGTTGAACTGGTCGAACGTCTCCTCGTCCATGAAGACGACCTCGTCGCCGGCGTCGTAGAGGTACTGGACGCTCTTCACCTCGGTGTGGACGCGCGGCATCTTCTCCCCCGCGCGGAACGTGCGCTCGACGACTGCGCCGGAGGCGAGATTCTTCAGCTTCGTCCGCACGAAGGCGCCGCCCTTGCCCGGCTTCACGTGCTGGAACTCGACGATCCGCCAGACCTCGCCGTCCAGCTCGACGTGCATGCCGTTCTTGAACTGGTTGGTGGTGACCGTCTCCGCCATCGCCGGGCGAGTCTAGTTAACGGTGACGAGATCCTTGGTGAAGCGGGAGAGGATGTCGCAGCCGTCCCCGGTGACGATGACGAGATCCTCGATGCGGATGCCGCCCTCGCCCTCGAGGTAGATGCCGGGCTCGACGGTGACGACGTTGCCCGCCTCGAGAACGTCTTCCGACTCGGGCCGAAGCGTGGGCGCCTCGTGGACCTGCATCCCCACGCCGTGGCCGAGCCCGTGGCCGAATGCGCCGGCAAACGGGCTCGCCTCGATCACGCGGCGAGCCGCGTCGTCAGCGTCGCGGCCCGTGACGCCCGGCCGGACGGCTTCGAGGCCCGCCGCCTGCGCCTGCCGGCAAACCTCGTAGGCATCGCGCAGTCGCTCGGGCAGCTCGCCCGTCGCGAAGGTGCGCGTACAGTCGGAGGTGTAGCCGTCGAGCTGGGCGCCCAGGTCGACCACGATCGTCTCGCCGCTGCCGATGACGCGGTCGCCCGGATGCGCGTGGGGAATCGCGCCGGTCGGGCCGGCGGCGACGATCGGGTCGAAGCCCGCGGTGTCGGCACCCTCCTCGTGCAGCAGCTCGTGGACGCGCCAGACCAGATCGCGCTCGGTGCGCCCGACGAAGCGCTCCTCCGTGAGGCGCTCGTACACGCGGTCGGCGATCGTCGCCGCCTTCCGGATCCGGTCGAGCTCGCGCTCGTCTTTCACCGCGCGCAGCACCTCGACCACGCCCTTCCGGGGCACGAGCTCGAGACCTCCCTCTGCCAGCGTCTCGTAGCCCGCATGGGTGATCGACGCGCTCTCGAAGCCGACGGTGCCGGAGAGCTCGCCCGCGAGCCCGGCCAGGAGGTTGCGCGAGATCTCGAAGGCCTCGACGCCTTGGACGTCCCGGGCGGCGCTGACATAGCGGAAGTCCGTGAACAGGCGCACCCGATCCTGCTCGACGAGCAGCGCGACGTTGGAGCTCTCGAACTCGGTGAGGTAGCGGACGTTGACGAGGTTCGTGACGAGGAACGGCTCGTCGAGCTGCTCGCGCAGGCTGTCGATCCGGCTCATCCGGCGGCCTTCGCGAGGAAGGCGAGCGCCTCCCGGTAGCCGTCGGGCCCCTGGCCGACGATGCGGTGGGCGACCAGGCCCTCCAGCACGGAGAACCGCCGCCACTCCTCGCGCTCGTCGACGTTCGAGAGGTGCACCTCGACGATCGGCGCGGTGAGGACCTCGAGCGCGTCCCGGATCGCCCAGCTGTAGTGAGTCCAGGCGGCCGGATTGACGATCACGCCGTCGGCTTCCAGCGCATCGTGGCACCAGTCGACGTACACGCCCTCGTGATTCGTCTGCCGGCAGCGCACGCCGCAGCCGAGTTCTGACGCCCACTTGTAGATGCGCGTCTCGAGCTCGTCGAGCGAGAGACCGCCGTAGAGCTCGGCGTCGCGGCGCCCGAGCAGATCGAGATTCACCCCGTTGAGGATGTCGAACCTCACGCGGCGATTATCCCGTCCAGGGCTTGGCGCACGTCCGCCTCGGGAAGCTCGGCGGGCCAGCGCGGCGAGCCCGGGCGCTCGAGCAGCACGAGCCGAATTCGGCCCTCGTGGGCCTTCTTGTCGCGGAGCAGCGCCGCCCAGGCGAGCTCTGGATCGACCCGGACCGGCCGCGGCGCGAGCACCCGCTCGACCTCCTCGGTGTCGAGGCCGGAGAGGCGTAGCGCCGCCACCAGGCCGAGGGCGACCGCCTCGCCGTGGGAGACCCCCTCGTAGCCGGCGGCCGCCTCGAGCGCGTGGGCGAACGTGTGCCCGAGATTGAGGACGGCTCGCTCGCCCCGGTCGAGCGGGTCGCGCAGGCAGACGGCGGTCTTGAAGGCGGCGCAGCGGCGCACGAGCTCGGCCTCTGGGAGCTCCCACAGCGGCTCCCCGGAGAGGAGGCCGGTCTTCACGACTTCGGCCAGCCCGGCGCGCCGCTCCTCGTCGGGCAGCGTGTCGAGCAGCAGCGGGTCGATCACGGTCCGCGCCGGCCAGTGGAAGGCGCCGACGAGGTTCTTCCCCTGCGGCAGGTCCACGCCCGTCTTGCCGCCGATCGCCGCGTCCACCTGCCCCACCAGCGTCGTCGGCACCGGCACCCAGGGGACTCCGCGCAGGAAGCCGGCGGCCACGAAGCCCGCGGCGTCGGTGGTGCAGCCGCCACCGAGGGCCACGATCGTGCCGTCGCGGCCGAGGGTCAGCTCCTGCCAGAGCGCCTCGCAGGCGGCGAGCGTCTTGGCCGCCTCGCCGGGCGGAAGCTCGTGGGTCGAGCCGAGGCGCGCGCCGAGGGCGAGTTGGGCCTCGGCGCCGTGGATGCCCGCCACGCGGGGCTCGGTGACGAGGGCGGCCAAGCCCTTGCCTGGGACGAGCTCGCCGAGCAGCTGGAGGCTTCCGGGCTCGAGGTGGATTCCGCCGGCCGCGAGCACGACGTCGTGGACGTCGGTCGCCCGCGCATCGGCGGCGGCTTGGTAGAGGGGCTCGCGCTCGGCGTAGAGCCGGCGGAACTCGCCTTCGTCGGCGGCGAGCGGCCGTTCGGGGCCTGCTGCGCGCGTCCAGGCTTCTGCGACGTCGACCTCGAGCCAGACCGTTAGCGCGGACTCCGCCAGCGCCTCGCGGATCCGCTCCGAGGTGACGGCGCCGCCGCCGAGCGCCAGCACCGCGGGAACGCCGTCGGCGAGCGCTTCGACGGCGACCTCCTCCTCCAGCTCCCGGAAGCCCGGCTCGCCCCGATCGGCGAAGAGGTCGCGGATAGGCGACCCGGTCTCGGCCTCGAGCTCGCGATCGAGGTCGACGAGGGGCCGCCCGAGCAGCCGTGCCGCTTCGGCGCCGACCGTCGACTTCCCCGCGCCCATGAAGCCCACGAGCGCGACGTGCTTGCCGTCTACCGGGGTGACCAGTCGATGCGCTCCAGGTAGGCGCGGTGAGCGGCGAGGAAGTCCGCGAGCGAGTCGCCGCCGAACTTCTCGCGGGCGGCGCGGGCGAGCTCGAAGGCGACTGCTGCTTCGGCGACGACGGCGAGCGCCTCGACGGCCGCGACGTCACTGCGCTCGACCAGCGCCTCGGCCGGCTGGCCGCTCTCGAGGTCGACCGACTGCAGCGGCCGCATCAGCGTCGGGAGCGGCTTCATCGCGGTGCGCACGACGATCTCCTCCCCGTTCGAGACCCCCGCCTCGATCCCACCGGCCCGGTTCGTCTCGCGGTGAAGCCCGCGCTCGTCGCGGAGGATCTCGTCGTGCGCCTCCGAGCCGCGCAGCTCAGCGAGCGCGAAGCCGCCGCCGATCTCGACGCCCTTGACAGCCTGGATGCCCATCAGCGCGGCGGCGAGCCGCGCGTCCAGCCGCTCCTCCTTCGTGGCGTATGAGCCAAGCCCGGGCGGGACGCCGCGGGCGCGCACTTCGACGACGCCGCCGACGGTGTCGCGGTCGGCCCGCGCCTCGTCGATGCGGCGTTCCAGATCCTGCGTTGCCACGTTGCCTTCGACCGCGATCCCGAGCGGGTGCAGGAGCGCCTTGGCGACGGCCCCGGCGGCGACGGACGCCGCGGTGTGGCGCGCGCTGGCGTGCTCGAGCGCGTCGCGGACGTCGGCGAGACCGAACTTGAGGGCGCCGGCGAGGTCGGCGTGGCCGGGCCGCGGCAGCGTCACCGGCTTCGTTCCCTTCCCCTCGGGCTCTCCCTCGGGCGGCCAGGGGCTCATCCCCCAGGCCCAGTTTTCGTGGTCGCGGTTGCGGACGACGAGCGCGAGCGGGGTGCCGAGCGTGCGGCCGTGACGGAGGCCGGCGAGCACCTCGACCTCGTCGGCCTCGATCTGCTGGCGCGGGCTGCGCCCGTAGCCTTCCTGGCGGCGGCGCAGGTCGGCGTCGATCGCCGCCTTGTCGAGCACGAGGCCGGCGGGGAGACCGGTGACGACCGCGACCAGCGCCGGCCCGTGCGACTCGCCGGCGACCACGAGCTCAAGCGTCATACCGGCAACCCTAGTGCGCCGCGCATGACTTCAACCGGCGCCGGAACGCCCGTCCAGAGCTCGAAGGAGGCCGCGCCCTGGGCAACGAGGACTTCGAGTCCGCCGAGCACGCGCGCGCCGGCGACGCGGGCGGCAGCGGCCGTCGCCGAGTCGGGGTACGGCAGGTCGACGAGCGTCTGGCCCGGGCCGAGCGCCACGAGCGGCTCGTCGCGGACGGGCGTGGCGTTGACCACGAGGTCTGCTTCGCCGACTTGCGGAGGCCATTCGCCGCGGCGCGAGAAGACCCGCGCGGGCGGGAGCGCGTGGAGGAAAGCGGCGGCAGCGCCGCCGTCGCCGATCACGACCGGGCGCTGGGGGGCCTCCCCCAGCTGCTCGAGCACTGCGGCGTCGGTGGAGTGACCCACGGCCGAGCCGTCGCGGAAGAGGAGCGTGTTCACGGAGGGAAGCTCGCTCTCGACGAGGCGCGCGACAGCGATCTTGTGCGGCGCGGTGACGTTGGCGCCGGCGAACCCGAGCGCGGCCAGCCCGCGCACGGCCTCCTCGAGGCGCTCCGGTGGGACGTCGAGCGCGACGTAGGCCCAGTCGAGCCCGCGCGCGGCGAAGGCGGCGTTCTGCATCCGGGGCGAGAGCGAGTGCGCGACGGGGTGGCCGAGGAGGGCGACGAGCCTGGTGCTACCGGCATGCATTCGACACGCTTCCGTATCCCACGCGCGCGATTTTCACCAATACGCTCAGTTGCGGGAGGGGGCCCGGCGTGCCTCCCTCTTTCACGGGGGCGGCGGGGCTCAGCCGCACCCGTAGCCGTACCCGCACGCTTTCCGGAAGAACTCCGACTCGCTCGCCGTGAAGAAGTGGCTCCGCTCGTCGGGTTTCCGGACGAAGTAGAGATAGTCCGTCTCCACCGGCAGCGCCGCCGCGCGGATCGATGACAGCCCGGGATTCGCGATCGGGGTCGGCGGGAGCCCGAGCCGGTTGCGCGTGTTGTACGGGTTGTCGCTCGTGAGTTGCGACTGGCGCAACGGCTCGTTCCCGGGCACCTCGAGCCCATAGCGGATCGTGGCGTCGATCCCTAGCGCCATGCCCGCGCGCAGCCGGTTGTAGATCACGGACGCGACCAGGCGACGCTCGCGCGGGACCACGGTCTCCTTCTCGATCATCGAGGCGATGATCAGGACGTCGTACGCCGTCAGGTTCTTGGACTTTGCATACGTGAGGTCCACTTCCGCCCACGCCCGTTGAAACGCGACCAGCTGATCCTCGACGAGCTTCTTCGTGGTCGTTCCCGGAAGGAAGTCGTACGTTGCCGGGAACAGAAAGCCCTCGAGCTGCCTGGGGCGGTCGTCGCCGGCGAACTCTCCGGGCAGCGAGTGCCGCCGCGTCAGGGCCAGGTACCGGCGCGGGCTCAGCTTCGGGGTCACGCCACGCTCGCTCTTCGCGATCTCGTTCACGGCCGTGATCCGCGCCGCCATCTCCGCGCGCGTGAACCCTTCGGGGAAAACGATCCGCAGCGGGTCAAGAGGCGGCTGGGCTGCGGACGTGGCCGGCTCCGGCGCCGCCTCGTCGGCTTCCCGGATCTCGCCGAGCGCGAGCGAGACGAGCCACACGGCGACCGCGGTCACCGCGGCGAAGACCAGAAGCGCGCCGGCACGCCGCCTCATCCGCCCCGGGCCTCCCTGCGAGCGAGATAGCCGGCGAGCAGATGAGCCGCGGCCCGCGCGTCCTCGGCCCCGCGACCGCCGCCCTGGACGGCAAGCGTCGTCGTGAAGCGCTCGTCGAACGTCTCCACCGGAACCTCGAGCTCGGCCCGGAGCCGCTCGACGAAGCGTACGGTCTCCTGCGCTTGAGGCCCCACCTGGCCGGCCAGCGTGACCGGCATCCCGACCACGACGAGCTCCACGCCCTCCTCGCGGACCAGCTCGGCCACCCGCGCGAGGCCGTCCTTCCCCCCCGCCCGCTCGACGACGCCGAGGGGCCGCGCGATCGCACCGGTCGGATCCGACACGGCGACGCCCGTGCGCGCAGAGCCGTAGTCGAGCGCCAGCACCTTCACTGGAGAGCGGCGACGACCAGCCGCTCCGCCTCGGCGAGCGCGTCGTCCAGCCTCTCGGCGTTCTTCCCACCGGCCCGCGCCATCGTCGCCCGGCCGCCGCCCTTGCCGCCGATCAGGGTCGCCGCCTCGCGGATGACGTTGCCCGCGTGCACGCCCCGGGCCTCGAGCGACTTGTCGACGTTGATCAGGAGCTGCGCTGAACCGTCCTCGCGGGCGCCGACGATCACGGCCGCGGGAGCGTGCTGTTGCTTCAGGCGATCGGAGATGTCGAGTGGATCGCCGCTCTTCACCTCGACGACCAGGACGTGCACGTCGCCGGCCTGGGTCTGCCGGGTGATGACGAAGTCCGCCGGGCCCTGCTCCGCCCTGGGCGCCTCCCTGCGCGCCGTCGTCAGCTCTGCTCGGAGTGCCTCGGCCTCCCGCGCCTGCTCGCGGAGCAGGGCGAAAGCCTCCCCGGCCGTGAGCGCCTCGATCCTCCGCGTGCCGGCGCCCACCGAGCTCTCGGAGGAGATCACGAACGGCCCGATCTCGGCGGTGTTGCGCACATGCGTGCCCCCGCAGAGCTCGCGCGAGTAGCCGTCGATCTCGACGAGCCGCACCTCCTCGCCGTACTTCTCGCCGAACAGCATCATCGCCCCGAGCTTCCGCGCCTCCTCGAGCGGCGTCAGGAGGGCGCGCACGGGCAGGTTCTCGAAGACCTTCTCGTTCACCCGGCGTTCGGTCTGCTCCCGCTCCTCGTCCGTCAACGCCTGGGGATGCGTGAAGTCGAACCGGAGCTTGTCGATCCGCACCGCCGAGCCCGCCTGGACGACGTGCTCGCCGAGCACCTCCCGCAGGGCAGCGTGGAGCAGATGGGTGGCCGTGTGATTCGCCATGGTCGGGTAGCGCGCGTGCCAGTCGACGACCGCCCGCACGCGGTCGCCCTCCGCGAAGCCCTCACCCTCGAAGACCAGGATCTGGTCGTCACCGAGGCGCACCGCGTCGCGGAGAGACGCCCGGGCGCCGGTCTGCTCGTGCTCGATGAACCCCCGGTCGGCGACCTGACCGCCCCCTTCGGGATAGAACGGCGACTCGAAGAGCTTGGCCTGGAAGGTTCCGTCGTCGCCCGCTTGATACGCCGAGATCGCCGTCAGCACGTCGAGCTTCTCGTAGCCCACGAACTCCGTCGGCGGCCCGCTGAGGTCGCCGATCGCGCGCGCCTGGCCGGCGCGGGAGATCTCCCGGTGCTCCTCCATCAGCCGCGTGAACTCCTCCTCGTTCACCTCGAGCGCGCGCTCGCGCGCCAGCTCTCTGGTCAGCTCGACAGGGAACCCGTACGTGGCCGTCAGCTCGAACGCGTCGGCGCCGGAGACGCTCCCCTTCGCCGCCACGTCCTCGAAGAGCTTCATGCCCCGGGCCAGCGTCTCCGAGAAGCGCTCCTCCTCCGCCCGCACGACCTCCTGGATGCGGGCGCGGCCCTCGGGCAGCTCTGGGTACCACGGCCCCATCTGTTCGACGACGACGTCCGTCAGCCGCCAGAGGTCGTCGAGGCCGATCGTGCGGGCGTGCTGCACCGCGCGCCGGATGATGCGCCGCAGCACGTAGCCGCGACCCTCGTTCGACGGCGTCACCCCGTCGCCGACCAGGAACGTCATCCCGCGGGCGTGGTCGGCGAGGACGCGATGCGCTTTGGTCGCCGCTTCGTTGGCGTTCCAGGCAACACCGCTCGCCCCTTCGATCCAGCCCATGATCGACTGGTAGCCGTCCGTCTCGTACACGGACGTGACGCCCTGGAGCACGGCGGCGGTCCGCTCGAGGCCCATGCCGGTGTCGACGTTCTGCTTGGGCAGCGGCGTCAGCGTGCCGTCGGCCCTGAGCTCGTACTCCATGAACACTAGGTTCCAGAACTCGAGAAAGCGGTCGCAGCGGGGACAGGCCGGTGCGCAGTCCGCGCGGCCGCACCCGTGCTCCTCGCCGTGGTCGAAGTAGATCTCCGAGTCGGGGCCGCACGGCCCCGGGCCGCCCACCGACCAGAAGTTCTCCGAGCTCGGCAGCCCGACGATCCGCTCCCGCGGCATGCCGATCTGCTCCCAGAGGCGAATCGCCGTCTCGTCCTCGCCGAGCCCGAGCTGCGGGTCGCCCGCGTGCACGGTCACCCAGATCCGCCCCCAGTCGAAGCTCAGGTGCTGCTGGATGAACTCCGTCGCGAGCTCGATCGCGCCTTCCTTGAAGTACTGCCCGAACGAGAAGTTGCCGAGCATCTCGAAGAAGGTCAGGTGGTGGCCGTCGAGCCCCACCTCGTCGATGTCGGGCGTCCGGAAGCACTTCTGGGCGGTGGCCGTCAGCGGCGCCGGCGGCGGCTCCTGGCCCAGGAAGAACGGCATCTGCGGCTGCATCCCAGCCGTCGTCAGCAGCGTCGAGCGGTCGCCCGGCCGCGGCACGAGCGGCCACGAGGGGAGGCGCTGGTGCCCTTTCGACTCGAAGAAGGAGAGGAAGCCCTCCCGGAGGTCCGCCGAGGTCCGCATCCCCCGATTGTAGGGCTGGCTACCCGGCCGCCTTGCGGCGCGGCGGCTCCTGAACCTCGTCGGCCGCGATCTCCTCCCTGATCTTGTCCATCGACCGGCGGATCAGCCGCGAGACGTGCATCTGCGAGATGCCGACCTGCTGCGCGATCTGCGACTGGGTCAGGCCCTCGTAGAAGCGGAGGTGGAGGATCTTCCGCTCGCGCTCGTCGAGCACGCGCCAGCCCGGCTCGAGGACCGCTCGGTCCTCCGAGACCTCGTACTGGTGCTCCTCGGTGCCGATCGACTCCAGCGGGTCGAGATCGTCGTCGTCGTCCCCGCCGCCCCCGCTCGAGAGGGAGAGCGAGCTGTAGGCGCGGCTCGACTCGAGCGCCTCCAGCACCTCTTCCTCGGTCACGCTCGCCGCCTCCGCGAGCTCGGCGATCTTCGGCGAGCGCCCGAGCTCCACCGTCAGCAGCTCGATCAGCCGCGACAGCCGGACGTTGAGCTCCTGCAGGCCGCGCGGTACGCGCACCGACCAGCCTTTGTCGCGGAAGTGGCGCTTGATCTCACCGATGATGTTCGGGGTCGCATACGTCGTCAGCTCGACGCCCCGCTCGATGTCGAAGCGGTCGATCGCCTTGATCAGCCCGATCGCGCCGATCTGGACGAGGTCCTCGAGCTGCTCGCCGCGGTACGAGTACCGGCGCGCGAGCGAGCGGACGAGGGACATGTACTGCTCGATCAGCTCCTCGCGGGCCTGGAGGTCGCCCTGCTCGTGATAGCGGCGCAGGAGCGCCTTGTCGTCGCCCGACCGCTCGGACACTAGTGGTCACCGTCGTGGGCACGTTCGAGGTCGCCCGCGCGAAAAGCAAGCCGGGCTAGGACGCAGGGAGCGCTCGCATGCTCTGCCATGCGGGCGCGACCGAGGACGACGCCCGGCGTAGCTTTGCAGCCGGGCGGGCCGGACGGGCTCGCGGCGGCGACCACTTTAGACCGCCGCCTGGACGCTCTTCGTGAGCTCGATCCACTCGGTATCGCCCCGCTCCTCGACCTGGACGTCGTCGCAGACCGTGTCGAGTAGGCGTCGGAGCCCGAGGTGCTCGCCCTGGTCGCGCTCGAGCTCGCCGCGGAGGCGGTTGGCAGGGAACGGCCCGACCACGGTGTGGATCGAGTCGCCGTCGACGCGCACGGTGACGGTGACGCTGTCGTCGCCCTCGTGGCGCTCGAGCACGCCGTCGAGGGCCAGCTGGAGGTCGTCGAGGTGCTCCAGGGTCAGGTCGAGCCGGACCGCGAGGCCGCCGAGGATGAGGTGGGCGATCTCGTAGTAGTCGCGGCTGCGGGGGAGCGTGAGGGTGATCTCGTCGGCGGTCACGGTTCCCTGCCCGCGTCGCGCAGTTCCTCGGCCAGCTCGGCCTCCCGCCGCGCGGCCGCGTCCTTGGCGGCGCGCATCGCCGCCTTGACGTCGTGGTTCGACTTCAGGTCGGCGAGGCCGAAAGTGATCCCGGCGGCGAGGCCCGAGACCTTCTGCACGGGGCGCGTGATCGCCATCGAGACGGCACGGATGGCGGTGTCGACGCTCTCCACCGCGTCGACGGCGCTGTCGGTCATCGTGTCGACCTTGTCCATCTGCGCGTTCACGCGGTCGATGGTCCCCCCGACCTTGTTGATCACGGGCAGCACCTCCCGCTCCGTGCCCTTGATCAACGCCGAGAGCCGGCCGAACGTCCCGCCGAGGCGGAAGAACGCGTAGCCGAGACCGAGGCCGACGGCGAAGAGGAAGACGGCCAGCGCGAGGTCGCCGAGCTCGCTCCAGGTGATTGCGAGAAGGTTCATCCTTCGATCTTAGGCGTTGCCGATCCGATCACGCCCGCTCCGACCACGGCCCCGTCCTCGTACAGGACGGCCGCCTGGCCGGGCGCGACTGCGTAGGCGGGCTCGTCGAGCTCGAGGCGGAATCCGCGCTCGGTCGCCGTCACCCGCGCGAGGGTAGCCGCGGCCCGGTAACGGAGCTTCGCCTCGACGCGCTCGACGGGAACGTGGAGCCGGCCCCGGACGGTGACGGAGCTCGTCGCGAGCGCGGCGTGCGGGCCGACGACGACGGTGTTGGACGCCGGCAACGTGCGGAGCGCGTAGAGCGGCTCCGCGGCGCTGACCCCCAGCCCGCGGCGCTGGCCGGGCGTGAAGCGCCAGTGCCCGTCGTGCCGGCCGAGCTCACTCCCTGCGGCGTCGACGATCGGGCCGGGCGCCGGAGCGAGCCCCTGGCGCTCGAGGAAGGCGCGGTAATCGCCACCGGCGAGGAAGCAGGCCTCCTGGCTCTCCCCTCGCGATGCCGCCTCGAGCCCGGCGGCCGCCGCCTCCGCCCGCGTCTCCTCCTTGGTCTGCTCCCCGAGCGGGAACCAGATGCGGTCGAGCAGCCGCGGGTCGAGCCGGCCGAGCATGTAGCTCTGGTCCTTGGCCGCGTCGGCCGCGCGGCGCAGGAGGAGCCGGCCGCGATGGCTGACGGTGCGCGCGTAGTGGCCGGTGGCCAGCCGGGCCGCGCCCGCCCGTCGCGCGAAGGCGAGCAGCTCGGCGAAGCGGAAGCTGCCGTTGCAGCGGATGCACGGGTTCGGGGTCTGACCACGCCCGTAGCCGCGGACGAACGGCTCCACCACGGCGCGGCGGAATTCCTCCCGCAGGTCGAGCGTCACGTGGGGCAGGCCGAGCGCATGGCAGGTCCGGCGCGCCGCGATCACGGCCTCGGGCGAGCAACAGGCGCGTTCGGAGTCGGGGCCCTGCGGGTCGAGCCAGAGTCGCAACGTGACCCCGATCGCCTGCGGACCCGCCCGGAGGAGCGCGACGGCGCTGTCGACGCCTCCGCTCATCGCCACGGCGACCCGCTCAGGGTGCGGCTCGGCCCGGAAGACGGGCGCAAGCGCGTTGGCAAGAGCGTCCGCGGCGAGCGTGTCGCCGGGGACGGCGGCCGCCTCGAGCAGCGTCAGCCCACGGAGGTCGCGGACGAGCCCGGGCGCGTCGGCGTCGACGATCCGGTCGCCCTCCACCGCGAGCCGGACGAGCGCGAAGTCGCCGTCGCGCGAGGAGTCTCCGACGGCCTCGATCACCGCTCAAGGGTAGCGGTGGCATGGTGCTCCACCCTGCCGTTCGTCGCCTCGCGCCCGTGAGAACCTGGACTCTCCAGGTGGGTGCCCTGCCGGCTTTCGGCGAAATCGCCCAGGCCGGACGCAGGCTCCCTCTCAGCGGGTGTTGGTTCCACTTGGATGCGCGAGGCCGCGCACAGGGTCGAGCCGTGCCACTCTATCCGGGCGCGGCGGCGAACCGCCATTGGATCGGCTGGACCCCGGCGAGCCCCATCTCCTCGGCGAGCGCAGCGGTCACGTCGAACTCGCGGCCGGGGACGCCCGTACCCCGGTCGACGACCTGCGTCAGCACCTCGCGGCCCTCGAAGAGAATCGTGATCTTCGCCCCGCAGGGGAGCACGGGGTGCGCGACCCCGAGCGTCCGGCGTCCGGTGGGATGGCCGCACGCCGTCCGTCTCGCGCCTTCGGGGAAGGCGTAGGGAGCGGCGAGGGCGCGATACCACTCGCCCGCGGGCGCGGCGGCGGCAGGCGCGTCGCCGTCGTCCGGCTGGAGAACACGCGCGAGAGCGACGCCGACGACGACCGCGAGCAGCGTGATCGCCGCGAGGGCGATCTGCCGCTGCGCGAGCGGAATCGTCACCGACCGGACTGGAGCAGGTCCCCGAAGGCCTCGCGGACGAGGCTGTCGAAGTCGGGCGGCAGGTGGCCGTCCGGCCGCGCGAACTCACGGAGCGACATGAGCAGGAACGTCCGCTCCTCATCGCGGTCCGGGTTCGCGCCCGCCCGCTCGCGGGCGATCCGCTCGAGCTCCCAGATGTTCCACTCGCGCCCTCCGCGAGGCCGCAGCTGGGTCGGCGGGGGCGGCCCGGTCTCGGCCGCCGCAGCGGGAACCGGCGCAGGTGACCGAGCCGGCCGCTCGGCCTCGACGGGCGCCGGAACGGACTCGAGCACAGGCGGCGGGGGCGGGGCCGGAAACTCGCCGGGCGGCAGCACCGTGACCGTCCGGGGCGACGTCGAAGGAAGCGCGAGCGCCGGTGGGGCCTTGCCGGCGCGCGCGAGCGCGACCTCGACGATCGCGATCGCGAGCCAGGAGATCGCCATCGCCGCGACGATGGCCGGCCAGGAGACCTCGAGCAGGCCGAGCACGACCGCGACGGCGATCAGAAACGTCGCCTCGAGCCCGAACCTCGGCCCGAGTCGCGCGCGAAACGCGGCGCTACTGCTTCTCTGCCTCGTCGTCCGAGCCACCCTCGGCCTCGACCTCGGCCGCCGGGGTCGCCGGCGCCGGCTTCTTGGCCGCGGGCGCCGCAGCCGCCTCCGGCGGCCGCGTGGCTTCCGCCGCATCCGCGGCTACAGCCGTGATCGTCTGGATCGCCTCGCTCATAGCGGTCTCGCCGAGACCCGCGGCGCGGAGCAGCTGCTCGGCGCCCTCCTGGGCGCGGTTGATGATCGTCGCGGCCTGGCCGCGCGCCCATTCGAGGGTCTGCTCGACCTCGGCACGCGCCGAGTTCGTCAGCTCCGTCGCCTGATGGCGGGCCTGCTCGAGCAGCCGGGTCGCGCGGGCCTCGGCCTCGCGAACCTCCTGCCCTGCGTCGCGCTGCGCGTTGGCGAGGAGCTCTTTCGTCTCGGCCGTCGCCGCGTTCAGGATCTCCGCGCGCTCGCGCTCGCTCTCCTGGCGGAAGCGCTCGATCTCGGCCTCGCGCTCCTCGACCCCCTGCCGGCGCGTCCGGACTTCCTCCTCGGCGCGTCCGATCTGCGTCGCGGACGCCAGCTGGGCGTCGCGCTCGATCGTGTCCGCGAACTCGGCGGCGGCGCGGATGAGGTGCAAGGCGTCCATGCGCACGGCGTGGCCGAGCGGCTCCGCGACGCCGGTGCGGCCGGCGGCCTGGAGCACGCGCAGCTGCGCCTGGAGCTGGGCGAACAGGCGGCGATAGGCGTCGAACGCCTCGCGCACCCGGTCCGGGTCGTAGCCTCCGTCCGGGCGGGTCGGCAGGTCCTCGACCCTCGGAAGAGCCGCGAGCGCCGGCGGTGACGGCGCGCGCCCCGGATCCTCTGTCGCCATGTCTGCTCCTTTCGAGTGTTGACGCCAAGTATGACTGGTGGATCGGCGGGAGCGTACCCGCGACTCAGTCGCGCGACCCGACGACCTTGATGCCGAGCTCCCGGAGCACGGCCTCGGGCATCTCCGTAGGAGCGCCCGTGAGCGGATCGGAGCCGCTCGCCACCTTCGGGAAGGGAACGACCTCGCGGATGTTCGGCTCGCCGGCGAGCAGGGCGAGGAAGCGGTCGAGGCCGAGGGCGAAGCCGCCGTGCGGGGGGGCGCCCATCCGGAGCGCCTCGAGCAGGAAGCCGTACTTGGAGCGCACCTCCTCCTCCGTGATGCCGAGCGCGCGGAAGACCCGCGCCTGCACGTCCTGGCGATGGATCCGGATCGACCCCGAGCCGAGCTCCCAGCCGTTCCACACCAGGTCGTAGGCCTGGGAGAGCGCCGCGCCGGGATCGGTCTCCATCAGCTCCTCGTGGCCGGGCTGGACCCCCGTGAACATGTGATGCGAGAACGTCCAGCCGCCGGTCTCCTCGTCGTGCTCGAAGAGCGGAAAGTCGAGCACCCAGAGGAACTCGTCCCGCGACTCGTCGGCCAGGGCGAGCTCGCGGCCGAGGTGCGTCCGCAGCGCTCCGAGCGTCCTGCTCGCGGCGAGCGGCTCGTCGGCGGCGAAGAGGATGGTCGAGCCGCCCTCGGCGCCGAAGTGCGCGAGCTCCTGCTCAGACAGGAACTTGGCGATCGGCGAGCGCACCTCGCCGTCGTCGGCGCGGAGGATGTACGCGAGGCCCTTCGCGCCGGCCTCCCTGGCCAGCGTCTCCAGCCGGTCGAGCTCGGCGCGGGAGAAGACCCGGGGCGCGACGAGATAGCGGACGGCGGGGGCGTTTGCGAACACGCCGAACTGCGAGCCGCGGGTGGCCTCCGTCGCGTCCTGGATCTCCATCGCGAAGCGCAGATCGGGCTTGTCGGTGCCGAAGCGGTCCATCACCTCATGCCAGGAGAGCCGCGGGAAGGGCCGGGGGGGCGGCTCGCGCTCGAGCGCCTCGAACGAGGCGACGACCGCCTGCTCGAGCACATCGAGGACGTCCTCGCGCTCGGCGAACGCGAGCTCGACGTCCAGCTGCCGGAACTCGAACTGCCGGTCGGCGCGGAGATCCTCGTCACGCCAGCAGGTGGCGATCTGGTAGTAGCGGTCGAGCCCGCCGATCACGGAGAGCTGTTTGTAGACCTGGGGCGACTGCGCGAGGGCGAAGAACTTCCCCGGCTGGAGCCGGACGGGAACGAGAAAGTCCCGCGCCCCCTCGGGCGTTCCCCGGATGAGGCCGGGCGTCCAGAAGTCGACGAACCCGAGCTCCTCCATGCAGCGCCGGATCGCCGAGACGACGGTGGCGGAGAGCCGGAGGTTGCGCTGCATGCGCTCGGAGCGCAGGTCGAGCCACCGGTAGCGCAACCGCAGGAGCTCGTCCACCTCGTCGCCGGGCTGGAACGGAAGCGGCTCGGAGCGCGAGACGATCTCGAGCCCGTCGACCTGGAGCTCGACCGCCCCGGTCGGGAGGTCGGGGTTGACGTTCTCGGGCGTGCGCTCGACCACCTCGCCCTCGGCGCGGAGCACGAACTCGTTGCGCACCTCGTGCGCGGCGGCGAGCGCGGCCGGCGCCCGCTCGGGGTTGACGACGAGCTGGCAGACGCCGGTGTGGTCGCGAATGTCGACGAAGACGAGGCCACCGTGGTCGCGGCGGCGCGCCGCCCAGCCGGCGAGCGTCAGCCGCTTGCCGACGTGCTCGGGCCGGACCTCGCCGCAGTGCAAGTCGCGCCACGTCATCCGGCGAGCCTAGCCCGGAGCTCGTCGAGCGTGAGCCGCTCCTCCGAGCCCTCGCTACGCAGCCGCGCGCCTTCCGCGTCCACGACCACGGTCGCCCGGGCGTTGAGGCGGCCGGCCTGCGTCAGCTGGCCCTTGAGCGAGCGGCCGGCGTAGTCGGTGTCGCAGGCGATGCCGCGCCGGCGCAGCTCGGCCATCAAGGTCAGGGTGTCCGCGCGAGGGGCGCCGTCGAACGCGAAGAAGACGTCGACGGCGGGCGGCTCGAGCTCCCGCTCGCCGATCGAGAGCAGCAGCCGCTCGATCCCGGCGCCGAAGCCGATCCCCGGCGTCGCCGGCCCCCCGATCGCCTCGATGAGGCCGTCGTAGCGGCCGCCGCCGAGGATCTGGGTGCCCTCGTGGAACTCGAAGGTCGTGCGCGTGTAGTAGTCGAGGCCGCGCACGAGGGTCGGAGTCAGCACGTACGGGACGCCGGACGCGTCGAGATACGCGCGCACGGCGGCGAAATGCTCGCGGCAGGCGTCGCAGAGCGACTCGCCGATCGTGGGCGCGTCCTGGAGGGCGGCCTGGACGTTGGCGCTCTTCACGTCGAAGACGCGCAGAGGCGACGTCTGCCGCTTTGCGCGCGCTTCGTCGTCGAGCCGGTCGTCGTGCTCGTCGAGCCAGGCGCTGAGCCGCTCGACGTAGGCCGGCCGGCAGGCGGAGTCGCCGATCGAGTTGAGGCGCAGCTCCCACCCGGTCACGCCGAGCCGCCGCAGGACCTCGGCGTAGAGCTGGATCAGCTCGGCGTCGAGGGCCGGGTCGTCGGAGCCGATCGCCTCGACGGAGACCTGCCAGTGCTCGCGGTAACGGCCCTTCTGAGGGCGGTCGTACCGCCACATGGGCGCGATCGTGTAGAGCTTCTGCGGCTGCGGCTCGCGGTGCAGGCCGTGCTCGACGTACGCGCGGCAGATCGGCGCCGTCGCCTCCGGCCGGAGCGTCAGCGAGCGTCCGCCGCGGTCCTCGAAGGTGTAGGTCTCCTTCTGGACGACGTCGGAGCCCTCGCCGGAAGTGCGGACGATGAGCTCCGTGTCCTCGAGCGCCGGCGTGTCGATCCGTCGGTAGCCGTAGAGCGCGCAGACCTCCTCGAGCACCTCCGTCACCCACTGCCAGGCCGGCTGCTCTGAGGGGAGGATGTCGTGCGTGCCGCGCGGCGCCTCGAAGCGGCTCACTGGGCGGCGCGGAGCTCGAGCAGGAAGGGGTTGCGGGCCAACTCGTGCCCGAGCGTCGTCGGGGCCCCGTGGCCCGAGTAGACGACGGTCTCGGACGGGAACCGGTCGGCGAGCGAGCGGATCGACGCGAGCAGCGTCTCCCAGTCGCCCCCGGGCAGGTCGACGCGTCCCACCCCGCCGGCGAAGAGCACGTCGCCCGAGAAGAGGCACCCGTCCGCGTGGAAGGCGAGGTGACCCGGCGAGTGGCCGGGGACGCGGAGGGTCTCGAGCCCGATGCCTGCCAGCTCGAGCGTCTCGTCCCCCGCGAGCCGGACCTCGGGGTCGTGAGGCCGGATGCGGATCCCGTGCGCTCCGTAGACCTCGTCCGGGCGCTCGAGCACGAACGCTTCGTCGTCGGAGACGTGAACGGGCGCGCCCGTGGCCTCGGCCAGGTCGGCCACGCCGCCGATGTGGTCCCAGTGCACGTGCGTCACGAGGATCGCGGCGCAGCGGGTCGCCATCCCGTCGAGCTCCAGCTGGAGGCTCGCAGCGTCCGCGCCAGGGTCGACGACGACGCACTCCTCGGCCCCACGATGCGTGCGGACGACGTAGCAGTTGGTCCCGATCGGGCCCAGCTCGAAGCGGTCGACGACGAGGTCCATCGGGGTGCTGAGTCTATCCCCGGCCCTCGCGACTAGGATCGTGCCCATGCAGAGCTGGAACCTGCGCGAGATCGACGCTCCGGCCGGCATGCGCGACCCTGTCGTCCTCCACTCGGCGGACGAGGGCCGGGCGGTGATGATCCGCCTCGAGCCCGGCCAGCAGCTGGGCGAGCACCAGGTGAAGGAGCACGCGTTCATCGTGGTCGTCGAGGGGCGCGCCGTGATCGGTGCCGGCGAGGACGCGCTCGACGCCGGGCCCGGGACGCTCGCCCTCTTCGAGCCGGACGAGCGGCGCGTGATCTCGAGCCCCGAGGGCGCCCGATTGCTGATCCTGCTGTCGCCCTGGCCGGGCGACGGCCACTACCGCGGCGGCGACGCGCCCTAAGAGGTCCTAACTCAATGAGGTCTCCAGCCGTCGCCAGGTGATTTGGCAGCA
>JBBDWU010000046.1:0-13101 GCA_040902725.1 Gaiellaceae bacterium | reverse complement strand
AGGCGGAGCCGATCTCGAGCTTGATCTCCTCGGCCGTCTGCTGGCCGATCAGCAGCTTGTACTCGCGCTTGCAGTAATTGATGATCGCCTCGTCCATCTCGTCGCCGCCCACGCGGAGCGACTGCGAGACGACGATCCCGCCGAGCGAGATGACGGCGACCTCGGTCGTGCCGCCGCCGATGTCGACGATCATGTTCCCCGTCGGCTCGGCGACCGGCAGACCAGCGCCGATCGCGGCGGCCATCGGCTCCTCGATCAGATAGGCCTGGCGCGCGCCCGCGGAGAGCGTCGCCTCCTCGACGGCGCGCTTCTCGACGCCGGTGACGCCCGAGGGCACGCACACGACGACGCGCGGGTGCGCGAAGCGGTGCTGGTGGACCTTCTGGATGAAGTGGCGGAGCATCTGCTCCGTGACGTCGAAGTCGGCGATGACGCCGTCCTTGAGCGGGCGGATGGCCTGGATCGAGCCCGGCGTGCGGCCGAGCATCCGCTTGGCCTCCACGCCGACCGCGTGCACCTCGCCGGAGCGCATGTCGATCGCGACCACGGACGGCTCGGAGAGGACGATGCCCCGGCCGCGCACGTAGACGAGCGTGTTCGCGGTGCCGAGGTCGACGGCCATGTCGCGACCGCCGAAGCCGGTCAGAGAGGTGAAGAGGCCCATGGGGGAGGACCGAGTCTAGCTACCCATATCCGTAAACGCCTGGAAATTTGGCTGCTAACAGCCGAACGAGCAGGGCGACGGGGAGCCCGACCACGTTCAGGTAATCCCCCTCGATCCGCTCGACGAGGGCGGCGCCGAGGCCCTGAATGGCGTACGCGCCCGCGCGTCCCTCCCACTCTCCGGCGGCGACATACGTGGCGAGGTCGCGGCCCGCGAGTTCGCGGAACGTGACGCGGGTCGTTTCGCGGTGGAGCTCCTCCCAGGCGGGCGAGCGCAGGCAGAGTCCCGAGACGACCTCGTGCGTGCGGCCGGAGAGCCGCTCGAGCATCGCCTCCGCCTCCCCCGGGCCGTCCGGCTTCCCGAGCACGAGCCCGTCGAGGTGGACGATGGTGTCGACACCGAGGACGGGCTGCTCGCCCCGGTCCACCGAGCGCGCCTTGCCGGCCGCGTGCTCGACCGGGTCGTCACCCTCCTCCTCGTAGCGCGGCGGGACGACCTCGAACGGTAGGCCGAGCTGCTCGAGGATCGCGCGGCGCTGCGGGGAGGTCGAGGCGAGGACGAGCGGCGGGGCCGGCGGCGAGCTCATGCGCGCTTGCGCGCGACCCAGATCTCCTCGGCCGGCCACTTCCGCGCCCACTCGGGATCATGGTCGCTGTAATGCGGGTGCCGTTGGGCGTCCGCCGGTGCCTGAACCTCGACGAGTCGCTCGACCTCGAACCCGCTGTCACGCAGGACGCGGATCTCTTCGCCGTGCGGAAGCTGGAACTCGCTGCTTTCCTCTCCCGGCCACTGGAGTCGGTGCATCCCAAAGTACGGCCGCTGGAGTTCAGTGGTGATCGCTCCCTCGTCGGGGAAGCACATCATCGCGAGCGCGGTTCCATGCATGTAGACGAGCCGCCCGCCCGGTCGCAGCAGCCGGGCAGCTTCGGGAATCCATAGGTATGGGTCGGCCCAGTTCGCGGCACCGTGCTCCGAGAGCGCAAGATCGAACGACGCGTCCGGAAGCGGCACGTCCTCCCCGAACGCCTCGACCAGCGGGAACTCCATGCCCGTCTCGCGCTGCATCCGTCGGGCGGTCTCGAGCTGTGCCGGCGTCGGGTCGACGCCCACGACACGTGCATCGCGCCGCGCCAGCCACGCGGAGAAGTACGCCGTACCGCAGCCCAGCTCGACCACGTCGAGCCCGGCCACGTCCCCGAGCACGTCGAGCTCCGACTCCGGGATCCCCCAGACGCCCCAGGTGATCTCCTTCTGCGCCCACGCGCGCTCGGCCGCGGCGTCCGTGTACTCGGCGTTGGACTTCGTCCAGAGCCGGACGTTCTCAGACGAGCTCATCGTCCGAGAACCAGAGCGCGATCTCGGCCGCGGCCGTCTCCGGGGAGTCGGAGCCGTGGACGAGGTTGTCCGGCATCGAGAGCGCCAGGTCGCCGCGAATCGATCCGGGCTCGGCGTCGGCGGGATTCGTCGCGCCGATCGTCGCGCGGCAGGTGGCGATCGCGCCCTCGCCCTCGAGCACCAGTGCAAGCGTGGTTCCCGACGTGATGAAGGCGACGAGCTCGGCGAAGAACGGCTTCTCGCGGTGGACGTCGTAGTGGGCCTCCGCGAGCTCGCGGTCGACGCTCACTACGCGCGCCGCCCGCAGCTCGAGCCCCCGCTCCTCGAAGCGGCGCACGATCTCGCCCGCGAGCCCCCGCCTCGTCGCGTCCGGCTTGATCAGGATCAGGGTCCGCTCGACAGCCATGCCGGGCGCGAGTTTACTTGCGCCGTGACGCAGTTCCACTTCGATCCCGGCACCTACCCGCAGGAAATCCGCGGCGACATTCCGGCCTACGACGAGCTCCAGGAGCAGGTCGCGCAGGCAGCCGCCGGGCTCGACGTCCACGAGGTCCTCGAGCTGGGGACCGGAACCGGCGAGACGGCGGAGCGGATCCTCGGGCTCTACCCGGAGGCGCGGCTGGTCGGCATCGATGCAAGCGCGCACATGCTGGCCGCCGCGCGCGCCCGCCTCGGCAGCCGGCCGCTCCTGCTCGTCGCGCGGCTCGAGGACCCGCTGCCGCCGGGGCCGTACGAGCTCGTCGTGTCGGCGCTCGCCGTCCACCACCTCGACGGCGAGGGGAAGCGCGATCTCTTCCGCCGGGTCGCCCGCGTCCTCCGGCCGGGGGGCAGATTCGTGCTGGCGGACGTGATCGTGCCCGAGGACCCCGCGCAGGCGGTCATCCCGCTGACGCCGGACTACGACCGGCCGGACACTCTCGCCGACCAGCTGGCCTGGCTCGCGGAAGCGGGCTTCGACGCCCGCGCCCGCTGGCAGCTCAGGGACTTGGCCGTCGTTTCCGCCGAGCGGACGCCGCCCGCGCCGGACGGGCGGGACGGGGCGCACGCGGAACGTCCTCCCACGAGTCCGTGACGGAGAGCGCCGTCGGCATGTCGACGGGCGTCTCGCAGAAGGGGCACACGCGCCAGAGCGCCTCGAGGGGGGCCTTGCAGTTGGCGCAGGCCTGCTTGAGCTTCGTGGTGCAGACCGGGCAGACGAGGAAGGTTGCCTCGACCTCGGCCCGGCACACCGGGCAGTGGAGGTCACGTCGCGCCAGCCGCTCCTCCATCGCCTGGATCTCCAGCCCGCGCTCGCGCACGTCCTCCAGGTACTCGGGCGGCCGGAAGAACATGTAGACGATCGGCCCCAGGAACGGCGGGATCGCGCCCAGCACGACCGCCATGGCGACGAGCCAGCGGTCGGCGATGCGGCGGCGCGCGTCCTTGTAGACCCAGAAGACGGTCGCCAGCCAGAGGATGAAGACGAAGAAGAGCCCGAGGTTACGGACCAGCAGCCAGGTGGTGGAGTCGAAGAACTCGTTCAAAGCAGCAGCTTCCCGATCAGATACCCCGCGGCGTACGCGAGCGCCACGATGGCCGCCACCACCGCCGTCGCGAACGCGAAGACGCTGAGTTGTTCACGCTTTGACGGCATCGTACGCGTCCCCGAGGACGTAGAGATCTTGCAGGAGGTAGAGCGAGCCCGTGACGAGGACCGCCCCGTCGGGACCGGCGAGAGCCCGCGCGCGCGCGAGTGCCTCGCCCGGATCGTCGACGGCCTCGGCGGGCACGCGGGCGAGGGCGGCGAGCTCCTCGGCCGGCAGCGCGCGTGGATTCGACGAGCGCGTGGTCACGATCCGGTCGGCGATCGCCCCCAATGCGGCGAGCATGCGCTCGGGCTCCTTGTCCCGCAGGATCGAGGCGACCACGACATAGCGGCGGTCGGGGAGCCGGCCGAGCAGCCAGCCGAGGCCCGCGAGGTTGTGAGCCCCGTCCCAGATCTCGAGCGGGCGCTCGCTCCGGCGCTCCAGACGACCCGGTGGATGGACGTGTTCCGCGGGCGACGGGTCGACTGGGCGGCCCAGGAATGCCTGGGCGGCCGCCTGCGCCAGTGCCAGGTTCGAGCAGGAGACCAACTCGATGCGGCCGGCGGCCCCGCTCGCCCACTCCGGCTCGCAGAGGACCAGCGTCGCCCCCGGCCGGACGACGGCGAGCTTCTCGGCCGCGATCTCCTCGCGCGTCGTCCCGAGCACGTCCGTGTGCTCCAGGGACACGTTCGTCAGCACCACCACGGGCGCGTCGAGGACGTTCGTCGCGTCCAGCCGCCCCCCGAGACCTGCCTCGACGACCGCTGCGTCGACCTCCTCCGCGGCGAACTCCGCAAAGGCGGCGCCCGTGATCGCCTCGAACTGGGTCGCGCCGAGCCGCTCGGCGGCTGGCCGCACGCGCGCGACCGCGCGCTCGAAGTCGCCGATCGTGATCCGCTCCCGCCAGGAGCCGACGTGCGGCGAAATCGTCGCGCCCACCTTCAGGCCTTCCGCGCGCAGGATCGCCTCGGTCATCAGCGTCGTCGTCGTCTTGCCGTTCGTGCCGACGACGTGGACGGCGCGGAAGCGGTCCTGCGGGTCGCCGAGCTCGGCGAGCAGCGCGCGCATGCGCTCGAGCCCGAACTCCTCGGGCCAGGGGGAGAGCGACTCGAGCCAGGCTTCAGCCGGCGAGTGCATCGAGCTCACGCCGGTAGCGCGCGAGCTTCTCCCGCTCGCCCTCGACCACGTCCTCCGGCGCGTTCTGCACGAAGCGCTCGTCGCCGAGCATCCTCTCTGCCCGCGCGATCTCCGACTGGAGCCGGGCCACCTCGCCCTCCAGATCCGCCGCGTCGCGCTGCTCGCGCACGACCGCGTCGAAGATCCGCTGCTCGACGTCGTCCAGCCGGATGCGTACGCCGCTGCGGCGGTAGATCGCTGCGGCGTCCTGGACGCGCTGAAGGTCGCCCGGCTCGCCGGCTTCGGGCGCGGGCCAGGGCGCCACGATCAGGCGCGACTGACGCGCCGGCAGCTGCGTCCAGATCTCCTCGGTGACGTGCGGCATCGCGGGATGCAGCAGCTTCAGCAGCCGCTCCAGCGCCGCCAGCGCCGTCGCCTGCGCGGCCTCGTCCTTCGCGTACAGGCGCGGCTTGATCGCCTCGGCGTACCAGTCGCAGAAGTCGTCGAAGATCAGGTGGTAGAGCGCGTTCGCGACGCGGGCGAACTGGAACGAGCCCAGGTTCGCCTCCACCTCGACGCGCGCGGACTCGATGCGGGCCAGGATCCAGCGCTCCTCGAGGTCGCGCGGCCGCGCCGCTGGCTCGACGCCTTCGGTGTTCATGAGGATCAGCCGCGCGACGTTCCAGAGCTTGTTCGCGAGCCGGCGGCCCTCCTCGATCGCCCCCACCGAGAACCGGACGTCCTGCGCCGAGGACATCTTCAGCACGCCGTAGCGGGTCGCGTCAGCGCCGTGCTCGTCGATCAGCTCCAGCGGGTCGATGCCGGTGCCGAGCGTCCTCGACATCCGCCGTCCCTTGGGATCGAGCACGATCGAGTAGATGATCACGTCCCGGAACGGAAGCTCGCCCATCAGCTCGAGCCCGGCGAAGATCATCCGGTTCTCCCAGAGCCGGATGATGTCCCGCGCCGTGATGTTGAAGTCGCCCGGGTAGAAGCGGCGCAGGTCGGGCGTGTCGTCCGGCCAGCCGAGCGTGGCGAAGGGCCAGAGGGCCGAGGAGAACCAGGTGTCGAGCACGTCCTGCTCGCGCCTAAGCGCCTTGGAGCCGCACTCGACGCACGCCTCGGGCTCGGACTCGGCCACGGTGATGTGCTCGTCCGGGCAGTACCAGACCGGCAGCTGGTGGCCCCACCAGATCTGGCGGGAGATGTTCCAGTCGGGTGCGTGCTCGAGCGAGTCGATCGCGAAGCGGTGCTGGGACTCGGGGTGGTAACGGACGCGGCCCTCGCGCAGCGCCGCGAGCGCCGGCTGCCTCAGCTCGTCCATCCGGCACCACCACTGGAGCGAGATCAACGGCTCGATCCGGCTGTGGCAGCGCGCGCACCGCGCGATGGTGTGCCGGTAGGGCTCGCGAGACTCGAGCAGGCCCCGCTCCTCGCACCAAGCAAGCACGCGGGCGCCCGCCTCCTCCTGCGTCAGGCCGGCGAGCTCGCCCGCCTCCTCGCTCATCAGCCCGTCAGGGCCGATCACCATCGGCTCGGGCAGCCCGTGCGCGCGGCCGATCTCGAAGTCGGTCGGGTCGTGTCCGGGCGTCACCTTGAGCGCGCCGGTGCCGAACTCGGGCTCGACGCGCTCGTCCGCGATCACCGGCACGCTGCGCTCGACGAAGGGCACGAGCACCTCGCGGCCCACGAGCTCGCGGTAGCGCTCGTCGTCCGGGTGCACCGCGACCGCGACGTCGGCGAGGATGGTCGCCGGCCGCACGGTGGCGATCGTCACGTGGCCGTCGCCGTCCGCGAACGGATAGCGGACGGAGACCAGCTCGTCGTCCGTCTCCACGTGGTCGAGCTCGAGGTCGGAGAGCGAGGAGCGGTGGTACGGGCACCAGTTCGCGATCCGGTTGTCGCGGTAGAGCCAGCCGCGCTCCCAGAGATGGACGAAGTGGCGCATGACGGCGCGCGTGTAGCCCTCGTCCATGGTCATCCGCTCGCGGCTGTAGTCCATCGACGCGCCCAGCCGGCGGAACTGGCCCATGATCGTCTGGCCGTAGCGGCGAAGCCAGTCCCAGACGAGCTCGACGAACGCCTCGCGGCCCACCTCCTGTCGCGACCGGCCCTCGGCCTCGAGCGCCCTCTCGACCTGGTACTGCGTCGAGATGCCGGCGTGGTCGTAGCCCGGCTGGAAGAGGCAGTTGTAGCCCTGCATCCGCTTCCAGCGGACGAGCGCGTCGGCCAGCGTCAGCCCCATCGCCGTACCCATGTGCGCTGCGCCGGTGACGTTCGGCGGCGGGTGGGCGTCGACGTAGGTCGGCCGGTCGTCGTCGGCGTCGGCGGCGTAGAGGCCTTCGGCCTCCCACGTGTCCTGCCAGCGCTGTTCGACCCCCTCGGGCCGGTAGAGAGGTTCCATCCCGGTGCGATCAGTCAGCGACTATGGACGCGAGTATAGGGATCGCGGGAGCTTGTGCCAGAATGGAGCGAAGCATGGCCCAGGTTGCAGACGATCCGATCCAGGCAGGACGCGAGGCGCTCGAGCGCTCCGAGTGGGAGCGCGCGTACGAGCTGCTGACCGCTGCCGACGAGCGCGGCGAGCTCGACGCGGAAGACATCGAGCGGCTTGCGCTCGCGGCGACGTTCGCGCGCAGCCCGGAGTACTCGGCGCCCGTCATGGAGCGGGCCTTTGCCGCGTGGATCGAAGCCGGCGAGCCTCGCCGTGCGGCGGGACACGCGATCGAGCTCGCTCATTACTACGGCAGCGTGCGGCTCCAGCGTGCGATCGGGAATGGCTGGCTCACCCGAGCCGCGACGCTGCTCGCGGACGAGCCCGAGGGCATCGAGCACGGCTACCTCGAGCTCCAGCGCAGCCTCCTCTCGCTCGGCAAGAACGACTTCGAGACGGCCCTCGCGCAGGCCAAGCTCGCCGAGGAGGTCGGCGCCCGCCACGGCGACCGGTCGCTCGAGATCCGCGGCCGCCAGCGGCGCGGCATGGCCCTCGTCTCGATCGGCGAGGTCGAGGAGGGGAACGCCCTCCTGGACGAGGCAGCCGTCGCAGCGGTGAGCGGTGAGCTCTCGCCGATGGCCACGACGGCGGTCTACTGCAATCTGATCGGGGCGTGCCGCGACGTCGGCGCCTACGACCAGGCCTCGCAGTGGACGGAGCGCGCGACCGCGTTCTGCGACGCCCACTCGCTCAACGCCTTCCCGGGGCTCTGCCGAGTCAATCGCGCCGAGGTCATGCGGTTCGAGGGCAGGTTCGACGAGGCCGAGGCGACGGCGCTCCAGGCCCACGACGAGCTGCGCCCGTGGGCGCCGCGAATCGCGGCCGCCGCCCTGAACGAGATCGGCGAGATCCGGCTGCGCCTGGGCGACCTGGCCCATGCCGAGGAGTCCTTCGACCAGGCCGACGAGCTTGGCCGCGACCCGGAGCCGGGCCGCTCGCTGCTGCTGCTCGCCCGCGGGAAGGCGCAACCCGCCTACGCCGGCATCCGTCGGGCCCTCTCCGAGGACAATATGGCGCTGCCCGAGCGCGCGCGCCTGCTCTTCGCAGAGGTCGAGATCGCGGTCGCCGCCGGCGAGCTCGAGACCGGCGAGAAGGCGGCGGCGGAACTGGCGGAGATCGCGGAGCGCTACGACACGCCGACGCTGCGCGCACAGGCGCAGCAGGCGATCGGGATGGTGCGGCTAGCGGGCGGCGACGCCGACGCCGCTCTGAGCGCGCTCAGGAAGTCGCTGAGGCTCTGGCAGGAGGCCGGCGCCTCCTACGACGTGGCCCGCGCCCGGACGGTACTCGGCCGTGCCTACCGCGCTGCCGGCGACGAGGAGGCGGCGCTGCGCGAGCTCGAGACGGCGGCCGCCACCTTCGACCGGCTCGGCGCGAAGCTCGACTCCGAGCGGGTGGGCGAGCTGCTCGGGCGCGACGTCGGCGAGCGCGTCACGAAGACGTTCATGTTCACCGACATCGTCGACTCCACGAAGACGCTGGAGGCGGTCGGGGACGAGAAGTGGGCACGCGCGCTGCGCTGGCACGACGAGACCCTGAAGCAGATCTTCACGGCCAACGAGGGTGAGGTCGTCGACCACACCGGCGACGGCTTCTTCGTCGCCTTCGACGACCCGCGCCAGGCCTTCGACGCGGCGACCGCCGTCCAGCGCGCGCTCGCCGCGCAGCCGCTCGCCCCGGACGTGCGGGTCGGGATCCACGCCGACGAGGCCACGAGCCTGGGCGCGAACTACCGCGGCAAGGGCGTCCACACTGCCGCGCGGATCGGCGCAGTCGGCGGCGCGGCCGAGATCGTCGCCAGCCGGGCTACCGCCGAGGCGGCGAACGGCGTTCGGGCCTCGGAGCCGCGCTCGGTCGAGCTGAAAGGCCTCGCCGAGCCGGTCGAGCTCGTCACCATCGACTGGCGCTAGATATCGGCGGAAAACCTGGCGGTTTTCCGCCGTGTGGGCGCCTTCCTGCGCCGGGCATGAGCTTGGCCCGCGATGCACGTCGGAACTCCCGGCGCCAAAGGGCGAAGCCCTCCGCGCGCGGGCTCCGCCCGGGCGCTCCGGGCAGGGGCTACAGGCGAGGTACCGGCACCTCGTGACGGCCGAGATGCGCGGCTTCGCCGTAGCGATCTCGTCCGTCCGAGCGGGATTGACAACTCCTGTCTAGCGGCCGATGGCGTAGCCCTGCATCCCCCTGGGGTTCGCTCCCGCCTTCAGCAGTCCGTCCGGCTCGCGCGCCACGGCGCTGACCCGGCCGAGCGACCAGGCGACGGTGACGCGGACGTCGTGTCCCCGCTCCCGGAGCTCGTCCACGACTGCGGCATCGAAGCGCGACTCCAGCTCCACGACCCGCGGCTCGAAGCTGCGCGGGTGGAACGACGAGATCAGGTGGTTCGTGTGGAACGCGGGCGCGTCGATCGCCTCCTGGAGATTCAGCCCGAAGACCGCATGGTTGAGGAAGACCTGCAGCGACCACTGGTCCTGCTGGTCGCCGCCGGGCGTGCCGAAGGCAAGGTAGGGATCGCCGCCGCGGAACGCGAGCGACGGGCTGAGCGTGGTCCGCGGCCGCTTCCGGGGCTCGAGCGAACTCGGGTGGCCCGCCTCGAGCCAGAACATCTGCGCGCGCGTGCCGAGCGGGAAGCCGAGCTCGGGGATGACCGGGGAGCTCTGGAGCCAGCCGCCGCTCGGCGTCGCCGAGATCAGGTTGCCGTGCCGGTCGGCCACGTCCACGTGGCACGTGTCGCCCCGCGTCGGCTCCCCGGTCCCCAGGTGCGCGGGCGCGACGCTGCCGGCGGCCACCTCCGGCAGCCGCCCGTCGAGCCCGGGGCGCAGCTCGCCCGAGGCCTCGCCGCCCACGAGGCGCCGGCGCTCGTCGGCGTACTCCCGGGAGAGCAGCCGGTCGAGGGGGACGTCGGTGAAGTCGGGGTCGCCGTACCAGGCGTCGCGGTCGGCGAAGGCGAGCTTCGCGCACTCGACGACGGTATGGACGTACTCCGCCGGCGGCAGCCTGGCCAGGTCGAAGTCGTCGAGCAGGGCCAGTTGCTGCAGGAACACCGGGCCCTGGCTCCACGGGCCGCACTTGAAGACCGTGTGGCCGCGGAAGTCGAGCGACAGGGGCGGCTCGAAACGCGCTTCGAAGGCGGCGAGGTCTTCGCCGGTCAGCAGCCCGTCTTCCCGGGCCACGAACTCGTGGATCGCCTCAGCGACGAAGCCGCGGTACCAGGCGTCGGGCTCGCCCACGACCCGCTTGTAGGTCTCGGCGAGCGCGGGATTGCGGAACAGCGTTCCCGGCCGCGGAGCTGGCAGGTAAAGCTCGGCGGAGCCCTGCCACTGCTCGCGGAAGACCGGCTCCATCCGCTCGATCGTGTCGGTCACGCGCGGCAGGACGGGATAGCCGTGCTCGGCGTACCCGATCGCGGGCGCCGCCACCTCCGCCAGCGGCATCGTCCCCAGCTCCCGCAGGATCAAGAGCCATGCGGCGAACGCGCCCGGGACGCACGCGGCGAGCACGCCGGTGCCGGGGACGAGGTCGAGGCCGCGGCCGCGAAACTCGTCGATCGTCGCCGCCGCCGGCGCGGGCCCCTGGCCGTTGACGACGAGCACCTCGCCGCGCTCGGCGCTGTAGAGCACGATCGGCACCTCGCCGCCCGGCCCGTTCAGGTGCGGCTCGACGACCTGGAGCACGAGCCCGGCCGCCACCGCCGCGTCGAACGCGTTTCCGCCGCGCTCGAGCATCGCCATCCCGGCCGCGGACGCGAGCCAGTGCGTCGAGGCGACCATCCCGAAGGTACCGCGGAGCTCAGGCCGCGTCGTGAACACGGCGAGAGGATGACAGCTAGCCGGACGTGCGCACGCGCGTGACGATCCCGACGAGGTTCCCGCCGGGATCCTTGACCCAGGCGGCCCGGAGGTCGCCGAACGCGGCGATCCCGTTCACGGTCTTCAGGCTCGGCAGGTCGTACTCCTCGGGCTCGACGCCGCGCTCGCGCAGGGCTGCGACCGTCGCCTCGACATCGTCGACCTCGAAGCTGATCGGCGTGTCGGCGCGCCCACCTTCGCCCGGCTCGACGCAGATCGTCGCGTCCCCGGCCTGGAAGACCACGTCCTGGTGACCCGGCATGAGGCTACGCCGGTCGGCGACCCGCAGCCCGAGCTTGCCCTCGTAGAAGGCGATCGCCTCCTCGAGGTCGGGGACCTTGAGGTTCGCCACGAGCTGCGTGAGCATCAGCCGCGCTCGCTCGCCGTCGCCAGGGAGGCGAGCCGGGCGTGGTCGGACCGAATCCGCCGCGCGAGCCTCCGCGCGGCGAAGACCTTCGCCCTGCCGTCGGGCCGGCCCCGAACGGTCACCGCCGTTTCCCCGTCGGCCTGCGATGTCGGCGATCACGAGACAGCCGGTCTCGGAGGCCGCCGCGGTGCGGGTATGCGTCGCCACGCCCGGAAAATACTCCTCGGTCGGCCCTTCGACTAGAGCGCGCGACTCATGCGGACCGCGCGGCCGCGCCGGCCGGTCTCGACGAACCCGGTGTTCCGGTAGAGAGCCAGCGCGGGCTCGTTGTCCGCGAGCACCTCCAGGTCGAGCTGCTCGACTCCCGCCCCGAGCGCCCAATCCACCGCGGCCTCGATCAGCGCGGTCCCACCCTCGCGGATCGCCAGCACGTTGATGTAACCTTACATCATGAGCCGCCGCACCCAGATCACCCTCACGGACGAGCAGTACCACCTGCTCAAGCGGCAATCCGAGCGCACCGGCGTCTCGCTCGCGGAGCTCGTGCGACGCGCGGTCACCGCCGCGTACGGTCGCCGGCGCAAAGGCGGCGTCGACGGCTTCGCCGTCAGCTTCGGCCTCTGGAAGGACCGCGACTTCGATGGCGCCGAGTACGTCGAGCGCATCCGCGGGCCGGGCCTCGGGCACAAGCTCGAGAGCCTGGGCCCGTGATCGTCGCGGATACGTCCGTGTTGGTCGACTATCTGCGCGGCGACGCCGGCGCGCGCGCCGCCTTCGAGCACGCGCGCAGCGCCGGAGAGCCCCTCGTCGGCAGCGTCCTCACGTGTGTCGAGGTGCTCGCGGGGGCGAGGCGGCCCGAAGAGCGCTCGACGCGCGCACTACTCGACGAGCTCGAGTGGATCCCGGTCGACGTCGAGCTCGCCGACGCCGCCGGCAGCTTGGCTCGCCGCTTCGGGCGCACGCATCCGGGGATCGACGTGACGGACTACGTGATCGCGGCGACCGTGGACCACCTCGACGCGACGCTCTGGACGCGAAACCTCCGACACTTCCCGATGTTCCCGCGCCTCGCGGCGCCCTACTGACCTATGCCGACTCTTCGGCCAGCTCTTCGGGCTCGTGCTCGTCGAGCTCGCGGCCGGCGGAGGTGACGAGCGTCGGCCGCAGTCCCTTCGTGATCGTCTCCTTCGTGATCACGCACTTGGAGACGTCACGGCGCGACGGCAGCTCGAACATGACGTCGAGCAGCGCCGCCTCGATGATCGACCGCAACCCGCGCGCGCCCGTCTCGCGCTCCAGCGCCTTGTCGGAGATCTCCCAGAGCGCCTCTTCCGTGAAGACGAGCTCGACGTTGTCGTAGCCGAAGAAGCGCTGGTACTGCTTGACGAGCGCGTTCTTCGGCTCGGTGAGGATCTGGACGAGGTCCTCGCGCGTGAGCTGGTGGACGGCCGAGATCACGGGGAGGCGGCCGATGAACTCGGGGATCAGGCCGTAGGCGAGCAGGTCCTCCGGCATCACGTCGGCGAGCAGGTCGGAGGACTCGGCCGAGCTCTTCGAGCGCACCTGCGCCCCGAAGCCCACCGAGTTGCTGCCGACGCGCTTGGCGATGATCTTCTCCAACCCGGAAAAGGCGCCGCCGCAGATGAAGAGGACGTTCGTGGTGTCGATCGAGAGGAACTCCTGGTGCGGGTGCTTGCGCCCGCCCTGCGGCGGCA
>JBBDWU010000045.1:0-70244 GCA_040902725.1 Gaiellaceae bacterium | reverse complement strand
CATCGGCGGCTGACCGCAGGGGAACCCATGGTTCCCCCACGAACCCCCTCCTTCGCTCCTTCCGCTGGCCCTCAGGCGCTTCGCCTCTCAGCCGGATGAACCGGCCTTCGGCGGCGCGACGCTTTCGCTGGTCTGACGCTTCCGGCGCCTGCAGCGCCGCCGCTGGGAGGCCGGCGGCGGCGACGACCACGTCCTTGGGCGTCGGTTCGCCTCGCGACGAGCGGGATGCGCGCTTCGCGCAGCGATCCCGCTCGTCCGACGGCCTCTCGCGTGACGCATTAGCAACCGCGCCCATTTCCGACTCGTCTAAGGGCTCGTGGAGGTTTCCTCCCCGCTCGGCCGCATCACGATCTCGCGCGAGGCGATCGCGCAGATCGTCGGGCGCACCGCGGCGGAGTGCTACGGCGTCGTCGGCATGGCGGCCCGCGGCCCGGTGGAGAAGCTGCCCTGGCGCGACAAGGCCACGCAGGGGGTCGCCGTCAAGACCGAGGACGGCGGCGTCCGGATCGACCTCCACGTCGTGGTCGAGTACGGCCTCAACCTCGCCGAGGTCGGCGCCTCCGTCCGCACGCGCGTGGCGTACGAGGTCGAGCGGCTGACTCAGCTGCCGATCGCCGCCGTCGAGGTGCACATCGAGGACGTGCGTCAGTCGTGAGCGACGTCGAGGCAGTCCGCGGCCTGGCCGCCGCCGGGCTCGCCGCGCTCGAGTCCTCGCGCCGCCGCATCGACGACCTCAACGTCTACCCGGTGCCCGACGGCGACACCGGCACGAATCTCACCCTCACCGCGCGCGGGATCGTCGAGGCGCTCGAGGCCACCCAGGCGACCGGGCGCGCCGAGCTAGCGAAGGAGGTCACGCGCGCGGCGCTCATGTCGGCGCGCGGCAACTCCGGGGTGATCCTCTCCCAGATCGTTCGCGGGGCGGCCGAGACGCTGGGCGCCGGCGAGGAAGTCGATGTGGCCGCCGCCCTCCGCGGCGCGAGCG
This sequence comes from Gaiellaceae bacterium, assembly GCA_040902725.1. Taxonomy (GTDB): domain Bacteria; phylum Actinomycetota; class Thermoleophilia; order Gaiellales; family Gaiellaceae; genus JACVRU01. Next base: position 69,259 of record JBBDWU010000045.1, on the reverse strand, counting down.
ACGCCGCCTACCGCGCCGTCCGCAAGCCCGTCGAGGGGACGATGCTGACCGTCGTGCGCGAGACGGCCGAGGCGGCCGAGCGCCTGGCCGCGGCCAACCCGCCCCTCCCCGAGCTGATGCGCGAGCTCGTGCGGGCCGCGGACGAGTCGGTCGTGCGCACGCAGCAGATGCTCGACGTCCTGCGCGAGGCCGGCGTCGTCGACGCGGGCGGCGCCGGCCTGGCCGAGATCCTGCGGGGGCTCGCAGCCCACGTTGTCGGCGAGCCGCTTCCGGAGTCGCCCGCCTACGAGGAGGAGATCGGCGTCGACGCGCTGCACCTGGAACTGTCGCGCTTCCGCTACTGCACGACGGTGCTCGTGGAGGGCAGCGGCCTCGACGCGGCCGGGTTCGAGCGCGAGCTGGAGCCGCTCGGCGACTCGCTGCTCGTCGTCGGCGACGAGGACGCGCTCAAGATCCACGTCCACACGGACGACCCCGGGCAGGTGCTCAGCCTCGCCGTGGCGCGGGGGACGATCGAGAGCGTCGAGATCGCGAACATGCACCGCCAGACGGCCGAGCGCGAGGAGCGGCTGAAGGCCTGCGAGGCGGTCGTGGTCTCGGTCGGCGAGGGGAATCGCCGGCTCTTCGAGGATCTCGGGGCGGGGCGCGTCGTCGACGGGGGCCGGACGATGAACCCGTCCACCCAGGCCATCCTCGAGGCGATCGAGAGCGCCGCCGCGCCTGAGGCGATCGTCCTCCCCAACAACCCGAACGTGCTGATGAGCGCCGAACAGGCCGCGCGCCACGCCTCGAAGCCGGTCCGCGTGATCCCAACGCGGTCGATCCAGGAGGGCCTGGCGGCGCTGGTCGCCTACGACCCCACTCGCTCGGCGGAGGCGAACATGGCCGAGATCTTCGAGGCGCTCGAGACCGTCGCCACCGGGGCGGTGACGGTCGCCTCGCGCGACGCCGGCACCGTCCAGAAGGGTCAGTGGCTGGGGCTCGTGGAGGGCGACGCCGTCGCCTCCGGCGACGACTTCGAGGAGGTCGCCCGCGCGGTGCTCGGGCGGCTGCTCGCGGAGCCGCGCGACGTGGTCACGCTGCTCACCGGCGACGAGCCCCCCGTCCTCGACGGGCTGCGCCGCTGGCTCGGGGAGGAGCATCCCGAGCTGGAGCTCGACGTGCAGGAGGGCGGGCAGCCGAACTATCCGCTGCTGCTGTCCGCGGAATAGGCTCCGGGAGTGCCCGTCCGGATCCTGCTCGTCGAGGACAACGACATCTTCCGCGAGGCGCTCGAGCTGCTCCTCGGCCTGCGCGCCGACGTCCAGGTCGTGGCCGCGGTGCGCGAGGGGGAGGCCGCCGTCGCGGCGACGCTCGAGCACAGCCCCGACGTCGTCCTCATGGACTACCGCCTGCCCGGCATGGACGGCGTCCAGGCGACCGCCGCGGTGCGCGCAGCGGCCCCCGAGGTCGCAGTCGTCTGCCTCACCGGAGAGGCAGACGCGGGCGAGATCCAGGCCCTCTACGACGCCGGCGCCGTCGCCTGCCTCACCAAGGACCAGGAGCTCGGCGTGATCGTCGACGCGCTGCTCGCGGCCGCCTCGTGAACCTGACCGCCGCCAACACGGCGATCGTCGTGGACTCGACCGCGGACTTCCCGGAGGCGCCCCAGCGGTTCCCCAACTGGCGCATCGTCCCGCTCTACGTCCGCTTCGGGGACGAGAGCCATCGCGACTACCTGGATCTCGGCCCCGACGAGTTCTACGCCCGGCTGCGCACGGCCCAGGAGCTCCCGACGACGTCGCAGCCCACCCCGCAGGATTTCGCCGCCGCGTACGAGGAGCTGGCGGGCTACGAGCGGATCTACTCGATCCACATCGCCGGCCGGCTCTCGGGGACGGTGGAGAGCGCTCGGACTGCTGCGGCGGAGGCCGGCGCCGATCACATTCGGATCGTCGATTCGGACACGGCCTCCGCCGCGATCGCGATGCTAGGCCTTGCCGTCCAGCGCCGCCTCGAGCAGGGAACGACGGACGAGGAGCTCGACGCGCTGGTGGCCCGCTACCAGCGCGACGCGAAGCTGCTCTTCACCGTCGACACGCTCGAGTTCCTCGCGCGCGGAGGCCGCATCGGGCGCGCCCGCGCCTTCGCCGGCCAGATGCTGAACGTGAAGCCGATCCTGACGATCACCGACGGCGAGGTCGTGCCCGTGAAGCGCGTCCGCGGCAACCAGAAGGCGTTCCAGGAGTTCGTGCGCGCATTCCGGGACGGGAGCGCGGACGAGCCCGGGCTGCGCGTCGGGATCGCGCACGCGGACGCGCCCGAGCGCGCCGAGGCGCTGGCGAAGATGGTGCGCGACGAGCGCCCGCAGGCGGAGATCGAGCTGTCGACGAGCCTCGGAGCCGTCATCGGCACCCACGCCGGCCCGGGGACCGTGGGCTTCTTCTGGTTCAGCGACCCGTCCTAGTCCAGGTCTTCCCAGCCCTCCCCGACCGAGTAGGAGGCGAAGACCCGGAAACGCTCGCCGGCGGGCCCGAACGTGCGGGCGAGCGGCTCGCAGTCATAGCCGCCGCGACCGCCCTCCCACGCGGGGAAGAGCCCGCCCGCGGCGGTGTAGCGGCCCCTCGGCCCGCGCCGCGCCGCGGTCTCCCAGCGGCGCACGCGCTCGTCGGCGGTGCTGAGCGAGTGGCAGCCCCAGACGAGCCCGTCGCCCGACGGCGTGTCGCGCCGGAAGGCGGCCGGGCGAGCCGCCGCGGAGAGCGCCCAGTCGTCGAGCCCGCCCTCGCCCCACGCACCGGTCGGCCCGCCGTGGCGCCCCTCGTAGGAGCGCATGACGATGTTCAGGCAGGGCCGTGACTCGCACCCGCCCTCGAGCTGGCTGACCGCCGACCCGTAGTCGAGCTGGAGCCGCGTGCGGCCGGGCGCGTCGCACTGGCCCGTCTTGAGGATCGGCCCCTGGGCCGGCCCTGCGCCGACGTAGACGCAGACGAGCGACCCGTCCTCCGCGAAGGTGGCCATCCGCGTGAAGCGGCCGCCGGTCACGTGCGCCACGAGCTTCGGCTCCTTCACGAAGGCGGCCAGCCGCGTGCGCCCGCAACGCCCGCGGGGGCAGAGCGGCGTGACCTCGACCCAGCTCTTCACGACCGACCGCTCGAAGCGGTAGCGATACGTCGCGCGCAGGAGCGGCTTCGGGAACGTGTACCCGTCGGCGAAGTCCACCGCGACGGCGAAGGTGACCGCGCCGTCCCGCGTCACCGGCTGTTCGGTCACGCGCGTCCGCACTACGCCGAAGCCGTGGTTCCGGCGCGCGCAGACGCGGCCGCTGATCTCCCAGGCGTTGCCCGCGTTGAAGCGGAGCCGCCCGGCGCGGCCGCGCGCGTGGTGCCAGCCGAAGGCGCCGAGCCCGCCGAAGGCCGGATCGTTCAGCGTGCCGCGCTGCCGCCGCGAGTCGTTCACCAGCACGTGACCGTCAGTGGTGACGAGCTCGGAGATGTAGCCCGGGCCGGCCGACCGGCCCCGTTCGACCCCACAGCGCGTCCTGACCGTCCAGATGCCGTCGTCGTTGGTGACGGCGAAGCCGCCAGGCCAGGCGGCGAGGCGAACGGACGGCGCGACGCGCTCCGGAGGCCCCGTGAGCGCGGGGACCACGAGTGAACTGAGGAGTGCGGCCGCCGCAAGACGCACGGGCGGACCGTAAGCCCCGCCGAGGCCCGTGTCTAGGGCCTGGCTCGTGCCGTCCGGACCCGGTTCCTATACTCGGATCGCGCTGGTCGTGACCGTCTCAAACTCGACCCGTCGGCCGACGGGGTTCGCGAGCCTGGACCCGGTACGGGAGTGGCCGCGACCGCGTGGGGCGCCTCGCCCGGAGCGGCTCGAGCAGCAGCTCGACTCGCTGCCCGGGGTCGGGCCGACCGTGCGCAAGCGCCTGGCGAAGCTGGGCCTTGAGACCTTCGGCGACCTGCTCCGGCACCGGCCGCGCCGCTACGTGGAGGCGCAGCGGATCGTCGACCTCTTCGGCGAGGACGAGGCCGTGATCGAGGGCGAGGTGCTGCGGTCGTCGAGCCGGCGCGGGCGCGGGCGAATGACGATCCAGAACGCCCGGATCGCCGACGCGAGCGGCGAGCTCGATTGCGTCTGGTTCAACCAGCCCTGGGTGCCGGACCGGCTGAAGCCCGGCGTCCGCGTCCGGCTGATCGGCAGCCTGCGCCGCGGAGCCTTCACCGTCCGCTCGCACGACGTGCTCGAGGCGGCCTCGCCGCCGGGGCTCGTCCCGGTCTATCCCGCGAGCGAGGACGTCACCTCCGGCCTGGTTCGCCGGCTCGTGGAGGCCGCGCTCCCGCACGCCGCCGACCTGCCCGACCCGCTGCCGGCCGCGCTGCGGGACTCGGAGGGGCTGCCGCTCCGCGCCGACGCGCTGATCGCGCTCCACCGCCCGCGGGAGCCAGGGGAGGCGGAGCGGGGCCGCGCGCGGCTCGCCTTCGACGAGCTGCTCGTCCTCCAGCTCGGCCTGGCGCGCCGCGGCCGCGCGCGCGAGCAGACGGTCGCGCCGGCGCTCGGCCCGCCCGGCGATCTCATCCTCCGCTACCGCAAGGCGCTCCCGTTCGCGCTCACGCCGCACCAGGAGAAGGCGATCCGCGAGCTCGACGACGACCTGGCGCGCACGGTGCCGATGCAGCGCCTGCTCCAGGGCGACGTCGGCTCGGGGAAGACGGTGGTGGCGATCTACGCGCTGCTGCGGGCGGTCGAGAACGGCCTCCGCGGCGCGCTGATGGCGCCCACGGAGACGCTCGCGGAGCAGCACTTCCTCACCCTCGAGGCGATCTGCGGCGAGCTTGGCGTCACGTGCGCGCTGCTGACCAGCTCCGTCCCGGCGCGGGAGCGGCGGGCCGGCGCGGGCGCGCAGCTGCTCGTCGGCACCCACGCGCTGATCCAGGAAGGGGTGGCGCTCGACGACCTGGCCGTGGCCGTCGTCGACGAGCAGCACCGCTTCGGCGTCGAGCAGCGGCAGGCGCTCGTCTCCAGCAGCTCGCCGCACGTCCTCCACATGACGGCGACGCCGATCCCGCGCACGCTCGCCCTCACCGTCTACGGCGACCTTCAGGTGAGCGAGATCTCGAAGCCGCCGGCCGGCCGGAGGCCGGTCGTGACCGCCTGGATTCCGGAGGAGCGTGCCTCCGCCACCTACACGCGGCTGACGCGCCTGCTGCGGGAAGGCCGCCAGGCCTACGTCGTCTGCCCGCTGATCGAGCAGTCGGAGACGAGCCGCGCGCGCGCGGCCGAGCAGGAGGCCGAGCGGCTGGCAAAGCACGAGCTGAAGGGCTTTCGGGTCGCGTGCCTGCACGGGAAGCTGAAGCCGGCCGACCGGCGGGCGCTGATGGCGCGCTTCAAGGCGCGCGATCTCGACGTGCTCGTGGCCACGACGGTGATCGAGGTCGGCGTCGACGTCGCCAACGCGACGGTGATGATCGTCCAGGAAGCCGACCGCTTCGGCCTGGCGCAGCTCCACCAGCTGCGCGGGCGCGTCGGGCGCGGGGCGGAGCAGTCGTACTGCCTGCTGGTTTCCCGGCGGAAGGAGGAGCTGACGGACGCGGCCGCCCAGCGTCTCGAGGCGCTGGTGGCGACGAACGACGGCTTCGAGCTCGCCGAGGTCGACCTGGAGCTGCGTGGGGAGGGGCACCTGCTCGGCACGATCCAGCACGGGGTCTCGGACTTCCGCTTCGCGCGCCTGCGCGCCGACCGGCCCTTGCTCGAGCAGGCGCGTGTGGCGGCCGCCGGGCTCGTGGACACGTCCGGACCGCTCGACGGCGAGGTCGCGCGCGTCTTCGGCGATGCGGATCATCGCGGGCTCGCGTAAGGGGGCGCGCATCTTCGCCCCCAAGGGCCGCGAGACGCGACCCACCTCCGACCGCGCGCGCGAGGCGGCCTTCAACCTGATCGGGCCGGTCGAGGGCGCCCGGGTGCTCGACCTGTTCGCGGGATCGGGCGCCATGGGCCTGGAAGCGCTCTCGCGCGGCGCGGCGAGCGCCGTCTTCGTCGAGGCCGACCGGGACGCCCACCGCACAATCGAGCGCAACCTCGACAAGCTCGACCTCACCGGCGCCCGCCTCGTCAACTCCGACGCGCTCCGCTTCCTCGCGACGGACACGGGCACCTACGACCTCGTGCTCTGCGACCCGCCCTACGGGGCCTACGAGGCGCTCAGGCCGACGCTCGAGCGCTACCTGCCGCCGCGGCTCTCGCCCCACGCGGTCGTCGTCCTCGAGACCCCCGCCCGCGATCCCGAGCCCGAGCTGGCGTTGCCGCTGCGCACCTCGCGCCGCTACGGGGCTGCACGGATTACCCTCTGGCAGCCGTGAACACCGCCATCTGTCCCGGCTCCTACGACCCCGTCACGAACGGGCACGTCGACGTGATCGGCCGCGCTGCGAGTGTCTTCGACCGCGTCGTGGTCGGCGTCGTCCGCGACCCGCGCCACAAGCAGACGCTCTTTTCCGTCGACGAGCGCGTCGAGTTCCTTCGCGTCGCGCTCGCGCATCACGAGAACGTCGAGGTGGACGTCTTCTCCGAGCTCGTGGTCGACTTCGCCCGCAAGTGGGAGGCACGCGTGATCGTGAAGGGCCTGCGCGTGATCTCGGACTTCGAGTGGGAGTTCCAGATGAACCAGCTCAACCGGACGCTCGCTCCCGACATCGAGACCGTTTACGTGATGGCGAGCGCGGAGGTCAGCTTCGTCTCGTCGAGCGGCGTGAAGGAGATCGCCGCCTTTGGCGGAAAGGTGGACGAACTCGTCCCAGACGCGGTTGCGCGCCGCCTGCGGGAGCTCTTCCCGGACGGGCGGCCCGGGACCCCGGAAAACCCCCAGGAGTAGACTTCGAGCCATGGACGTCCTCGTTCTCATCGACAAGCTCGACGACCTCGTGCACAACGCGAAGGCCGTCCCGCTCACCGACCAGGTGCGGATCGACCGCGAGGAGATCTACGACATCCTCGATCAGATGCGCGCGACGATCCCCGAGGAGATCAAGCAGGCCCGCTGGATCGTCAAGGAGCGGCAGGAGATGCTGGCCGAGGCGAAGCGCGAGACCGATCGGCTGCTGCAGGAGGCGCGCGAGCAGGCAGTGCGCGAGGCCTCGCAGACCGAGATCGTCAAGATCGCCGAGCGGCAGGCCCAGGAGATCATCGATGACGCCCGCCGCCAGGCCCGCGAGATGCGCCTCGAGATCGAGGACTGGGCCGACGGGATCCTCTCGACGCTCGAGGTCAACCTCGACAAGTTCCTCGCCGCGGTCAAGCGCGGGCGCGAGCGGCTGCACGAGCGCTCCCAGGAGACGGTCGTGGCCGGCGTCGGCCCCGAGCTCGACGAAGACTCCTTCACCTAGGCCGCGAGGGTGGACACCTACCTGGCCGTCGCCAGCAAGCGCGACGAGCGCAGGTACGCAGAGCGGCCGCTTCCGGTGGATGTCGTGGAGCGGATCCTCGACGCCGGCCGCCTGAGCGGCAGCGGCTCGAACCGGCAGCCGTGGCGCTTCCTGCTCGTCGAGAGCCCCGAGCGGCGCGAGCGGCTCGCTGAGGCGGTCTACGAGCCCGGCAACATCCGCGGCGCCGCGCTCGTCCTCGCGATCGTGGGCAAGGGCTTCGACCTCGGCCGCGCCGCCCAGAACATGATGCTGACGGCCTGGAACGAGGGCGTCGCCTCGTGCCCGAACGGGATCGAGGACGCCGCCGCAGTAGCCGAGGCGCTCGACCTGGAGGAGGGCGAGGTCGGGATCGTTCTCTCGCTCGGCTACCCGGCCCGGCCTCGGGACCCGGAGTCGCGACCGGCGGAGGAGTGGAGCGCGCAGGCGAATCGGCAGCCGCTCGGCGAGTTCGTGACGCGGCGGTAGCTGCCCTCGCCGCGGCCGCGGTGGGCGGCCTGGCGATTGCCGACGGCGGCTACTTCCCCCAGTCGTGGGGCTGGGCGTCGCTCGGGCTTGCCTGGGCGGCGGCCGCCGGGCTCCTGCTCCGGCGGCGGCTCGAAGCTGGGTGGGGAGCGCTGGCGATGCTCGCTCTCCTCGCCGCTTTCACCGCGTGGGCGCTCCTCTCGAGCGTGTGGTCGGACAGCGTGCCCTTGTCCGCGCTCGAGGCCGAGCGGGGGCTCCTTTACGTGTTGGCGCTCGGCGCCTTCGTCGTGCTCGGCTCCTCGCGGGGCCTCACGGCGGGCGTCGTTCTCGCGGCCGCCGTGATCGCGATCTGGAACCTCGCCGCCGGGGACGCCGAGCCCGTGGGCTACACGAACGGCCTGGCGCTCCTGGCCGCGCTGGCGATCGTGCTCGCGTTCCGGCATCCCCCGCTGCTGGTCGCCGTGCCGCTTCTGCTCGTCGTGGTCGTCCGAACGGACTCGCGGGGCGCCTGGCTCGCGCTCGCGGTCGGCTTCGCGGGAGCGCTCGCCGCACGCCGGGGGCGCCGGGCGCCCGTGGCCGTCGTCCTGGCGGGCCTGGCTCTCGCGCTGGCCCTGGGGGCGACAGACTGGTCGCCGCGGGACGCCTACTGGTCGGTGGCGCTCGGGGCGGCCCGCGACGCGCCCGTCCTCGGGGAGGGCGCCGGCACCTTCGAGCGCACCTGGCTGCGCGAGCGGCCCACGGGCCAGGCCGCTCGGGATGCACACAACCTCTACCTCGAGACGCTTGCGGAGCTCGGGCCGCTCGGCCTTGCGCTGCTGCTGGGCGCGCTGGCCGTTCCACTGGCCTGGCGGGCGCGCTCGCCCGCGGCGACCGGCGCGTACGTCGCCTTCCTCGTGCATGCCGCGCTCGACTGGGACTGGGAGCAGGCCGTGCTCGTCGTCTCTGCGCTCGCGGCAGCCGCCGCGTCCCTTCCCGGGACGGGCGTGCGCCTGCCACGCGCCCCCGCGCTGGCGGCAACCGCGGCGCTCGCCGCGCTTGCGGCCTTCGCCTTGGCCGGAAACGCCCTGCTCGGCCGCAGCGCCGCCGCCGCGCAGGAGAGCGACTGGGACGTGAGCGCGCGCTGGGCGCGGCGAGCCGCAGATGCGGCGCCCTGGGCCGCGGAGCCGTGGGAGCGCCTGGCGCTGGCGCAGGAAGCGCAGGGGGACGACGCCGCCGCGCGCGAGAGCCTGCGCGAGGCGCTCGAGCGCGACCCCGGCGACCCGGAGCTCTGGATCGCGCTCGCGCGCGTCTCGGCGGGCGCGGAGCGGCGCGCCGCCCTGGAGCGGGCGGCGCGCCTGAATCCGCTCGGTACCGTCCGCTAGCCGATCGAGACCTGCACCAGGCGCCGGCTCGAGACGCCGGCCTGGAGGTCTTCCCCGGCCTTGCGGGCCCGAACGAAGATCTGCAGGTTGTCCTGGAACCGGATGATGTTGTAGTTCGATCGCCGGACGAGCCGTACCGTCGCCCAGCCGTCGCTACCGGTGGTGGCCTCGCCGGCGCTGTCGGTGACGAGCGGCGTGGAGCGGACGAATACGAGCGCGCCGCTGACCGGACGCCCGCTTGCCTCCAGCACGTGCACGCGGACTTCGATGGACTGCGTGGAGAGCCGGATCGGGTTCGGGCTGAACCGCACCTGGTCGATGTTGAGGCGGTTCGGCTGCGTGACGGCCGCCACCGGCACGGTGCCCGTCGCGGGGACTGCGGGCGTGACCCTGGAGGTCGCGGCGGACTGCGCCGAGCTCGAGCCGGTCGAGTTCGTGCCCGTCACGCGAACGCGGAGCGTGTTGTCGATGTCGGCGGTCTGCACCGTGTAGGTTTGGCTGGTCGCGGCGGGGATGTCGACGCAGTTGTTCCCGGCCGGATTGCAGCGGAGCCACCGGTACGTGAACACGATCGGCTGGTCGCCGGTCCAGGTCCCGTTCCCCGCCGTCAGCGTCTGGCCGCGCTCCGGCGTCGTGTCCGAGATCGTCGGCGCCACCGTGTTGGCGGGCGCGTACTGAGCCTGGGCGGACGTCTGGTTCGGTGCCGCGTAGCCGAGCGCGACGAACGCGGCCGCGCCGATCGCGGCGAGCCCGAGAAGCGCGCCGAGCTTGAGGCGGCGCGCGCTTGAGGTTGAGGTCGTGCGCATGCGGTTCCCCCCTTGGTTGGTCCTGAGTACCTCCTGTTCCCCCTAAGGGACGCGCTTAAGCTCAGCCTGATCGCTCCCTTTACACAGGCCTTACGAGGCGGCCCGGCGCCGCGCTACGCTGGCCGGGTCATGACCAGCCTCGACCTTCGCCGTGTCAGGCTCCGGTCGGGCGAGCAGCACCGGGACGAGCAGGAGATCGAGCTCGAGCCGCTGACCCTCGGCGGGCAGCGGTACCTGCCGGTGCCGGAGAAGCCCGGCGCGGAGCTGACGATCAGCCGCACCTCGACCGGCATGCTCTTCGAGTTGCGCTTCACAGGGCGGCTGCACGGCCCCTGCCAGCGCTGCCTCGCCGACGCCGTCGTCGAGCGGACGATCCCCGCGCGCGAATACCAGGCGAATAGCCCCGACGACGAGGAGCTGCGGACGCCGTACATCGAGGACGACCGGCTCGACCTCTCCGCCTGGGCGCGCGACGCGCTGGCGCTGTCGCTGCCGGAGCAGATCCTCTGCCGCCCCGACTGCGCCGGCCTCTGTCCCGTCTGCGGCAAGGACCTGAACGTCGAGCCGCACGAGCACGAGGAGGAGAGCGTCGACCCTCGCTGGGAGGCGCTCGCGCAGCTGAAAGAGAAGCTGCAGTAGCTACACTGCCGCGGCTCATGGCCGTCCCCAAGCGAAAGACGTCGAAGTCCAGGCGCGACAAGCGCCGCGCGCAGCACGGCATCGAAGCGCCGCGCGTCAACGTCTGCCCTGCGTGCGGCCAGCCGAAGCGCGCTCACCGCGTCTGCCCGACGTGCAAGACGTACAGGGGCCGCGAGGTCGAGCCGCTCCGGTACGACGCCCCCTAGACGCCTAGGATCACCGGATGATCCGCGTCGCGGTCGACGCGCTGGGAGGCGACCGGGCACCCGAGGAGGTCGTCGCGGGCGCGCTCGAAGCCGCGTCCGACGGCGTTCAGCCCGTCCTGTACGGCCCGGCGGGGCTCGAGACGGGCGGGCTGCCCCTCGTCGAGACGACGCAGGAGATCGCGATGGACGAGAAGCCGGCGGAGGCCGTCCGCGGCAAGCCGGACAGCTCGCTCGTGCGCGCCTGCCGCGCCGTCGGCGAGGGCGAGGCAGACGCCGTGCTCTCGGCCGGAAACACCGGCGCGATGCTCGCGGCCGGCCTCGTCGAGATCCGCCGCCTGCAGGGCGTCATGCGACCGGCGATCGCGGTCGTCATCCCCACCCAGCGCGGCCCGTCCGTCCTGATCGACTCCGGCGCGAACGCGGACGCGCGGCCGGAGCACCTGCTCCAGTTCGCGCACATGGGCGCGATCTTCGCCGAGGAGGTGCTCGACGTCCGTTCGCCCGGGATCGGGCTGCTCTCGATCGGCGAGGAACCCGAGAAGGGCAACGCGCTGACGCTCGAAGCCCACGGCCTGCTCGCGGCGGGGAGCCTCCCCTTCAAGGGCAACGTCGAGAGCCGCGCCCTCCTCGCCGGCGCTGCCGACGTCGTCGTCACGGACGGGTTCACGGGCAACGTCTGCCTGAAGCTGCTGGAGGGGACGATCCTGACGCTGCTCGACGCGATGCGCGCGGAGATCGCCTCCACCGCCCGCGGCAAGGCCGGCGGACTGCTCATCCGCCCGGCCGCGCGGAAGCTCCGAGCGCGCCTCGACCCGGACACGTACGGCGGCGCGTACCTGCTGGGCCTGCGCGGCCTCTCCGTCATCGCCCACGGAAATTCCGGCCGCACGGCGATCGCCAACGCCATCCGCCTCGCGGCCCGCGGAGTGGAGCACCGCGTGGTGGAACGACTCGGCCAGCGCCTCGGGGAGCGCGTGGTAGCATCGGCGCGCTCTCAGGCCCCCACGACGGAATGAGGTGAGATGGCAGCTACGCGTGAGGAAGTCTTCGACCGTGTCAAGGAAGTGCTCGTCGAGCAACTCGGGATCGACGAGAGCGAGATCACCGAAGAGGCGTCCTTCCAGGAGGACCTCGACGCGGACTCCCTCGACCTCGTCGAGCTGATCATGGAGCTGGAGGACCAGTTCGGAATCAAGATCTCGGACGAGGACGCGCAGAAGATCACGACCGTCGGCCAGGCCGTCGACTACGTCTCCGGGCACCAGTAGGGAAGAGGACGACCGTCTCGCCGCGCTGCGGCGGCTGATCGAGGGGCTGCCGCCGGAGCGCGCCGAGCAGGTCTTCACCCACGCGTCCTGGGCGGAGGATCGCGCCGAGTCGTACGAGCGGCTCGAGTTCCTGGGCGACAGCGTCCTGGAGCTCGCAGTCGCGTGCGCGCTGTTCGACGAGCACCCGGACTTTACGGAGGGGCGGCTCGCGAAGATCCGCTCGCACGTCGTCTCGCGCGCCAGCTGCGCGGTCGTGGCGCGCCAGCTCGGGCTGGGGGACGCCCTGCGCGTCCGCGCTCGCGGTCTCCCGGAGGACGAGCTCAAGCGGCTGACCCGGAACCGCAACGTGCTCGCCGCGCTGCTCGAGGCGGCAATGGCCGCGATCTTCCTCGAGCACGGCTTCGCCAGGGTGCGCAAGCCGATCGTGGAGGCCTTCCGCAGCCGCATCGAGTACGCGCTGACGAGCCACGTCGACTACAAGACGGAGCTCCAGGAGGTGCTCGCGCGGGACGGGAAGCACGTCTCCTACTCCGTGCTCGACGCGAAGGGGCCGCCGCACGACCGGCGCTTCACAATCGCCGCCCTCGTCGACGGGAAGGAGGAGGGCCGGGGCTCCGGACGGACGAAGAAGGACGCCGAGCAGGAGGCCGCGCGGGAGACGCTCCAGGAGCTCGGAATCGAGCCGGCGACGTCCTAGCCCGTCGTTAGCCTCCGGCGAGCGTGCATCTCAGCGCGATCAAGCTGCGTGGCTTCAAGTCGTTCCCCGACCCGGTCGAGGTCCGCCTCGAGCCAGGCGTCGCCGTGGTCGTCGGCCCGAACGGGTCGGGCAAGTCGAACGTGGCCGACGCGATCGTGTGGGCGGCCGGCTCGCTGGCGCCCACGGAGCTCCGCGCCGAGAAGCCTGACGACGTGCTCTTCGCGGGCGGCGGCGGGCGCACGCAGGCCGACTACTGCGAGGTCGAGCTGCTCTTCGACAACGCCGACGGCGACGGCCCAATCGATTTCTCGGAGCTTTCGATCATCCGCCGGCTCCACCGGGGCGGCGAGGGCCAGTACCTCGTCAACAGGGCTTCCGTGCGGCGCCTGGACGTCGTCGAGCTGCTCGCTGACCTCGGCCTGGGCGGCCGGATGCACTCGATCATCGGCCAGGGCAAGGTGGAGGAGATCCTCGCCTCGACGCCCGAGAAGCGGCGCGAGTTCGTGGAGGAGGCTGCCGGGCTCGGGCGCTTCAAGCGCCGGCGTCACCGGGCCGAGCTGAAGCTCGCGCGCGTCCAGATCCAGGTCGAGCGCGCCCGCGACGTCGAGGCGGAGGTCAAGAAGCGGCTGCGGCCGCTGGCGCTCCAGGCCACGGCTGCCGAGCGCTCCGAGCGGGTCGCGGTCGAGCTCGCCGCCCACCGCGCCCGGCTCGCCGAGCTCGATCTCGCCGCATGCGAGGAGCGACTGGCCGCGACCGACGAGCGGCGGCTCGCGGCTCAACTCGCCCGCCGCCACGTCGACGAACGGCTCGAAGGCGTGCTCGGGGAGCGCGAGGCGGCGGAGGAGGAGCTCGCCGACGCCGCGGGCCGGCGCGAGGCGGCCACCGCAGCGCTCTACCGGCTCACGGGGACGCGCGAGCGGCTGGCATTGCGAAGAGAGCAGGCGGAGGGGCTACGGGTTGACGTCCCCGACCGCGCGACGGGCTACGAAGGGCCCTCGCGGGCCGCGCTCGAGGAGCGCGCAGGGCTGGTGCGCGAGCGGCTGGCCGCGCTCGAGCGCTCGCTGGCAGAGCGCGAGGGACTACCGCCCGCGGCTCGCGCGCTCGCGGAGCGCGGCTGCCGCCTGGCGCTCGACGAGCTTCGCGTCGAGCCGGGCGAGGAGAAGGCGGTCGCGGCCGCGCTCGGCTGGCGCGCGTCCGCACTGGTCGCGGAGGACGCGGGCGCCGCGCTCGCGCTGCTCCAGCAGGCGCGGTCGGCGGGGCTCGGGACGCTCGTCGTGCTCACCCGGCCCCCGGAGCTGTTGCCCGTCGTGCCGCTGGACGAGCTGCTGGCGTCGACCGCCCCGGCGGTAACGAGCGAAGGCTTCGGCTACGACCCCGGGCGGGGAGAGCTCTGGTTCGCCGGCGAGACCGCGGAGGTCGTGCTGCTCGAGCTCGAGGCGCGGCGGCGGGCGCTCACGGCCGAGGCCGAGGAGCTCGAGGCTGCGGCCGCCCAGGCCCCGGAAGCCGGGCCGACCGCTCGGATCGAGCCGGCCGTGGGGCGGCGTCTGAACGCCGCCGTCGATCGCCTCCTCGCCGCGATCGAGGCCGCCGACGGCGCCTCCGGCCGGTTCGAGGCGCCCTTGCGGGCGCGGGTCGATGCGGGCGCGACGAGGACGCAGGAGCTCGCGGAGCGGCTGCGCGAGCTCGGGGGCGCGGAGGCCGAGCTGCGCCGGGAGGCTGCCGAGGCCGCCGAGGGCTCGTCGGCCGTCGAGGTCGAGCGGGCGAGGATCGAGGCGGAAGCCGACGAGGCCAAGCGCCGCCTCGAGGCCGCCGGGGCCGACCCGGTCGAGGGCGAGGACCGCGACGCACTGGCCGAGAAGGCGGAACGGCTCGCGCGCCGCCTTGAGTCGCTCGGCCAGGTGAACCCGTTCGCCAAGGAGGAGTACGCGGCCGAGAAGGAGCGGCTCGAGGAGCTCGCGGCCAAGCGCGAGGACCTGGAGACGAGCCTGCACGAGCTGGAGCAGCTCCGCGACGAGCTCACCGAGACGGTCGAGACGCGCTTCGCGGAGACCTTCGCCGCCGTCCGCGCCAACTTCGCCGAGGTCGCGGCAACGCTCTTCCCCGGCGGCGAGGGGCGGCTCGAGCTCACCGAGGACGGCATCGAGGTGCACCTGCGGCCCGCCGGCAAGCGCATCACCCGACTCTCCCTGCTCTCGGGCGGCGAGAAGGCCCTCGGCGCGATCTCGTTCCTGTTCGCGCTCTTCCTAGCGCGTCCGTGCCCCTTCTACCTGCTCGACGAGGTCGAGGCCGCGCTCGACGACGCGAACATCGGCCGCTTCGTCGAGCTGCTGCGACGCTACGCCGACCGGGCCCAGTTCGTGGTGATCACGCACCAGAAGCGGACGATGGAGGCCGCCGACGTGCTCTACGGCGTCACGATGGGCGCCGAGGGCGTGTCCGAGATCGTCTCGCGGCGCCTGCCGCAGGAAGATCGCGCGGCGCTCGCTACGGCCTAGTTCTTTGCGGCCGCCGGTACTGCAGAGCGGCGTGACGCTTGTGTGACTTCTGTAACAGGGGTCTGACCCCATGCGGTGTCGAGCGCCGGGCCAATTCACCTGCACCTGGGCGGATTGCGACTTGCGATACGGGGTCAGACCCCGGGGTCGAAAGGCGCGCGAGAGTGTGGCGAGAGTGTCGCGGCGGCGGCTGCCCCGCGCAGACCGCGCGGCGCTCGCTACAGCCTAGGCAGGAGGCGCTTCGGCGCCTGGATCAGCCAGGCATCCTCGAGGCGCTCGCGCACGTCCTGCTCGGTCGCGTGCTCGAGCCAGATCAGCAGATAGCCGGGCGAACGCTCGAAGTGCGGCGTGAGCCGGTAGAGCTCCGGGTTCGACGCGACGAGCAGCGGCCGCTCCTCGCGGTCGCAGCGGGCCCAGATCCCGCCCTCGTGGCGCGAGACGCCGGCGAAGGCCTTCCCCGCCACGCGGAAGCACGGGGCGCCGTACGAGGTCGAGTCCTCGACCTCAGGGAGCTCGTGGGCGACCTCGGCGACTCGTTCCCAAGTGAGCACGCGCTGAGGCTAGCGTTGGGGGATGGCGAGAAGCTGGGCAGAGCTGCTCGGCGACGGCGCAGCGCCCCCGGAGACCGAGGAGGAGCGGCGTGGGGTCTTCGGCCGGCTGCGCGACTCCCTGGCGAAGAGCCGGCGGGCCCTCACCGAGCAGCTCGCGCTCGCGGCGTTCGATCCCGCCGACGACGCGGCCTGGGAGCGGCTCGAGGAGGCGCTGATCGGCGCAGACGTGGGCGTGCCCGCGACGGCCGAGCTCGTGCGGCGGCTCGAGGCGCGGGGCGGCATCGACGACATCGCCGAGGAGCTGGCGGCCATGCTCGGGGAGCCGGGAACGCTTGATGTGAGCGCCAAGCCGAGCGTGATCCTCGTCGTCGGCGTCAACGGCACCGGCAAGACGACGACGATCGGGAAGCTCGCCCACGCGCTCCGAGCCCACGAGCGCTCGGTGTTGCTGGCCGCCGCGGACACGTTCCGCGCCGCCGCGGAGGAGCAGCTGGAGATCTGGGCCGAGCGGGCGGGAGCAGAGTTCGTCGGCGGCCGGCAGGGCGGCGACCCTGCGTCGGTCGCCTTCGACGCGCTGGAGCGGGCCGGCGGCCACGACGTCGTGATCGTCGACACCGCCGGCCGGCTGCACACCCAGCGCAACCTCATGGAGGAGCTGGCGAAGGTACGGCGCGTGCTCGCGGGCAAGCTGGAGGGCGCGCCGCACGAGACGCTGCTCGTCGTCGACGCGACCACCGGCCAGAACGGCCTCCAGCAGGCGCGCGAGTTCCGCGACGCGGTCGGCGTGACCGGAGTCGCGCTGACCAAGCTGGACGGATCCGCCCGTGGCGGGATCGCCGTCGCGATCGCGCACGAGCTCGAGCTCCCCGTCACGCTCGTCGGCGTGGGCGAGGCAATCGACGACCTGCGGCCCTTCGACCCGCAGGACTTCGCCCGGGCATTGCTCGCAGACTGACTAGCTGCGCGGCTCCTTCTCGATCACGGCGCTGTACGTGATGTGCCACGGCGAGTCGTGCGCACCGACGCGGCCTCGGATGTGCTTGACCTTGAAGCGGTCGCCGGTGCCGAGCTGTCCCTTGTTCGCCGCGTCCTCGACGGCTGCGTGCACCGCGTCCTCGATCGAGTTCTCCGCCTCACCCTTGAACTCGGCCCCGCTCCTCAGCCATTTGCTGAACCACATCGTGTCTCCCTTCTCTCGACGGCCTGGCGCAGCCTAAACCGCCACGGACGGAAGGGCGGCGCGGGCGGCCACGACGTTCCCCTTGTGCTCGTACAGGCGCACTGCGTCGCTCGCCGAACGCGCTGCTTCCTCGAGCCGGCCTGCGCGCCTCAGGACCTCAGCGAGCCGGAGGGCGGCACCGGCGTGCATGTTGAGAGCGTCGGTGCCGGCCGCGATCTCGACGGCCTTCCGCGCGAGCTCGATCGCGGCGTCGTGCCGGCCGCGCAGGCTCTCGATGGCCGCCTTCGTGGCGCGCCAGTGGATCTGGGCGCCAATGTCCTCGGCAGCCCCTTCCTCGGCGCGCCGGACGAGCTCCTCCGCCTCCTCCAGCCGCCCCTGCAGCGCGACCGTCTCGGCGAGCAGGCCCGCCTGGAAGGCGACGACGGTGGCGTCGCCCATGGCGAAGAGGATTTCGTAGCCCCCACGCAGAGCGACCTCCGCCTCCGCCGCGTTCCCTGCGAGCAGCTCGATCCCACCCGCGATCTCCGCCAGCGCGACGAGCGCGAGGCGGAGCCCCAGATCCTGATACGTCTCCCTGACGCCGGCGCAAAGCGAGCGGCTCAGCCCGAACTCTCCCCGCATCGCGCGCAGCGCCGCGGTCGTCCTCAGCACGCAAGCCTCGGCGAGCAGATCGCCGCCGGCGGCCTCGAGCAGCTCGTCGCAGCGGCGGAGGGCGGCGTCGACGGGGGCCGGGCCGTAAAGGAGGATGCCGCACAGGGCGTCGATCGTCCGGCCCTGCTCCTGGCGGTCGGTCGCCTTGCGGGCGTGGACGTACGCCCGCTCGAGTGCCTCCTCGGCCGTGGCGAAGTCCCCCTGCCCTCGCGGGGCCAGCGAGCGGCGCCGCCAGGCCTGGGCGAGGCCGGACTCGTCCCCGAGCTCCTCGAACACCGCGATCGCCTGCTCCGTCACGGCGAGGAGCTCGTCCGCGGTGGCTCCGGGGTCGATCATCGTGCGGCGGTGGGCGCGCTCGAGCAGCGCGTACCACTCCATCCGCCTGTCGCCGGATTCGACCGCCAACTCGAGCAGCTCGTCCAGCACCGCCGTGCTCTTTCTGGCCTCGCCGCCGAGCCAGAGGGCGATGCTCTCCTCGCGCATGAGCTCGCGCCGCTCCGGGTCGTCTTTCGGTAGGAGCGCGAGCGCTCGCTGGAGCAACTTGGTCGCGGCCGGCGTGTCCTGGCGCGCGAACGCTCGCCGGCCCGCGACCGCCAGGCAGCGCCCGGCCTCCTCCCCCAGGGACTCGTCGACACGCCCGAGCTGCTGCCGGTACCGGAACGCCTGCTCGAGGTGATAGCCGACGATCACGTCCTCGCCGTGGTAGCGGTCGTACCAGCGCGCGTAGCGTTCGTGGAGCTCGGCGCGCACCTCCTTCGGGATTCCCTCGTACGCGACATCGCGGATGAGGCCGTGCCGGAAGCGGAAGCCGTCCTCCTCCCAAAAGAGGCCGGCGTGCGGCTCGACCAGGTCCTTGCGGAGCAGTGCGAACAGGTGCCCTGCGACCTCGGCGCGCATCTCCTCCGGCGCAAGGGCCGCCACCGCCCGCAGGGGAAACTCGCGCCCGACGACCGCCGCCCACTCCGCGACCGAGCGCTCGCTCGCCGCGAGCCGGTCGAGCCGAGCGGCAAGCAAGAGCTGGATCGAGCGCGGCACGACGAACTCCGAGCCCTCGTCGACGGCGATCGCCGCCACCTGCTCGGCGAAGAGGGGGTTCCCCTCGGCGGCTTCCGCGATCCGGCCACGGGCCTCCGCAGGCGCATCGAGCGCATCGAGCAGGGTCTCGATCTCCGCCGGGGAGAGCGGCGGCAGCGAGAGGCTCGACTGCTGCCACTCGGGTCGCTCGTCGAGCAGCTCCGGGCGAGCCAGGCAAACGATCAGGACCGGGGCAGCGACGATCCAGCCCTTCAGGTAATCGACGAGGTTGAGGAAGGTCGGCTCCGCCCAGTGAACGTCGTCGAAGCAGAGAACGAGCGGTCCTCGCTCGGCCAGCTGCTCGAAGCTCTTGCGCACGCGCCGAAAGATCTCGTCCGTCGTGCCTTCGAGCGTCTCGTCCGGGAGCACTTCCGCGACGGGCAAGAAGGTGATGCCGTCGCCGTAGGGCGGGCAGCGTCCAATCCGCACCGTTGCCGCCGGCCCGGCCTCGAGGAGGAACTCGCGCACGAGGCGCGATTTACCGACGCCCGCCTGCCCGACCACGGTCACGAGTTGGCAGCGGCGCCCCGCGAGGGCCCGCTCGAGCGCGCCGCGCAACGCGGCCAGCTCGCTCTCGCGACCGACGAGCGGCGTGTCGAAGCGGCGGGCCACGCCCAGCGCGCCCGTCTCGACCCCCAGCAACCTCCAGGCCGCGACGGGCTCGGTCTTGCCCTTCGCGGCGACGGCCTCGACCGGCTCGGCGTCGACGGCGTCCGCGATCAGGCGGTAGGTCGGGTCGTCGACGAGCACCTCCTCGGGCCGAGCCGCCTGCTCGAGGCGTTGGGCCGTCACGACCGTCTCGCCCGTGGCGAGTGCCTGGCCGCCGGCCGGATCGCCGGTGACGACCTCGCCCGTGGCGACTCCGACCCGGATTCTCAGCCGCAGGCCGTGGTCCCTGTCGAGCTCGCGGTCGATCGGCAGGACGGCCGCGCCGAGCTCGGACGCGGCGCGGGCGGCGCGGAGCGCGTCATCCTCGTGCAGTGTGGGCAGGCCGAATACGGCCATGGCCGCGTCCCCGATGAACTTCTCGACGAGGCCGCCGTGCCGCTCGAGCACGCCCCGCACCGCTGCGAAGTACTCGGTCTGGACCCGCCGCAGGGTCTCCGCGTCGAGGCGCTCCCCGAGCGGCGTCGAGTCGACGACGTCGCAGAAGAGGACGGTGACGGTGCGGCGGCTCGCCGAAGGGGGCGAGGCGGTCATGCCGCCGAGTGTAGGACGCCCGTGCTGGTTCGCCTACTAGGTCAGCTAGCGCTCGAGCCCGAAAGCGATGTTGACGGTCGTGCGGTACTCGACGATCCGGCCGTCATTGACGCCGCAGCTCATCGAGAGGACATCCGCGCCCGTGATGCCGCGCAGCGTCTTCGCTGCCTCCTCGACGGCCGCGGCCGCCGCCTTGGCGAAGCTCTCCGGCGACGTGCCGATGATCGTGACCACCTTGGCGACGCGAGTCTCGTGCTCCGCTGACATGACTACCTCCTTGCGAGACGACTGGACAGCGCTCAGTATCTCCACGCGGCTGGCGGCTACGCTTCGCGACCGTGTTCGAAGCCCTCGGAGACAAGCTCCAGCACGCCCTCGCCGACGTCCGCGGCCGCGGCCGCCTGGACGAGGAGTCGCTCGCGCGCGCGATGCGCGAGATCCGGCTGGCGCTGCTCGAGGCCGACGTCAACCTGAAGGTCGTCCGCGACTTCGTCGCCGCCGTGCGCGAGCGCGCGCTCGGCGCGGAGGTCGCGAAGAGCCTCACGCCCGGCCAGCAGGTCGTGAAGATCGTCCACGAGGAGCTGACGAGCCTGATGGGCGCCGGCAGCTCGAAGCTCGCGTTCGCCGGGCGCCCGCCCACCGTCGTCCTGCTCGCCGGGCTCCAGGGCTCGGGGAAGACGACCGCGGCGGCGAAGCTCGCGCTGCTGCTGCGCAAGGAGGGGAAGCGGCCGGCGCTCGTCGCCGCCGACCTCCAGCGCCCGGCGGCGATCGACCAGCTGGAACAGCTCGGCCGCCAGATCGACGTCCCCGTCTACTCCGAGGAGCGCTCCGACCCGATCGCGGCCGTGCGCGCGGGCATCGCGCAGGCGGAGGAGGACGTCCTCATCCTCGACACCGCCGGCCGCCTCCACGTCGACGAGGCCCTGATGGAGGAGCTGGCCGCCGTGCGCCGCGAGGCGAAGCCGCACAACGTGCTGCTCGTCCTCGACGCGATGACCGGCCAGGAGGCCGTCAACGTCGCCCTCGCCTTCCAGGCGCGGATCGACTTCGACGGCGTCGTCCTGACCAAGCTGGACGGCGACGCCCGCGGTGGCGCCGCCCTCTCGGTCAAGGCCGCCACCGGCCGGCCGATCAAGCTGGCCTCGACCGGCGAGAAGCTCGACCAGCTCGAGTACTTCCACCCCGACCGCATGGCCTCGCGCATCCTCGGCATGGGCGACGTCCTGACCCTGATCGAGAAGGCCGAGGAGGCGATCGGCGAGGACGAGCAGGAGGCGCTCGAGGAGCGGGTCCGCGCCGGCAAGTTCACGTTCGACGACTTTCTCGCCGCGCAGAAGATGATCCGCCGCATGGGGCCGCTCCAGGGGATCCTCAAGCTGGTGCCGGGCATCGGCTCGCAGCTGGCCGACGTCGACGTGGACGAGCGGGAGCTCGCGCGCGTCGAGGCGATCGTCCTCTCGATGACGCCGCAGGAGCGCCGCCGGCCGGAGCTGATCGACGGCGCCCGCCGCCGCCGGATCGCGCACGGCTCCGGGACGTCCGTCCAGCAGGTCAACCGGCTGCTGCGCGCGCGCACGCAGATGGAGCAGGTCATGAAACAGCTCGGCAAGGGCACCATTCCCGCATTGCCGGTGAGGAGGTGATTCTGTGGCAGTACGCATGAGGCTGGCCCGCGTGGGGTCGAAGAAGAACCCGATCTACCGCGTCGTGGTGGCCGACTCCCGCTCGCCGCGGGACGGCAAGTTCATCGAGATCGTCGGGCGGTACAACCCGCAGCCCGACCCGTCGCTGATCGAGTTCGACGAGGCGAAGGTCAAGGACTGGCTCGGCAAGGGCGCGAAGCCCTCCGAGGCGGTCGCCCGCTTGCTGAAGGCAAAGAACCTGGGGTGAGCGCCGACCTGCTCGAGTACCTGGCCCGCGGGCTCGTGGACGAGCCGGACGCGGTCCGGGTCGACCGCGAGGAGCGCGACGACGGCGTCGTCGTCCTCCGCCTGCACGTTGCCCCGGACGACGTGGGCAAGGTGATCGGCCGCCAGGGCAGGATCGCGCGCGCGCTGCGCACGGTCATCCGCGCGAGCGCGTCCCGCTCGCACGAGCGCATCACGGTCGAGATCGCCGATAACGGTGAGTGAACCGGTGCCCGTCGGCCGCGTCGGGCGGCCGCACGGCCTCGACGGCAGCTTCTTCGTGGAGCACGCGAGCGAGGACCCCGCCCGCTTCGCCGAGGGCGCCGCGCTGCTCGTTGCGGGTGAGCCGGCGCGGGTCGTCGCCTCGAAGCGCGCGGGCGGCCGGCCGGTGATCCGGCTCGACCGTCCCGTCGAGCGCGGCTCGGAGCTCGCCGTCTCGCGCGACCAGCTGCCGCCGCCCGAGGAGGACGCGTGGTATGCGTTCCAGCTCGTCGGGCTCGAGGTGGTGGAGGAGGGCGGGCGCGCGCTGGGGCGGGTCGCGGCCGTGGAGCCCGGCGTCGCGAACGACGTCATCGAGCTCGAGGACGGGCTCCTGCTGCCCTTCGTGGACGCCTGCGTGCGCGACGTGGACGTCGCCGCTGGCAGAATCGTCGTCTCGCCCGGCTTCTCCGATCCTCTCGACGCATGATCAACATCGACGTCTTCACGCTCGTCCCGCATGCCTTCGCCTGGCTGACGGAGCAGCGGCCCGTGGCCGCGGTGCTCGGCGACGAGCTCGTGCTGCAGCTCGTCAACTACCGGCAGCACACGCCCCTCAAGTCCGGCCAGGTCGACGACGACCCCTACGGGGGCGGCGCCGGGATGGTGCTGCGCGTCGACGTCGTCGCTGCCGCGCTCGACGCGGTCTACGGCGGCCCGCCCGGCCACCGGGTGATCGCATTCACGCCGGCCGGGCGCCAGCTCGACCAGGAGCTCGTCGAGGAGCTCGCCGCCGAGCCGGCGCTGACGTTGCTCTCGTCCCGCTTCGAGGGGTTCGACGAGCGAATCCTCGAGCACCTGGCGACCGACCGGGTCTCAATCGGCCCCTACGTCCTCTCGGGCGGCGAGCTGCCGGCCATGGTGCTCATCGACGCGATCGCGCGGCGGCTGCCGGGCGCGCTCGGCAGCGACGAGTCGGGCGTGGAGGAGAGCTTCTCGGCCGAGCTGGAGGGCGGAATCGAGTACCCGCACTACACCCGCCCGGCGGAGTTCCGCGGCTGGCCGGTGCCGGACGTGCTCCTGTCCGGCGACCACGCACGTATCGCCGAGTGGCGGCGCGGCGAGAGCAAGGCGCGGACGCCGCGGTGAGGAACCCGATCGACCGACTGACGCACGACCTGCCGCACCCGTGGCGGGTCGCGATCGACTGGGCTGTCACGATCGCCGGCGCGATCCTGATCGTCCTGGCGATCAAGGCCTGGGTCGTGAACCCGTACCGCATCCCGTCCTCGTCGATGGAGCCCACGCTCCACTGCGCGCAGCCGGGCGACGGCTGCGAGGCCGGCTACTCCGACCGGGTGCTCGCCAACCGGCTCGTCTACCGCTTCAAGGAGCCGAAGCGCGGCGAAGTGATCGTCTTCGACACCCCCCCGGAGGCGCAGCGGGAGTGCGGGGCCGGCGGCACGTTCGTGAAGCGCCTGGTCGCGCTGCCCGGCGAGACATGGCGGATGGAGAGCGGGATCGTGTTCATCAACGGGCAGCGGCTGCTGGAGCCGTACATCGCCGGGGGGCGGATGGGGACGGACACTCAGCCGTTGCGGACGGTGCCGGCGGGCCACTACGTCTTCCTCGGCGACAACCGCACGCATTCCTGCGACTCGCGCCAGTGGGGAACGGTCCCGCGGGCGAACATCATCGGCAAGGTCTTCGCCGTCTACTGGCCGCCGAACCGCGTTTCCGTTAGATAGCCGCTGCTACCATCCTCCTCCCGGCTGGTTCCTTATGAGCAAGGTCATCGAGTCACTCGAGCGCGCTCAGCTGCGCAGCGGCCTGCCCCGCTTCAAAGCGGGCGACACCGTGCGCGTCCACTTCCAGGTGATCGAGGGCCAGCGGCGCCGCACCCAGGTGTTCGAGGGCATCGTGATCAAGCGCCAAGGGGCAGGGTCGCGCGAAACGTTCACCGTCCGGAAGCAGTCCTTCGGCGTCGGCGTCGAGCGCACGTTCCCGCTGCATTCGCCCAAGATCGAGAAGATCGAGGTGACCGCGGTGGGCGACGTGAACCGCGCGAAGCTCTACTACCTGCGCGGCAAAGTCGGCAAGAAGGCCCGCGTGCGCGAGGTCGCGTACGGGCGCCGCGCGGCCGCGACGACCGAGGAAGCGGCCGAGGATCTGCCCGCTGCGGAGGCTGTCGAGGCAGAGGCAGTCGAGGAGGACGTCGTCGAGGCGTCCGAGCCCGAGCCTGTCGAGGCAGAGACGACCTAGCGCCGCGTCAGCCGAGAGTCAGTGCGCTTCTGGCGGCTGCAAAGCGGCGCCAGGCGTTGTCCTCGGTCGCGTCCGTATGTCTCATACGCACGCTCCCTGCGTCCTAGCCTGGCTTGCTTTTCGCGCGCCATAAGCGCGAGACCCTCGACTGACTCAGCGCGTAGTCGTCACAGCTTCGGAGCTATCCTCGGCGCGTGGCGGCGCGCACGGGCCTGAAGCTCCTCCAGTTCGACCGCAAGCTCGGCGCGCGGCTGGTCGCCGGCGCCGACGAGGCCGGCCGCGGCTCGCTCGCCGGCCCGCTGGTGGTGGCCGGAGTCCTGCTCGACTACGAGCGCCTGCGCGACCACCGCGTCCGGCCGCTCGCCTACCTCAACGACTCGAAGCAGTGCTCACCCGCGCGCCGGGAGGAGCTCTTCCACGCCGTGCTGGCCGCGGCCGAGCGCGTCGTCCTGCGCGTCATCCCGCCCTCCGTGATCGACCGCAACGGCCTCCACCGCTCGAACCTGCGCGGCCTGCGCGAGGTTCTGGCGGAGCTCACGCCGCCCGCCGAGGCCTGCCTGGTCGACGGCTTCCGGCTGGGGCCGCTCGCGCCGCCGCACCGCGCCGTCGTCGACGGCGACGAGAAGAGCGCTGCGATCGCGGCCGCATCGATCGTGGCGAAGGTGACCCGCGACCGGCTGATGCGGCGGCTGGGCACCCTCTATCCCCACTACGGCTTCACCTCCCACGTCGGCTACATCACGCCGGAGCACACGCGCATCGTGATCGCGCGCGGCCCGACACCGATCCACCGGCGTTCCTGGCGGGCCCGCTGCTATGCGGAACTCGGGCGAGCGGCGAGCGCGTAGGCACTACCGGCTGCGCGGCTACCGGATCCTGGCCGCGAACGCCTGGGCGGGCGGCAACGAGGTCGACCTGGTCGCGCGGCGCGGCCGCCGGCTCGTGTTCTGCGAGGTGAAGGAGCGCGGCCGGGAGGACTTCGGCGCGCCGGTGGACTACGTCCACCCGGAAAAGCAGCGCCGGGTGCGCCGTGCGGCGGAGGCCTGGCTCGCGGCGCGGCCCGAGCTCGACGAGCTGGAGATCTCGTTCGACGTCGTGACGGTCGGGCCCGAGGGGCTCAGGCGCACCGCGGACGCCTTCTGATGCTGACGCCCGAGTTCTACGAGCAGCACTACCTGGCGTCGGGGACGGTCTACGGCGAGTCGGGGAAGAGCGGCGGCGCGGCGGAGTGGGAAGCGGGGCGCAGGCCGATCGCCGAGGCGATCGACGGGCCGGGAACATTCCTGGACGTCGGCTGCGCGAACGGCTTGCTCATGGAGTCGATGGCCGAGTGGGCCGGCGTGGAGCCGTACGGGCTCGACTTCGCGCCGCGGCTCGTGGCGCGGGCGCGCGAGCGCCTGCCGCAGTGGGCGGACCGGATCTGGGTCGGCGACGCGCTCGAGTGGGAGCCGCCGCGCCGCTTCGACTTCGTGCGCACGGAGCTGGTCTACGTCCCCGAGGCTCGCAGGCGCGAATACGTGGAGCGGCTGCTGGCGCGTTTCCTGGAGCCCGGCGGGCGCCTGATCGTCTGCGGCTACGGCGGCGACGAGGTCGTCGCGCCGCTGCGCGAGTGGGGCTACGAGCCCGAAGTGCGCGAGTGGCTGTCCGCGAGCGGCAACCGCGTCCAGCTCGCCGCGATAGGAGTTCCCGCCTAGGGACCGAAAGCGGGGCGATGGCCCCGACGCAGGACGCGCTCTACGCACAGATCGACCTCGAGCTCTCCTGGTCGGAGCGCGAGCTGCCGCAGCGCGAGCGCACGAAGCACGTCCACTCGCTCCACCCCTACCTCGGCAAGTTCATCCCGCAGCTGGTGGAGGTGCTGCTGGAGCGCTACGTGCCCCCCGGCGGGGCGGTGGTCGACCCGTTCGCCGGCTCCGGCACGACGCTCGTGCAGTCGCTCGAGAGCGGCCGGGACGCGGCCGGAGCGGACATTGCCGCCTTCAACGTGCTGCTCATGCGCGTCAAGACGGCGGACTACAACCTCTTCCGGCTCGAGCACGAGCTGCGCGACGTGCTCGCCCGCTTCGAGGAGGCCCCCGCCGCGCCCGACGCGCCCTCTCGGTTTCTCCGGCGCTGGTACGCACCGCGCGCGCTCCGCGAGCTGCACGCCTTCCGCGCCCTGATCGACGGCGCCGAGCACGCGGACCTCCTGCGCGTCGTGCTGGCGCGGGCCGCCCGCTCCGCACGCCGCACGCCGCACTTCGACCTCGACTTCCCCCGCGCGCCGCAACTCGGCCCCTACTGGTGCCACAAGCACCGGCGCGAGTGCCGTCCCGTCGAGGAGGCCGCGCGCTTCCTGCGCCGGTACACCCTCGACACACTCGCGCGGATCAAGGAGTTCTCGCGCCTGCGCGCCCGCGGCCGGAGCGCGGAGGTGCTGCACGGGGACGCGCGGACGCTCGACTTCGGCCGCCGCTTCGATGGCCTGCTCACCTCGCCGCCTTACCCGGGCCTGATCGACTACCACGAGCAGCACCGCTACGCGTACGAGCTGCTCGGCCTGCCCGACCTCGGCGAGCTCGAGCTCGGCCGCGGCACCTCGCGGCGCGCGCTCGAGGAGTACTCGGAGGGCGTGGCAGCGGTGCTCGCCAACGGGGCCTCGCACTTGAAGGCCGGCGCGCCCGTGCTCGTCGTCGTCAGCGACCGCCGCGACCTCTATCCCGCGATCCTGGAGCGCGCGGGCCTCGTCCTCGAAGGGCGCCTCCGCCGCCACGTCAACCGCCGCACGGGGCGCCGCGCGGGCGAGTTCTACGAGGACGTCCTAGTCGCCCGGGGTTGAAGCCTCGGCGTAGAGGCGGCGCGGGATGCGGCCCGCGCGACGCGCCTCGAAGCCCGCCTCGACCGCCTTCCTCATGGCGGTCGCCATCGCAACCGGGTCCTTCGCGCGTGAGACCGAGCTGGCGAGCAGCACGCCGTCGCAGCCGAGCTCCATCGCCAGCGCGGCGTCGGAGGCCGACCCGATGCCCGCGTCGAGGATCACCGGCACGCCCGCCTGCTCGACGAGGATCTGGATGTTGTACGCGTTGCGGATTCCCGCCCCGGAGCCGATCGGGGAGCCGAGCGGCATCACGGCGGCGCAGCCGATCTGCTCCAGCCGGCGGGCGAGGATGGGGTCGTCGTTCGTGTAGGGCAGGACGACGAAGCCCTCGCCGATCAGCTCCTCGGCCGCGCGCAGCAGCTCGACCGCGTCGGGGAAGAGCGTGCGGTCGTCGCCGATCACCTCCAGCTTGACCCAGTCGGTGGCGAAGGCCTCGCGTGCCATGCGGGCCGTGCGGACGGCGTCGCGCGCGGTGTAGCAGCCGG
Organism: Gaiellaceae bacterium; assembly: GCA_040902725.1. GTDB lineage: Bacteria > Actinomycetota > Thermoleophilia > Gaiellales > Gaiellaceae > JACVRU01. The sequence goes on along the minus strand of JBBDWU010000045.1, from coordinate 41,563 downwards.
CCGTGTTTGGCAGCAGGAAGAGGCCGAGCCGTTCGATCACTTCGAGCACGGAGCCCTGGGCGGCCGGGTCGACGCGGCGGAGCGCGACGGTGGCGATCTCCGTGCCCGACGCCTTCAGCGACTGCTCCATCGACTCGAGCGAGCGGAAGCCGCCCGTGCCGAGGATGAGGCGGGACTCCCAGGTGCGCCCGGCAAGCTCGAGGCTCATCCGCCGGCCACCGCCTGCAGCACCTCGACGTGCTGGCCTTCGCGCAGGGCGCTGGTGTCCCACTCGCCGCGGGGGACGACCTCGCCGTCGACGGCCACGGCCACTCCCCGCTCGGCGGCGCCCGCGACGTGCACCGCCTCGGCCACGCTCGCCCCTTCCGCCAGCTCGACCGTCTCCCCGTTCAGCTCGATCTTCATCCGACGAGCTCCGCCACCCGGTCGGCGGCCGTCGGAGTGAGCAGGATGCCGTTGCGGTAATGGCCCATGGCGATCACGAGCCCGTTGCCGCCCCGCTCCACGATCGGGAGGTTGTCGGGAGTGCAGGGCCGGAGGCCGGCGGTCGCCTCCGCGAACTCCAGCTCGGCCAGCTCGGGCAGGGCGCGATAGGACTCGCGCAGCAGCTCGTGGACGGCACCGGCGGTGACGGTCGTGTCGAAGCCGCGCTCCTCCACGGTCGCCCCGATCACGGTCTCGCCGCTCCGCCGCGGGACGACGTAGACCTCGGGGGTGCGGATGCTGCGCTCGACGACGGGCTCGCCCCGCAGGCGGACGATCTGGCCCTTGACGGGGCGCACGGGTGGCCGGACCGCTTCGGGCAGCCAGTCGGCCCAGGCGCCGGTGGCGGCGACGACGGTGCGCGCCGGCACCTGGTCGAGGTCGGTGACCTCCTCGCGCAGCACGGGCACGCCGGCGCGCTCGAGCGCCGCGAGCAGGGCGCGGGTCAGCGCCCGGGGATCGACCTCGCCGTCGTCCGGGGTGAACGAGCCGCCCGAGACCGACGTGGAGAGCGCCGGCTCGAGCTCGCGGCACGCGCTGGGGGCGAGCCACTCCGCGGCCAGGCCGAGCTCGAGCCGGAAGTCGTGGTGGCGCCGTACTTCCTCGATCTCGTCCGCCCCCAGCGCGACGGAAAGGCAGCCGTTGCGCCGGTAGCCGGTGTCGATCCCGCTCGCCTCCGTCAGCTCGGCCGCGAAGGCGGGCCAGGCGGCCGCGGCGGCGAGCCGCTCCTCCAGGGCCGGCTCGTCCCCGAACTCGGACTCCGTCACCGGCGCGAGCATCCCCGCCGACGCGAAGGTGGCGCCGCCGCCGGGCTCGCCGCGCTCGAGCACGCTCACGGACAGGCCGCGCTGCGCGATCCGCCAGGCGGCGGCCAGGCCGATCACGCCGGCTCCGACCACGATCACGTCCTGCTTCGAGCTCATCCCACCTCCCTGCGCCGGCATGACCCGGATCAGGTTCTGACGGTCGGCGGCGGCTCGTGCCACCCTCTCAGCCCGGCGCCTCGGGCTCCCGTGCTTGTGCCGACATGGTAGCTAGCCTGAGCCGGTGGATCTCGCCCCCGCGCGGCTCTACTTCGTCACCGATCCGATCCCGGAGGCCCGGCTGGAGGCCGCGCTGGCAGGCGGGGTGGACGTCGTGCAGCTGCGGATGAAAGACGCCGTGGACGAGGAGATCGTGCGCGCCGCGGCGCTGTTCCGGCAGGCCTGCGACCGCCACGGGGCGCGGTTCGTGCTCAACGACCGGCCTGACCTCGTCCACGAGTGCGGGGCGGACGGCGTCCACGTCGGCCAGGAAGACCCGTCGGCGGCGGAGGCGCGGGCGCTCGTCGGGGATCGGCTCGTGGGCCTCTCGACGCACTCGCTGGAGCAGCTCGAGGCCGCGCAGCGCGAGCCGGTCGACTACGTCGCCGTCGGGCCGGTGTTCGAGACGCCGACGAAGCCCGGCCGGGCGGCGGTGGGGCTCGAGCTCGTGCGGGCGGCGGCGGAGCTCGACGGCCTGCCGTGGTTCGCGATCGGCGGCATCGACCTGGAGAACGCGGCCGAGGTCGTCGCCGCGGGCGCGCAGCGCCTGGCGGTCGTGCGGGCGATCCGGGACGCGGACGACCCAGGCGCCGCGGCGCGCACGCTGCGCTCGCTACTGGCCTGAGTTTCGGCACAGAGTCGGCACTCGGGCGTGCGATTTCCCGCCTACCCTCGAAGGGGTGCTCGCACGCGCCGTCACGCACGCCCTCGTCGGGCTCGACCCGCGGCGCGTCGAAGTGGAGGCGCACCTGCAGCGCGGGATCCCCGGCTTCACGATCGTCGGCCTCGCCGACCGCGCCTGCCAGGAGGCGAAGGAGCGCGTCCGCAGCGGCATCGCGTCCGCTGAGCGCCAGTGGCCGCGCAGCCGGATCACCGTCAACCTCGCCCCCGCGGGGCTGCGCAAGGAGGGGTCCGGCTTCGACCTGCCGATCGCGCTCGCGATCCTGGCCGCCTCGGGCCAGGTGCCGGCCGATCGGCTCGCGGGCCACGCGGCGGTCGGCGAGCTCGCGCTGGACGGGCGCATCCGCCCTGTCGGGGGGACGCTGGCGATCGCCGAGGGCGCGCGCAGCTCCGGGCTCGCGAGCCTGATCTGCGCGGCGGAGTCGGCTTCCGAGGCGGCCTTTGCAGGCATCGAGCCGGTTCCGGTCAGGCATCTGGTGGAGGCGATCGAGTATCTGCGCGGCGAGCGCCAGGCGGCGTCGTACGAGGCGTACAGCAACGATCGCGCTCCTCCGCCCGCAGCCGATCTCGCCGACGTCCGCGGGCAGGAGCGCGCCCGGCGGGCGCTCGAGCTCGCGGCGGCCGGCTCCCACAACCTGCTGCTCGGCGGTCCGCCCGGAACGGGCAAGACGATGCTCGCGCGGCGACTGCCGGGGATCCTGCCTCCGCTCGCGGAGACGGAGATCCTCGAGGTCACGCGCATCCACTCGGTGGCCGGACTGCTCACGCCCGAGCACCCGCTGGTGACCCAGCGGCCCTTCCGGGCGCCGCATCACAGCGCGTCGGTCGCGGCGATCGTGGGCGGAGGCCCGGGGCCGCGGCCGGGCGAAGCCACGCTCGCGCACCGGGGCGTGCTGCTGCTGGACGAGTTGCCGGAGTTCCAGCGGCCTGCGCTCGAGGCGCTTCGGCAACCGCTCGAGGACGGCGTCGTCTCGATCGCGCGCGCGGAAGCGCGGGCGATCTTCCCCGCCCGGTTCCAGCTGGTTGGGACGATGAACCTGTGCCCGTGCGGAGCGCGCGGAGATCCTGCCGGCGACTGCGTCTGTTCGGCGCAGCGGCTCTCGGCCTTCCGGGAGAAGCTCTCGCGGGCGCTGCTCGACCGCTTCGATCTCGTCGTCACCGTCCCCCGCGCGCGGGCCAGCGAGTTTGCCGCAGCCGCCGGCGAGCCTTCGGAGGCCGTGAGGAGCCGCGTCGAGCAGGCCCGCGACACATTGCGCGACCGGCCGCTGCGGCGCACGAGCGCGGCTGACGAGCTGCTCAGTCGCGCCGTCGACCGGCTGCCGCTGTCCGGTAGAGGCCGCGCCCGCGTGGCGCGCGTCGCCCATACCGCGGCGGCACTCGCCGGCGCGGACGAGATCCTGCCCGAGCACGTCGCGGAGGCCCTGGCCTACCGCGCTCCCGCGGAGCTCTCGTCCTCGTGAGCGAGCTCGCCGTCGCCGCCTTCGCCGCAGAGACTGGAGGCCACCACGTCGGCCGGCCCCGCGACTCCCGCTTCGGGGCGTTCGCGCGCCGCTTCGACGCGGCCGCCTACGGGCGCGCGCTCCACGAACGGGGCCTTCGCTTCGTCGGCCGCTCCGAGGAGGACTTCCCGTCGCTGCTGCGGGCGATCCACGACCCGCCGGTCGGGCTCTTCGTCCGCGGAGCGGCCGCCCCGGAGCTGCTCGCGCGTCCGGCCGTGGCGATCGTCGGCGCCCGCGCCTGCTCGTCCTACGGGAGCAGCGTGGCGCGCACGGTCGCCCGCGAGCTCGCCGCCGCCGGTCTCGTCGTCATCAGCGGCCTCGCGCGCGGCATCGACGGCGCCGCGCACCGCGGCGCGCTCGAGGCCGGCGGCCTGACTCTGGCCGTGCTCGGCTGCGGGATCGACCGCGACTACCCCGCCTCCCACCGCGAGCTGGCGCGCGGGATCGCGGAGCGGGGGCTGATCGTCTCCGAGTACGCGCCCGCGGTCGAGCCGGCGCCGTGGCGCTTCCCCGCCCGCAACCGGATCATCGCGGGCCTCGCGGCGGCCACCGTGGTGGTCGAGGCGCGCGAGCGGAGCGGCGCGCTCATCACGGCGGACTTCGCGCTCGAAGAGGGACGCGAGGTGTTCACCGTGCCGGGCGAGATCACCTCGTCGCTCTCCAAGGGCACGAACGCGCTGCTCCGGATCGGCGCGACCCCGCTCACGTCGGCCGCCGACGTGCTCGAGGTCTTCGGGCTCGAGGAGCCGGCGCGCGCAACCGAGTCGAGCCCGATCCTCGAGCAGCTCCCGGCCACGGCGGACGAGCTTGCCCGCGTCACCGGGCTGGCCGCCGGCGCCCTCGCGGCGACGCTGGCGGAGCTGGAGCTCGCGGGACTCGTGGTCGAAGGCGAGGGGACGTATCGCGCCGCTCGGTGACTAGGCCCTCCCGTAGATGAGTATGGCGACGCCGTCACCGACCGTCGACGAGTCGACGAGCCGCAATGCCTTCTTCTCGCTCGTGTCGCCGAACAGGCGCTTACCGCTCCCCAGCACGACCGGGAAGACCATCAGGCGCAGCTCGTCGACCAGGTCGTGCTCCAGCAGCGTCTGCACGAGCTGGGCGCTGCCGTGAACGACGATGTCGCCGTCCAGCTCCTGCTTCAGCGTCGCGACCTCCTCGGCGACGTCGCCTCTCAGGACGGTCGAGTTGCTCCACTCGGGCTCGCCCAGGCTCGAGGAGACGACGTACTTGGGCATGGCGTTGAACTTGTCGGCGAACTCGCCGTCCCTCGAAGGCCAGGCCGCGGCAAAGCCCTCGTAGGTGACCCGGCCGAGGAGCAGGGCCTCGGTCGCCATGGTCTCGTCGAGCTTGAACTTGTCGCCCTCGTCTCCCCTGGGGATCTCGAAGGTCCAGCCTCCGTACTTGAAGTCCTTCCGCTCCGCCCGGGTCCTCCATCACCCCGTCGAGACGAACTCGGTTACGACGATCCTTCCCATTTGCCGGCTCCTTTCCGTTGGCTGACATGATCCCAGCGCATGGCCAAGGTCCTGTGCGTGCTCTACGACGATCCCGTCGACGGCTATCCGGCGTCGTACGCGCGCGACGGCATCCCCACGATCGAGCGGTACTACGACGGCCAGACGACCCCGACCCCCGAGCAGATCGATTTCACGCCCGGCGAGCTGCTCGGCAGCGTTTCGGGCGAGCTCGGACTGCGGACGTTCCTCGAGGAGCGCGGGCACCAGCTGGTCGTGACGGCCAGCAAGGACGGGCCCGGCTCGGTGTTCGAGCAGGAGCTCCCCGGCGCGGAGATCGTGGTCTCCCAGCCCTTCTGGCCCGCGTACCTGACCGCGAAGCGGATCGCGGGCGCGCCCGGCCTGAAGCTGGCGGTGACGGCAGGAATCGGCTCGGATCACGTCGACCTCGAGGCGGCGATCGAGCGCGGCATCACGGTCGCCGAGGTGACCTACTGCAACAGCATCAGCGTCGCCGAGCACGTGGTGATGGCGATCCTCGCCCTCGTCCGCAACTACATCCCCTCCCACCAGTGGGTGCTGAAGGGCGGCTGGAACATCGCCGACTGCGTGTCGCGGTCGTACGACCTGGAGGGGATGCAGGTGGGGACGTTCGCCGCCGGTCGGATCGGCTCGGCGGTGCTCCGCCGGCTGAAGCCGTTCGAGGTCGGCCTTCACTACACCGACCGCCACCGCCTGCCCGCCGAGGTGGAGGAGGAGCTGGGCGTCACCTGGCACCCGGACGCGGAGTCGCTCGTCCAGGTCTGCGACGTGGTCACGATCAACGCCCCGTTGCACCCCGAGACCGAGCACCTCTTCGACGACGAGCTGATCGGCAAGATGAAGCGCGGCGCCTACCTGATCAACACCGCCCGGGGCAAGATCTGCGACCGCGACGCCGTTGCGCGCGCGCTGGAGACCGGCCAGCTCGCGGGCTACGCCGGCGACGTCTGGTTCCCGCAGCCTGCGCCCAAGGACCACCCCTGGCGGACGATGCCGAATCACGGCATGACCCCGCACATCTCCGGTTCGAGCCTCTCGGCCCAGGCCCGCTATGCCGGGGGCGTCCGCGAGATCCTCGAGTGCTGGTTCGACGGCCGACCGATCCGCGAGGAGTACCTGATCGTCGACGGCGGGCAGCTGGCCGGTGCCGGCGCGCGCTCCTACAGCGCCGGCGACGCAACGGGCGGCTCGGACGAGGCAGAGCGCTTCGGAGATGGCTAGCCGGCCGTTCTGGCTCGACGCCGAGCGGCCGCCGCTGCCCCAGGCTCGCGTGTCGGGGCCTGCCGACGTCGCCGTGGTCGGCGGCGGCATCACCGGCTGCGCCTGCGCGCTCGCGCTGGCGGAGGGGGGACTCAGCGTCGTCCTCCACGAGGCGCGCGGGCTGGGGGAAGGCGCGAGCGGTCGCAACGGAGGCTTCGCGCTCCGGGGCGGAGCGATGCCCTACGACAGCGCGCGCGAGTGGCTCGGCGCCGGCCGCGCGGCCGAGTACTGGGCCTGGACGGAGCGGTACCTCAACCGGATGGAAGGCGATGCATTCCGGCGCACGGGGAGCCTTCGGATCGCGGCCGACGAGGAGGAGGCCGCAGAGCTGAAGCTCGAGTACGAGGCGCTCCGCGAGGACGGCTTCGCAGTCGAGCTCCGGGGCGACCACTTGTTCCATCCGACGGACGGATCGCTCCACCCGGCCCGCTTCACGTGGCAACTGGCGCTGCGCGCGGCCGAGGCCGGCGTGGAGATCCGGGAGCACAGCCGGGTGACGGACCTCGACGACCTCGATGCCGACCACATGGTCGTCGCCACCGACGGGTATCCGAGCGGGCTGCTCGGGCGGCTCGAGGGCTCGATCATCCCCACGCGCGGGCAGATGCTGGGCACGGAGCCGATCCCCGAGCGGCTCTTCGAGATGCCGCACTACGGCCGGCACGGCTACGACTACTGGCAGCAGCTCGACGACGGACGGATCGTGGCCGGCGGCTTCCGTGACGCCGACCTGGCCGCCGAGTTCACCGACGTCGAGGAGACCACGGGAACGATCCAGTCGGCGCTCGAGCGGTTCCTCCTCGACCTGCTCGGCCGCGAGGTGCGGATCACGCACCGCTGGGCGGGCATCTTCGGCTTCGTCCCCGACCTGCTGCCGGTGGTGGGGCGGGTGGACGACCGCAGCTGGGTCGCGGGCGGCTACTCCGGGCACGGCAACGTGCTCGGTCTCGCCTGCGGCGAGCTGGTCGCCGACGCGATCCTCGGCCGCGACGTTCCCTTGCTGGAGCTGTTCGACCCGCTACGGCTCGACGTACACGAGCCCGTCTAGCTCGTCGAGCCGCTCCAGCGCGGCGAGGGCGATCGCGAGGTCCTGAATCGCGAGGCCGGTGGAGTCGAAGGCGGTCGCCTCGTCCGCCGAGCGTCGCCCTTCCGCCTGCCCGGCGAGGACGGCGCCGAGCTCGGTCACCTGCGCGCGCCTAACCTTCCCCGCCGCGACCGCGTGGACGAGGTCGCCGTTGTGGCTCGCCTGCTCCCAGTCGTCGCAGAAGATGCGGACGCGCGCCAGTTCCTCGACGGCGATCTCCGCCTTCCCGGGCCCGTCGGCGCCCATCAGGCTGACGTGCTGGCCCGGCTGTAGCGACCCCAGCCCGAGCAGCACGTCGCGGCCGGGGGTCACGGTCACCAGGAGGTCGGCGCCAAGCGCAGCCTCGCGGCTTGGCGCGACGTCGCAGCCGAGCTCGTCGGCGACCGACCGCGCCCGCGCCTCGTCCACGTCCCACAGCCAGGGCCGCCGTCCGCGCGCGACGAACGCGCGCGCGGCCGCGCGTCCGTTCACGCCCGCCCCGATCACCGCCGCCGTCTCCGCGTCGGCGCGCCCGACGGTCTCCGCCGCGAGCACGGCCGCGGCGCCCGTGCGCAGCGCCGTCACCGCGCCGGCATCCAGCACCGCCTTCAGGACCCCGTTTGACGCGTCCGAGACGAGCACGACGCCCATCACCGTCGGCAGTCCCTGCGCGGGGTTCCCCGGGAACGACGTCACCCACTTCAGGAGCGCGTGCCCGGCGCCGAGCGCCGGCATGGCGCGGAAGTCGCCGGCCGGGTAGGCGGGGACGTAGACCTTCGGCGGCATCGTCCACTCGCCGCGCGCGTACGCTACGAACGCCTCCCGCACGGCCTCGACCGCGCGCTCGGGCGACACGGCCCGCTCCACGACCGGGCCGCTGAGAAAGGGGACGCGCACGCTAAACGTGCTTGACGGCGGCGATCACGTCCTCGAGCGCCGCCTTCGCGTCCGCGAACAGCATCACCGTCTTCGGGTCGTAGAAGAGCGGGTTGTCGATCCCCGCGAACCCCGGCGACATCGAGCGCTTGATCACGACCACGTTCGCGGCCCGGTCGACGTCGAGGATCGGCATGCCGTAGATCGGGCTGCCCGGTTGGTTGCGCGCCGACGGGTTGACGACGTCGTTCGCGCCGACGATCACGGCCACGTCCGTCTGGGGGAACTCCGCGTTGATCTGGTCCATCTCGTACAGCTGGTCGTAGGGGACGTTGGCCTCGGCGAGCAAGACGTTCATGTGCCCGGGCATCCGCCCCGCGACGGGATGGATCGCGTAGCGGACGTCGACGCCCCGCTCCTGGAGGAGGTCGGCCAGCGCCCGGACGTCGTGCTGCGCCTGCGCGACGGCGAGCCCGTAGCCGGGGACGAAGACGACCCGCCGCGCGTAGGCGAGCAGCACGGCGACGTCGTCCGCCGTCGTCGCCCGGACGCCGCCGTCGTCGGCGACCGCGGCCGGTCCCCCGGCGGCCAGCTGGCCGAACGCGCCGAAGAGGACGTTGGCGATGCTCCGGTTCATCGCACGCCCCATCAGGATCGAGAGCAGCGTCCCGGAGGCGCCGACGAGCGTGCCCCCGATGATCAGGGCGTTGTTGTCGAGGATGAACCCGGTGGTGACGCCGCCGAGCCCCGAGAAGGCGTTCAGCAGCGCGATCACGACCGGCATGTCCGCGCCGCCGATCGGGAGCACGAGCAGCACTCCGACGACGAAGGAGACGATCAGGGCCGCCGAGAGCAGCGCCTTGCTCTCGGCCAGCGCCGCCAGCGCCGCCAGGACGACCCCCGCGCCGAACACGGCGGCGTTGGCCGCCTGCTGGCCCCGGAACACGACCGGGCGCCCGGGGAGCACCTCCTGGAGCTTGCCCCACGCGATCATGCTCCCCGAGAACGTCAGCGGCCCGAGCAGCGCCGCGAGCATCGTCGCCACGAGCGTGTCCGCGGGCGTACCGCCGGCGGCGGCCGCAAAACGGAAGAACTCCGCCGTCGCGACGAGCGCCGCCGCGCCGCCGCCGAGCCCGTTCAGCAGCGCGACCATCTGCGGCATCGCCGTCATCTTCACGAGCCGCGCCGCCGGCACCCCGAGCACGGCGCCGATCGCCAGCCCGGCGGCGACGAACCCGTAGTCGTCGATCTCCTCGAGCGTGAGCGTGAAGCCGACCGCGACCAGCATCCCTCCCGCGGAGATCCAGTTCCCTCGCCGGGCGGTGCGCGGCGAGGAGAGCATCCGGATGCCGACGACGAAGAGCACGGCAGCCGCGGCGTAGGCCGTGAAGACGACGTTGTGGGAGAGCGCGAAGGCGAGCATCATTCGTCGGGGCGCCGCTTGAACATCTCGAGCATGCGGTCGGTGACGAGGAAGCCGCCGACGACGTTGATCGCCGCGAACACGAGCGCCAGGAAGGCGAGCGTCCGCTCGAGCGTCCCCTCGGAGGCGCCGCCGACGAGGATCGCGCCGACGACGATGATCCCGGAGATCGCGTTCGTGCCCGACATCAGCGGCGTATGCAGCAGCGTCGGCACGCGCGCGATCAGCTCGAAGCCGAGGAAGACGGCGAGCACGAAGATGGTGACGCTGGCGATCAGGATCATGCGCGCACCTGCCGGCGGGTCACGCAGGCGGCGGCGACGATCTCGTCGTCGAAATCGAGCTGGAGCTCACCGTCGGGCGCGAGCAGCTCGAGCAGCGCGCTCACGTTCCGGGAGTAGAGCCGGCTCGCGTCGACGGGCATGGTGGCGGCGAGATTCGTCGGCCCGACGATCGTGACCCCGTTGCGCACCACCTCGGCGCCCGCCTCGGTCAGCTCGCAGTTGCCGCCCGTCTCCGCGGCCAGGTCGACGATCACGGAGCCGGGCTGCATGGCCTCGACGGCGGCGGCCGGGATCAGCCGCGGCGCGCGCCGCCCCGGGATCTGGGCGGTCGTGATCACGACGTCGAACTCGGGCAGCCGCCGCTCGAGCTCCCCCTGCTGGCGCCGCTGCTCGTCCGGCGTCAGCTCGCGGGCGTAGCCGCCCTCCGTCTCCTCGCCGACGATTCCGAGGTCCAGGAACGAGGCGCCGAGGCTCTCGACCTGCTCGCGAACGACCGGCCGCACGTCGAAACCGAAGGTCCGCGCCCCCAGCCGCCGCGCGGTCGCGATCGCCTGCAGGCCGGCGACGCCGGCGCCGAGCACGAGCACCTTGGCCGGGCGCACCGTGCCCGCCGCCGTTGTCAGCATGGGAAACAGCCGCGGCAGGCGGTCGGCCGCGATCAGGACGGACTTGTAGCCCGCGAGCGTCGCCTGCGAGGAAAGCGCGTCCATCGCCTGGGCGCGCGTGATCCGCGGGACGGCCTCCAGCGCGAGTGCGGTCACGCCGCGTTCGGCGAGCCGCTCGATCGCCTCCGGCTCGGCCAGCGGCTGGAGCAGCCCGACGAGCACCGTTCCGGAGCGGAGAGCGTCCTCGCTCGGCCGCTGGACGCAGACGACGACGTCGGCGTCGTAGGGGTCGCCGATGGCCGCGCCGGCGGCCTCGTACTCCTCGTCGGCGAACAACGCGCCCGCGCCCGCGCCGCCCTCCACCACCACCTCGTGCCCCTTCTGGACGAGCTTCTGGACGGCCTCGGGCACGAGCGCGACCCGGCGCTCGTCGGGAGCGTTCTCCTTCGGGACGCCGACCCTCACGGGGCAGGAGTCTATGCCGCCCGCGTGGAACTGCATCCGGCAGTGGTCGACGCGATCTTCGAGCACTCGGCGCGCGTGGCGGCCCTCGCCGATCCGGTCGCGCGCCGGCTCGGCTGGGAGGGCGGGCCGCTCCAGGGGCTGCGGCTCGGCAGCGCGCTCCACGACGTCGGCAAGCTCTCGGTCTCGCCCGAGATCCTGCGGAAGCCCGGGCCGCTGGACGCGGTCGAGCGGGCCGAGATCGAGCAGCATCCCGCCGCCGGCGCGCGCCTACTCGAAGAGCTCTCCTCCGCGCAGGCCGCCCTGACGTACGTGCTCTGCCATCACGAGCGCTGGGACGGCTGGGGGTACCCGCGCGGCCTGGCGGGGACGGCGATCCCGGTCGAGGCGCGCCTGCTCGCGGTCGCCGACGCCTACGACGCGATGACCTCCGACCGGCCCTACCGCAGCGCGCTCGACCCGGGCGTCGCGTTCGAGGAGATCGAGCGCTGCGCGGGGACGCAGTTCGACCCGCGCATCGCCTACACGTTCCTCGCCGTCTGGGCCGAGGGCGCCGCGCTCGCCGCGACGGCCTAGAGGGCGCGGCTGTCTCGCGGCATGATGCCGCCGTGCGGAGCGATCTTCCCGCGGGGACGGTGACCTTCCTGTTCACGGACGTGGAGGGCTCGACGAAGCTGCTGGACGGGCTGGGGGCGGAGGGATACGCAGCCGCCCTGGCCGAGCACCGGCGGATCGTGCGGCACGCGTTCGGCGCGCACGCGGGCGTGGAGGTGGACACGCAGGGGGACGCGTTCTTCGTCGCCTTCCCCACGGCTCCGGCCGCGCTGCGGGCGGCGGCCGAAGCGCTGGGGGGGCTGGCGGCCGGGCCGATCCGCGTGCGGATGGGGATCCACACCGGCACGCCGCACGTGACGGACGAGGGCTACGTGGGCGCTGACGTGCACCGGGCGGCCCGGATCGCGGCGTGCGGGCATGGCGGGCAGGTGCTCGTCTCGGCTTCCACGGCGGCGTTGGTCGACCCGGACGGCCTACGCGACCTGGGCGAGCACCGGCTGAAAGACCTGTCGGCGCCGGAGCGGATCTACCAGCTCGGCGCGGACGAGTTTCCGCCGCTGAAGAGCCTGTACCAGACCAACCTGCCCGTTCCCGCGACCCCGTTCGTCGGGCGGGAGCGGGAGCTCGAGGAGGTGCTTGGCCTGCTCGGGCGCGGAGACGTCCGCCTGCTGACCCTGACGGGGCCGGGCGGGACGGGCAAGACGCGGCTGGCACTTCAGGCGGCCGCGGGAGCCGCGGACGACCATCCGCACGGCGTCTGGTGGGTGCCGCTGGGGCCGCTCCGCGACCCGCAGCTCGTGCTGGAGACTGCGGGAGCGGCGATTGGCGCCAAGGACGGGCTGGCCGAGCACATCGGCGACCGGTCGCTGCTGCTGCTGCTCGACAACTTCGAGCACGTGATCGAGGCCGCCCCCGGCCTGGCCGGACTGCTCGCCGCCTGCCCGAACCTCCAGCTGCTCGTGTCGAGCCGCGAGCTGCTGCGCGTCCCCGGCGAGCAGGCCTACGCGGTGCCCCCGCTCGATCCCGAGGAGGGGACGGAGCTCTTCCTCGCCCGGGCGCGTGCAGCGGTGCCCGACTTCCAGGCGAGCGCCGCCGTCCCCGAGCTCTGCGCTCGACTCGAGCAGCTGCCGCTCGCGCTCGAGCTGGCGGCGGCACGCGTGGCCGTGCTCTCGCCCGAGCAGCTCCTCGAGCGCCTCGCCCTGCGGCTCGACCTGCTCAAGGCGGGCCGCGGGGTCGACCCGCGCCAGCAGACGCTGCGGGCCACCATCGAGTGGAGCCACGAGCTGCTGCGGCCGGAGGAGCAGCGGCTCTTCGCGCGCCTGGCCGTCTTCCGCGGCGGCTGCAGCCTCGAGGCGGCCGAAGGCATCTGCGAAGCCGACCTCGACGATCTCCAGTCGCTCGTCGACAAGAGCCTCGTTCGCCACACGGGAGAGCGGTTCTGGATGCTGGAGACCATCCGCGAGTTCGCCGCCGAGCGCCTGGAGGCCTCCGGCGAGGGGGACGACATCCGCCTGCGCCACGCCGAGTTCTTCCTCGCGCTCGCGGAGGAGGCTGGACCGCAGGTCGCGGCAAGGCCACAGGACTGGCTGGGGCCGATGGAACGCGAAAGCGACAACTTCCGCGCGGCGCTCGATCGGCTCGAGGATGCCGACGCGCAGCGTGCGGTACGGCTCGCCGGCGCCCTCTGGTACTTCTGGTACATCAAGGGACACATTGCCGAGGGACGGCGGCGCCTCGAAGCCGTCCTGGCGCAATCCCCCCAGCGGACCGCAGCGCGTGGGATCGCCCTCAACGGCGCGACCGCCACGGCGATCGAATGTGGCGACATCATGACTGCGAGGGCTCGCGCCGACGAAGCGATGGCGATCAACCGCGAGCTCGGCAATGCGTGGGGAATCGCGCGCTCGGGATTCCTGCTCGGTCAGGTGATCCGCGAGGAAGGGAACCTCGTCCACGCGCGTGCCCTCTTCGAAGACAGCGTGCGACGTTTTCGCGAGGTAGGTGACGAGCACTTCGAGCTGCTCGCCATGACAGTGGCCGGGTGGATGGACTTGATGCTCGGTGAGCGTGACCGCTCCCGAGCGGCGTACGAGCAGGTATTGAGGCGGGCGCGCGCGGCGGGAATGGTGCGCATCGAGGCAAACGCGCTGATCATGATGGCTGAAGCCCTTTGCGACGAGGGCGAGACCGATCGCGCTGTCGCCCTGCTGAAGAGGGCGTACGCGATACAGAGGAACCTCGGCGCGCAAAACGAGATCGCGACCCTGCTGACGGTCCTGGCAACGGCGCTCGCGGGTCGAGCGCCGGCCGGTGCTGCCCGGCTCCTGGGATGCGCGGGGAGCCTGTTCAGCGAGACCGGGGCGAGCGCCGCGTTGATTGCCGCGAGGAATGCGCAGACGCTCGCCGCCATCGGCGCGCACCTCGACGAGCGCGCGCTGACGGACGCACAGGATGAAGGCCGAGCACTCACTCCGGACGCTGCCGTCGACCTGGCGCTCGAGGAGGCAGGCATCGATGCCTAGAGGGCCGACCAGACCTCCAGCTTCGCGCGGACGCGCCCGATCACCTCGTCCGTGAACTCGGTCGTCGAGGCGTGGCCGCCGAGGTCGGCCGTCCGGACGCCCTGCGCCACCGCCTCCAGGCAGGCTTCGCGGATCGCGCGCCCCGCCTGCTGGGCGCCTTCGTCCGAGCCGTGCGCGAGCAGCGCGGCGCCCGCCAGGATCATCGCCATCGGGTTCGCCACGTTCTTCCCCTGCAGCGAGGGCGCCGTCCCGTGGGCGGCTTCCGCCATCAGCGCGCGCGGCGCGTAGTCCTCGTCGAACGCGATCAGGAGCGACTCCGAGCCCGCGATCGAGCCGAACAGCGGCAGGACGAGGTCGGAGAGGATGTCGCCGTCGCGGTTGAGCGCGGGGATGACGAGCGGGTCGCCCGACGCGGCGATCAGGAGGGCGAAGGTCGCGTCGATCAGTTGCGGCTCGTAGGGCACGCCGGGGTGTCGCGCGGCGGCGGCGTCCATCTCCTCCTTCAGCATCCCCTCGTACACCGGGCTGACCGTGTACTTCGGGCCGCCGAAGACCTTCGCGCCCGTGCGCTCGGCGAGGCGGAAGGCGTACTCGGCGACCGCGCGGCAGATCCGCCGCTCGATCCGCTCCGTCCGCAGCGCGACCTCGTCGTCGCCCGACCCCTCGCGCCACTCCTCGGCGCCGTAGGCGTCGCCGACGGCCATGCGCACGATCGAGATCGGCGCGTGGACGCCGCCGAGCGGGACGATGCCGGGGATCCGGCGCCCGGTGCGCACGATCACCTTGCCGCCGATCTTCTCCCGCAGGATCCGGTTCGGCGAGCCGACGTCGTCCGCGCCCTCGGGCGTGATCGTGGCGGCCTTGAGGCCCATGCCGACCTCGCGGATCGCCGCGGCCGCCTCGTGCACGACCGCGTTCTTCGTCTCGCGCCGCCGCTCCAGTGAGAGGTCGACCCGCGGGAACTCGAGCTCGATCCCGATCACGCCGGCTGCCAGCACGCGCAGCGCCTCCTCGAGCAGCTCCTGCCCGGTGTCGTCGCCCTCGAGCACCACGATCGTGTTTGCGTCCACCGCTCGGAGGTTACTCTGGAAAGCTCGCAGGATGGCCCGTCGAGGAGGCTGGAGGAGGGTGGGGTCGAAGGGGCGGTTTCGCTACCTCGACTCGCGCGGCAACCGCATCGCGGATTCGGATGCGCTCGCGCGGATCGAGGAGCTGGCGATCCCGCCGGCCTGGCGCGACGTGTGGATCTCGCCTCATCCTGGGGCGAAGCTCCAGGCGACCGGCACCGACGCGGCGGGCCGGCGCCAGTATCTCTACAGCGCGAAGTTCCGGGCGGCGCAGGAGGAGGCGAAATTCGACGGTCTCGTGCTCTTCGGCGAGCGGCTTCCGGACCTGCGCGCGGCGATGTCCGAGCACATGGGGCTCGAAGAGCTCGACCCGGAACGGGTCTGCGCGGTCGCCGTCCGCCTCATCAACCTCGGCTGGTTCCGCGTCGGGTCGGAGCGCTACGCGAAGAGCGCGCGCACGTACGGGATCACCACGCTGCGCAAGCGGCACGTCACGGTGCGCGGCCACCGGATCGCGTTCTGCTTCCGCGGCAAGGGGCGCGCGCAGGTGCGGCAGACGATCGCCGACGAGGAGCTGGCCGAGGAGATCCGCGGGCTGCTCGCGCTCGACGGCGGCTCGCGCCTCTTCAGGTACAGGCTCGACGGCGAGCTCGGCAACCTCACCGGCGCGCGCCTGAACGCGTACATCGGCGAGCACCTCGGCCCGGAGTACACGGCCAAGGACTTCCGCACGTGGGGCGGCACGCTGCTGGCCGCGATCGCGCTCGCGGAGCACGGGCCGGCGGAGACCGAGGCCGCGGCGAAGCGGACCGTGGCCGCCGTGATGCGCACGGTGGGGGAGAAGCTCGGAAACACGCCGGCGGTGGCGCGCGCGTCATACGTCAACCCGGCGGTCGTCGAGCAGTATCTCGAGGGGCGCACGCTGGAGGATTTCCGCCCCCGGCATTTGCGCGTCGTGGGCGCCCGGGATATCGGCCTCGACGTGGAGGAGCGGGCGCTGTTGTCTTTGTTGCGATCGTGGCGAATTCGCAGCTCAAGGGTTGCGGCCTAGTTACCGTGTGGATTTAATGCGCAGAACGGTCAAAGCGAAGGAGGAAATCTTGGCTCGCAAGATGGTGCTCGTCTCCGATATCTCAGGCCGCGAGATCGCCGAAGGGAAGGGCGCGACGATTCGGATCACGTATCGCGACGCTCGCAAGGGTGTCCGCGAGCTCGACGTGACCGACGAAGAGGCCGAGAACCTGGCTTCGCAGGGCCGTAGCGTGGCCCGGCGCGGCCGCCGGCCGAAGTCGGCCCAGACCTAGGCCCGCTCCAGACCCGGCGCACTTCTTTTTCACGCTCTTTGCGCCCCGGCGCCTAGGGGCCGTCAACCCCCGTCACTACGATGGGTCGAATGGGGCTGACCCTGGTCGCGGGGCCCGCGAATGCAGGCAAAGTCGCGCTGCTGCTCGAGCGCTATCTCGTCGCACTTCCGCGCGGCGCTGTCCTGATCGTGCCCAACCGGTCGGACGTCGAGCGGGTCGAGCGGGACCTGCTGAGCCGCGATCCGTGCCTGCTCGGCGGCTGGATCGGCACGTTCGACGATCTCTTCGAGCGCATCGGCCGCGCGGGGACCGAGGCGCGGCCGGCGCTCTCCGACGCCCAGCGCGCGCTGATCCTGCGCCGCACGGTCGCGGCCGCGCCGCTGAACGGCCTCGGCGCCTCGGCCCGCTTCTCCGGCTTCGCCGACGCGCTCGCCGACGCGATCCGCGATCTCGAGCGCGGGCTCCTCGACCCCGACCATCATCAGGGCAGCCGCCTGGCCGAGCTGCACGCGGCCTACCGCGCGGAGCTCGAGCGGCGTGGCGTCTGGGACCGGGATCTCGAGCGCCGGCACGCCGCGGAGCGGCTGGCCTCCGAGCTCGAGGCGTGGGACGGGAGCCCCGTCTTCGCCTACGGCTTCGAGGACCTGACCGCCGCCCAGTGGCGGCTGCTCGAGGCGCTTGCCGGCCGGGCGGAGGTGTGCGTCTCCCTCCCGTACGAGCCGGGCCGCCCCGCCTTCGCCGCGCTCGAGCGCACGGCCGCCGACCTCGGAAAGCTCGCGGAGGACTTCGAGACCATGCCGCCGCGGTACGCGGAGGTCGCCCATCCCGCGCTCGCGCACCTGGAGCGGGCCCTCTTCGCCGACGCGGCTCAGGAGCAGCCGCCTCAGCTCGAGGGCGCCGTCCGCTGGCTCGAGGGCGCGGGCCGGCGCGGGACGGCCGAGCTCGTCGGCGAGGAGATCCTGGCCCTCCTGCGCGCGGACACCGCTCCCGAGGAGGTGCTCGTCGTCTGCCCCGGCCTCGAACGCTGGCGCGCCCCGATCGAGACCGCCTTCACGACGCTCGGCATCCCCTACGCGCTCGAGGGGCGCATGCGGCTCGGCCAGGCCCCCTTCGGCCACGCGCTCCTCTCGCTGCTCCGTTACGCCTGGGGCGAGCCGGCGCGCCGGGCGCTCTTCGCGTTCCTCCGCTCTCCGTACTCCGGTCTCGCCCGCGCGCACGCGGACTTCCTCGAGGGCAGGTTGCGCGGCCGCGCCGTTCGCGACGAGCGGGTCGAGGAGGAGGCGATCGCGCTGCGGGGATCGCCGTTCCCCGCGCTCGAGGCGCTGCGGTCGGCACCGGGGACGCTCGCCGCGGTCCGCGGCCTCGCGGCGGCGATGGCGCGCGCCGCGCACGGGCTCGAGGGCGTCCAGCCGTCGGCCCGGACGGTGACCGACCTGCGCGCGTACGAGACGGTCGCGGAGCTGCTCGACGAGCTGGAGCCGCTCGAGCCCACGCGCGAGGAGGTGCTGCACGCTCTGGAGCGCTCGCGGGTGCGGCTGGACTCGATCGGCGAGCCCGGCCGCGTGCCGGTCGTCGAGCTCGACCGCGCGCGAACGCGGCTCGCGGAGACGGTCTTCGTGCTCGGGCTCGAGGGCGGGAGCCTCCCGCGCCGCGGCGCCGCCTCGCCGTTCCTCGACGACGAGCGCCGCCGCGAGCTGGACGAGAGCCGCGGCTCGCGCCTCGTGCGCCCCGACCCGGTCGCGCGCGACCGTTACCTCTTCTACACCGCGTGCACCCGCGCCACGAAGCGGCTCTCGCTCGTCCGGGAAGCGGCGGGCGACGACGGCGCGCCGCGCGACGCGAGCCCGTTCTGGGACGAGACGCGCGCGGTCTTCGACCCCGCCGAGGTCGCTCGCTGGACCCGCAAGCGCCCGCTCTCGGCCCTCACCTGGCCGCTCGAGGCGGCGCCGACGGAGCGGGAGCGCGCCCGCGCCGTCGCGGCGCTCGCCGCCTCCGATCCCGACTCGGCCACGTCGGTCGCGCTCGCCAACGGCTGGGAGCGGCGCCTCGAGCGCGCCCTCGCCGCCTTCGAGCGCCCGACGCGGCTCACCCACCCTGCCGTGCTCGAGGAGCTCCGCGCCCGGGCGACCTTCTCGGTCACCGAGCTGGAGGCGTTCGCCGACTGCTCCTCGATCTGGTTCGTCGAGCGCGTGCTCTCGCCGCGGCAGATCGACGCGGAGGTGGACGCGCGGCTCCGCGGCTCGGTCGCGCACTCCGCCCTCTACAAGTTCTTCTCCGGCGTGCCCAAGCGGCTCGGCGCCGACCGCGTGCACCCGGACAAGCTCGACGACGCGATCGCGTTCATGGGCGAGTGCCTGGAGGCGGCCCTGGCCGGCGTGCGGATGGAGCTGAGCGAGCTCCAGCGGCTCGAGCTCGAGGGCGGCCTGCGGCGCGACCTCGAGGCGGTCGTGCGCGCGGAGGCCGAGCAGGAGTCGCCGCTCGTCCCCAGCAAGTTCGAGGTCCTCTTCGGCGGCGAGCGCTCGTCCGTCGGCGGGCTCGACCTGGGGACGTTCCGGCTGACCGGCAAGATCGACCGGATCGACCTCGACCCGTTCTCGGCGCGCGGGATCGTCCAGGACTACAAGTCGGGCGCGAGCGCGCAGGGCGCGCAGAAGATCGAGGACGAGCTGAGGCTCCAGATCCCGCTCTACATGCTCGTCCTGCGCGACCTGATCGGCGTCGAGCCGCTCGGCGGCGTCTACCGGCCGCTGGCGGGCAAGCGCGAGGCGCGCGGCCTGCTGCGCCGGGACTTCAGCGAGGACGGCGTGCCCGGGTTCCACAAGAACGACTACCTCGAGGAGGACGAGTTCTGGGGCCAGGTGGACGGCGCCCGCGAGCGGGCGGTCGCGGTCGTCGAGCGGATGCGCTCCGGCGACGTCGCGCACGATCCGCGCTTCGGCCCCTGCCCTGACTGGTGCGAGCTCTGGACGATGTGCCGGGTGAAGCGCGCATGAACCCCGAGCAGCTGGCAGCGGTCGAGGCGGAAGGCGTCGTCTTCGTCTCCGCCGGCGCTGGCACGGGGAAGACGGCCGTACTCGTCGAGCGCTTCGCGCGCGCGGTCTGCGAGCGCGGGCTCGACGTCGGCTCGATCCTCGTCATCACCTACACCGAGAAGGCCGCCGGGGAGCTGCGCTCGCGGATCCGGGCGCGGCTGGTGGAGCTCGGCCGCGCCGACCTCGCCCGCGAGCTCGACGGCGCCTGGATCTCGACGATCCACGGCCTCTGCCACCGGCTGCTGCGTGCCTACCCCTTCGCCGCCGAGGTCGACCCGCGCTTCCGCGTGCTGGACGACAACCAGGCGCGCGTGCTCCAGAGCGAGGCGTTCGCGTCCGCGCTCGTGGAGTTCTGCGCCGGCGGCGCGCCCGAGCGGACGGCGCTGCTCTCCACCTACGGCGCGCGCAGCCTGCGCCGGATGCTGACCGGCGTCTACGAAACCCTGCGGGCGGCCGGCCGGGACCTCGTGCTCGAGCTGGGCGAGGGGCCGCGCCTCGACGAGCTGCTGCCGGCGCTGAAGGAAGCCGCACGCTGCCTCGTCGAGGAGGGCGACGAGGTCGCCGCGCGCGCGGTCGAGCTGCTCGACCGCCGCACGGCCCCCGAGCTGCTGCTCGACCTTTCCGACCTCCGGATCAAGGGCGAGCGCGCCGCCACGTACGAGGAGGCGCGGCGCGCGGTCGAGCAGGCGGCGCTCGACGAGCTCGCCGTTCGCGACCGCGACCTGCTCCAGGAGCTCCTCGACGGCTTCGCGCGCCACTACCAGGCTGCCAAGGACCGCGAGTCGGCGCTCGACTTCGAAGACCTCCAGCTGCTCGCGCGCGACCTTCTGCGCGCCGACGAGGCGGTGCGGCAGCAGGAGGCCTGGCGCTTCCGCGCGATCATGGTCGACGAGTTCCAGGACACGAACCGCCTCCAGTGCGAGCTGATCGACCTGCTCTCGGGCCGCTGGTCGGCTGCGACTCCCGCCGGGCGAAGCCCGGCTTCGCCGCCGCCTGGCGCCGAGGACGTCTTCTTCGTCGGCGACGAGTTCCAGTCGATCTACGGGTTCCGGCACGCCGACGTGCACGTCTTTCGGGAGCGACGGGCGCAGGCGCCGACGCTCCACTCGCTGACCCGGAACTACCGCTCCCGGCCCGAGGTGCTCGCGGCGATCAACCACCTCTTCGGCGCCGACTTCGGCGACGAGTTCCAGGAGCTGACGGCGTCGGGCGAGTTCCCCGACCCCGTCTTCGGGACGCCGGTCGAGCTGCTCGTCACCGACAAGGTGGTGTTTGCGGACACGGGCGTCCACTGGCGGCGCGCCGAGGCGAAGCACGTCGCCCGGCGCGTCCACGAGCTCGTCGCGAACGGCGAGGCGGCGCCCGGCGAGATCGTCCTCCTCTTCGCGGCCGGCACCGACGCCGAGTGGTTCGAGGAGGAGCTGCGTGCCCTCGGCCTGCCGACCTACCGGGCGACCGGGCGGGGCTACTTCGGCCAGCAGCAGGTGGGCGACCTGCTCGCCTACCTGCGCCTCCTGCACAATCGCTACGACGACGAGGCGCTCGTGAGCGTTCTCGCCTCGCCGCTCGTCGGGATCTCCAACGACGCGCTCGTCCTGATCCGGCGCGCGGCGCCGAAGCGGCCGCTCTTCACGGGGCTCGAGAAGGGCATTCCCGCCTCGCTCCCGGCCCGCGACGCGCAGCGCTGCCGGGCCTTCCTCCAGCGCTACGAGCGGCTCGCGGCAGCGTCGTCGTCGCTCTCGCTGGAACGGCTCTGCGAGCGGATCGTCGCCGAGCACGACTACGACCTCGCCGTGCTGGCGAAGTGGGACGGGCGGCGTCGCTACGCGAATCTCCGCAAGCTGGCGCGCCTCGCGCGCTCCTACGAGGAGCTGCGCGGGCCCGATCTGGAGGGCTTCGTCCGCTTCGTGCGGGAGCAGGAGGCCGTGGGCGCGAAGGAGCTCGAGGCGGCGGCCGAGGAGGAGGGCGCGGACGCGGTCCGGTTGCTCACGATCCACGCGGCCAAGGGGCTCGAGTTCAAGGTGGTGGTCGTGGCCGACGCGGGCCGCGAGCGCGCCGTCCCCTCCGCCGACGAGATCCTCGCGTTGCCCGACGGCCGCTTCGGTTTCCGCGTCGCCGACCCGTCGACGGGCAAGCGCAAGGGCGCGTTCGGCTACATGGACGTGAAGGAGATCAGCGAGCGCGAGGCGGAGGCCGAGCGGCGGCGCCTTTACTACGTCGCGATGACGCGCGCGGTCGACCGGCTGATCGTCTCCGGCTCGGTCGATCTCGGCCGCGCGCCGGACGCGCGCACGCCGATCAGCTGGGTGCTGGCGCGGCTCGAGGCCGGCGAGCTGGCGGACGGCATGGAGCTGGAGCGGGGCGGCGCGACGATCGTCATCGGGCTCAACCGCGAGCTGCCGGCCGAGCCGGCCGTGGAGGAACCCGCCGCCGAGGACGGTCAGCTGGCCCTCTTCGACGCCGCCGCCGCCCGGCTGCCCGCGGCCGCCCCGACGCTGCCGCCGCTGGTCGAGATCCCGTCGCCGCCGCTGCACCGGGTGCGCCGCCTCTCCTTCACGGCCCTGTCGACGTTCGACACCTGCTCGTACCGCTACTTCGCCGAGCGGGTCGCGGGCATGCGCCCGCGCGAGGGGGCCGCGCCGGGGGAGACGGGCGTGGGGGCGACGGAGATCGGCAGCATCGTCCACGACCTGCTCGAGCACGTCGACCTGCGCGACCCGCGCGTCCCCGAGGTCGCGGACGCGCGGCTGGGCGACGAGGAGCTCGAGCGCGTGCGCGGCCTGCTCGCGGCGTACTGCGACTCGGAGACGGCGCGCAGGCTCGCGGGGCTCGACGGCGTCGTCCAGGAGCAGCGCTTCACCTTCGAGCACGACGGCGTGCTCCTGCGCGGCTTCCTCGACGTCTTCCATCGCGACGGCGAGCGCGCCCTCGTTCTCGACTACAAGACCAACACGCTCGCCGAGCGGTCGCCCGAGGAGATCGTCGAGGAGGGGTACCGGCTCCAGCGGCTCGTCTACGCGCTCGCGTGCTTCCGGGCCGGCGCGCAGGAGGTCGAGGTCGTCTACCTGTTCCTGGAGCGGCCGGAGGCGCCGGTGGCGGCGCTCTACCGGCGCGAGGACCTGCCGCTGCTGGAGGCGGAGCTGACCGAGGCGATCGCGCGCATCCAGGCCGGCGAGTTCCGACCGACGCCGAGCGAGTTCGCCTGCGCCGGCTGCCCGGCGCTCGACGTCGTCTGCGCCGGGCCGCGGCTGCGGTCGGCCGCGCCTCCGGAACTCCAGGCGGTTGGCTAGGTCATACGTCGCGGAGGCGAGGCGCCGCGTCGGCCCCAAGCGCGCGCGGATCAGGCCGATCGTCGAGCGGCTCGTGGCAGAGCACGACGACGCGGCGATCGCGCTCCGGTTCCGCAGCGACCTCGAGCTGCTCGTCTCGGTCATGTTGTCCGCTCAGACGACAGACGTGAACGTGAACCGCGTGACCGAGCGGCTGTTCTTGAAGTACCGCCGCCCGGAGGACTACCTCGCCGTCCCGCCGGAGGAGCTCGAGCGGGACATCTACGCCACGGGGTTCTTCCGCCAGAAGGCGAAGGCGATCCGCGGCACGATGCGCGGCCTCCTGGAGGAGTTCGACGGAGAGGTCCCGCGCCGGCTGGAGGAGCTCGTGCGGCTGCCGGGAGTGGGGCGGAAGACGGCGAACGTCGTGGCCGCCGAGCTCGGGCACGCGCAGGGCGTCGTCGTCGACACCCATGTGCGGCGGCTCTCCCAGCGGCTCGGTTTCACGCGCCAGGAGGATCCCGTGAAGATCGAACGCGACCTGATTCGGCTCGTCCCGCGGTCCGATTGGGGGCGCTTCCCGCACCTGCTGATCTGGCACGGCCGCCGGATCTGCATCGCGCGCAACCCGCGCTGCGAGGACTGCGTGATCTCCGAGCTCTGCCCGGCTAGCCGAGTACCGAGTAGCCGTACGTCGTCTTGACGAGCTCGCCGCGCTCGAAGCGGCCCGGGTCGAGCAGGCCGATGTCGTACGTGGACGAGCGGCCGTCGCGGACGAGCTCGGCCACGGCCGTCCCCACCGCCGGGGCGAGCTTCAAGCCGTGGCCCGAGAAGCCGGCGGCCACGATCACGCGCTCGGCGGCGTAGCCGATCGCGGGGTGCCAGTCGGGAGTGACGTCGTACACGGCCGACCAGGAGCCGCGCCAGTGGCCACGCTCGGCGCCCCGGAGTCGCGCGGTGAGGGCCGCACGGAAGGCCGCGAGCGTCTCGGCCTCCGCTCCTTCGGGGCATTCGTCGGGGTCGATCGGGTGCTCGGCGTGCTCGGGATCGAGGGTGCCGACCTCGAGGATGCCGCCGTCCTTCGGCACGAAGTAGAGCTGGGACTCGGAGAAGTCGGCCAGGGCCGGCGGGGACGAGCCGAAGTCGGCGGGGAGACGGAAGCGGCCCACCTCGGCCCGGGCGGGGCGGATCGGCAGCTCGTAGCCGAGCGGCCGCAGCAGCGGGCCCGACCACGGGCCCGCTGCGATCACGGTGAGGTCTGCGTGGAGCGACTCGACGGACTCCACCGGGCTCCCCTCCTCGATTCGCACGCCGGCGCCGCGCGCGGCCTCGGCGAAGCCTGCGGTGACGAGATAGGGGTCGCAGTAGCCGGCCTCGGGCTCGAAGGCGAACGTGAGCCCGTCCGCGACCAGTCGTGGCTCGATCTCGGCGACCTGATCCGCGTCGAGGAGCTCCATCGAGGCGCCCTCTCCGCGGCCGACCTCGACGTTGCGCTCGAGCGCGGCCCGCTCGGCCTCCGGCGCGGCGACGAGCAGCCCGGTGCGCGTGAAGCCCGAGTCCCGGCCGACGGCCTCGCGGAACGACGAGTAGAGCCGCAGGCCGTGCGCGGCCATGCGGACGAGCAGCGGCTGCGAGTAGTGGAGCCGGATCAGCGCCGTCGAGCGGCCGGTGGGGCCGGACGCGAGCGCGGCCCGTTCGTAGAGGACGACGTCGTCGATCCCGGCCGCCGCGAGGTGGTAGGCGATCGAAGCGCCCATGACCCCGCCGCCGACGATCGCGACCTCGGGCACCGCCTACCCCGGTGCTAGCGCGACCAGCAGGCCGCCGTCGTCGTCGTAGGCCGGGAAGAAGTCGGCGGTGACCGGCTTCGTCGTCCCGGCGCGGGTGCGCAGCTCGAGCCGTTGCCCCAGCTTGCGGACGCCCCACTCGACCGCGGTGGCCGCGGGGGTCTCGTCGGAGAGGCCGAATGCCTCCGTGACGTCACGCCCAATCACGTCCTCCTCGCGGTAGCCGGTCAGCTCGAACACGCCGCGGCCGAGCGCGAGCACCCGCCGGCGCGCGTCGCAGACCACGAAGCCGGTGTTGGGGCCGGGGTAGTAGTCCTCGATCAGCTCGAAGAGGAACCCGAAGCCGCAGCTCTCGCAGGCGACAGCGTGGTCGAGGAGGCCGTGGCGGCCGTCGTGGTCCAGCGAGCGCTGCTTGCAGTTCGGGCAGATGAAGAAGGGCACGACCCGAGGCTAGCGCTCAGCCTCGGCCCGGGGCGCGGTCAGCGCCGTGGCGAGGTGACCCTCCTGGGCGGCCAGGAAGCGCTCGGCGTCGAGCGCCGCCATGCAGCCGGAGCCGGCGGCCGTGACCGCCTGGCGGTAGACGTGGTCCTGGACGTCGCCCGCGGCGAAGACACCGGGGACGTTCGTCTCGGTGGAGCCGGGCTTTGCCACGAGATAGCCCGCCTCGTCATGGTCGAGCCAGTCGAGGAAGAGCGCCGTGGTCGGGTCGTGCCCGATGGCGACGAAGAGGCCGTCGGCGGCGAGCTCCTGCGTCTCGTCGGTGTCGACGTTGCGGAGCCGCACGCCGGCCATCTTCTCGTCGCCGAGCACTTCCTCGATGACGAACGGGGTCAGGAACTCGATCTTGTCGTTCTGGCGGGCGCGATCGACCATGATCTGCGACGCGCGGAACTCGTTTCGGCGGTGGACGACCGTCACTCGGTCGGCGAACTTCGTCGTGAAGATCGCCTCCTCCATCGCCGAGTCGCCGCCGCCGACGACCACGACTTCCTTGCCGCGGTAGAAGGCCGCGTCGCAGACCGCGCAGTACGTGACGCCCCGCCCCTGGAGCTTCCGCTCGCTCTCGATCCCGATCTGCCGTGCGGTCGCGCCGGTGGCGACGATGACCGTCTCAGCCCGGAATTCGTCGTCGCCGACCCAGACGCGGAACGGCCGCTCCGAGAAGTCGACCTTGGTGACGTCGTCGGTGAGGTACTCGGCGCCGAAGCGCTCGGCCTGGCGCCGGAAGTCCTGCATCATCTCGGGCCCGAGGATTCCGTCCGCGTAGCCCGGATAGTTCTCGACGTCGCTCGTGATCATCAGCTGACCGCCCCACTGGAAGCCCTCGATCACCAGCGGGTCCAGGTTGGCGCGGGCCGCGTAGAGCGCGGCCGCGTAGCCGGCGGGGCCGCCGCCGACGACGATCAGCTTGCGGACGTCCATGTACTGCATTAAACGAAACCCGTCGGTCGGAGCTTCCGGTCAGGCGCCTATGACTACAATCGCCGACTCGCAGGCAACAGGGGGTACATGGCAGCCACCGTCAGTTGGGAGAAGCTGAAAGAGCTGGCGGCCTTCCGGGCCGCGCGCGGCCGAGCGATCAGCCTCTACCTCGATCTCGATCCGAGCGTCGCGCCCACCGCGGGCGACGTCGCCGCGCACGCCAACTCGCTCCTCAGCGAGGGCGAGCGGCGCATGGCCTCGCAGGGCGACCTGTCTCACGACCAGCGCGCGGGGCTCAAGGCCGACTTCGAGCGCATCCGCCGCTACCTCGACGACGACTTCGACCGGCAGGGGTCGCAAGGCCTCGCGGTCTTCGCGGACGGGCCCGACAACCTGTGGCAGGTGCTCCAGCTGACCGAGCCCGTTCCGGACACCGTCAAGGTGGCGAACGAGCTCTACCTCGCGCCGCTCGTGCCGCTCGTGGGGCGCGGGGACGGGGCGCTGGTCGCGATGGTCAGCCGCGAGCGCGGCGAGGTCTACCGGCTGCGCGACGGGAAGCTGCACGAGGCGGTCGACGAGCGGGACGAGCAGCCGGGCCGGCACGACCAGGGCGGCTGGTCCCAGGCGCGTTTCCAGCGGCACATCGACGAGCTTTCGGCGGAGCACATGCGCCGCGTGGCCTCCGCCCTCAACCGGGTGGTGCGCCGGCTGCACGGGCCGGGCGTGGTGATCGTCTGCCCGGAGCCGATGCGCAACGAGTTCGAGGAGCTGCTGGCCCAGGACACCCGCGCCGCCCTGGCCGGCTGGACGCACGCGGAAGCACATGCGACCCCCGCGCAGCTGCTCGAGCTGGCGACGCCGGTGCTGCAGGAGTG
Organism: Gaiellaceae bacterium; assembly: GCA_040902725.1. Lineage (GTDB taxonomy): Bacteria > Actinomycetota > Thermoleophilia > Gaiellales > Gaiellaceae > JACVRU01. The sequence continues at coordinate 14,573 of JBBDWU010000045.1, read as the reverse complement.
GCGTGTCCGGCAGGAGACGGCCGCGCTCGACCGCTGGCGGGAGGAGGCGGGCCGGAACGGCCGCGCCGCCGCGGGCTGGGAGCGCGTGCTGGAGGCGGCCTCGGACGGGCGCGTGGAGCTCTTGCTCTACCGCGACGGCGCCAACCGGGAGGCGTACCAGTGCCCGCGCTGCGGGCGGGTTGACGTCGCCGACGGCAGCTGCCCGCTCGACGGGACGCAGATGGAGCCGCGCGGAGAGGGGCTCGACCTCGCCGTCCACCAGACGCTCGCGCACGGCGGCACCGTGCGCGCGGTCGGCGACCGGCCCGACCTCGATCCGGCCGAGGGGATCGGCGCGCTGCTCAGGTACTAGGCGCTCTGGCGGCAGCCGCCAGACGCACGATCTCGGCCAACGGATGCTCAGCGAGGGACGAAAGCACGATGTCGGCTTCGTCGAACGCTGCACCGCGCGTGATCTCGCTCGGGACGGCGGCGCAAAGCACTTGCGCCTGCTTGGCCGCGCGAACGCCCGCCGGCGAGTCCTCGAACGCCAACGCCTGGTTCGCGTGAACTTCGAGAACGGTGAGCGCGTGCCGATAGAGCTCTGCCTTGTCGCGCATCGGGTCCTCGTTCGCGCAGATGAGTGCCTGCCATTGGTGGTTGAGGCCTACGGTGTGACACTGCGCCCTCACTCGGTCGTCACGGTTTCGTGTGACGATCGCCGTCTTCAAGCCGCGTTCCCGAGCTTCCGCGAGCCGTTCGCGCACGCCGGGCAGGAGCGGAGCGCGCGCGTACAGCTCAGCCTTTCGCTGCGTTCTCTTTGCAATGACCGCCTCCCGATCAACGGTAATTCCGGTCAGCCGTTCGAGATGGGCAACGGCATCGAAAGCGCCTGACGTCGAGCTCCCGCTGCCAACTGCGGGCAGCCAGTCGTCAAGCGCAAGGTCGACACCGTACTCGGCGTAGGTATCGCGCCACGACTGGAATGTCGGAACCTCCGTATCGACGATCACGCCGTCGAAGTCGAAGAGGAGCGCCGTGATCACGTGGCCGCAACGTACACGGCCGGGCTCAGTCGAGCGCCCCGCCAGTTGCTACCGGCTAGGCGGCGTCGAGGGCGCGCACTTCGGCGCCCACGTCCAGCGTTTCCTGCTCGGCCGCCCGCTCCAGCTTGCCGTCGAAGCGGTCGAGCCGCTTCTCCGCCTCGTCGTACTTCGTCTTGGCGTTGCCGAGGTGCTTGCCGACGACCTCGAAGTCGTCCCGGAAGCGGCCGAAGTCGCGCTGGAGCTCGGAGACGTAGGTCATCACTTCCTGGGCGTGCTGCTCGATCTGCAATCCGCGTAGACCGAGAATGATCACCTGCAAGTAGGCCATGAGCGTCGTAGGCGAGACCGGGAAGACGCGCTTGCCCATTGCGTACTCGTGCAGCGCACCTGTCTTCCCGCAGACGAGCTCGTAGTAGACCGCCTCGGAGGGCAGATACATGAGCGCGAAGTCATATGTGCCTTCCTCGGGCCGGATGTATTTGCTCGCGATCGCGTCGATGTGGCCCTTCAGGTCGCGCGCGAAGGCCTTCTCGTGGAGCGTGCGCACGTCGTCGGACTCCGCCTCGATCGCCCGGTGGAAGTTGTCGAGCGGGAACTTGGCGTCGATCGGGACGAGCTTCTCGACGCGGATCACGGCGTCCACGCGCTCGCCGCCCGAGAACGTGTACTGGAGCTGGAAAGCGTCCGGGGGCAGCCGGTCCTGGAGCAGGTTGCCGAGCATCAGCTCGCCGAAGCCGCCGCGGGCCTTGGGCGGCCGCAACGCCTGCTCGAGCCGTGCCAGGTCGCGCACGCGCTCGTTCATCTGCGACGTCGCCTCGCCGAGCTTGCCGAGCCGCTCGTGGATCTCCTTCGTGGTCGACGACGCGTTCTCGAGCCGACGGTCGAGCGTCTCGTTCAGGCCGCCGAGCCGGCGATCGAGCTCGGCGCTGCGCTCGGCCAGCTCGGCGCGGGTCTCGACGCGGAGCGAGGCGAGCTCGCGGCGAAGGGTGCGCACGAGCCAGACGCCGGCCGCGGCGAGGCCGAACGAGAGGATGCCAATGAGGGCCGTGGAGACCATGGCCCGGGAACGGTAGAGAGTGGGTCGGACGGAGCGGGGGCGCCGTTTCAGCGCCCCCCGCCCGCGTTTCTACATCCCTTCGCGCTCCGAGCCCTCATCGGTGCCCGAGCCCTGCTGCGTGCCGGACTGGTCGCCGCCCATGCCGCCGGACTGCTGCGAGCCCATGCCCTGCTGGTCCGCGGACGAGCCGCCCATCTTGTCTTCCCCGGACTTCTTGCCTCGGCCGAGGAGCTTGTCAAGCCATCCCATTGTCCCTCCTTGTCGGGATCCCAGGCCTAGCATGACCTTTTTCGCGGTCCGGGGCACGTCGCAACCGCTGGTAGCATCGCCGCCGACGTGGCGAAGAAGTCGCGCACTCCCCAGCCGCCGCGCCGCGTCCAGGCGCCCAAGCAGCGCAAGACCGAGACCGTCAAGGGCCCCAATCGCCTGCTCATCGGCGGTCTGGCGGGGGCGGCGATCGTCGTCGCGGGCGCGATCGTCCTGGCCGTGGTCGTGCTGCGCGGAGACGGGACGGACGCGACGCTGCGCGCCGCAGGCTGCACGATCGAGAAGCAGCCGGCGATGGCCGCCTCCCACGTCGAGCAGCTCGAGGAGGGCTTCGAGTACAACACGACGCCGCCGTCGAGCGGCCCGCACTATCCCATCCCGGCGATCTGGGACGTCTACACGGAGCCGGTGGAGCAGTTCCGGCTCGTGCACAACCTCGAGCACGGGGCAATGGTCGTCCAGTACGGCCGAGACGTGACGGAGGCGACCGTCGCGGAGATCGTGGAGTGGTACCGGGACGACCCGAACGGCATCATCGTCGCCCCGTTGCCTTCGCTCGGCGACCAGATCGCGCTGGCCGCGTGGACGTCGCCCGACGTCTCGCCCGGCCAGGAGCCTGCGCCGGGGCAGGGCGTCCTCGCCGAGTGCCCTGGGTTCGACCCGGAGACGTTCGACGCCTTCAAGGACGAGTACGCGTTCCGCGGCCCCGAGCGCTTCCCCCGCGAGCGGCTCCTACCCGGTACGTAAGCGCCTACCATGCGTTCGAGCCGGGGTGGCGGAACGGGTAGACGCGCCCGACTTAAACTCGGGTGCCCTTCGGGGCGTGGGGGTTCGATTCCCTCTCCCGGCACTTGACGATGAGCTCGGAGACCTTCGTCGACACACCGTCCTCGATCGAGCGGCTCACGCCGCGGTTCTCGATGCACCGCGCCGTGGCCGAGTACGTGGAGCGGTACTACCTCGCCGCGCACCGCTCTCGAGCCTGATGGTCGCCGCCGAACACCTGGCGCTCGAGTGGGACACGCCCCTCTTCCGCACCGCCCAGGCGCAGTTCGAGGAGGCGCTGCCGCACACGGGAGTCACCGACCGCATCGCCGAGCGGCTCCGCTTCCCAGAGCGGGCCGTGATGCTCTCCGTGCCGGTGGCGATGGACGACGGGACGCTGCGCGTCTTCCCGGGCTACCGCGTGCAGCACTCGACGGTGCTTGGGCCGACGAAGGGCGGCATCCGCTACGACCCGGAGGTCACGCTCGGCGAGTGCGCAGCGCTGGCCGTGTGGATGACCTGGAAGTGCGCGCTGCTGCGCCTCCCCTACGGCGGCGCGAAGGGCGGCGTCCGCTGCAACCCGCGCGAGCTCTCGATCGGTGAGATTCAGCGGCTGACCAGGCGCTACACCGCCGAGCTGGCGCCCTTCATCGGGCCGCAGTCGGACATCCCCGCCCCGGACATGGCCACCAACGAGCAGACGATGGCGTGGCTGATGGACACGTACTCGATGCAGAAGGGCTACGCAGTGCCCGAGGTGACGACGGGCAAGCCGATCTCGATCGGCGGCTCGGTCTTCCGGCCCGAGGCGACCGGCGCCGGCGTCGTCATGGTCACCGAGCGGGCTTGCCGCAAGCTCGGCACGCCGCTGGCGGGACAACGGTGCGTCGTCCAGGGCTTCGGCAACGTCGGCGGGGTCGCGGCGCAGGAGCTCGTCGACCGGGGCGCCACGGTCTTGGCCGTCTCGGACGTCAGCGGCGGGATCTACGCCGCGGGCGGGCTCGACCTCATGGAGGCGCGGGGGTGGGTCGACGAGGAGGGCTCGCTCGAGGGCTATCCGGACGCCGACTACGTCACGAACGCGGAGCTGCTGGAGCTCCCCTGCGACATCCTCGTCCTCGCCGCCCGCGAGGACCAGGTGACCGGCGCGAACGCGGACCGGCTCGACTGCCGGATCGTCGCCGAGGGCGCCAACGGCCCCACGACGATGGACGGCGACCGCATCCTCGCCGACCGCGGGATCCTCGTCCTCCCGGACGTGCTCACGAACGCCGGCGGCGTCACGGTCTCGTACTTCGAGTGGGTGCAGGATCTCGGGCGCCTCTTCTGGGACCGCGACGAGATCCGCCGCAAGCTGGAGGAGAAGCTCGTCGACGCGTTCGACCGCGTCTGGGCGCTGCACGAGGAGGAAGGCATAAGCCTGCGCGGCGGTGCGCTCGTGGGCGCGATCCGCGAGGTTGCGGGGGCGCTGGAGATGCGGGGGATCTACCCGTGAGGTCGCTCGGCTGCGCCTCGCTCCCGTGGGGGAAACCATGTTTCCCCCACGTGCCCCCTTCTTCTCAGGCGCGCCTCGCCCCCCGCGCCGCGCAGGTCGGCGCGGCGGACGAGGATCTCGGAGCAAAGTCGTGACGGATCTCGTGCGCGACGCCATGGTGGCCGAGCCGCCGACCTGCGACGCCGGCGCGAGCGCCCAGGCGGCCGGCGAGGAGCTGGCGCGGCCGGAGGTGCGGGCCGTGTTCGTCGTCGAGGACGGACGGCTGATCGGCGTCGTCACGCGCAAGACGCTCGTGCGCGAGGTGGTCGCGCCCGGGCTCGACCCGAAGAAGACCTCGCTGCGGGACATCGCCGAGGAGCCGCTCGCGACGCTCCAGGCCGACCTGCCGCTCGAGGAGGCATTCCAGTTCGTGGAGGAGCAGGAGCTGGAGCGGGTACCGGTGGTGGAGGCCGACGGGCACTTCGTGGGCGTTCTCTCCCGCGCCGTCGTGCAGCGCCGCTTGGCCGAGGACCGCCCGCCCGAAGAGGACGAGGAGCTTTACCAGCCGGCCTAGGAGTGCGAGACTTTTCGCACGATGTTCTCGCGGCGGCTCAGCGACGACGAGATCGGCGCCCACCTACAGGGGACGAACGCGTTCCAACTCGCCGGCTTCGTCTCGAGCTTCGTGCTCTGGGACAGCCTGACCGACAAGGGCAAGGCCCAGGCCGCCGCCGGGCACAAGGTGTTCAAGAAGCACGAGGCGCTCTTCGCGGGCTGCGACTCGGGCTCGGCCATCGGCGGCCGCGTCCACGACGTACTCGGCAAGTGGCCCGAGGTCTCACCGGCCGAGAAGGCGTTCCTCTCCGATCTCGTCAAGGCCCACAGGCCCTTCGCTCAGCAGCAGGTGTAGGCGCCGGGCGGCGCCGCGCCCTCCTCGGGCTCCGGCAGCGCGGCGGCCTCGAGGGCCGCGCCGTCGAGGATGTCGCGCTCGCTCGCCTCGACGCCGTCGAGTCCGTAGGCCGCCAGAAGCTCGGCGAGGATCGCGGCGCCGGCCACGATCACCGGCGCGCGCTCCGGCTCGAGCCCCGGCAGGCGCCTGCGCTCCTCGAGCGGCAGCGAGGCCAGCCTCGCCAGCTGGCGCTCGACGGCCTCGCGGGCGATGCGATGGCCGTGGACGCGCTCCGGGTCGTACTCGGACAGGCCGAGGTCGAGCGCGGCGATCGTCGTCACCGTGCCCGCGACGCCGATGGCGCGGGAGGCCTCGACGGGCGGCAGCTCTTCGCGCACGTGCGCGCGGATCGCGTCGACGTCCTCGCCGAAGCGCTCGGTCATCCGCACGCTGCCGAGGTCGAGGCTGACATGGCGGTCGCCCACGATCAGCTCGGTGGAGCCACCGCCGAGGTCGAGAATCAGCGTGTCGGGGGCGAGCTCGGCGCCCGTGGCGACCCCGCGCCGCACCAGCTCGGCCTCTTCATCCCCCGAGAGCAGCCGGGTCGTGAAGCCGTAGCTCCACTCGATCTCGCCCAGGAACGCCTCGCCGTTCTCAGCGTCGCGGACGGCGCTCGTCGCGACGAGCAGCGCCCGCTCGGCGCCTAGCTCCTCGAGCGTGCGGCGGTAGTCGGAGAGGACGTTGCGGACGCGGGCGATGGGGAGGGGGAGCAGCTTCCGGCGCTCGTCGACCCCTTCGCCGAGCCGCGTGATCTCGAGGCGCCGCTCGACCTCATCGACGCGGCCGTCCTCGACGTCCGCGACGAGCAGGCGCGTGGTGTTCGTGCCCAGGTCGAGCGCCGCGACCCGCACTAGCCCTTGCGGGGAACGATGCCCGTGACGCGCGCGATCCCGGCCCGCACCTGGCCGATCGCCGCGAGCAGCACGTTCAGCCGGGCGCGGGTCACGGCCAGTCGCTGCAAGGCGGTCTGGAGCCGCTCCGAGCGGCTGGAAAGGGCCTCGAGCTTGGCCGTCAGCGCCGCCGAGTCGTCGCTCACGCGCTGGAGGCCGCCGCTCAGCGTCGCCGACGCGCCTCTCAGCGTCCGCCACGCCGCGAGCGCGCGCACGACGGCGAAGGCGAGCCCGCCGGCGAAGCCCGCGATGAGCGCGATGAGCCCGATCCAGATCCACGAAGCCATCGAATCGGAGGCTATACTTGGCACCGCGACGCGGGGTGGAGCAGTCAGGTAGCTCGCCGGGCTCATAACCCGGAGGTCGCAGGTTCAAATCCTGCCCCCGCTATGAACAAGTAGAAAAGTCCCTGCTAAGCGCAGGGATTTTTCTCGTCAGGGGCGGGGCGACGATGTGGACCCGCGACAAGTGCCCGGCGATGACTTCACACATCACGAGATCGGGATTCGGCCGGAGGATCCGGTGTCGCTGGATTGCGCGGGCGAGCACGGTCCAGGGCGTCGAGGGCGAGCTCGACGCCCTCGTCGGCCGTTAGCGAGCGTCCTTGCTCCCACGCTTCGGCGAAAGCGGCTGCACCGAGCTGCGCGCGGGCCGCTGTGAGCGTCTCTCCGAGCTTCGCCTCCATGGCGATCCATGATTCCAGCGTCGCGCCGATCTGCTCGCGTAGAGCCTCGCCCGTGGCGAGGATCCGCGCCGCCGTTCCCGGCCGTCCGGCAGCTGCGAGCGCGCGCGCGAAGCGGCAGAGGTCGAGCGCGATCTCGAACCGGTCGCCGAGGGCGCGGTGGATCCGGTTCGCCTCCTTGAGCGTCGCCACCGCGTCCTCGAGCCGGCCCTCGTCGACAGCCAGCATCGCCAGGGAGCCCAGCGAGCGCGCCTCGACGCGCTCGTTACCCAGCGCACGTGCGCGCCCGACGTTTTCCTCGGCCAGTGCGCGGGCGCGTTCGCGATCGCCGAGCTCCCTGCACATCCAGGCCAGGAGCCACTTCGCCAGCATCGCGTAGTGCTCGTCGCCGAGCTCTTCGAACGCTCGCGCGCACTTCTCCGCTATTGGCTGCGCCTTCGCCCAGTCGCGTTCCTGGGCGGCAGCGGTGGCGATGTACGACTGAGACAGCGCGGCGCCCCACCGATCGCCGAGTGAGCGGTGCAACGTGAGCGCCGCCTCGGCCCGCATCGTGGCCGTCGCGGAGTCTCCGCTCGCCGCTGAGACCGCGGCCGCCCCGACGAGTGCTCTCGCGCGCGCTGCGGTCGGACGCTCGTTGCCGTCGAGTGCGCGATCGAGGCGACGTCTGGCTTCACGCAGGTGACCTCTCACGTTCCAGAACACCCACAGGGCTCCGGCCAGCCGTAGGACACGCTGTGTCTCGCCGATGACCTGGAGGCGGTCGAACGCGGCTCGGACGTTGTCGTGCTCGGCTTCCAGCCGGTCCAGCCACGGGCCGGGGCTCGCGCTCGCCCCGCGGAGGTTCGGCGCCGCCTCCTCCGCGAGCGCGAGGAAGTGCTCCGCGTGCTTCCGCCGCAACCGATCGGCCTCGCCCGATTCCTCGAGGCGCTCGGCCGCGTACTCCCGGATCGTCTCGAGCATCCAGAACCGTTCGTCCGTGTGGCGGAGGAGGCTCTTGTCGACGAGTGATTGGAGCGGGTCGAGGTCGGCCTCCGCGAGCTCTTGCGCGGCTTCGAGCGTGCACCCGCCGACGAAGACTGCGAGTCGCGCGAAGAGGCGCCGCTCCTCCTGCCCCAGCAGCTCGTAGCTCCATGCGATTGTCGCGCGCAGCGTTTGCTGGCGCGGGTCGGCGTCCCGGCCTCCCTTGAATAGATCGAGACGGTGTGAGAGGCGCTCCAGGATCTGGGCGGGAGAGAGGACGCTCGTGCGCGCTGCCGCCAGCTCAACAGCCAGCGGCAGGGTGTCGAGGCGCCGGCAGAGCTCGGCGATCGTCTCGTCCGGCGCGAGATCTGAACGAGCGGAGAAGAGCTCGACCGCCTCCCGCTCGGCCAGCGTGGGCACTGCGTACTCGACCTCGCCCCGCACGCGCAGCAGCTCTCTGCTCGTGACGAGTACGCGTAGGTTCGGACAGGACTCGAGCAGGGCTGGGAGCTCCGGCGCGGCCTCGACGACCTGCTCAAAGTTGTCGAGCAGCAGCAGCAGCTCGCGCTCCGCAACGTGTTCGGCAAGGCCGTCAGTCGCCCCCACGGCCCGGGCCACCGTCTCCATCACGAGGGTCGGGTCTCGGAGCGGCGCCAAGCCAATCCAGAAGACGCCGTTCCTGAACTCGGGTACGAGCTCGGCCGCGGCCTCGATCGCCAGCCGCGACTTGCCCGAGCCGCCAGGCCCGGTGAGCGTGACGAGACGCGTACCGTCGCGAAGGAGCGCCCCGATCTCCGAGACCTCGCGCTCCCGGCCGACGAACGAGCTCGCCGGCCGGGGCAGGTTCGTGTTCGAGATCGTCTTCAGCGGCGGGAAGCGTCCCGCGCCGAGCTGGAAGATCCACACCGGCTCGGCGAAGTCCTTCAGGCGGTGCTCGCCGAGGTCAGCAACGTCGACCTCGACCCCCGCGAGCTCGCGGGTTTCCTTCGAGAGCAGCACCTGACCGCCGTGTCCCGCTGCCGCGATCCGGGCTCCCTTGTGCACGTCCGACCCCACGTAGCCCTCCTCGGCTAGGTGCGGCGTGCCGGTGTGCAAACCGATCCGCATCCGGATCGGACCCGTAGCCAGTTCCTCCGTTGCCTCGGCTGCCGCGGCGAGCGCCCCCGGTGCGGTCGGGAAGGCGACGAAGAAGGCGTCTCCCTGCGTGTCGACCTCGACGCCGCCGTGCGCGGCGAAGGCATCTCGGAGGATACGGCGATGCTCCGCGAGCGCACGCGCGTACTCTTCCGCGCCGAGCTCGTGCAAGAGCTTGGTCGAGCCCTCGACGTCGGTGAAGAGGAACGTGACGGTTCCAGAGGGGAGATCGCGGCGCACGGCATCATGATGCGCCAAAGCAGCTGCGCCGCCACGCTCGTGCTGGGTGAGCGGGCGGGCCCGGCGTCTCGTCGTCGCGGTACCGGCCGCGGGTGACCTGGAGCGCTTGCCGGCGAAGGCGCCCGCCGGGTCGTCGAGAGCTTCGCGGCGATTGCCGGCAGCCCGCACCGGTCGGGAAGCCGCGCCGGGGCCGCGCGGGCTTCCGCGCCGAACCTCGAGAACATGTCCTTTACTGCGCGTATCCGCCGCGGCGAGGACAGCCTGGAGAGCGCGTTCGGTGCGCTCACCGGTACCTATCCGTCTGGGTATCTCGACCAGCTCGACGCCGAAGACGCCGCGCGGTGAAGATCGTCCTCGACGCCGACGTTCTGATCGGCGCGCTCGACGCTTCCGATCCCCACCATTCGCAAACGCGCGTTCTCTTCAGGGCCTGGCACCGAGGAGACACGACCTTGCTGACCAGCGTCGTCAACCTGTCCGAGGGTGCTCGTCGCGCCGGCCGCGGACCATGGGCGGTTCAGGCGAGCGCGCGCCGCGATCGTTGCTCTGGGCGTCGCGATCCATCAGCCGAGCGAGGCGATCGGAGTCGAGGCGGCACGACTCCGGCGCGCCCATCCGATCAGCCTTCCAGACGCCTACTGCCTCGCGACCGCTCGGCATGTCGACGCGTCGATGACGTCGTTCGATCAGAAGATCATCCGTGCTGCCCGGGCCGAAGGGATCCAGGTCGCTGCGAGCCCGGCGATGGCCACTTCTCAACGGACTCGACCTCGACGAGATCGTCGCTAATGGGTCCAGTTCGCGCCCCCGCTACTCGAGAGGCCCGCGCGAGCGGGCCTGTTCTTTTGCCGGCGTGCGTGGCAATCTCGGCGTGATGGCGCGCGACGACTTGCTCGCGGGGGAGGTCACGTTCCTCTTTACCGACGTCGAAGGCTCGACGACGCTGTTGCATGAGCTGGGGGCGGCCGCCTACGCGGAGGCGCTGGCCGAGCATCGCCGCGCGCTGCGGCACGCCTTCGCCGCTCACGGCGGCGTCGAGGTCGATACGCAGGGGGACGCGTTCTTCGTAGCCTTCCCAACGGCGCCCGGAGCGCTCGCGGCAGCCAAGCAGGCGCTCGACGAGCTGGCCGCGGGCCCGATCCGCGTCCGGATGGGCCTGCACACGGGCAGGCCGCACGTCGCCGCGGAGGGCTACGTAGGCCACGACGTGCACAAGGCCGCGCGGATAGCGGCGGCCGGGCACGGCGGCCAGGTGCTCTTGTCGAAGGACACGCGCGACCTGGTCGAGGGCGACTTCGGCGACCTGGGAGAGCACCGGCTGAAGGACTTCGGCGAGCCGGTCTCGATCTTCCAACTGGGCGGCGACGAGTTCCCGCCGCTGGGGACGATCTCGAACACGAACCTGCCCCGCCCCGCCAGCACGTTCTTCGGCCGCAAGCGGGAGATCGAGGAGCTGACGGCGCTGCTCGACGGCGGCGCCCGCCTCGTCACGCTCACGGGTCCCGGTGGTTCGGGCAAGACCCGCCTCGCGATCGAGGCGGCGACCGGGCTCGTCACGGCGTTCAAAGCGGGCGTGTTCTGGGTCGGCCTCGCTCCGCTCAGGGACCCGGCGCTCGTCCAGGAAACGATCGGGCGGACGCTCGGCGCCAAGAACGGGCTCGCCGAGCACATCGGCGAGCGCAATCTTCTGCTCCTGCTCGACAACCTCGAGCACGTGGTCGCGTCGGCTCCCGAGCTCGCGTCGCTCGTCGAGCGCTGCCCCAACCTCAGGCTGCTGGTCACGAGCCGCGAGCTGCTGCGGGTGCGTGGGGAGCGCGAGTATCCGGTGCCGCCGCTCGCCGAGCGCGAGGCGATCGAGCTCTTCTGTGCGCGCGCCGGCGCCGAGCCCGATGAGAGCGTCCGCGCGCTCTGTCGGGCGCTCGACGACCTGCCGCTCGCGCTCGAGCTGGCCGCCGCCAGGGCGAGCGTGCTCTCGCCGAAAGAGATCCTCCACCGGCTCTCCGAGCGGCTCGACCTGCTCAAAGGCGGCAGGGATGCCGAGGCGCGCCACCAAACGCTGCGCGCGACGATCGAGTGGAGCTACGAGCTGCTCACCGACGCCGAGCGACCACTCCACGCCCGGCTCGCCGTCTTCGCGGGCGGCTGCACGCTGGAGGCGGCCGAAGCGGTGGCCGACGCCGACCTGGACACGCTCCAGGCGCTGGTGGAGAAGAGCCTGCTCCGCCACACCGACGCGCGGTTCTGGATGCTCGAGACGATCCGTGAGTACGCGACGGAGCAGCTGGAGAAATCGGGCGAGGCCGATGAGTTCCGCCGTCGGCGCGCCGGCTACTTCCGCGGGTTCGCGGACCGGCTGGATGCAACGCTGCGAGCCGGCGAGCCCGAGGAGGGGCCGGTGGACGCGTTCGAGGTCGAGATCGACAACCTACGTGGAGCCGTTGCGTTCGGACTGGAGGCCGATGACGCCGAACTCGTGCGAGAGATAACGGCGGCACTTCCGACGTACTGGATCGCGCGAGGCCTCTACACCGAGGCGCGCGCGTGGCTCGACCGCGCGCTCGCGCTAGACGACGCCGAGGACGACACGCGGCGGCGGCTGCTCTCGGCGCTCGGGACGATCGCCTACGCGCAGGGCGACTACGTGGCGGCGATCGAAGCGTCAGACGACGCTGCGTCGCTCGCGGCGAGCCTCGGTGGCGCCACAGCGCGACTCGATCTGTTGCGGGAGCAGGCGCTCGCGGCACTCCGGAAGGGCGATCTCGAGACCGCCGCGAGCGCGTTTCGCGAGCGGCTCGACGTGGCCGTTGCCGCGGACAACGGCGTCGCGACCTCCTCGTGCCGGTTGAACCTGGCGTCGATCGCAAACAAGACAGGACGACATGATCGTGCGCAGGCGCTTCTGGCCGAGAACCTCCCGTTCGTGCGCTCGAAAGGTCAGGCGCGGTGCGAGGCGTACACGCTCGCCGGCATGGCGGAGACCATGGTCTACCGAGACCAGGCGCGAGACTGCGCCGGCGAAGCGCTGCTCGCCGCGACCCGGGCGCAGGAGATCGGAGACCGTCCGCTCGTGGTCTATTGCCTCGACCTCCTCGCCACCGCTGCCGCGGCATGCGGCGACACGCGCCGAGCCGCGACGATCCTCGCTGCGACCGAGGCGGCGCGGGAGGAGATGGGCGTGGGACCGGACGAGGATGAGGCGGCGATCCGGGCCCGCGTCCTCGAGCTGATCGGCGGAGACGAGGGCGCCATGGGGGCCGGCTGGGCCGAGGGGCGGCAACTCGACCTCGCCTCGGCGCTGGAGCTGGCGGCCGACTCCGGGCGGGCGGGGTCCGGCGATTGATGCCTCTGATGCTATGATCGTTGCATCATGCGCACCACGATCACGCTTGACGATGACGTCGCCGCGCTGATCGAGAGCGAACGCGCGCGGACGGGAGAGTCGTTCCGTGCCGCCGTCAATCGGCTGATCCGCAGGAGTGCGCGCACGACTCCCGCAGCTGTGCCGCCGGCGTTGCCTGAGCTACCCGGGCGCCCGCTGCTCGACGTCTCCGACGTGTCGGCGCTGCTCGCGGCGCTCGACGACGAGCGGAGCGCGCAGCGCGACCTGCCGTGACGCTGGTCGACACCAACCTGCTCGTCTACGCGACATTCACGGATGCACCGGAGCACGATCGCGCCCGCGGCTGGCTCGAGGAGCGCTTCGCGGAAGGCGAGGGGACGGTCGCGCTCTGCTGGCCGGTCGTCTATGCGTTCCTCCGCCTGATCACGAGCGCGAGGGTGTTCGGGCAGCACGCGGTCACGGTCAGGGACGCTTGGGCCGTCGCAGCGGCCTATCTCGAGCAGCCGGCCGTCCGTGTCGTCGCACCAGGCAGCGGACACGCTGCGATCGCCGCGGAGCTGGCCGAGACGCCGGGCCTGCGCAGCGACGACACTCCCGACGTCGAGATCGCGGCGCTCGCGATCGAGCACGGGCTCGTCCTCGCCTCGCACGACAGCGGCTTTCGCCGCTTCCCGCGCCTGCGGGTCGTCGACCCGCTTGCTGAGACGGCGTAGCAGTGCTCGACGGTCAGGTACTCGCCCTTCGTGGAGGCTGTCAGCGGCGCCGTCCTGATCGCTCTGGGCGTCCGGCTGGCTGTCGATCGCGGCTAGCTACGATCGCACGGTGGCCGTCGCCCCGGAACTCGAGCTCGAGCAGCACCGCGCCGAGCTGACCGCGTACTGCTACCGCATGCTCGGCTCCACCGAGGCCGAGGACGCGGTGCAGGAGACGTTCATCCGCGCCTGGCGCGCCTACGAGCGTTTCGAGGGCCGCGCGTCGCTGCGCTCCTGGCTCTATCGCATCGCCACCAACGTCTCCTTCGACCTGCTCGAAGGCCAGAAGCGGCGCGCGCGGCCGATGGATCTCGGGCCGGCCGGCGCGCCCGTCGCCGAGAACCTGCGCGAGCTGCCCGAGGCGACCTGGATCGAGCCGCTGCCCGATCCGGCCGACACGGCGATCGAGCGCGAGACGATCAAGCTCGCTTTCGTCGCGGCGCTTCAGCACCTGCCGCCCCGCCAGCGCGCCGTGCTCATCCTCTGCGAGGTGCTCCGCTGGCAGGCCGGCGAGGTCGCCGAGTTGCTCGAGACGAGCGTCGCCTCGGTCAACAGCGCCCTCCAGCGGGCGCGCGCGACGCTCGGCGCAACCGAACCGACCGCCACGGCCGAGCCTGTCGACCAGGAGCTGCTCGCCCGTTATGTGACGGCCTTCGAGGCCTACGACATCGACGCGCTTACCGCCCTGATCCACGAGGAGGCGACCCAGTCGATGCCGCCGTACGACCTCTGGCTGACCGGCCGCGACGACATCTTCAGGTGGTGGCTCGGCCCCGGCGTCGGCTGCCGCGGCTCGCGCGTGATCCCCGCCGGCAGCGCCAACGGCTCGCCCGCCTTCGGCCAGTACAAGCCCTCGCCGGACGGCGGCTACGAGCCCTGGGCGCTTCAGGTGCTGGAGATCTCAGGCGGGCGGATCGTCGAGCTCACGTTCTTCCTCGACACCGAGGCGCTCTTCCCGCGCTTCGGCCTGCCGCAGCATCTGGCTTAGAAGTCGAACCGTAATGAAGGGACCCGTTCGTCGATGGCGAACGCCGTCGG
>JBBDWU010000044.1:0-72992 GCA_040902725.1 Gaiellaceae bacterium | reverse complement strand
CGAGCGCGTTGTTGAGCTTGTGCGCGCCGGTGTGGAGGAGGTCCTCGCGCTTGAGGTAGAGCCGCTTCTCGGGCGCATACCGCTCGGCGCGCGTGACCGGCGTCGGGCGGCCACCGTACTCGGTGCCCAGCCGGTGCAGCTCGGCGGCGAACTCCGGGTCGGCGAGCGCCTCCGCCCAGCCGCGCTCCAGCTCGTCGAGGGCCGGCACCAGCGTCTCGGGGACGAAGCGGCCGCCGTACTCGCCGTAGGTCAGCTCCACCGGGCCGCCTCCACGTACGCACGCACCCGCGCATGATCCTTCACGCCCGGCGTGACCTCGAGCGAGGAGCTCGCGTCCACCGCCCACGGCCGCACCGCCTCGATCGCAGAGCGGACGTTGTCGGGGGAGAGCCCGCCCGCGAGCATGACGCGGCCCTGAGCGGCGGCGGCGCGCTCGAGGTGGCCGGGATCCTCCTCCTGCCAGGCGCGGTCGACGACGGCCGCGACCGGCTCGCCGTCCCGCAGGAGCACGCCCTCGCGGCCGCGATGACCGTTCTCGAGTGGATAGAGCTGGTCGAGGTCGGCGTCGGTCTCGCCGGTCTCGCCGACCCAGACCGCCACGGAGAGGACCGTCTCGGGGACGTCGAGCACGCCGGGCGCCCGTCGCGGTGTCTCGCGCGCGAGGATGAAGCCGGTCAGGTCGGCGCCCGCCTCGACCGCGGCGTCGACGTCCTCCTGGCGGGTCAGGCCGCAGACCTTCACGAGCGGGCGGGAGAGCAGCTCGCGCAGCCTCGCCGCCGGATCCTCCGCCTGCATGAGCGCCGACCCGACGAGGATCGAGTCCGCTCCCGCGAGCTCCGCGGCCGCGCCCTGGGCTCGCGAGTGGACGCCGCTCTCGGCGATCACGACCCGGTCGCGCGGCGCGGCGGCGACGAGCTCGAGCTGGGCCTGCCGGTTGATCCTGAAGGTCGAGAGGTCGCGCGCGTTGATCCCGATCGGGTCGGCTCCCAGGAGGACCGCCCGCTGGAGCTCGGCGGCGTCGTGCGCCTCGACGAGCGTGTCGAGGCCGAGCTCCGCGGCGGCGGACATGAGCTCGGCGGCGCGCGAGTCGTCGAGGTCGCGCAGGAGCAGCAGGACGGCGTCGGCGCCCGCGTCGCGAAGCTCGCGCAGCTGTGCCTCCTCGCCGAAGAAGCCCTTGCCGAGCAGCGGCGCGTCCGTCGCGGCTCGCGCCGCGTGCAGGTCGTCGACCGAGCCGCCGAAGCGCTCGTCGACGAGCACGGAGACCGCGGCGGCGCCGGCGGCGGCGAAGGCGGCCGCGAGTCCCGCCGGATCGGCGTCCGGCCGCAGGTCGCCCGCCGAGGGCGAGCGCCGCTTGATCTCCGCGATCGCGGCCAGGCCCGGCCCGGCGAGGGCGTCGCGAAAGCGGCCCATCAGAAGGCGACGAGCGCGTCGAGCCGCTCCAGGGCGGCGCCCGACTCGAGCGCCTCGCGTGCGACCGCGATGCCCTCGCGCAGGTCCTCGGCGTGGCCGGCCGCCGCGATCGCCCCGGCGGCGTTGAGCAGGATCGCGTCGCGACGGCCCCCGTTTCCGCCGGCGAAGACCTCGCGGATCGCGGCGGCGTTCTCCGCGGGCGTACCGCCGCGCAGGTCCTCGGGCGCGCAGCGGGAGATGCCGAGGTCGAGCGGGTCGAGCGTCCGCTCGGTCACCCGGCCGTCGGCCACCTCACAGACGAGGTTCGGGCCGGCGGGGGAGAGCTCGTCGATTCCGGCCGCCCCGTGCACGACGAACGCGCGCCGCGCGCCGAGCCGGGCCAGCACCTCGGCGAGCGTCCTGACGAGCCCGGGCGCGTAGACGCCGACGACCTGCGCGCGGGCCCCGGCCGGGTTCGTCAGCGGCCCGAGCACGTTGAAGACCGTCCGCGTGGCGAGCTCCCGCCGCACGGGCGCGGCATGCCGCATCGCGGGATGGTGCGAGGGCGCGAACATGAAGCCGAAGCCCAGCTCGTCGATCGAGCGGGCGATCCGCTCCGGCGGCTGCTCGAGCTCGAAGCCGAGCGCCTCGAGCACGTCCGCCGAGCCGCAGGCGGAGGAAACCGCGCGGTTGCCGTGCTTCGCGACGGCGGCCCCCGCCGCGGCGGCGACCAGCGCGGCGGCGGTGGAGATGTTCAGCGTCTGCGCGCCGTCCCCGCCGGTCCCGGCCGTGTCCACGAGGTCGGTGCGCGTGGGGTGCACCGGGATGACATGCTCCCGCATCGCCTCCGCGAAGCCCGCGATCTCGTCCGCGGTCTCGCCCTTCGCCCGCAGCGCGACGAGGAAGCCGCCGATCTGGGCGGGCGTCGTCTCCCCACCCATGATCTGCCCCATCACCTCGCGCGCCCGCTCCCGCGTGAGGTCGTGGCGGTCGAGTAGCTCTGCGATTGCCGCCTGCATCAGCCGAGGAAGTTCCGGGCCAGGTCCGGGCCGAGCGGCGTCAGCACGCTCTCGGGGTGGAACTGGACGCCTTCCACCGGCAGCTCGCGGTGCCGCACGCCCATCACCTCGCCGTCGGGCGAGGTCGCGGTCACCTCGAGCGTGTCGGGGACGGTGTGCGCGGCGAGCGAGTGGTAGCGGCCGACCTCGAGCTCCTCCGGGAGCCCGCGGTAGACGCCGCGGCCGTCGTGCCGGATCGTCGAGGCCTTCCCGTGGACGAGCTCGCGCGCGCGGCCGATCTCGCCGCCGTAGAGCTGGACGAGCGCCTGGTGGCCGAGGCAGACGCCGAGCGTCGGCACCCGCCCAGCCAGCCGCTCCAGGATGGCGAGTGTGTTCCCCGAGTGCTCAGGCCGGCCGGGTCCGGGGGAGACGACCAGGTGCGACGGGGCGAGCGCCTCGGCCTCGTCCGCGTCGAGCTCGTCGTTCCGCCGCACGACCACGTCGGCGCCGAGCTCCGCGAGCATGTGCGCGAGGTTGTAGGTGAAGGAGTCGTAGTTGTCGATCAGCAGGAGCATCTAGGCGCGAGCCTCCGCCAGCCGGATCGCGGTCTCGAGCGCCGCGAGCTTGCGCAGGCACTCCTCGTGCTCGGCCTTCGGGTCGGAGTCAGCGACGATCCCCGCGCCCGCCTGCAGCAGTGCGACCCCCTCGTGAAGGACGATCGTCCGGATCGCGATGCACGTGTCGAGCACGTCCCCCGGCAGCGCGTAGCCCACCGCGCCCGCGTATGGCCCGCGCCGGTAGCCCTCGAGCTCCGAGATGATCTGCATCGCTCGCACCTTGGGGGCGCCGGACACCGTCCCCGCCGGGAAGGCGGCGCGCAGCAGGTCGAAGTGGGAAACGCCGGGCTGCAAGTCGCCGACGACCTCCGAGACGAGATGCGTGACGTGGGAGAAGCGCTCGGCCTCGAGGAAGCGCTCCACCTGGACCGAGCCGGGGACGCAGACGCGCGAGAGGTCGTTGCGGGCGAGGTCGACGAGCATCACGTGCTCGGCCCGGTCCTTCTCGGAGGAGAGCAGCCTCTCCGCGTCGCCCTCGCCGGGCGTCGTCGTGCCGGCGATCGGGTTCGCGCTCGCCCGGCGTCCCTCGGCCTTGACGAGGGTCTCCGGCGAGGAGCCGACGAGCGCGAGCTCCCCGAGCTCCAGCAGGAACATGTACGGCGACGGGTTGACGCGCCGCAGCGACCGGTAGAGCTCGAGCGCGCCGGCGCTGGTGGGCCGCTCAGCGCGCTGGGAGAGGACGATCTGGAAGGCGTCGCCCTCGGCGATGTGGGCGCGGGCGCGCGAGACGGCGCGCTCGTACTCGTGGCGGGAGGGCGAGCGCCGCAGCGCGCCGGCCGGTCCGGCCGGGCCGGGAAGCGCGGGCAGCGGCCCGGAGAGGAGGTCGGTGACCGTGTCGGGGTCGCCGCAGAGCACCTCCGCCATCCCGCGCCCGTGGTCGAAGCGGACGAGGATGTCCGCGATCACGAACAGGCTCTCCGGCAGGCCGCGTCCCGAGTCGGGCAGCGGCACGGTCGGCTCGAGCGTAGCGGCGTGGTCGTAGCCGAGGTAGCCGACGACGGGCTCCGTCGCCTTCGCCGCCTCGTCGAACGGCACGAGCCGCGAGCCGGCTCCGAGCAATGAGTAGCGCCCGAGCCGTCCCTTCTCCACCGACTCGAGCAGGAAGCTCGCGCGGCCTGTCTCGCGGACGCGGAGATACGCCCCGAGCGGGGTGATCAGGTCGGTGCCGATGACGGTTTGAACGATCAAAAAGAAAGACCCTCCTGGGGTCTTCTAGCGGAACGGGGTGTATTGCGGCCTAGCTCAGCGCAGGCTCCCGCTCCGCTCGTGCGGCCACCAGGCCCAGATTCCGGAGACGGGGTTCATTGCCTCAGAGGATAGGACGCTGGCACGACCTGTCAAGTTAGGCTGCGCGGCCATGCCCATCCCCGACTTGCTGCGCGCGCTGCTGGAGACGCCGGGCCCAACGGGGTCGGAGTCCGCTGCCGCGGCCGTGTGGCGCGAGGCGGCGGGCGGTTTCGCCGAGGTGACCGGCGACGTGGTCGGGAACTCGATCGCGCGCGTGCCCGGCACGGGCGGGGGGCCGACGCTCGCGATCTTCGGCCACATCGACGAGATCGGGCTGACGATCACGCACGCCGACGACCTCGGCAACCTCTCCGTCCGCGGGCTCGGCGGCTGGAACCCGCAGGTGCTGCTCGGCCAGCGGGTCGAGATCCTGACGCGCGATGGCCGCGTGGCCGGCGTCGTCGCCGCGAAGCGCGAGCCGCTGCGAAAGAGGGGCGACGACGAGAAGAAGCGCGTGGAGATGGAAGACCTCCATCTCGACATCGGCGCCCGCGATGCCGCCGACGCCTGGAAGGTCGTCCGCCCGGGCGATCCCGCCGTGCTCGCCGCCACGCCGGTCGAGCTCCTGAACGGCCGGCTCAGCTCCCGAGCGCTCGACGACCGGCTGGGGGCGTACATCGCGCTCGAGGCGGCGCGGCGGGTTGCGGAGGCCGGGGGCGCCGCCGGCGACGTGGTCGCGGTCGCCACCGTCGAGGAGGAGGCGGGCGACTTCCTGGGCGCGCGCACGGCCGCCTTCGCGCTCGAGCCGGCGGTCGCGATCGCGGTCGACGTCACGTGGGCCTCCGACGTGCCGGGAGGCGACCCGAAGGACTACGGCGAGCAGAAGCTCGGCGACGGCGCGGCGATCCTGCGCGGCCCGGGCGTGCCGCCGAAGCTCTACGAGACGCTCGCCGAGACTGCCAAGACCGAGGGGATTCCCTACTGCGTCGAGGTCTCGACCGGGCGCTCCCACACCGACGCGGACGCGGTCTTCAGCAGCCGGGCCGGAGTACCCACAGGCGTGGTCTCGATCCCGCTGCGGCACATGCACACGCCGGGCGAGATCTGTGACCTCGCCGACGTGGAGGCCTGCATCGCGCTGATCGCCGCCTTCGCGCGGCGGCTCGGGCCCGGCTCCGACTTCACGCGCTAGCCTGAGCGGGTGAGCCGCTCCGTCGTCGTCGCCGCCGTCCGCACGCCCTTCGGCAGGCTCGGCGGCGCCCTGAAGGACCATGAGGCGACGCAGCTCGGCGCGCACGTTATCCGCTCCGCGCTCGACCGCGCCGGCGTGGGGAACGACGAGGTCGAGTACGTGATCATGGGCCAGGTGCTCCAGGCTGGCGCGGGCCAGGCGCCCGCGCGGCAGGCCGCCGTCGGCGCGGGCCTGCCGAAGGAGGTGCCCGCCGACACGATCAACAAGGTCTGCGCGTCGTCGATCCGGGCCGTCGAGATCGCCGACTCGATGATCCGAGCGGGCGACGTCTCCGTCGTCGTCACCGGCGGCATGGAGTCGATGACGAACGCGCCCTACGCGCTCAAGAAGGCGCGCTTCGGCTACCGCCTGGGCGACGACAAGATCATCGACCTGATGGTCCACGACGGCCTGACGTCCACCTTCGACAACCGCCACATGGTCGAGCAGGCCTCCCACGTCTCCCGCGAGCTCGGCATTGCCCGCGAGGACCAGGATCGCTGGGCCCTGCGCTCGCACGAGCGCGCGGTGCGCGCGATCGACGAGGGTCTGTTCGCGGACGAGCTCGCCCCCGTCGGCGACTTCGCCGTCGACGAGAGCCCGCGGCGCGACACGTCCTACGAGCAGCTCGCCGCGCTCAAGCCGGTCTTCGACCCGGAGGGGACGACCACCGCGGGTAATGCGCCCGGCGTCAACGACGGCGCCAGCTGCGTGATCGTGACGAGCGAGGCCTACGCGCGCGAGCGCGGGTTGCCCGTCCTGGCGACGATCGTCTCGCAGGGATACGCCGCCGACGACTTCGCCTACCTGGCCCGCACGCCCGCGCTGGCGGGCGCGATGGCGCTGGAGCGGGCCGGGAAGACGATCGGGGACGTCGAGCGCGTCGAGATCAACGAGGCGTTCTCGTCGGTGGCCCTCAACTCGGTGAAGATGCTCGGCGCCGACCCGGAGCGCGTGAACGTGAACGGCGGGGCGGTCGCCCTGGGCCACCCGATCGGCGCCAGCGGCGGCCGCATCCTCGGGACGATGATCCACGAGCTGCGCCGCAACGGCGGCGGACTCGGGCTCGCCGCGATCTGCTCCGGTGGCGGCCAGGGCGACGCTATTTTGATCGAAGTCTGACGACTTCGATCAACGGGGTTACCTGCGACTGGCAAGAGCGCGGTCTTGCCGGTCGCAGAACGTTCTGGCGCCGGCCCGGAGGTAAGCGTGGCGCGGGCGGTGGGGCTTCGCCTCCCCGCCCGCGTGCGTTCCGCCTGCGGCTAGAGCGGCTTCGCCGGCTCTAGCCTCCGGCGTTCATCGTTCCGCCGCGCTCGCGGTCGCGAATGATCTCCAGCGTGCGGCGGAGGGCTGGCAGCTGCGCGCGGTCCTTCTCCCGGTTCGAGGCCTCCTTCATCCGGATCACGTCGCGGAGGGAGGCGACGAGCACCGGCTCGGCCGCACCGATGTCGACGGCAAGCGCGTCGCGGCGCAGGTCGTCGTAGCCGGTGGTGCCCGCGGGGACGAACACGAGATCGAGTGACCCGGAGCTCGTTGCGAGCGTCCACGCGTCGCCGCCGGCGAGCATCTTCGCGTCGAGCGGGAACGCGACCGGCTCCGTCGGCGTGCGGAGCTTGGCCTCGAGCTCCCGCAACGCCTCGACCAGCCGCTCGATGTTCGCCTGGTCGCGCGCCGGCGTGACATCCAGATCGTAGGTGGGGAGGGGGGAGCCCTGGGCGATCGCGGCGGCCGCGCCGATCACGACGAAGTCCACCCCGTGCCGTTCGAGGACAGCGAGCAACGGGAGCGGGTCAAACGGAGGCGCGTTCACGCGCGGCCTCCAGACGGTCCCGCCACCCACTCCACGCCTCCGCCGCCCGCGCCGCCGCCTCGAGGCGCTCGGCCGGGCTCTTCTTCAGCGCGCCGAGGATCCACTCGTCGTACGAGTCGTCGTAGGTCGCGAGGCCGATCGTCAGCTCGAGGCCGCACGCGCGGATCAGCTCGCGCAGCCGCTCGAAGCTCGGGACGACCGCGCCGCTCTCCCAGCGCGCGACCGCAGGCTGCGACGTGCGCGCGCGCGTGGCAAGCTCTCGCTGGGTCAGGCGCGCCCGAAGCCGAGCCTCGCGGATGATGTCGCCACTGATCACAGATGGAGTATAGCGAAGATGCCTGAAGTGATATTCCCCCATGTGCTCGTGGTGGGCGCCGGCCAGATGGGCGGCGGCATCGCGCAGGTCATCGCTGCCTCCGGGCGGCGGGTTTCCCTGTACGACGCCGTCCCGGGAGCGGTCGAACGGGCCTACGCAGCGATGGAGAAGAGCCTTGCGAAGCTGGCCGAGAAGGGCGGCCCCGAGCCGGCCGGCGTGCTCGCGCGCGTCGCGGCGGCCGACGAGCTCGTCCCCGCCGACCTGCTGATCGAGGCGGTCGTCGAGGACGCGGCCGTCAAGGAGGACGTCTTCCGCCACGCGGACGAGCTCTTCCCGGCCGGCGCGATCCTCGCCTCGAACACGTCTTCCATTCCCATCTCCGCGCTCGCCGCCGCCACCAGGCGGCCCGACCGCGTCGTCGGCATGCACTTCTTCAACCCCGTGCCGGTCATGGCGCTCGTCGAGGTGATCCGCGGCCGGGAGACGTCCGACGAGACGGCGGCCGCGATCGTCGCCTTCGCGGAGGAGCTGGGCAAGACGCCCGCGGAGGCGAGCGACTCGCCGGGCTTCGTCTCCAACCGGATCCTGATGCCCTTCATCAACGAGGCCGCCTACGCGCTGATGGAGGGCGTGGCCGAGCCGGAGGCGATCGACACGATCGCCAAGCTCGGCTTCGCCCACCCGATCGGGCCGCTCGCGCTCGCCGACCTGATCGGGCTCGACACGTGCGTCGCGATCATGGACGTGCTCCACGAGGGGCTCGGCGACCCGAAGTACGCGCCTTGCCCGCTGCTCCGCGAGCACGTCGAGGCCGGCCGGCTCGGCCGCAAGAGCGGCCGGGGCTTCTACGACTACTAGCCCTTTGGGAGCGGCTCGAGCTTGTAGCCGACGCCGTAGCGCGTGTGGATGAAGGCGTGCCGCGACGCGCGGCGGTCGATCTTCTCCCGCAGCTTGCGCACGAAGACGTCCACCGTGCGGTCGCGGTGGGTAGCCCGCCGGCCCCAGACCTTCTGCAGCAGCTCGTCGCGCGTGAGCACCCGGCCGCGCTCAGCGGCGAGGGCGTACAGGAGCCGGAACTCGGTCGGCGTCAGCTCGGCGCTCTCCCCGTCGACATAGGCCTGGACGTTGGCGGGATCGATCCGGAGCTCCTCGAGCTCGATCGCCTGGCCGCGCTCGGGCTCCGCCGCGCGGACGCCCCGCCGCGCAGCCGACCGCACGCGGGCCACGAGCTCCTTCATCGAGAACGGCTTCACCAGGTAGTCGTCGGCGCCCAGTTCCAGCGCGTGGACGCGGTCGTGCTCGGTGCCGCGCGCGCTGACGACGATGATCGGCGTGCCGATCCCCTCGCTCCGCGCCGTCTCGATCAGGCGCCAGCCGTCCGTGCCGGGCAGCATCAGGTCGAGCACGCAGACGTCAGGCCGCTCGTAGCGAAGCCGCGCCAGCCCGCTCTCGCCGCTCGGCACCGCATAGGCGTCGAAGCCGGCATCCGCGAGGTGGCGCTGCATCCCGCGGGCGATGACGTCGTCGTCCTCGATGATCAGGACCTTCGTCATCATCGGCAATCATGACCCGCGGCGCCATGGGCGTGGGGTGAAGGAGTGGTGACGGACTGGTGAACGAGGATGCGGAGCGCGGCCGCGTGCTGCTCGAGGAGAGCCGCGAGCTCGTCGTGATCGTGGACGAGGACGACCGCGTCGTCGCCGCGAGCCGCCGCGCGCGCGAGACCGTCGAGGGGCTCGACGAGGGCGCGCCGGTGCCGGCCGGCCTGATCGAGGCCGAGGACGCCGTAGTCGTTCCGTACGAGGTCGACGGCCGCCGCGAGCGGCTCGTCTACCTCCGCGGCGCCGACTCCCGCGCCTACGAGGAGCTGCGCGCCGGCTTCACCGCCGCCGTCTCCCACGAGCTCCGCACCCCGCTGGCGCGGCTGCTGGCTCTGCTCGAGACCGCGCTGCTCGCGGGGGAGGACCCGCGCCCGCTCGTCGAGGAGGCGCTCAAGGAGCTCGAGCAGGTGACCGAGCTGATCGACGACGTGCTCTTCCTGAGCGAGCTGGAGACCGGGCGGGCCGTCGTCGCGCTCGGAGCCGAGCCCGTTCTGCCGGTGCTCGAGGAGGTCGCCGCCGAGCTGGGCGAGTCGGCGGCGCGGGCGGGGGTCACGATCGCCGTCGAGGGCGATGCCGACATCGAGTTGCCCGTCCGGCCGCGGATGCTGCGGGTCGTCGCGCAGAACCTCGCCCAGAACGCCATCCGCTATGCGGGGCCGGGCGCGACCTTCCGGCTCTCGGTGCGGCGGGAGGACCGGACTGTGGTGCTCACCGGAGCGGACGACGGCATCGGCGTGCTCGAGCGCGACGTGCCGCGGCTCTTCGAGCGCTTCTTCCGCGCCGACCGCGCCCGCTCCTCACGCGGGACGGGGCTGGGGCTGGCGATCGTGAAGCACGTGGTCGCCTCCGCCGGCGGCACGGTGGAGGCCTGGGGCGCGCGCGGCAGCGGCCTCGAGATCCGCTGCGTGTTCCCCGGTTAGAGGACGAAGTCGAAGCGCGCGACGCGTTTCCCGTTCACCAGGCGCCAGCCGTCGACGAGCAGCTCGCGGAGGTAGAGGCCGTCGCTCGCGTTTGCCCGGACGCCCGGGAAGAAGAGCTGCGTCGTCAGGACGCGTCCCCGCGGCCGCTGGACCTTTACGTGGATGTGCCGGGTGCGGCCCGGGTAGAGACCGGGAACGACCGTGTGCAGCGTGTAGCGGCCGCGACTGTCGGTGAGCTGGTGGCCGCGGAAGCGGTAGCCGTCGTTGTCGTACGTGCCGCGGGCGTCCGCCTGCCAGAAGTCGACCAGCGCTCCGGGCACGGGCTTCCCGGCGGTTGTGAGCACGCGACCGCTCAGCGTCAGCCGCGTGCCGGGTGCCCCGGCCGGGACGATGGAGCGCCGGCGCGGCGAGCGCGGCGTAAAGAACGGGCCCTCGGAGACCGGCGGCGTCGGCTCGTCGTCGGCGATCGCCGGCGTCGCCTGCAGCGGCGCCGCACGGATCAGCAGGAGGGCGAAGGCCAGCTCGAGTAGCCGCCTGCGGTTCACCGGATTTTCACCAGTCGTTCACCCCACGTACTCGGCGGGGAGCGGAACACTCGAGGCATGACGAGATCAGCGATCATCACAGCGATCCTACTGGCGGCCATAGGGGCCGCAGGGTGCGGCGGCGGCCGCGACGGGCAGGCCGAGGAGGCCGCCCCGACGCAGGACCTTTCGCACCTCTCCGGCGCGATCAAGGCCGACGGCTCGAGCACGGTCGGGCCGCTGACAACGCTGGCCGCGGAGCGCTTCCGCGCCCAGGCGCCCGACGTCCGGATCACCGTCGGCGTCTCCGGTACCGGCGGGGGCTTCGAAAAGTTCTGCAACGGTGAGACCGACCTCCAGAACGCCTCGCGCCCCATCAAGGACGAGGAGGCGGCGATCTGCAGAGCGAACGGAGTCGACTACGTCGAGTTCCGGGTGGCCACCGACGCGCTCACCGTCGTCGTCAATACCAGCAACGCCTGGGCCGACTGCCTGACCGTCGACCAGCTGAAGGCGATCTGGGAACCGGGATCGGACATTGACAGCTGGAGCGGCGTTCCCGGCGGTGACTACCCCGACGTCGCGCTCGAACTCGCGGGCCCGGGCACCGACTCCGGCACCTTCGACTACTTCACCGACGAGATCGTCGGCGAGGAAGGCGCGAGCCGGACCGACTACCAGGCCTCCGAGGACGACAACGTCGTCGTCGAAGCGGTCGCCGGACAGGAAGGCGGTCTCGGCTACTTCGGCTTCTCCTACTACGACCAGAACACCGACCGGCTGAAGGCGGTCGCGATCGACGGCGGCGAAGGTTGCGTGGAGCCGAGCATCGCGACGGCGCAGAGCGGG
This sequence comes from Gaiellaceae bacterium, assembly GCA_040902725.1. Taxonomy (GTDB): domain Bacteria; phylum Actinomycetota; class Thermoleophilia; order Gaiellales; family Gaiellaceae; genus JACVRU01. The sequence goes on along the minus strand of JBBDWU010000044.1, from coordinate 61,510 downwards.
GAGTACCAGCCGCTTGCCCGCCCGCTGTTCCTTTACGCGAAGACCGCCTCCTTCGCGAACGAGCACGTGCACGAGTTCGTGAGCTTCTATCTCACGCGGGCGGTCGAGCTCGCCGAGGACGCGCTCTACGTTCCGCTCACCGCAGAAGAGCAGGAGAAAGCGCTCGCGGACTTCGATGCAGCTGGCCCGTAGGCGCAGGCGGTGGGGCGAGGGTGTCGTCAAGGGCGCCCTCGCCCTCTGCGCGCTCGTCTCCGTTGCGACGACGGTCGGCATCGTCGCCGCCCTCCTCGAGCCGTCGATCGAGTTCTTCCGCGAGGTCAATCCGCTCGACTACCTGACGGGAACCGAGTGGGCACCGCTCTTCGAGCCCGCCCACTTCGGTGTCGTCCCGCTGGTCGTGGGCACACTCTCGGTCACCTTCTGGGCCCTGGCCGTGTCCGCGCCGTTCGGGCTCGGCGCTGCCATCTTCCTCAGCGAGTACGCGAGCCCGAGGGTGCGCAAGGTGCTGAAGCCCGCCCTGGAGGTGCTCGCCGGTGTTCCGACGGTCGTCTACGGCTACTTCGCGCTCGTCACCTTCACGCCGTTCCTGCGCTCGCTCGGCCTGGAGGTCGAGATCTTCAACGCCTTCAGCGCCGGGATCGTGATGGGCGTGATGCTGATCCCGACCGTCGCCTCGCTCTCCGAGGACGCGATGACGGCGGTGCCGCAGGCGCTCCGCGACGGCGCCTATGCGCTCGGCTCTGACAAGCTGAAGGTCTCGCTGCGCATCGTCGTCCCCGCCGCGGTGTCCGGCATCGTCGCGAGCTACGTGCTCGCTGTCTCCCGCGCGATCGGCGAGACGATGATCGTCCTGCTCGCGGCCGGCCAGCTGGCCCAGAACACGTTCGACCCCTTCAAGGCGGTGGAGACGATGACCGCGTTCATCGCTGCCACAGCGCAGGGGGACGTGCCGACCGGGTCGATCGAGTACAAGACGATCTTCGCGGTCGCGCTGACGTTGTTCACGCTGACCTTCCTGATGAACCTGCTCTCGATTCGCCTTGTCCGCAAGTACCGCGAGGTCTACGAATGAAGGAGGTCGTGATCGAGCTCCGCGAGGGCAGGCCGCGCGGCCGGGTACCCGGGCGGCTCTTCCTCGCGTACCTGCTGCTGTCCGTGGCCGTCGGCCTCGTTCTCCTCGGCTGGCTGCTCGTGGACGTCGTCGGCCGGGGCTTCGCCTGGGTCGACGCGACGCTCTTCTTCGACCCGCCCTCCGCGGACCCGCAGCTCGCGGGGGCGCGACCGGCGATCCTCGGCACGCTGTACCTGATGGGGCTGCTTGTGGCCTTCACCGTCCCCATCGGGGTCGGTACCGCGATCTACCTGGAGGAGTACGCGCGCAAGGACCGCTGGTACAACCGCCTGCTCGAGGTGAACATCCAGAACCTCGCCGCGGTGCCCTCGATCGTCTACGGCATCCTGGGCCTCGCGTTCCTCGTGCGTGGGCTGGGGCTGGGGGAGGTGTTGCTCGCCGGGGCGTTCATCCTGGGCCTGCTCGTGCTGCCCACGATCGTGATCGCCGGGCGGGAGGCGATCCGCGCCGTCCCCGGTTCGATCCGCGACGGGGCCTACGCGCTGGGTGCGACCCAGTGGCAGGTCGTCGGCCGCCAGGTGCTGCCCGCGGCCGCTCCGGGGATCGCCACCGGCACGATCCTCGCGCTCTCCCGCGCGATCGGCGAGACCGCGCCGCTGCTGATGATCGGCGCCCTCACCTACGTTCCGTTCGACCCCACCATCCTGGGTGAGTTCACCGCGCTCCCCGTCCAGATCTACAACTGGACACGGCAGCCGCAGGAGGACTTCAAGCTGCTCGCGGCCGGGGCGATCATCGTCCTGCTCGTGCTGCTGCTGGCGATGAACGCATTCGCGATCTGGCTGCGCAACCGCTACCAGAAGAGGTGGTGATGACGGAAACCCACATCGAGGTGCGGGAGCGCACCCTGGCGTCGCGCGAGCCCGTCTTCGAGGTGCGCGACCTGACTGTGTCCTACTCCGGCGTGCCTGCGCTCGCGGGCGTGTCGCTCGACGTCTACCGCCGTGCGATCACCGCGTTCATCGGCCCCTCGGGCTGCGGCAAGAGCACCTTCATCCGCTGCTTCAACCGGATGAACGACCTGATCCCGAGCGCGTCGGTCGACGGCACGATCCTCTACCACGGCCAGGACCTCTACGCTCGCGATGTCGACCCGGTCGCGGTGCGGCGCCTGATCGGAATGGTCTTCCAGAAGCCGAACCCCTTCCCGAAGTCGATCTTCGACAACGTCGCCTTCGGCCCGCGGGTGCTCGGCATGAAGGACGGCCTCGAGGAGCGCGTGGAGAAGGCGCTGCACGACGCGGCGCTCTGGGACGAGGTCAAGGACCGGCTCAAGGAGGGCGCGCTCAGCCTCTCCGGCGGGCAGCAGCAGCGGCTCTGCATCGCCCGCGCGCTCGCCGTCGAGCCGGAGGTCATCCTGATGGACGAGCCGGCCTCGGCGCTCGACCCGATCTCGACCACCCGGATCGAGGACCTGATGCACGAGCTCAAGCGCGAGTACACCATCGTGATCGTGACCCACAACATGCAGCAGGCGGCACGCGTCGCGGACATGACGGCCTTCTTCAGCGTCGAGGTCGGCGGGGACGGCAGGCGCACCGGAGTCCTCGTCGAGTACGACGAGACGCCGAAGATCTTCACGACGCCGGCCGACAAGCGGACGGAGGACTACGTCACGGGGCGATTCGGATGAGGATCACGCTCCAGGAAGAGCTCGACCGGCTCGAGGCGGCCGTCCAGGAGGAGGGCGAGCTCGTCATCCGCGGGCTCCGGGGAGCCGTGGAGGCCCTCGTGACACAGGACGGCGGCCTCGCCGACGAGGTGATCGCCTTCGACGACGAGGTCGACGAGCGCTACTTCGCCATCGAGGAGGGCATCCAGTCGCTGCTCGCCCGGCAGACCCCGGTCGCGGTCGACCTCCGGCTCGTGCTCGCGCTCCTGCACGTCAACCTCCATCTGGAGCGGATGGCCGACTACTGCGTAACCGTGGCGAAGCTCGTCAAGCTCGCCCCTCGCGTGCCGGAGGGGAATGCGCTCGAGGAGGGCTTCCGCGAGATGGGAACCAGGGCGGAGGAGATGATCCGCGCGTCGCTCGACTCGTTCGCGAGCCGCGATCTGGAAGGCGCCGAGCGGCTGGTCGAGATGGACGAGCTGATCGACCGCGCCAACCGGCGCGTCGTCGGCACGGTGCTGTCGCTCGGCCACGACCCGTCACACCAGGAGTGGGGGCTCAGGATGCTGCTGGTCTCGCGGTCGCTCGAGCGGATCGGCGACCACGCGGTCGACATCGGCGAGCGGACGGCCTACCTCGTGACCGGCGAGTTCCGCGAGTTCACGGACGCGTCCCACTAGCCGCCGGCGCTGGGATGAGCCCGGTCCTCGTCTGGACGCGCCGGGCGTAGAAGGCCAGCGCGGCGATGCCCGCGGCCAGGATGAACACGACCGCGTCGCCCGCCGGCAGGCTCGCGATGCCCTGCATCAGCCCGCCGACCAGGCCGGCTGCAGGGATCGTCAGCGCCCAGGCGACGAGGATGTTGCCGGCGATCCCCCACCGCACCGCGGAGAAGCGCCGCACCGCGCCCGCTCCGAGCACGGAGCCGGAGATCGTGTGCGTCGTCGAGACGGGGAAGCCGAGATGGCCGGTGGTGTAGAGGATCGCCGCCGTCGAGGCCTCGGCGCCGAAGCCCTGAGGCGGCTCGAGCTTCGCCACGCGCTGGCCGAGCGTCCGGATTATTCTCCACCCGCCCGCGTACGTGCCCGCCGACATCGCGAACGCGGCACTGATCACGACCCAGAGCGGGATCTCGAAGCCCTCCGCAGGGAGATGCCCCGAGGCGACCAGCGCGAGCGCCATGATCCCCATCGTCTTCTGCGCGTCATTCGTGCCGTGGGTGAAGGCGACGAAGCCCGCCGTGCCGACCTGCAGTCTCCGGAAGACGCGGTTCACCTGATCGGGGCTTCGCCGCCTGACCAGCCAGAGGATCGCCAGCGTGATCGACGCCCCGCCGAGGATCCCGGCGACCGGCGCGAGCAGGGACGGAATCAGCACCTTCTCGCGCAACCCGTCCCACTGGCCGACATCGAGGCCCTTGGCTGCGATGGCGGAGCCGAGCACGCCGCCGATCAGGGCGTGGCTGGAGCTCGTCGGGAGGCCGAAGTACCAGGTGATGAGGTTCCACGTGATCGCGCCCACGACGCCGCCGAGCACGATGTCGAGGGTGATCGCCGACGGGTCGACGATTCCCTTCGCGATGGTTGCCGCGACCTCGAGGAAGAGGAAGGCGCCGACGAAGTTGAGGATCGCGGCGTAGATGACGGCCGTCCGCGGAGAGAGCGCGCGCGTGGAGACGCTGGTGGCGATCGCGTTCGCGGCGTCGTGGAAGCCGTTCGTGAAGTCGAAGAACAGCGCCACGGCGATGACGGCGACGAGCGTGAAGTCCGTCACGGCTACGCGTTCTTGACGACGATGTTGCCGAGCACGTTGGCGGCGCTCTCGCAGGCGTCGAGGGCGTCCTCGAGCGCGTCGTGGATGTCCTTCCAGCGGATGACCACGAGCGGGTCGATGCGCTCGTCCTGGAAGAGCGCGCCGATCGCCTCGCGCACCAGCCGGTCGCCCTCGTCCTCCTTGCGCTTGACCTCGACCAGCGCCTGCTGGACGCCGCGGAGGCCCTTGAGGCCGGACAGCCCCGCGGCGAGGTGCTCGGTCGCGGCCACGAGCAGCGTGCACTGCTCGACTGCGCGACGCGCAGGCTGCTCGAGGTTGTAGAGCTCGAGCCGGTCCGACGCCTCCTCGATGTGGTCGACGACGTCGTCGATCGCCGTCGCGAGCTCCAGGATGTCCTCGCGGTCGAACGGCGTCACGTACTGGGTGTTCAGGAGCTGGACGATGTCGTGCGTGATCTGGTCGCCGGCGGTCTCCACGGCCTTGACGTCCGCCTGGGTCACGGAGGAGGCGGGGAACTCCCGGAACCGGATCTCGGCCAGCCGCGCCGCCTCGAGCGTGTTCCGGCCGGCGCTCTCGAACAGCTTGTAGAACTCGGTCGTCCGGGGGACGAGGGAGATCCGCATGCCGGCGGGATGCTAATAGAGTCCGCGCCGTGGACTTCGCCCTGACGGACGACCAGCGCGAGATCCAGGCACTCGCGCGTGACTTCGCCCGCGACGAGATCGAGCCGCACGCCGCGGAGTGGGACCGCGAGCACACGTTCCCGCGCGAGCTCTACGGGAAGCTGGCCGAGCTGGGCCTGATGGGCGTGTGCATCCCGGAGGAGTACGGCGGCGCCGGCGCCGACTTCGTCTCCTACATCCTGGTGCTCGAGGAGCTCTCGCGCGCCGACGCGGGCGTGGGCGTCACCGTCGCCGTGCACACCAGCGCCGCCACGCTCCCGATCCTCACCTTCGGCAGCGAGGAGCAGCGGGCGCGCTTCGTCGCGCCGCTCGCGCGCGGCGAGCTGATCGGCGCCTTCGCGCTCACCGAGCCCGACTCGGGCTCCGACGCGGGCGCGCTGCGCACGAAGGCCGAGCCGGACGGCGACGGGTGGACGATCACCGGCCGCAAGCAGTGGATCACGAACGGCGGCCTGGGCGGCACGATCGTCCTCTTCGCGCGCACCGATCCCGACGAGCCGGGCGCCAAGGGCGTCTCCGCGTTCGTCGTCGACGGCGACCAGGTGGAGGCGACGAGCTCGGGGGAGAAGCTCGGGCTGCACTCGTCCTCCACCGTCGACCTCGTCCTCGACGGGGCGCGCGTGGGCGCGGATCGCCTGCTGCACGAGGAGCGCAAGGGCTTCACGGTGGCCATGGCGACGCTCGACGGCGGCCGGATCGGGATCGCCGCCCAGGCGCTCGGCATCGCGCAGGCCGCCTACGACGTCTCGCGCGCCTACGCGCTCGAGCGGCGCCAGTTCGGCCGGCGGATCGGCGAGTTCCAGGCGATCCAGTGGAAGCTCGCCGACATGTCCACCCAGATCGACGCCGCGCGCCTGCTCGTCTATCGCGCCGCCTGGCTCAAGCAGCAGGGGCTGCCGCACACGGAGGAGGGCGCCAAGGCCAAGCTCTTCGCCTCCGAGGTCGCGCGCCGCCAGAGCGGCGAGGCGATCCAGATCCTCGGCGGCTACGGCTACACGAAGGAGTTCCCCGTCGAGCGCTACTACCGCGACGCGAAGATCACCGAGATCTACGAGGGGACGAGCGAGATCCAGCGGCTCGTGATCGCCCGCTCGATCCTCGGCCTGGCCGAGCGGGCCATGGCCCAGGGCTGATGGCGCGGAAGCGCGACGAGCCCGTCCGGCTGACGCGCATCTACACGCGCACGGGGGACAGCGGCGAGACGAGCCTGGGCGACCTCTCCCGCGTCCCGAAGACCGACCCGCGCGTCGTCGCGTACGGCACCGTCGACGAGCTCAACTCGCAGCTCGGGCTCGTCCTCGCCGCCGGCGCCCCCGCTGCGATCGGGGAGGTGCTCGAGCGCGTGCAGAACGAGCTCTTCGACCTCGGCGCCGACGTCGCGCTGCCGGAGGCGGAGGAGGGGCTGCGCGTGAGCGAGGAGCAGGTCGCGGGCCTGGAGGCGGACTGCGACCGCTTCAACGCGGGCCTGCCCGCGCTGAAGAGCTTCGTCCTCCCCGGGGGGACGGAGGCGGCGGCGCGGCTCCACGTTGCGCGGACGGTCTGCCGCCGGGCCGAGCTCGAGGCGCTGCGGGCGCGGGGCCTCAACCGGCTCGTGCACGTCTACCTGAACCGGTTGAGCGATCTGCTCTTCATCCTCGCCAGGGCCGCCAACGCCGACGCGGGACGGGACGAGCCGCTCTGGAAGCCTGGGGCGTCCCGCTAGCGGCCTTCGCCGGCTCGTTCGTCGCCGGCTACCTCGGCGCGGCGGTCGGCCTCGTGCTCGGGACGCTGCGGCTGCCCCTGCTGCTCGTGCTCGCGGGGAGCCCCAGCGCGGGCGCGGGGGCGAACATCGCGATCAGCGCCGCCGCGGCGGCCTCCGGGGGCCTGCAGCACGCCCGGGCGGGACGGGTCGACCGGCGCGTGGTGCTCTGGATGGCGCCGCCGTCCGTCGCGGGCGCCGTCCTCGGCGGCCTCTACGGCGAGCGGCTGCCCGAGCGGGCGCTGCTCGCCGGCGTGGCCGCGGTGCTGGCCTGGCAGGGCGTCGACCTGCTCGCGCGCCCCTTCCACGAGCGGTCCCGCCCGCGCCCGCGGCTCGTGCCCGCAGCCGTCTTCGGGGTCGCGATCGGCGCCGTCGGCGGCGCGCTCGGCGTGATCCTGGGGACACTAAGGCTGCCCGCCCTGTTGCGCGCCGTGGGGTTGCCGGCCGCGAAGGCCGTCGGCACCAACCTCGTCGTCGGCTTCTTTCTCGGCGTCGCGGGCTTCGCCGCCCACGCCGCCCGCCTGGACGTCGAATGGGGACTGCTCGCGCCCGGGCTGGCCGGAGCGCTGCCCGGCGCCTGGCTCGGCGCGCGCGTCACGCCGCGCCTCTCCGATCAGGCGCTGCGACGGGCAATCGGCGTCACGCTGCTCGCGATCGCCGCCGCCTTCGTGGCGGAGCTCTTTGCCTAGGGCGTCGAGCCGCTGCCGTTGCCGGTCAGCTGCTTGACGACGAGCTCGATCATGGCGATCGACACCGGCTCCATGAGGACGACGCTCGCGCCGGCCTCGCGCGCCGCGCCGCCGAGCCCGGTGGGGACGGTGGCGACGATGCGCAGCTCGGGATAGACCAGGCGGTACTGGCGGATCTGCTCGATCTCGGCCTGGCCGTCGACGTCGATGACCATCACCTGGACGTTCTCCTTCGGATCAGACGTGGTCTCGAAGACCTCCTCGACGTCGTCGGTCCGCGTGACGTCCACGTTCGGCCCGAGGTCGAGCGGCGTGCTCTCCTTCACGTCCTTGCCGGTGACGACGACGACGTCCACGGTCTTGGTGCTCGGCTTCGGCTTCGCGATCACGACGATCGGCGTGCGGGTGCGCGTGATCTTGCCGGTGGCGACCGCGCGCTTGGTGACGACGATCGTGTAGCGGCCGGGCTTGGTCAGCGTCCGCGGCAGCGGCAGCGAGAGGATCGTCGTGCCAGTCTCGACGCGGCGCGGCGCCCACGTCTTCCGCCAGTAGATCTTCGTCCCGCGCTTCGTCGTCACGATCTTCCGGTTGCTGACCAGCGAGACGCCGACGAGCGACGGCTGCGCGAGCGTCACCGGGACGTCGGCGCGGCGCTGGCCGACCACGATCTGGCGCTGCGCCGGGCGGACGACGGTGATCGGCGTCCGGCTCCGGGTGACGCCGTTGCTGGCCGTCGAGCGGGCGGTGACGAGCAGGACGTACTGGCCGGGGCGCGTCAGCGTCGCCGGCACGCGCAGCGGGTAGATCGTCGCGCCCGCGGCGAGCCGCCGCGGCTTGTAGTAGCGCTCCCACTGGACGAGCCGGCCGTTCTTGTTCCGCACGATGCGGTTCTTGCTGAAGAGCTTCGCGCTGACCATCGCGGGCTCGGTGAGCGCGACGCGCACGTTCAGCGTCCGCAGGCCGAGGACGATCTTGAGCGAGTTGGCGACCTGCATCCGGAAGGCCGCGTGGCCCTCGCCGCCGCTGACGACGACGCTGATCGAGCTGCCGAGCGTGGCCATAGAGGGGGCGCCGGGCGTCTGCTGCACCACGATCGCGTCCTCGGGCGTACCGGCCGGCACGGCGGCGAAGAAGCCGCGGCCGGCGAGGCGCGACCGCGCCTGGGCGACCGTCAGGCCGGTGATCGAGGGCACGGAGGCGATCGTGTTCGAGACCGGGCTCCGGCCGCCGTTGACGTCGAAGGCCTCGAGCTGGAACGTGCGCCTGTCGTTCGGGCCCGACGGGCCGATCTCGAACTCGGTCAGGCTGCCGCCGAGGTAGCGGACGAAGACGCCGTCGATGTAGAGCTCGTACGCCTGCACCTGGTCGGGGCCGGCTGCCGCCACCCAGTTGAGCGTGAGCCGGCCGCCGGAGATGACCCCGGAGAGCCGCGGCCGCGAGAGCGTGATCTTCCCGCTCGAGCCGACGCTGGGCTGGAGCAGCGCGAACCAGGTCAGGTGCTTCGTATAGACGTCGACCCCGCCGGGCGTGACGAGGAAGCTGTCGGGATAGAGCGCGGCGTCGGCCGGGACCGCGATCTCCTGCGTGATCTCGGTCCAGTTGACGCTGTCGGTCGAGAAGCTCGGAGTGCCCTGACCCAGCAGTTCGATCCGCCACGGGTCGGTGAAGCTGGTCAGCGCGGAGCCGCCGGTCGCGAGGCAGGAGTCGACGCTGGTCGTCGCGGCGGCGCCGGCGGCCACGCAGGTGTCGATCTGGACGGCGTCGCTGCCGAGCGTGAAGCCCGGGACGGAAGGCTGCGTGGCCTCGAGCTCGACCAGCAGGATGCTGGAGCTCGTGCCGGCCGGAATCGTGATCTCCATGGCCGTGCCGGGGACGTCGATCGTGCTGCTCGTCGGCGACGAGGCCGGGATCGCGGTCTCGACCGAGCCGGAGGCCGGCGTGTTCTCGACCGTGAGCGCGCGCGTGGCGCTTGCGAGCGTGTTGCCCGCGAGATCCGTCGCGACGGCGCGGAACATGAAGTCGCCGTTGGCGATCGTGTTCGTGTCGACCGAGACGTCGTAGGGCGGGGTGGTGTCGGCGAGGCCGACGGCCGAGAACATGCCGAGCGAGCCGGCGGCGCGCGCCTGGAACTGCACCGACGCGATGCCGGAGTTGGGATCGGTCGCGGTCGCGGAGAGCGTCGCCAGGCCCGAGACCGTCGAGCCCGCGGGCGGCGCCGTCACGGCGACGGACGCGCCGGTGTTGTCCATGTCGAGCCGGATCAGCGTCGAGGCGGTGATGACCGCGCTGGCGTTGCCGACGTTGTCGACCGAGAAGTACCTGATCGTGTAGATGCCGGTGGTCGAGAGCACGATCGAGGTGCCCTGCGAGGAGCTCGTGGTCGGCACGGTGCCGTCGGTCGTGTAGTACGTCGCCGAGACGCCCGACTGCGTGTCGGTGGGCGACAGGGTCACCGTGGTGGCCGTGTTGCGCCAGGCGTCGCCGATCGCCGCCGTGTTGTCGGTCGTGGTCGGCGCGGTCGAGTCGTCGATGAACGTCAGCGTCGTCGGCGCGCTGTTGCCGCCGAGCGAGGACGCGTCGAAGCCGCTGACGACGTGCGTGAAGCTGGAGGTGCCGGCGCTCCAGGCGTAGGCGGTGGAGACGTAGGGGCCGCCGGACGGCGCGGAGACCGTCTCGGCGCCCTTGGCCGTCCAGTTGCTCGCGGAGATCGCGGCGAACGTCGTCCCGGCCGGGCCGGAGTTCGGGTCGCTGACCGCGTTGCGGATCGAGAAGCTGCCGGCGGCGGCGCCGCGGTAGTAGAGGTTGGTCCCGCTCAGCAAGCTCGAGCCCGCGGGCGCCTGGCTCGTCAGCGACAGGGAGTTCGTGGGCGCAGTCTTGTCGATGTTGATCGGGCCGACGGTGGTCGTCGACTCGATGTTCCCGACGTTGTCGACGGAGAAGAACGTGACGCTGTAGGTGCCGGTCGTCGACAGCACCACGGAGGAGCCGGCCGTGAAGGGCGCGCCGCCGGTGAGGCTGTAGAACGTGCCGCCGACGCCCGAGCCGGCGCCGTCGCCGCCCGTGAGGGTCAGCGTCTGCGTCGTCGAGTGCCAGGTGGCGCCGATCGAGCCGTAGTTGCTGGAGGTGGTCGGCGGCGTGGCGTCGGCCTTGAAGGTCACGCCCGTGGCGGTCGCGTTGGTGGCGACGTCGCGGCCGGTGACGGTCGTCGCAGTGTCGGTCGTCACGGTCGCGTCGCGCGTGTAGACCGTGGACTTGTACGGGCCCCCAGACGGCGTCGAAACCGCCTCCGCGCTCTTGGTCGTCCAGCCCGCGACCGGGCCGAACGCGGCGAACGCCGCCGACGCCGGGCCGGAGTGGGCGTCGCTGACCGTGTCGACGAGCGCGAAGCTGCCGGCGGTGCCGCTCTTGAAGAAGACCGTCGCGCCGCTGGCGAAGGCCGTGCCGGCGGGGGAGACGTCCGCGACCGAGAAGGCGTTCGTCGGGCTGTCGACGTCGACGCGGATGACGGTGGAGCCGGTGGTGACGGAGCCGACGTTGCCGACGTTGTCCACGGCGAAGTGCTTGATCGTGTACTGGCCGCTCGTCGTCAGGTTGACGGTCGTGCCGTTGGACGAGCTCGTGGTCGGCGTCGAGCCGTCAGTCGTGTAGTAGATCTTGTCGACGCCCGCGCCCGTGTCGCTGCCGCTGAGCGAGACGGCCGTCGACGTCGTCTTCCAGTCGTTGCCGACGGTGCCCGTGTCGTCGCTCGAGGTCGGCGCGGTCGTGTCGACGAGCGGCTGGACGAGCTCGGTCTTCGGGTTCGGCACGCCGCCGTGCAGCACGACCTCGATCGCGCTGGTGGAGGTGAAGGCGTTCGTCCAGGTGCAGATGCCGGACTCGAACGGCGCGCTCGAGTCCGTGCTGGCCGGGCAGGTCAGGCCGGTGACCGAGACGGCCGGGAAGTCGACGCTCGTGTAGGAGCCCTCGAAGGCCGTCGCGACCTTGATCCGGAACGTGCCCGTGACCGTGCCGCTCGTGTTGAAGTAGAGGTTGCCGCCCGCGAAGTGCTGCTTGTCGGCGGCGTCGACCTCGACCGTCGTCAGCGACTCGCCCGCGCTGAACTTGTAGGTCAGGCCGCCGTCCTCGAAGTTGGTGACGTTGCCGACGTTGTCGGTCGCCACCATCCGGAACTGGTAGCAGCCGAAGCCGTGCGTGAGCGGGTGGTTGGAGATCGTGCCGGCGCCCGTGATCGTGACCGGCGGGCTCTCGGGCAGCCACGAGCCGAAGGTGTCGCAGGTCGTGCCGCTCGAGAAGTTTGCGTACCGGTGCTGGAGGACGACGTTGGTCAGACCGCTGTCGGCGTCGGTCGGGAACGTCGAGATGGTGACGTCGGGCGCGGAGTCGGCGCTCGTGCCGCTCGGGTAGCTGATCGCGCCGCCGGCCGGGCCGGTGCCGTCGGAGCTGAAGTCGAACGTCTGCGTCGCCGAGCTGTTGTTCGCGTTGTTCACCGCGGCGACCGTGTTCGGCGCTGAGGCGGCGGGGGCGGCCGACCAGGAGTACGTCGTCGAGAACGGCGAGGCGGTGTCGTCGACGTTGCCGGTGAGGCCGGCGAGGGCCGGGAAGGTGACCTTCATCATCCCGGACTGCGCGTCGGAGGTCGACGCCGAGATGTCGAAGCTGCCGCTCGCCGTACCCGGCTTGAACCAGACCTTGCGCGCGGCGCTGTCGACGTGGACGTTCGTCTGGCTGACGGTCTCGGCCAGCGTCAGAGCCGGGCCGGTCGCGGCCGTCGAATCGACCTTCACCTCGATGCTCGTGTAGGTGACGACGTTGCCGACGTTGTCGGTGACGAGATACTCGTAGCGGTAGCAGCGCCCGTCGGTCAGGCCGACGTCGGAGTAGCTCAGCGCCGGATCGCCGACCGTCGCCTCGACGGCGCCGAAGGTGCCGCAGGAGCCGTTGGACTGGCCGTCCGAGGTCAGCGGCGCGCTGTAGCGCTTGAGGACGTGACCGGCCGCCGGCACGCCGGACTGCGTGTCGGTGCCGTTCGTGAGCGTCAGGCTGAGCGTCGTGGCCGTCGAGTAGACGCTGCCCGTGCCGCCGAGGCCGCTGAAGGCGACGCCGCCGCCGCTCGGCGCCGTCGAGTCGGCGGCGAGGTCGAAGTTCGTGCTCGCCGTCAGCGTCGCGTTGTTGTGGGCGGTCACGGCCTTGCCGGTCTGCGAGCTCGAGAGCGAGCCCGTGACCGTGTAGGTCTTCGCGTAGGGCGCGTCGGTGTCGTCGCCGCCGCCGCTCACGTTCGTCAGGCCGGTCGCGAACGCGACCTTCTGGATGCCGGACTGGGCGTCCGCCGTCGTCGCGCTCACGGTGAAGTCGCCGCTCGCCGTGTCGGGCTTGAACCAGACGGTCTTCGTCGCCGGCGCGTTGTCGGCGTGGAGGCCGGCGCCCGTGTCGGAGACCGTCAGCGCCGGGGCGCTCGGCGGCGTCGTGTCGACCAGCACCGGGCTGGTCGGCGTGGAGGCGGCGTTGCCGACGTTGTCGGTGCCGGTGAGCGTGTACACGTAGCACTTGCCGTCGGTCGGGACGGTGTCGGGGCTGGTGACGATCGTCGAGCCGGTGTAGCCGCCGGCGGGGCAGACGCCGGGGCTCGACGGATCCTGCGCGGCCGAGCGGGTGATCACGTTGGACGCGATCCCCGAGCCGGAGTCGGCGTAGTTCGTCTTCGTGATCGTGACGGCGAGCGTGCTCGAGAAGGCGGGCACGGAGACCGTCCCGCCGGTCGGGTTCGCGGAGTCCTCGGTGACGTTGTAGGTGCCGTCGCTCGACTCGAGGCCGGCGTTGTTCGTCGCCTTCACCGTCCGCGCGGTCGTCGGCCCGGTCGTCGTCGCGCCGAAGGTGACGTCGATCTTGTTGCCCGTCTGGGTGACGCCGAAGTTGGCGCCGCTGTTCGTGTTCAGCGAGCCGAAGGTGAAAGAGGCGACCCCGGACTGGACGTCCGCGGAGGAGCCGGTGACCGTGAACGTGCCGCCCGCCGACGGCCGGAAGAAGAGCGTCCCCGACCCGTTGTCGAACGTGTTGCCGGCCGAGAGGCCGCTGAAGGCGGTCGTGGGCGTGGACGGCGCCGAGGTGTCGACCTTGGCGGTCGCGGAGGCGCCCGACGTCCCCTCGTTGCCGACGTTGTCGGAGAGCTTCTGCCGGTAGCGGTAGCACTTGCCGCTGACGACGGTGGTGTCGTTGCCGCCGGAGAGCGTGACCGTGGTGCCCCAGGTGCCCGGGAAGGAGTCGCAGGTGCCGTCGCCGTTGTCGAGCGGCGCCTCGTCGCGCTCGAGGACGCTCGAGCCGGCGTCGACGCCCGCGCCGCCGTCGGTGCCGCCGTTCAGCGTCACGGGCACCGAGAGCGAGGTGAAGTAGCCGGCCGTCACGGTCGGCGCGGTCACGCTCGGGGCCGTCGAGTCGGGCGTGAGCGTGAAGCTGCCGTCGGTCGAGTTGTCGAGGTTGTCGACCGCCGTCACCGTCTTGGCGCCCGAATCGCTGGCCGACGTCGTCCACGTGTACGCGCGCGTGTACGCAGAGGCGGTGTCGTCGAGCAGGCTCTCCGGCGTGAAGCCGCCGGCGAGACCGGGGAAGCGGACGTGCTTGATCCCGGTGGCGCCCGCGCTGACGTCGGAGGCGTCGACCGTCACGGTGAAGGTGCCGCCGCCTGATGCGGGGCGGTAGAAGAGCTCGCTGCCGACGGCGTGCTGGCCGGCCGCGGCCGGCGACTCGGTGAGCACGACGCTCGCGATCGTCGGCGCCACCGCGTCGATCACGATCGCCTTGTTGGCGCCGAGTGAGCCCGCGGCGCCGGGGGAGACGAGCGTCAGCGTCGCGTTGTTGAGGGCGGCGTCGCGGATCGTGCCGCCGTTCAGCGTCAGGGCCGTCGAGCCGGGATAGTCGAGGTCGTTCGTCTCGTCATTCGCCTGCACCGTGTAGCGGAAGACGAGCGTGCTCGTGCCCGTGCCGGAGTTGTAGGTCGCCTGCCGGTTGGTCGGGCCGGTCTCGAGCTCGAGCTGCGGCGTCCCGGTCACGTTCACGGCCTCGGAGAAGACGACCTGGACGTCGACGATCTCGCCGGCGGTGTAGGAGCCGTCCGCCTTCGCCGAGGTGACGTTCGTGACGGTCGGCGCGCCGGTGTCGACGACGATGTTCTTGTTGGCGCCGAGCGAGCCGGCCGCGCCGGGGGCGGCGAGCGTCAGCACGGCGTTGTTCAGGGCGATGTCGACGATCGTGCCGCCGTTCAGCGCCAGCGAGGTCGTCGCCTTGTAGTCGAGGTCGGCGGCGGTGTCGCCGGCCTGGACGGTGTAGCGGAAGACCAGCGTGGTCGTGCCCGAGCCGGACAGGTAGGAGGCGGTGCGGTCGGTCGTGCCCGTCTCGAGCTCGACCGTCGGGGTGCCGCCGGTCGTGTCGACCGTCACGGCCTCGTCGAAGACGACCTGGACGTCGATCGTGTCGCCGGCCCTGTAGGAGCCGTTGGCGGTCGACGCGGTCACGTTCAGGACCGAGGGCGGGCCGGTGTCCACGATCAGCGCCTTGTTGGCGCCGAGCGAGCCGGCGGCGCCGGGCGCGACCAGGGTCAGCGTTGCGTCGTTGGCGACGGCGTCCTTGATCGTGCCGCCGTTGAGCGTCAGCGCGCCGGTTCCGGTGTAGTCGAGGTCGGCGTTGTTGTCCCCGTCCACGACCGTGTAGCGGAAGACGAGTGTGGTCGACCCGGTGCCCGACACGTACGACGCCTGCCGGTCGGTCGCGCCGGTCTCGATCAGGAGCTGCGGCGTCCCGGTCACGGTCACCGTCTCGGAGAAGACGACCTGGATCTCGATCTCCTCGCCGGTCGTGTAGATCCCGTTCGGCTTCGCGGAGGTGACGTTGGTGACGGTGGGGCGGACGCCGTCGATCACGAGCGCCTTGTTCGCGCCGAGCGAGCCGGCGGCGCCGGGGGAGGCGAGCGTGAGCGTGGCGCTGTTGGTCGCTACGTCCTTGATCGTGCCGCCGTTGAGGGCGAGCGCGGTCGTGCCCGGGTAGTCCAGGTCGGAGCTCTCGTCGCCGGTCTGGACGGTGTAGCGGAAGACGAGCGTGTTCGAGCCGCTGCCGGAGAGGTAGTCGCCGGTGCGGTTGGTTGCGCCCGTCTCGAGCTCGAGCGTCGGCGTCCCGCCCGTGGTGACGACGTTGACGGCCTCGGAGAAGACGACCTGGACGTCGATCGCGGTGCCGCCGCCGTAGGTGCCGTTCGCCTTCGCCGAGGTGACGTTGGTGACCGTGGGCGCGGTCGTGTCGATGACGATGTTCTTGTTGGCGCCGAGCGAGCCGGCGGCGCCGGGAGCGACCAGGGTCAGCGTCGCGTCGTTCGCGACCGCGTCGCGGATCGTGCCGCTGTTCAGCGCCAGCGAGGTCGTGGCCTTGTAGTCGAGGTCGGCACTGGTATCGCCGGCCTGGACGGTGTAGCGGAAGACGAGCGTGCTCGTGCCGGAGCCGGAGAGGTAGTCGGCCTCCTGGTCGACCGTGCCCGTTTCCAGCGTCAGCGACGGGGTCCCGCCGGTGGTGACGACGTTGACGGCCTCGGAGAAGACGACCTGGATGTCGATGTCGACGTCGAGGCCGTCGCCGGCGTTGTACGACCCGTTGGCGATCGAGGAGGTGACGTTCGCCACCGTGGGCCCGCTGGTGTCGATCGCGAGCGTCTTGTTGGCGCCGAGCGAGCCGGCGGCGCCGGGGGCGGCGAGCGTGAGGGTTGCGTTGTTGGTGGCGGCGTCCTTGATCGTGCCGCCGTTGAGGGCGAGCGCGCCGGTACCGGCGTAGTCGAGGTCGGCGCTGGTGTCGCCAGCCTGGACGGTGTAGCGGAAGACGAGCGTGTTGGAGCCGGATCCGGAGAGGTAGCCGGCGGTGCGATCCGTCGCGCCCGTCTCCAGCGTCAGCTGCGGCGTGCCGGTGACGTTCACGATCTCGGAGAAGACGACCTGCACGTCGATGATCTCGCCGACGGTGTAGGTGCCGTCCGTCTTGGCGGACGTGACGTTGGTGACGGTCGGGGCGACGGTCTCGATGACGATGGCCTTGTTCGCGCCCAGCGAGCCGGCGGCACCCGGGGCCGCGAGCGTGAGCACTGCGTTGTTCGCGGCGACGTCGACGATCGTGCCGCCGTTGAGCGCGAGCGAGCTGGTCGCCTTGTAGTCGAGGTCGGAGGCTGCGTCGCCGGCCTGGACGACATAGCGGAAGACGAGCGTGGCCGTCCCCGAGCCGGAGAGATAGGTGGCGCTTCGGTCGACGGCTCCGGTCTCGAGCTCGAGCGTCGGCGTCCCGCCGGCGGTGTTGACGGTCACCGCCTCGTTGAACTCGATCTCGACGTCCACGTTCTGGCCGACGCCATAGGAGCCGTTCGCGGTCGCGGCCGTCACGTTCACGACCGAGGGCGGGCCGGTGTCGACGACGAGGGCCTTGTTCGCGGCCAGCGAGCCGGCCGCGCCCGGGGCGGGCAGCGTCAGCGCAGCCGCGTTCAGGGCCGCATCGGCGATCGTGCTGCCGGCGAGCTGGAGCGCGCCGGTGCCCTTATAGTCGAGATCGGGCGCGCTGTCGCCGGCAGCGACGGTGTAGCGGAAGACGAGCGTGTTCGTGCTCGATCCGGACAGGTAGGTCGCGAGCCGGTCCGTCGTCCCGGTCTCGAGCTCGAGCGTGGGGCTGCCGCCGGCGGTGTTCACCGTGACGGGCTCCGAGAAGACGACCTGGACGTCGATGGTCTCGCCGGTGCCGTAGATGCCGTTCGCGGTCGACGAGGTGACGTTGGTGACCGTCGGCGCGGTGGTGTCGATCACGAGCGCCTTGTTCGCGCCGAGCGAGCCTGCGGCGCCCGGGGCGGCGAGCGTGAGCACGGCGTCGTTCCCGCCGGGCCCCTTCATCGTCGCGCCGTTCAGGGCCAAGGCCGTCGTCGCGGTGTAGTCGAGGTCCGCGGATGTGTCGCCGGCCTGAACGGTGTAACGGAAGACGAGCGTGTTCGATCCGGTGCCGGAGAGGTAGGAGGCGTTCCGGTCGGTGGCGCCCGTCTCGAGCGTGAGCGTCGGCGTGCCGCCTGTCGTGTTCACGGTGACCGGGTCGCTGAACACGATCTGGACGTCGATGACGTCGCCGGCCTTGTAGGCGCCGTTCGCCTTCGCCGACGTGACGTTCGTGACCGTCGGTCCGATCCGGTTCACGGTGAACGTCGCCGCCGTCATGGTGATGACGTTGGCGACGTTGTCCGTCGAGCGGGCGGTGACGGTGTAGTCGCCGTCGGCGGGGAAGCTCGTCTCGGCGAATGCGTAGGTCCAGTTCGTGCCCGTGACGGTCGCCGACTGCCAGCTCGAGGCGCCGCCGCTGAAGTTGGTGCCGTTCCAGTAGCCGCCGCTTCCCTGTTGCAACAGGAGCTCGACCGACTGGACGCCGGCACCGCCGTCGTCGATCGTGCCGCAGAAGCCGGGGGTGGCGCAGCCGGCGTTCCAGCCGGCGCCGTTGTAGGTCTCGCCCCCGGCGGGGAAGGTGCGGGTGATCGAGGGTGCGGTCGTGTCCGCCGTGGCGATCATCGTGCCCTGACTGCTGGTGCCCCCGGCGTTGTTCGTCGCCGAGGCCGGCTTCGGGAAGCTGCCGGTGGTCGAGCTGCTCCAGGTGTAGTCCTGCTCGTAGGGGGAGGTCGTGTCGGTGGCGCAGCTCGAGACGCAGGTGAAGCCGCTGATCGCCAGGAAGTTGAGGCTCGCGAGCCCCGACTCCGGGTCGGAGCTCGACGCCGTGACGCGGAAGGTGTGCGTGCCGGCGGCGCCCTCGCGGAAGTAGAGGGTGCTGCCGCTCGTGTGCTGGTCCGGGTCGGGGGTCGGCTCGCTGAGCGCGAAGGTTGGGGCGGTCGGCTTGCTCGTGTCGACGCGGAACTCGCGGCCCGACGACCACGCGCTCTGCACGCCCCACTGATCCTGGGCCTGCGCCTGCCAGAAGTAGGTGCCGCCGTTGGTGATGTTCGTGGAGGCGAGCGTGCCGCTGCCGTTGGCGCCGTCGGCGACGCCGGTCGCGGAGCTGAAGGTCTGGATCGGGTCGCCCCCCGCGGTGCAGGTGACGTTGGTGCAGATCCGGAAGTTGATGTGGCCGGTGTCGGTGGCGTTGAAGTCGTCGAAGGTGGCCTGGAAGGCGTTGGTCGCGGGCAGCGCGTTGACCCAGCCGGTGGCCGGGGAGGAGAAGGCGGCGGGCGCGACGAGCACCGGCACGTTCGGCCGCTCGGAGACGGCGGGATGGGTGATCAGGTTGGTCGAGTTGCTCGCCGAAGTGCCGACCACGATGTTGATCACGCGGTTCGAGCGCGTATTGCCGTAGCGCTTGGCGTAGAACTTGACCAGCAGCCGCTGCGTGGCGTTCAGGGTCACCTCGGGGACGCCCGCGATCGTGATCGTCCGGGTGGACTTGGTGGTGCTGTTCGTCAGGTTCGTCGCGGTGTCGGTGCCGTTGGTGGTGCCGGCGCCGAGCTCCGAGGCGGCGGCGGTCGGGTCGACGACCGTCTGGTCGACCGAGGAGATCGTCGTGCCCGAGGTGGTCACGATCCAGGCTCCGACGACGAGGTGCGTCGAGGCGCTCGTGAAGCTGCCGCTCGCCTGCGTGTCGGCCTTGAACGTCCAGGTCCCGCTCGGGATCACGGTCAGGTTCGGGCTCGCGTTGCCGGCGGCGTCCACGATCCAGCCGTCGGGGTCGGTCGAGCTGGCGGCGGGGGCGGCGGGCGAGGTCGTGTACGTGGTGCTGGAGCCGTTCAGCACCTGGTTGAAGGTCAGGAACTGGGGTCCGGTGTTGCTCGTGCCGTCGGTGACCCGCGGGCAGTTCGTGCCGGTGGTGCAGAGCGCGGCCGCCGGGTCCGAGGCCTGGATGACGTCGGCGGTGGTCGTCCACGTCGCCGAGGTCGCCTTGGTGATGTACTGGGTGGTCTGGTTGGTCGCGTCGCCGTAGTCGGTGGCCGGATCGATCACGTAGGGGATCGGCAGCGTCGCGTCGTCGAGGCGGAGCCGGAGCTCCCACCCGCCGCCCTCGCGCGCGAGTGACCAGTGAAGGCCGGCGGGGGTGATGTCGGCGCCCGCCGCGTCGAGGATGCGGACCGGGCGGATGCGGAGCTCGCTGCCGGCGAACACGACCGCGCCGCTCGACCTCAACCTGGGCTTGAGGGTTGTGTCGAGCCGCCAGCGCCACGTCTTCGGCCCCTGGCGCTCCTGGACGAGCGCGCTCAGCTCGGTCGCCCGGCTGCCGACGACGATCGTCTCCGCCCCGAACGGGGTACGCCGGGTCGCGCCGCGGGCATGCGGGTGCCACGGCGAGGAGCCGGCGCCCAGCGTGGGGGAGAGCTTCAGCCGCGCGCGGCCAGCGCTGACCGCGTAGCCGTCCTCGACCGCGACGCGGACGTCGCCGCCCGGCCGCCAGTCGCGAACGCCGCTCGCCGTCGCCGGGCCGAGCTGGTACGAGAGGCTCGGCGCGAGCAGCGGAGGAGCGAAGGCCTCGCGCGCTCCTGAGCCCAGCAGGCCCGCGGCGACTGCCGCGGCGAGGGCGACGCCGGCCGCGAGCGCGCGCAGGCGCGGCCAGGCCCGGCCCTGGGGGCCGAGCGGGCCGAGCGGGCCGAGCGCGAGGCTTGTCGCCCCGGTGCTCATCGCTTCCGGTCCAGCGTCATCTGCTCTCTTTCATCGTCACGTGCGCGCGTGTACATGAACACTCTTGAACGGCGAACCGCAGATCCCTCGATAAGGTACGTCATCTGGTCGCAACAAGATAGCGGCAGTTTCAGGAAATTACAAGTCAAAAAGCACATTTCTGTGTCTTTCCAGTCATACGGCTTCGGCCAGCGCGAACGCGAAGGCTCGACTTGAGGTTGAGTGTCTGGCCGCAGGTCTCATTGCACGCAGTTGCCCGGCCCTTCGGGGCGCGAGCTGGGGTAATGATCGTCATCGGCGCGCCGGACGGCGTCCCCGTTTCGGGGGCTTCGTGAAAGATCACTCTCTCGGGGGATAAGCGGGCCTCTATCGCTTTTGGCGTTCATCGTTCACAATGCGACTCGCGGCGCGCTGCGGATGCGCCGCTTCAGGCGGACAACTGGGAGGAACTGTGGCGGGTAAGCTCGGGAGACGGACGGCGTGCGCGCTCGCGCTGGCGGGGCTCCTCGCCATCGGCGTGGCGCAGGCGGTGGCGGCGATCCCGCCGAACGACGATTTCGCAAACGCGCAGGGTCTCGGTGTCGCGCCGGCGGGCACCACAGCCGGCTCGCTGGAGGAGGCCACCGCCGAGCCCGGCGAGCCGATGCACGGCGATCCGTTCGGCGCGGGCGAGGAACCGCCGTCGCCGCAGCAGTGCGGAGCCGTTCCCGTGCAGACGATCGGCATGTCGGAGGACGGTAATCCGAACCCGGCGTTCTGGGGCGGGCTGCCGAACCCGGCCAAGCGCTCGGTCTGGTTCACGTGGACCGCGGCGGCGGCCGGCTGCGTCCAGTTCGACACGATCGGCAGCGACTTCGACAGCGTCCTCTCGGCGTACACGGGCTCGAGCTTCGCCGAGCTCGTCCTCGTCGCCGGCAACGACGACTGCCCTTTGGTTTTGGTCGCGCCCGCGCGGCAGAGCTGCGTGCGCTTCCCGGTCGTGGCCGGCACCACCTACTCGCTTGCGATCGACGTGGGGTTCGACCACGCGAACGAGCCGAGCCACAACTACATGCTCAACTGGGCGTTCACGCCGGCGGCCCCCGTGGTCCAGCCCGACCTGGCGGTCACCAAGACGACGACGTCGACGACAGTGTCCGTCGGCGACCCGATCAGCTACACGATCACGGTCGCGAACGTAGGTCCGACTGCCGACGCCGACGACGTCGAGCTGGCGGACGTGCTCGTCGGCCCGGCGACGCCTGCGGCGATGAGGCCGAGCCAGGGGAGCTGCACGCTCGTGCCGCTTGCCTGCTCGCTCGGGACGATCGCCGCCGGCTCGTCGGCGACAGTGGATCTGCTTGCCGCGACGACCGGGCCGGGCGTGGTCGAGAACAGCGCGGCGGCCACGACCAGCGATCCGGAGCCGAACACCGCGAACAACGTCGGCGCGGCCGAGCCGGTGACGGTCGTCGAGCCCGAGCCCGAGCCCGGCTTCGAGCCCGGCTGCACGGCCCCGGGTCACTTGCACGCGAACATCGAGTTCATCCGGCCGGGCGGGGAGCGGCTGAAGATCAAGGCCGACGTCAAGTGCAAGCTCGACAAGAAGACGGGCACGGTCGTCTTCGAAAATTCGTGGCTGAAGGTGGACTTCGACCGGAAGCCGAGGGAGATCGACGCGCGGCACAAGAAGAAGGGCGACCCGCCGGACGACGGCAAGCACGGCACCCTCGAGGGCGCGAACTTCGAGGGGAACGAGGTGGTCCTCGGCGGCGAGCAGGACGGCGAGGAGTTCATCGTCCGCCTGCTGGACGGGGGCAAGCACGGCGACGGCGACAGCGCGGAGGTGATCTTCGAGGGCGTCGAGACCGGCGAGGTGACCGACCCGCGCAAGGGCGACATCAAGATCTCGAAGACGGAGATCGAGGCCGCAGCGGTCGAGGTAACCGTGGCGCCGACTCCCGCCGGCGGCGGGGCGCCGAAGCCGGCGAAGGACGAGCCGAAGCCGAAGCCTGCGGCGCCGCCGCCGGTGACGCAGATCCTCGACGTGCCGAACGACGGCGCCTGGCTGGGGTCTTCACCGCCGAAGCAGTCGAAGAAGCAACCGCTCAAGTCCGAGTAGGCCACGCCCGTAGAATCCGCCGCATGGCGACGGCGGAGGACCCGCGGCTGGACGCAACGGAGGCCTGGCGCAAGAAGGCGTACGAGGCTACGCCCGAGCGGGAGGGCGAGCTCTTCTCGACGATCAGCGGGCTCGAGAACGAGCCCCTCTACGCGCCTGACAACGCTGAGCTCGACTACGACCGCGACCTCGGCTTCCCCGGCGCGTATCCCTTCACGCGCGGCGTCTACCCCTCGATGTACCGCGGCCGCCTCTGGACGATGCGGCAGTTCGCCGGCTTCGGCACGGCGGCGGAGACGAACGCGCGCTTCCGCTACCTGCTCGACCACGGGCAGACGGGATTGTCGACGGCCTTCGACATGCCGACGCTGATGGGCTACGACTCCGACCACGCGCGCTCGCTCGGCGAGGTCGGGCGCGAGGGAGTGGCGATCGATTCGCTGGCGGACATGGAGACGCTGTTCGGCGGGATTCCGCTCGGCGACGTCTCGACGTCGATGACGATCAATTCGCCGTCGGCGATGCTGGTCGCCTTTTACGCCTGCGTCGCCGAGCAGCAGGGAGTGCCCTGGGCGGAATTGCGCGGCACCGCCCAGACCGACATCCTCAAGGAATACATCGCGCAGAAGGAGTGGATCTTCCCGCCTGCTCCGTCGATGCGCCTCGTCGTCGATCTGGTCGAGTGGTGCTCGCGGGAAATGCCGCGCTTCCATCCGATCTCGATCTCCGGCTACCACATTCGCGAGGCGGGATCGAATGCCGTGCAGGAGCTGGCCTTCACGTTGCTCGACGGCTTCGCCTACGTGGAGGCCTGCGTCGGGCGCGGAATGGACGTGGACGATTTCGCGCCGCGCTTTTCGTTCTTCTTCAACGCTCACCTCGACTTCTTCGAGGAGATCGCCAAGTACCGCGCGGCTCGCCGCATCTGGGCGCGCGAATTGCGCGAGCGTTACGGCGCCAGGGATCCGCGCTCGTGGCTGATGCGGTTCCACACGCAGACCGCCGGCGTCTCGCTGACCGCGCAGCAGCCCGAGGTGAACATCGTCCGCACGGCCCTCGAGGCCCTGGCGGCCGTGCTCGGCGGTACGCAGTCGCTGCACACGAACTCGTTCGACGAGGCGCTGGCGCTGCCGACGGAGGACGCGGTGCGGCTCGCGCTGAGGACGCAGCAGGTGATCGCGCACGAGACGGGGGTCGTGAACACGATCGACCCGCTCGGCGGCTCCTACTACGTCGAGCACCTGACGAACCGCTTGGAGGAGGAGGCGTACGACTACTTCCGGCGCGTCCGCGAGCTCGGCGGAGTCATCCCCGCCATCGAGGAGAACTTCTTCCAGCGCGAGATCGCCGAAGCGTCGTTCCGCTACCAGACCGAGGTCGAGGCGAAGCAGCGCATCGTCGTCGGGGTCAACCGCTACGTGCTCGAGGAGGAGGTCGCGCCGGAACTCCTCCGCATCGACCCGGCGCTCGAGCCCCAGCAGGTCGAGCGGGTGCAGGCGGTGCGCGCGCGGCGCGACGCGGCGGCCGTCGAGGAACGGCTGCGTGCGCTCAAGGAGGCCGCGGCGCGGGAGGGCGTCAACCTGATGCCGCTGATCGTCGACGCCGCCCGCGACTACGTGACGATGGGCGAGATGTGCGACGCCCTGCGCGAGGTCTGGGGCGTCTGGCGCGAAACGCCGGTCTTCTAGACGGACAGCACGAGGCTCTTCCAGCCGGCCTGGTCGTCTATCTCGGCCAGCAGGCGCTCGACCGCCTGGAGGATCGGTCCGTACTCGTGGTGCTCGAATGACCAGATCAACACGCAACCGGCGTGCTCGCGCCCGGCCTCCGCCCAGGTCCGGGTCAGCGGGGCGAAGTCGCGGCTGTTGCGCGTTACGAGGACCCTCTCTTCGGCGGCAGCGAGCGCGAGCACGTCCTCGTCGGCAAGCCCGTCGAGGGCGCGTTCCTCCTGGAGCGAGAGGACGTCGTGTCCGTTCCGGCGCAGAGGATCGGTGAGGAAGCGGTGCGAGAGCTGCGCGTCGAGCAGGACGCGCACCGAGCGTCAGCCGGTCGTCTCGACGAACCGGACGAACGGGTGGAGGCGCTTCAACTCGTCGAGCGGGCGCCGGTTGTCCGCGATCGCGTCGTCCACCTCGTCGGCGTGCTCCTCGTAATAGGCCACCGCAAGCTGAACGTGCCTCGCCTCGACGTGGTTGTCGGCGACCAGGCGCTCGACGTCGCCGTCATAGCTCCGGAGCATGTCGACCAGCTCCCAGACGTCGAGCCCCGTTCCGATCAGCCACGGACGCCGCTCCCAGTCGTCGCCGCGGAAGGCGAGGCCGGGGAAGCGCCGGATCGTCGCGGCCTCCTCGGCCAGACCCTCCACGATCGCGCTCTTCGACCGTCGCGTCCTTGTGGCTTCACGCTCCACGAAGACGTCCGTGGTGCGGCTGAAGCGGACGCTGAACGGCTTACCCATCTGCTGCCGGCCCCGGGCCACAGGGCCTAAGCTAACACAAAAACGACGTTGTAATTAGACGTCGATCTGGAGCCCGTCGCTCGCGAGCTCGTAGCCGTTCTCGGACGGCAACTCGCGCGGGCGGTGGGTCACGAGCAGACGGCGCGCGCCGGAGGCGGCGAACGCCTCGTTCGCCTCCTCGAGCGAGAGGTGGCCGCGCGGCGTGCCGTCCGCCTCGCCGGTGATCAGCGTCGCCTCGCAGACGAAGAGGTCTGCGTCGCGGGCGAGCTCGGAGAGCGCCTCGCTCGGGCCGCTGTCGCCCGAGTAGGCAACGACCTTCTCCCCGTTCGTGACCCGGAAGCCGTAGGTCTCGAGCGTGTAGTGCGGCAGGCGGAGCGCGAGCACCTCGAAGCCGGCGGCGTGGAACGGCGTGCCGCCCTCGTACTCCTTCAGGTCGAAGACGAGCTCGAACATGTTCGCCCAGCCGAGGCGGGAGCCGAACTCGGCGAGCTGCTCCTGGCCGGACGGCGGCAGCCAGAGCTCGACGCGCGGCAGGTCGTGACCGAGCCCGTAGAGCGAGCCCCAGACCCACGGCACGAGGTCGCCCCAGTGGTCGAGGTGGAAGTGCGTGATCGCGATCGCGTCGATGCGCGGCCAGGCCTCCTCCTCGCGCAACCGCGCCAGCACGCCCGGGCCGCAGTCGAGGAGGAGCCGTCCCGACCCCTCGAGCAGGTAGCCCGACTGCGCGCCGCCCGGGTTGGGCCAGGCCGGCGAGCAGCCGACGACCGTGAGCTTCACTCGGAGGCCTTCATTGACCCGGCGATCATAGTGCCGGTCCTATACTCCATCTACCGTGGCCCGGAAGATCCGCGTCGTGATCGCCAAGCCCGGCCTCGACGGCCACGACCGCGGCGCGAAGATCATCGCCCGCGCCCTGCGCGACGCCGGCATGGAGGTCGTCTACACCGGTCTCCACCAGACGCCCGAGCAGATCGTCGAGACGGCCGTCCAGGAGGACGCCGACGCCGTCGGGATCTCCATCCTCTCCGGCGCCCACATGACGCTCGTGCCGAAGATCCTGGAGTTGCTGCGCGAGAACGAGCGGGATGACGTGCTCGTCGTCGTGGGCGGGACGATCCCGCGCGAGGACGCCGAGGAGCTAAGGAGCCAGGGCGTGGCCGAGGTCTTCACGCCGGGCGCGCCCACGAGCGCGATCGTGGACTTCATCCGCGGCCGCGTGCCTGTGGCCTAGGGCTACGAGCCGAGCGAGATCTTCTCGGCGAGCAGCGCGAGCGGAGCGCCGAGCTGCGCCTGGAGCGTGTTCTCCTGCGTCTGCGTCCAGATGACCGCAGGCTTGCCCGCGGCGAGGTTGGCGATCTGGGCGCCCGCGATCAGCGCGCCCAGCGGGTTGAAGATCGCGGTCTCGGGCGAGACCGAGAGCTCGACCTTGCGGTTCACCTCTCTCACCTGGAGGCCGCCGGGATACCGCACGAGCCGGTCGACGTCGAGCGTTGCCGAGCTGGGCGCGGCCTCGACGACCGTCCCCCGCATCGAGAGCTTGAAGACCTCGGAGCCGGGCGCCGCGGCGAAGAGCAGCCTCCGCGCGGCCAGCAAATGCTTGTACGGATTGGCCGCGCCGCCGCCTCCCGGGTGCACCTCGAAGTGGAGATGCGACGCGATGCCGTCGGCATCGCCGGAGTCGCCGACGTAGCCGATCATCTCCCCGGCGGCGACCCGCGCGCCGTTCTCGAGCCCGCGCGCATACGCGATGCCAGGCACGCAAGACCCGGCGTTGTCGTTCTTCAGCGTGCGGTCGTTGTTGAGGTGGATGTAGAGGTAAGACGTGCCGCTGTCGCCGTGCAGATAGAGCATGCAACCGGCGCGGGCCGAGGTCGTCCAGAGCCTGACGGTGCCGGACTCGACGGCGACCGCGGCCGCCCGCTTGGGCGCCATGATGTCGTTACCCTCGTGCCGCCCGGATCCGCGCGGGGCGCCGAAGTCGTTCGTGAAGTTGCTCGGGCCGACGACGGGGAAGATCAGCCGCGGCACCTTCGCGCTCGCGGGCGCGGCGAAGGTGGCTGCGAGGATGAGGATGAAAAGGATTCGGCGGAGCATCGGGGGGACTCCGTATTCGCGCTCGAAGGGCGGCACCCTAGCAGAGGTTCCCGCGGTTAGAGTCCCCGCGCCATGAGGATCGCCGTCTGCGTGAAGCAGGTCCCGGAGGGCTCGAAGCGGCTCGATCCGGCCACGAAGCGGCTCGACCGCAGCGGCGAAGGGGCCCTGAATCCCTTCGACGCGCACGCCGTCGAGGAGGCGCTGCGGGTCAAGGAGCGCACGGGCGACGGTGAGGTCGTGGTCGTGACGATGGGTCCCGCCAACGCCGCCGACGCGCTTCGCAAGGCACTCGCCATGGGCGCCGACCGAGCCGTTCACGTCGCCGACGATGCGGCCGCCGGATCCGACCTCGTCGCCACGAGCCGCGTGCTCGCCGAGGTGCTGGCGCGACAGGAAGCCGAGCTGGTGCTCTTCGGCCAGCAGTCGGCGGACTCCGACGGCGCCGTCCTCTGGGCCGCGGTCGCCGAGCGGCTCGGCCGGCCGGTCATCTCCCAGGTCGCCGAGCTCACCGTCGAGCCGGGGAAGGTGCGGGGCAAGCGCCAGACCGAGTTCGGCTACGACGTGATCGAGGCGAAGCTGCCGGCCGTGGTGGCCGTCTCCGATGCCGTCAACGAGCCGCGCTACCCGTCGCTGAAGGGGATCATGGGCGCGAAGAAGAAGCCGCAGGAGCAGCTGTCGCTCGCCGAGCTCGGGGTCGAGGCCGGCGAGGCGGGCTCGAAGACCACGGTGCTCGCGCTCAGCGACCCGCCGCCGCGGGGCGACTCCCGCAAGATCGAGGACGAGGGCAGCGCCGCCGAGCAGATCGTCGCGTTCCTCGCGGAAAAGCGGCTCATATGAGCACCCTCGTCTTCCTCGAGCACCACGGGGGCGAGCTCCAAAAGGGCTCGCTCGGAGTGCTCGCAAAGGCGGCCGAGCTCGGCGGCGAGGTCACCGGCGTGCTCGTGGGGGCGGATGTGCGCGGAGCCGCCTCGCAGGCCGCCGGCGCCGCGAAGGTCTACGTCTGGGACGACGCGGCCGTCGAGGCGCCGCTGCCCCAACCTCGAGTCGACGCGCTCGCGACGCTCGTCGAGGGGCACGGCTTCGAGAACGTCCTCTTCGCGGGCTCGGTGCTCGCCGCCGACGTCGCCGCCGGTCTCGCCGCACGGCTCGACGCCGGTCTCAACTGGGACCTCGTCGACCTCACGCCGGACCTGGTCGCCAAGCGCCCGGCCCTGCAGGACACGATCTACGTGGACGTGGGCTGGACGGACACGCCCCGCCTCGCCCTCTTCCGCTCCGGCGTGTTCGACGCATCCCCGCATGGGGCCGAGCCCGAGGTCGAGGACTTCTCGGCCGAGCTGCGGGACTTCTCGACGGCCGCGGTGATGATCGAGCAGGCGCACGAGGAGTCCGGCGGGCCGGCGCTCGAGGACGCCGACGTGATCGTCGCCGGCGGCCGCGGGCTCGGCGCGCCCGAGCAGTTCACGCTCGTCGAGGAGCTGGCCAAGGCGCTCGGCGGGGCGGTCGGCGCGACCCGGGCCGTGGTCGACGCCGGCTGGTACCCCTACGCCCACCAGATCGGGCAGACCGGGAAGACGGTCGCGCCCAAGCTCTACCTGGCCGTCGGCATCTCGGGGGCGATCCAGCACAAGGTCGGCATGCAGGGCTCGAACGTGATCGTGGCGATCAACAAGGACGCGAACGCGCCGATCTTCGAGTACTCGGACCTCGCCGTCGTGGGCGACCTGCACGCGATCGTCCCCAAGCTGACCGAGCTCGTGAGGCAGAAGCGTGGCGCGTAGAGGGCTCGTCCGGCCCCCGGCTCCCGGCCCCTCACGGCCGCGCCCGCGCGGGCCGGTGAAGCCGGCCGACTGGCCGCCGCCGTGGTCGCCCGCCGACGCGATCGTCGCACCCACCGATCCCGCGGGCGAGCGGATCGACGTCGGCGTCCTGATCGTCGGCGCCGGGCCTGCCGGCCTCGCCTGCGCCATTCGCCTCGGCCAGCTGCTCGAGGAGCACCCGGAGGCCGCCTCGCGGCTCGGCGACGTGCCGGTCGCGGTCCTGGAGAAGGGCAAGCAGCCGGGCTCGCACCTGCTCTCGGGCGCGGTCGTGAACCCCCGTTCGCTCCAGCGGCTCTTCAAGGGCCGCAAGCGCCTGGACGAGCTGCCGTTGTACGGGCCGGTCGACCACGAGTCCGTCTACTTCCTCACGCGCGGGGGCGCGTACCGAATCCCCACCCCGCCCACCATGAAGAACCACGGCAACCAGGTTGCGTCGCTCTCGCAGCTCGGGCGCTGGCTCGCGGACGAGGCCGAGGGGTTGGGCGTAACGATCCTCCCGGAGACGTCGGCGGACAAGCTGCTGGCCGAGGGCGCGCGGATCGTCGGGGTGCGCACCGGCGACCGAGGCCGGGGGCGGGAGGGGGAGCAGCTGGGCAACTACGAGCCGGGCTCGGACGTCGTCGCGCGCGTGACCGTCCTCGCCGAGGGCACGCTCGGGCACCTGACCGGGGCGGCGCTCGAGCGCTTCGGTCTCGGCGGGAGCAATCCGCAGGTCTGGGCGCTCGGCGTCAAGGAGGTCTGGCGGGTCGCGAAGCCGCTCCGGCGGGTGATCCACACGATGGGCTGGCCGCTCCGCGGCGGCGCCGCCTTCCGCGAGTTTGGCGGCTCATTCATCTACCCGATGGGTGACGACCACGTCACGCTCGGGATGGTCGTCGGGCTGGACTACCGGGACGCCGAACTGTCGGTGCACGACCTGCTTCAGGAGCTGAAGACGCACAAGCTCGTGCGGCGCATCCTGGCGGGCGGCGAGCGCGTGGAGTGGGGCGCGAAGACGATCCCCGAGGGCGGCTTCCTGTCGCTGCCGCGGCGGCTGCACGCGCCCGGCCTGCTGATCGTCGGCGACGGCGCCGGGCTCGTCAACGTGCCCGCGCTGAAGGGCATCCACTACGCGATCGAGTCGGGTCGCCTGGCGGCCGAGGCGGCGTTCGCGGCTGTTCAGCCGGGATCGACTCCGTGGACGCCGGGCGCGCTCGCCGGCTACGACGGGGCGCTGCGGGAGAGCTTCGTCTGGGACGAGCTCCGCCGCGTGCGGAACATGCGGCAGGCCTTCGGCCGCGGCTTCCTGGTGGGCGGGGCGATGGCCGGGATGATGACCGCCTCTCGCGGTCGCCTTCCGCCCGGCGACGCGCGGACGGAGAGCGACGCCGAGCAACCGCTCATGCGCACCGACCGCGCGCGCCGCTATCCGCGTGCCGACGGCAGGCTCACCTTCGACAAGCTCTCGTCCGTCTTCCTCTCCGGCAACAGGACGCGCGACGACCAGCCGAGCCACATCCGGATCCAGCGGCGTGTGCCGATCAGGCTGGCGGAGATGTGGGTGCGGATGTGCCCGGCGCACGTGTACGAGCTCGGCGAGGGCCACGGCGACGGGACGGTCGACGTCGAGGTGACGGCGTCGAACTGCGTCCAGTGCGGCGCGATCACGGCGAAGGGCGGGCGCCTGACCGTGCCCGAGGGCGGCTCCGGGCCCGAGTACAAGCAGACGTAGCTACGGGCGGCGCGCGACGACGCAGATCGCCTCGCCGGGAAGCACTACCTTCCCGCCGCGCTCGAACCTCCGTGCCTCCTCCACGATCGCGGCCCAGACGGCTTCGGCCTCCTCCGGCGTCCGTTCGGCGAGCGCGCTGTTGATGGGTGCCGCGATCGCGCGCATGAACGCGCCGTAGTCCTCGGCCGAGTCGAACTCCTGCTCGATCATGACGGACTCCGATCGCACGTCGGCGAAGCCGGCGGCCGCGATCGTCTGCTCGAGCGCCGGCACGTCGGCCAGTGAGAAGGGGCCGGGCACCCCAGGCCCCGGCGGCGGGAGCTCCAGCTCGCGCGAGACCACCTGGAACGCGAGGGCGATGAACGGGACGCGATCCGGCGGCCCCCACACGGCGGCCGCCAGCCGGCCGCCCGGCCGCAACGCCCGCCGGATGCGCGCGAGCGCCTCCGGCAGGTCGGGGAAGAACATCAGCCCGAAGCGGCTGAGCACGGCGTCGAACTCCTCGGTGAAGTCGAGCTGCTCCGCGTCGAGCTCGACGAACTCGGCGTTCTCGATGTCGAGCTCGGAGGCACGCTCGCGCGCCAGCTCGATCATGCCGGGGGCGATGTCGGTGGCAACCACGCGCCCACCCGGGTTGACGCGCTGGGCGGCGAGCAGCGCCGGCTCGCCGATACCGGTGGCGACGTCGAGCACCACGTCGCCGGGGCCGATCTCCGCGAGCTCGACGAGCCGCTCGCTGACGACGCCCACGCTCGTCTCGATCGTCCGCCACCACGTCCGCCACCCCTGGGCGGCGTCGGTCCAGTCCCGGCGCTGGACCTCCTTGTACCGGACCGGGTCGAAGGTCCCGCTCATGTGTTCCCCCCTGGTCGAAGCGTTGTGTGCGGCGATCGTCTCACGACGAGCTTCGCGCGTCCAGCCACATGAGCATGCTAATGTATGAGCATGCTCAGCCATCGGCTCCAGCTGCTGATCGATCCTGAACGCAACCGGCGCCTGCGCGAGGAGGCGCGGCGGCGCAACACGTCGGTGGCCGAGGTCGTTCGCGACGCGATCGACGCCGCCCTGCCCGTCGACGAGAGGAAGCGGCGGGCAGCGGAGCGGATCCTGATGGCAGAGCCGATGCCCGTTCCCGAGACGATCGAGGAGCTCAACGCCGAGATCGACGAGATGTTCGACGGCGGTCTTTGATCGTCCTCGACACGAACGTCCTCCTGTACGCGACCGGCGCCGACCACGCGTTCAAACCAGCGAGTCACGGGCTCGTGGCCTCGATCCGCGATGGCCGGGTCCGGGCAACGACGATCGTGGAGGTGATCCAGGAGTTCGTCCACGTTCGGTCGAAGCGCCGTCCCCGCCGCGAGGCCGTCGAGTTGGCCGCGGACTACGTTGAGCTTCTCTCGCCCCTGCTCGTAGTCGGCGATGCGGAGCTTCGGGTTGCTCTGCGCCTCTTCGATCGGCATCCGCGCCTGAAGGCGTTCGATGCGTTGCTCGCCGCTGCTGCGATCGCGAGCGACGCCGACGCCTTGGTATCGGCCGACGGCGCGTTCGCCGGCATCCGCGGCCTCCGCCACGTCGTGCCGGGGACGCCGGCGTTCGAGCGCCTGCTCGCGTGACGGTGACCCGCGACGACGTCCTCGCCGCGCGCGCGGCAATCGCCGGCCGTCTCCACCGCACGCCGGTCTTCCGCTCGACCACGCTCGGCGCCCACCTGAAGGCCGAGCTCTTCCAGAAGACCGGCTCCTTCAAGCCGCGCGGCGTGCTCGCGAACCTCGCGTCGCTCACCCCGGAGCAGAAGCATCGCGGCGTGATCGGCATCTCTGCCGGGAACCACGCGCAGGCGCTCGCCTGGGGCGCCGCGCAGGAAGGGATCGATGCTCTGGTCGTCATGTGGGAGGGGGCGAGCGCGGCGAAGGTCGCTGCGACGCGCGGGTACGGCGCGGCCGTCGACCTCGAGGCCGCGGGCCCGGCCGAGGCCTTCCCGCGCCTCGAGCAGCTCATGGCGGAGACCGGGAGGACGCTCGTCCACCCTTTCGACGCGCCGCTCACGATCGCCGGGCAGGGCACCGTCGGGCTCGAGATCCTCGAGGACGTTCCCGACGTCGACACGATCGTCGTTCCGATCGGCGGCGGCGGGCTGATCGCCGGCATCGCGGCGGCGGCGGCGGGCCGCGCGCGCATCGTGGGCGTCGAACCGGAGCTCTCCACGGCGATGAGCTCCGCGCTCGCCGCGGGCGGGCCCGTGCCCGTGACGCCGACTTCGGTGGCCGACGGGCTGAGCGCGCCCTTCGCCGGCACGAACACGCTCGCCCTGGTGCGCGCCCACGTCGACCGGGTCGTGCTCGTCTCGGAAGACGAGATCGCAGCCGCGTTCCGCTTCCTCTACGAGCGCGCGAAACTCGCCTGCGAGCCCGCCGGAGCGGTAGCCGTGGCGGCGCTTCTGGCCGGGAAAACAGGCGGTGGAAAGACCGTCGCTGTTGTCTCTGGTGGCAACGTAGCGGCCCAAACTGCCTCTGCTATTCTGGCCTCGCGATGAAGGAAGGCATCCACCCCGAGTACGTCATGGCCACCGTGCACTGCGCGTGTGGCAACACGTTCGAGACGCGCTCGACCAAGTCCGACCTGCACGTCGAGATCTGCTCCGCCTGCCACCCGTTCTACACGGGTAAGCAGAAGCTCGTCGACACCGGCGGCCGGGTGGAGCGCTTCCAGCGGCGCCTCGAGCGCTCCGGCGAAGCCCGCCGCGCGTAGCGCGGCGCGAAGCCAATGGCCGCAACGATCGGGGGGCAGGCCGTGCTCGAGGGCGTGATGATGCGCTCGCCGTCGAACTGGGCGCTCGCCGTCCGCAAGCCGAACGGCGCCATCGCGGACGTCAACTTCCCGATCTCGAGCCCGATGGCCCGGCACCGGGTCTTCCGGCTGCCCGTCATCCGCGGCGTAATCGCGCTCGGCGAGTCGCTCGCGATCGGCTTCCGCGCCCTCGGCATCTCCGCCAACTACGCCGCGCAGCAGGAAGGAGAGGACGGCGAGGAGGTCTCGACGGAGCTCTCGCGCGGCGCGATGATCTTCGCGTTCGCGCTCGCGATCGGCTTCGCGATCATGCTCTTCAAGGTCACGCCCGCCCTGATCACGAACTGGCTGCCGATCGAGACTACCGGCGCCTTCGTCGTCATCGAGGGGGTCATCCGCGTCACGTTCTTCGTCGCCTACATCCTGCTGATCTCGCTGCTGCCCGACCTGAAGCGCGTGTTCCAGTACCACGGCGCCGAGCACAAGACGATCAACGCGCTCGAGGCCGGCGACGAGCTCACGCCGGACCGGGTCGCCCGCCACAGCCTCATCCATCCCCGCTGCGGCACGGCGTTCCTGCTCTGGGTGATGGTGATCGCGATCTTCGTCTTCGCCTTCTTCGGGCGGCCGGTCTGGTACTGGCTGATCACGAGCCGCATCCTGCTCTTGCCCGTGATCGCGGGGCTCGCCTATGAGCTGATCCGCTATGCGGGCAAGCACCAGGACAACCGGCTGCTGATGACGCTGCTCGCGCCCGGCCTCTGGCTCCAGCGGCTGACGACCCGCGAGCCGACGCCCGATCAGATCGAGGTCTCGATCCGCGCGCTCGAGGAAGTGCTGCGGCTCGAGGGCGACCTCTCGGAGGAAGAGCGCAAAGTCGAAGTGATGGCTTAGGGTCATGCCCCGCGCCGCGCGTGAAGCCGAAGTGGTCTGGGAGGGGAGCTCCGCGCGCGGGCGGGGTGCGATCACAGCCGCCACGAGCGGCGCGTTCGTGGGGCTGCCGTACTCGGAGCCGACGCGGATCGGCTCGCCGAACGGCGAGACGAGCCCGGAGGAGCTGATCGCCGCGGCCCACGCCGCGTGCTTCTCGATGTCGCTCGCGGCCGAGCTCACCCGCGTGAAGACGCCGCCGGAGCGGCTGACGGTTCGCGCGGAAGTGGTCATCGACGAGGTCGGGGGCACCGGGCACAGGGTCGTCTCCTCGGCGCTCACCGTGCGTGGGGCGGGCATCTCGAAAGAGGCGATCGAGGCGGCCGACGCCGGCTGTCCGATCTCCGCGCTGATCCGAGGGAGCGCGACCGTTACCGTCGAGCTCGAGGAGGTGGTGTAGGTGGCAACAGAGCGCAGAGCCGAGGTCACCTGGAGCGGCGATCTGATCCACGGCGGAGGGACGATCGAGAGCGTCGGCAGCGGCGCGTTCGGTCCGCTGACGGTGACGTGGGCGTCGCGCGCCGAGGAGCCCGACGGGCGCACGAGCCCGGAGGAGCTGATCGCCGCGGCCCATGCCTCGTGCTTCTCGATGGCGCTGTCGGGCGCGCTGGCGAAGACCGGCCACCCGCCCGAGAGCCTTTCCACGACCGCGACCGTGACATTCGTGCCGGGCACCGGCATCACGCGCAGCGTGCTCGACGTGCAGGGCACCGTCCCGGGCCTGGACGCGGACGCTTTCCGCGAGGCGGCCGAGACCGCCAAGGAGAACTGCCCGGTCTCGAAGGCGCTCGCCGGGAACGTCGAGCTGCAGCTCAACGCCCGTCTACTCTAGGCCGAGGGGGCACTAATGGCCGACATGGAGGAACTCGTCGCCGAGCTCGAGCGCTCGCACGGCGAGCTGCAGGCGCGCATGTCCGATCCCGCCGTCTACAACGACCATCGCGAGGCGGCGGACGTCGGCCGGCGGCTGAAGGAGCTCGAGGGGCCGTACAAGCTGGCCCAGGAGTGGCGGGCGGTCGGCACCGATCTCGAGTCCGCGCGCGCAGACGGCGACCTCCGCGAGCTCGTCCCCGAGCTGGAGGAGCGGCTTCGCGCCGTGGAGGAGGAGCTGAAGCTCGCGCTCGTCGAGCACGACCCGGCCGACTCGAAGGACGTCATCGTCGAGGTCCGCCAGGGCGTCGGCGGCGACGAGGCCGCGCTCTGGGCCGGCGACCTCCAGCGGATGCTCGCGCGCTACGCCGAGCGCCGCGGCTTCAAGATCGAGGAGCTCCAGGCGAGCCCGAGCGAAGGCGGGGGCTTCAAGGAGGTCGTGTTCGCCGTCAAGGGCGACGGCGCCTACTCCGTCTTCAAGTGGGAGGCGGGCACGCACCGCGTCCAGCGCGTGCCGGCGACCGAGGCCCAGGGCCGCACCCACACTTCCACGGCCACCGTGGCCGTGATGCCTGAGGCCGAGGAGGTCGAGGTCGAGATCGACCCGAACGACCTCAAGGTCGACGTCTACCGCTCGACCGGCCCGGGCGGGCAGAGCGTGAACACGACCGACTCCGCGGTGCGCATCACGCACGTACCCACCGGCATCGTTGTCTCGATGCAAGACGAAAAGTCGCAGCTCCAGAACCGCCAGAAGGCGCTGCGCGTCCTGCGGGCCCGCCTGTTCGAGCTCGAGCGGGGGAAGCGCGAGGCCGAGGAGGCTGCGACCCGGCGGGCGCAGATCGGCACCGGCGAACGGGCCGAGAAGATCCGGACGTACAACTTCGCCGAGAGCCGCGTCACCGACCACCGGATCAAGCTCACGGTGCACCAGCTCGACCGTGTGCTCGAAGGCGAGCTCGACGAGCTGACCGAGGGGCTCCAGGCCGAGGAGCGCCGGCGCGCACTCGACTGACCGGGCGCGCGGCCGTGGACTGGGTCGAGCGGAAGCTCGCCGGCGCGGGCGTCCCGGACCCGCGCGTCGACGCGGAGCTGCTCGTCGCCCACGTGCTCGGCGGCACACGGACGTCCGTGTACACGGCCGACGCGGAGGTGGACGAGGCGCTGCTGGGGCCGCTGGTCGAGCGGCGCCTGCGTAGGGAGCCGCTCGCCTACGTGCTCGGCGAGTGGGGCTTCCGGCGGCTCGTGCTGCGCACCGACAGCCGCGCTCTCGTCCCGCGGCCCGAAACGGAGATCGTGGTCGAGCGCTGCCTCGCCGTGCTGGCGGGAACGGGCGAGCCGCGCGTGCTCGACGTCGGCGTCGGCTCGGGAGCGATCGCCCTCGCTCTGGCCGACGAGCTCCCGCGCGCGCGTGTAACCGGAGTGGATGCATCACCGGCAGCGCTTGCCCTCGCGCGCGAGAACGCGGAGCGGCTCGGGCTGGCCGTGGAGCTGCGCGAGGGCGGCTTCGAGGCGGCGGCGGAGGGCTGGGACCTGGTCGTCTCCAACCCGCCCTACGTCTCGCCGGCCGAGATCGAGACCCTCGAGCCCGAGGTGCACGACTGGGAGCCGCGGCAGGCGCTCGTCGGGACGGGGCTGCACGAGGAGCTGGCGCGGGTCGCGCGGACGACGTGGCTCGTGCTCGAGATCGGCGAGAGGCCGGTCGATCTCGAGGCGCTCGGTTACGTGGACGTCCGGGTGACGCGCGACCTGGCCGGCCGCGAGCGCGTCGTCGAAGGCAGGGGAGTGTCCACTTAAGACGATTGACGTGACTACATCCAGCGGATAGAGTGTCCTCATGCAGTCTGTCGGGATCAGGGAGCTGAAGGCGCGCCTCTCCGAGCTCGTCGAACGAGCCGCGGAGGGCGAGTCGATCGTCATCACCGAGCGCGGCAAGCCGAAGGCGCAGCTCCAGCCGCTGTCGCCGATCCAGCGCGGCATCGCGGAGGGCTGGATCACGCCGCCGAAGCGGCCGGGAGGCGTCCGCGGGCCCTGGAAGACGTATAAGGCGAAGCGGACGATCCAGGAGATGATGGACGAGGACCGGGCCGACCGGTTCTGACGTGTACGTCGACGCGAGCGCATTCCTCAAGCTCTATCTCGACGAGCCGGAACGCGAGGAGTGCCGAGAGTTGGTGTGCGGAGCGTCCGAGCCGACGACTGCGCGACTCGCGCTGGTCGAGGTTCGTCGGCGACTGGCGCTGGAGCTCGAAGGCGAGCAACTCGCGCCCGCACGGGCGCAGTTCGCCCGGGACTGGGACGAGTTCACGATCGTGGAGGTTGACGACGCCGCGTGCCAGCGCGCCGCGGTGATCGCGGAGGCCACGGGGGTGCGCTCGCTCGACGCGCTGCACCTCGGCGCCGCCGAGCCCCTCCGAGGTGCCGTGCCGTTTCTCACGTACGACCGGCGTCAGGCGGACGCGGCGCGCGCTCTCGGCTGGACCGTCTACGGCGCGTGAACGCGTCGGAGGCACTCCGTGCGGGCGAGCTCGTGATCCTGCCCACCGATACCGTCTACGGGCTCTGCGGGCCGAACACCGAGGAGGCGGCGCGGCGGATCGCGGAGCTGAAGGGGCGCGAGGCGCCCCAGCCGATCGCGCTCGTCTTCGCCGACGTCGAGGCGGCGGTCGCCTTCGCGCCAGGGCTCGACCGTGCCCGCCACCTGCTTCCGGGCCCGTTCACGTTCGTCCTCGCCGAGGGCGGTGTCCGAGTCCCCGACCTCCCCCCGGACGCGGCGGCCGCCGTCCGCGCCGTCGGTGCCGTGCTCGCCACGAGCGCCAACCGCCACGGCGAGACCGATCCGCGCCGGCTGGCGGACGTTCCTGCCGAGATCCGTGCCGCCTGCGCGGCCGAGCTCGACGGCGGCGAGCTGCCCGGGACGCCCTCGACCGTCGTCGACCTCAGAGGCGCCGCGCCGCTCGTGCTGCGGGAAGGGGCCGTTCCCGCAGCCGAGGTGCTCGCCAGGCTGACCGCGTAGCGGTCAGCTACTCTCGGCCGCCCGGCCGCCCGGCCGCCCGGCCGCCCGGCCGGGGGTGCCGGGGACGCATCGCGCTCGCTGCCGCGGCGCGCAAGTAGCGACCGCCGCGTCGCTGGGCTCGACGCCACTACCTCCCTGCCGGGAACGCCTCAGCGAGGCTAGCGCTGCTCGCACCGCTTCGAGATGCGGAGGGTCGACGGACGCCCCGTGCGGAGCACCGCGGTGCCGAACAGCTCGCGCCCGATCCGGGCGCTGAAGTACTGCCCGTCCGCAACCTCCGTCATGAAGACGGTCACCTCGCCCGGCACGGCGCAGATGAACGTCACCCCGACGGCATCATGCTGGACAACGGCGTCAAAGGACCGGATGTGGAGCTGCGTGCCGAGCAACCGGTCACGGCCCCTGGTGAAGTAGACGTTGTCTCCGGCCGGCCGGTAGGAGTAGGGCTGCGACAGCTTCCGGTCGTCGGGGTTCGCCGCGAGGCGTGTTGGACGGCACGAAGCGTCGCGGGCGACCCTGGTGGGAGTCGCCGAACCGTAGATCACGTAGCCGCCGGGTCTGCTCGCCCCCCGCGAGCCGACCAGCGCGAAATGTTCGCGGAGGCGGTGTGGCGTCCCCGGCCCGCCCCAGACGCCGAACTCGATCCAGAACGCGGCGCTGAAGCGCGTGCAGATCGAAGGAGCCACCGTCGGAGTCGGGGTGGCGACGGCGCTTCGGACGACGCCCGAGAGTGCGAGTGCCGCGATGAGAGCGAGCCCGCTCACTCGTCCGCTCATGACCGTTCACCCCTAGTACGCTTTCTCTTCATGGCCGTAGCGCAAGAGACCCTGGAGCAGCTGCGCAGCGCGGGCCTCGAGGCCGTCGACCCCGAGATCGCGGCCCTGCTCGGGCGCGAGCTTGAGCGCCAGCGGAACCAGATCGAGCTGATCGCGTCCGAGAACTTCACCTGGCCGTCGGTGATGGAGGCCGTGGGCAGCGTCCCCACCAACAAGTACGCCGAGGGCTATCCGGGGCGGCGCTACTACGGCGGCTGCGAGGTCGTGGACGAGATCGAGCAGACCGCGATCGACCGCGCGAAGGCCCTCTTCGGCGCCGAGCACGCGAACGTGCAGCCGCATGCGGGCGCCCAGACGAACATGGCCGTCTACATGGCCGCCCTCGCCCCGGGCGACACGATTCTCTCGCTCCGGCTCGACCACGGCGGCCACCTCACGCACGGCCTCAAGGTCAACTTCTCGGGGCGGCTCTACACGATCGCCCACTACGGCGTCGACCGCGAGACCAACGTCGTCGACTACGACGAGGTGCTGACGCTCGCGAAGGAGAACCGGCCGAAGCTGATCGTCTGCGGCGGCTCGGCCTACCCGCGCACGGTCGAGACGGACAGGTTCCGGGAGATCGCCGACGAGGTCGGCGCGCTGCTGCTCTGCGACATGGCGCACTTCGCCGGGCTCGTCGCCGCCGGCCTGCACCCGAACCCGGTGCCGAACTGCGACTTCGTCACCTCGACGACGCACAAGACGCTCGCGGGGCCGCGCTCGGGCTTCGTCCTCTGCCGCGAGGAGCACGCACAGGCGGTCGACCGGGCCGTCTTCCCCGGCATGCAGGGCGGGCCGCTCGTGCACGCGATCGCTGCCAAGGCAACCTGCTTCCGCATCGCGGCCACCGAGGCCTTCCGCGACTACCAGCGGCAGGTGCGGACGAACGCCGACGCCCTCGGCGAGACCCTGATCGAGGAGGGGCTTGAGCTGCTCACGGGCGGCACCGACACGCACCTGCTCCAGGTCGACCTGCGCTCGACCGACTGGACCGGGAAGTCCGCGGAGGAGCGCCTGGCCGAGGTCAAGCTGACCGTCAACCGCAACACCGTCCCGTTCGACGAGCAGCCGCCGACCGTGGCGTCGGGCATCCGGATCGGAACGCCCGCGGCGACCATGCGAGGCTTCGACGAGGAGGACTTCCGCGAGGTCGGCCGCATCATCGGCGGCGCGCTCGCCGCCGCCGGGGCCGACCTGGCCGCCCTGCAGGCGAGGACGGAAGCGCTCTGCGAGCGCCGGCCGCTCTACCCGGGCTACCGCGGCTTCCCCACGTACGTCGCGGGATGAGCGCTACGCCGGGCCGGCTGACGCAGGTCACCCACCCGCTCGTCCAGCACAAGCTCTCCTACCTGCGGGACAAGGACACGCCCACCGTCCACTTCCGCAAGCTCGTCAACGAGCTGACGCTGCTCCTCACCTACGAGGCGACGAAGGACTTCCCGACCGAGACGGTCGAGATCGAGACGCCGCTCGAGGCGATGGCTGCGCAGCGGATCGCGGGCAAGAAGGTGGCCGTCTGCCCGGTGCTGCGCGCGGGCGTCGGGATGCTCGACGGCGTGCTCTCGCTGATCTCGAGCGCCCGGGTCGGGTTCATCGGCATGTACCGCGACGAGGACACGCTCGAGCCGGTCCAGTACTACGTGAAGCTGCCGGAGGATCTCGGCGACCGCGACGCGATCGTGCTCGACCCGATGCTCGCCACGGGCAACTCCAGCGCCGCCGCGATCGAGATCGTCAAGGCCGCGGGCGCCCGCTCGGTCACGCTCGTCTGCCTCGTGGCCGCGCCGCCGGGCATCGAGCGCGTCCACGGCTCGCACCCGGACGTGCACATCGTCTGCGCCGCGATCGACCGCGGCCTCGACGAGCAGGGATTCATCGTCCCCGGGCTCGGCGACGCAGGCGACCGCCTCTACGGGACGAAGTAGGACAGCGCTGTGCTGGAGAGCTTCCGGGCCCACATGGACGTCCTGTGGGGCTTCCTCGTGGCGCTCGGCGTCGTGCTCGTGCTGACGCCGGGGGTGGGGAGGATCGGGCGCGTGCTCGGGATCGTGGACGAGCCGGGCGAGCGGCGCCGCCTGCACGTCCACCCGGTGCCGCGCCTCGGCGGGATAGCGATCTTCCTCGGCCTGCTCGTGCCCTCGCTCGCCTTCGTCGAGCTCGACGGCACCTGGCGCGGGATCATGCTGGGCGGCAGCGTCGCGCTCACCGTCGGCCTCGTGGACGACTTCCGCGGCCTGCCCTGGTGGGCGAAGCTCGGCGGCCAGGCCGCGGCGGCCGGCGTCGCGATCGGCTTCGGGGTCGCGATCGACCGCTTCACCTTCCCGTTCGTCGGCATCCACGACCTCTCCGCCTGGATCGGGGTGCCGGCGACGGCGCTGTGGATCGTGGCGCTGATGAACATGGTCAACTTCCTCGACGGGCTCGACGGCCTCGCGGCGGGGATCGCGGCGATCTCGGGCGGCACGTTCGCCGTGATCGCGCTGTCGCTCGGCAAGCCGGAGGCGGCGGTGCTCTCGGCGATCGTGGCCGGTGCCTGCTTCGGCTTCCTCCGCCACAACTTCTACCCGGCCCGGATCTTCATGGGCGACTCGGGCGCGATGCTGCTCGGCTTCGTGCTCGCGACGGTCGCCGTCGAGGGGCTGCTGAAGACGGCGGCGACCGTGGCGCTCTTCTTCCCGCTCCTGGTGCTGGCGATCCCGATCATCGACACCTCGTTCGTCGTCGCCCGCCGCCTGAAGCACGGGGAGAAGCCGTACGCGGCCGACCAGGCGCACCTGCACCACCGCTTCCTGCGGCGCGGCGCCTCTCAGCGGCGCGCGACCCTGACCATGTGGGCGTGGTGCGCGACGCTGGCGGGCGCGGCCCTCGCCACGCGCTTCATCCCGTTCCGCGAGCACGGCGAGTGGCATCTCTGGCCGACCGTCGCCGCGTCGGCCATCGGCGCGGCCGCGCTCGCGTTCTCGGTCTACGTGGTCTACTACCTCGAGATCGTGAAGCTCGCGAATCCCTACATCCGGCGCCGCGAGCAGGCCGCCCGGGAGCGGCGCAGCGCATGACGGGAGTGCTGCTCGCCGGCGCGATCGTGCTGCTCGTCGTGGCGCTCGCCGGAGGCGCCTTCGATGCCTTCTCCGACGGCACCGTCGATGCCATCGCGCTCGCCGGCCTCGCGCTGCTCGCGGTGGGG
This sequence comes from Gaiellaceae bacterium, assembly GCA_040902725.1. GTDB lineage: Bacteria > Actinomycetota > Thermoleophilia > Gaiellales > Gaiellaceae > JACVRU01. Next base: position 19,444 of record JBBDWU010000044.1, on the reverse strand, counting down.
CAGGGGTTGCGAGCGTGGCGCGACCGGAGCACCCGGACCGTGCTGATCCTCGTCGGCATCCTGGCCCTGATCGCGTTCGTGCTCATCGACTAACAAAGTCGGCCGAATCCCCGGTAGCAAGCGGCTTTCCGCTGTCACAAGCTCTGGTATGCTCGCAGCGAGGCGATGAGCATCTTCACGACGCCGAGGCCGATGCCCGACCGCCGCTGGCCGGCGCTCGCGGGCACGCTCGTCGTGCTGCTCGCGCTCCCCGTCTTCCTCGCCGCGGGCTGGCCCTTCGCCTCCTGGGGCCTGGCGGCCGCGCTGTGGACGGGAGGGCAGGCGCTGTCGTTTGCCCTCGGCCGGGTCCCCCTCGGACTCGATAACCTCGCCGCCTCTGGGATGGCGGGGATCGTCATGACCTTTCGCGTGATCGCGGTGATGGCCGTCCTCATCGCCGTCGCCGCGACCAACGAGGAGCTGGCGGTGCCGGCGGCGCTGCTCTTCGTCGCGGCCTACACGCTCGAGCTGGCCCTCTCGCTCGTCTCCTACTTCGCCGGAAGTAGGGCCGCGTGAGGCTCTTCCTCGCCACGACGGAGGAGTTCAACCCCGAGCGCGAGTTCGAGCTGCATGCCTGGGTGCCGATCAACCTCGGCCCGATCGACCTCTCCATCAACAAGGCAGTCGCCTACCTCTGGCTCGGGGGCCTGATCACGATGGCGCTCGGCATCGGCCTGATGCGCCTCCGGCTCAAGGTCGACCCCGACACCCGCCAGACGGCCGGCGAGACGATCTACGAGGCGATCCAGACGCAGATCGCCGAGCAGGGGCTCCCGGCCAAGGCGATGGGCCTCTGGTTCCCGTATGTGGCGACGCTTTTTCTCTTCATCTGGACGCTCAACATGATCGGCTTCGTCCCGCTGCCGCTCTCGGACGAGCGCTTCGAGGTGGGCGGCTTCGAGTTGCCGACCTGGGGGATCTACGCGGCTACCGCCCAGATCTCGGTCACGCTGACGCTCGCGGTCTTCACCGTCCTGTTCACCCACGTTGAGGGATTCCGCTGGAACGGCCCGGGATACATCAAGAGCTTCGTGCCCGCCGGCGTGCCCAAGGGGCTGATTCCGATGATGGCCCTCCTGGAGTTCTTCTCCCACGCCTTCCGCGTGGTGAGCCTCTCGGTCCGGCTCTACGCGAACATGCTCGCCGGCCACATGCTGATCCTGCTCATGATCGGCCTGATCTTCATCGTCTCGGCCTATGCGGCCGTGCTCACGATCCCGTTCGCGACCATCTTCTACCTCTTCGAGGTCGGGCTCATTGCCACGATCCAGGCCTTCATCTTCGCCATCCTGACCGCGATCTACATCGGCTCGGCGATTGAGCCCGAGCACTAAGGAGGAACGCACATGCTCACCGTTCTCGCGCAAACCACGGGAGACGTCGTCGACGCCGGCAAGGCGCTCGGGCTCGCTCTCGGCATGGGGCTCGGCTCGCTCGGAGCCGGCGTCGGCATCGGCATCGTCTTCGCCTCGATGATCCAGTCGGTCGCCCGCCAGCCGGAGCTGCGCGGCGAGCTGCAGGGGATCATGTGGCTGGGCTTCGCGCTCTGCGAGGCCGTCGTCTTCTACGGCCTCGTCGGCGGCTTCCTGGGACTGGTCCTGGTTTGAGTCCCGAGGAGGGCGGCAGCCCGCTCACCGAGATCATCCCGGGGCTGATGATCTGGACGCTGGTCGTCTTCGGCATCACGCTCTTCGTGCTCTGGAAGTTCGCCTTCGGGCCGATCCAGAAGATGATCGACGAGCGGCGCTTGCGCATCCGGCAGGCGCTCGACGAGGCCGACCACGCCCGCAGCGAGGCGCGGCGGCTGCTCGAGGAGCACAAGGAGCTGCGGGCGCGGGCCCGCGGCGACGCCGAGGAGATCCTCACCGAGGCGCGTCGCGTGGCGGACTCGATGCGCGAGCGAGTGCGCGAGGAGACCGAGGCCGATCGCAAGCGGCGGCTCGAGGAGACGCGCAAGCAGGTCGAGGCGGAAACGGCGCGCGCGCTCGAGCAGATCCGCGCCGAGATCGCCGACCTCGCGCTCGTCGCCGCCGAGAAGGTGACGCGCCAGACGCTCGACAAGCCCGGCCAGCGGAAGCTGATCGACGACGCGATCGCGGAGCTCGACTTCTCAGCCCTGGAGCGGCGTTAGGTGGCCGTCGCCCACCGCACGTACGCCCGCGCGCTCTTCGACGCCGCCCTCGCGGAGGGCCGGCTCGAGCAGGCGCACGAGGACCTGGGCGACTTCGTCGCAGCCGCGGAGCAGGTGCCCGAGCTGGCCTCGCTGCTGGAGAACCCGGAGGTCGACCGGGTGGCCAAGGCGAGCGTGCTCGAGGAGCTGCTCGGCGGCGCCGACGAGCTCGTCCGCAACTTTCTCCTGCTGCTCGTCGAGAAGGGCCGGATCGCCGGACTGCGCGAGACCGCGCGCGAGTTCGACAGCCTGGTCGCCGCCGAGCAGCAGCGGCTCGAGGTCGAGCTCACAACCGCGGTCGAGCTCTCCGACGCGGAGTCGCGCGAGATCGTCGCCCAGATCGAGCAGGCGGCCGGCCGCAAGGTCGAGGCCTCGCGCGGGGTCGACCCGGACCTGATCGGCGGCCTCGTCCTCCAGATCGGCTCGCTGCGCGTGGACGCGAGCGTGCGCGGCCGCCTCGACCAACTTCGCAGGGACCTACGGACAAGGAGTTGAACGCGTGAAGCTGCGCCCCGAAGAGATCACCTCGATCCTCCGCAAGCGGATCGAGCAGTTCGACGTGCAGACCGACCTCTCGGAGGTCGGCACCGTCCTCCAGATCGGCGACGGCATCGCCCGCGTCCACGGCCTCGAGAGCTGCATCACGCTCGAGCTGCTCGAGTTCGAGCACGGCGTCACCGGCATCGCGCTCAACCTCGAGGAGGACAACGTCGGCGCCGCGCTCTTCGGCGAGTGGGAGGAGGTGCGCGAGGGGGAGCCCGTGCGCCGCACCGGCCACATCGCGAGCGTGCCGGTCGGCGAGGAGCTCCTCGGCCGCGTCGTCGACCCGCTCGGCAACCCGATGGACGGCGGCCCGCCGATCAAGGCCGCGGAGCGCCGGCCGCTCGAGTTCAAGGCGCCGGGCGTCGTCGACCGCCAGCCGGTGAAGGAGCCGGTCCAGACGGGGATCAAGGCGATCGACTCGATGACGGCGATCGGCCGCGGCCAGCGGGAGCTGATCATCGGCGACCGCCAGACCGGCAAGACCGCGCTCGTCGTCGACACGATCCTCAACCAGCGTGGCGGCGACCTGATCTGCATCTACGTCGCGATCGGGCAGAAGGGCTCCACGGTCGCCCAGGTCTACGAGCGGCTCCGCGACGAGGGCGCAATGGACTACACGATCATCGTCTCGGCCCCCGCGCACGAGGCCGCGCCGATCAAGTGGATGGCCCCCTACGCCGGGTGCGCGATGGGCGAGTACTTCATGTTCGGCGGGAAGCACGCGGCCTGCTTCTACGACGACCTCTCCAAGCACGCCGACGCGTACCGGCAGCTCTCGCTGCTGCTGCGCCGTCCCCCCGGCCGCGAGGCCTTCCCGGGCGACGTCTTCTACCTGCACTCGCGGCTGCTCGAGCGCTCCTGCAAGCTCTCCGACGACCTCGGCGGCGGCTCGCTCACCGGCATCCCGATCATCGAGACGCAGGCCGGCGACGTCGCCGCCTACATCCCGACGAACGTGATCTCGATCACGGACGGGCAGATCTTCCTCGAGTCGGAGCTCTTCCACTCCGGCGTCCGGCCGGCGATCAACGTCGGCATCTCGGTCTCCCGCGTGGGCGGCAACGCCCAGACGAAGGCGATGAAGAAGGTCGCCGGGCGCCTGCGCCTCGATCTCTCGCAGTACCGCGAGCTCGAGGCGTTCTCGCAGTTCGGCTCCGAGCTCGACCCCGCCACGCAGGCGACGCTCAACCGCGGCGAGAAGATGGTCGCGACGCTGAACCAGCCGCAGTACCAGCCGTGGCCGATGGAGGAGCAGGTGGCGGCGATCTATGCCGGCACCGAGGGGCTGCTCGACGACATCCCGACCGAGCAGGTGCCGCGCTTCCAGGAGGAGCTGCGCGAGCACCTGCGGACGGAGAAGACGGTGCTCGCCGAGATCCTGGAGACGAAGGACCTCTCCGACGAGCTCGCCGAGCGGCTGCGCGCCGAGATCGAGAAGTTCAAGCACGGCTTCAACGTCGAGGAGGAGCGCGCCGCGGTCTGATGGCCTCGGTCCAGGACATCCGGCGGCGGATCAAGTCGGTCCGCAACACGGCGAAGATCACGCGCGCGATGGAGCTCGTCGCGGCGGCGAAGCTGCGGCGGGCGCAGCAGCGGATCGAGTCGATGCGGCCCTACGCCGACCGGATGCTGGAGCTGATGGGCGGCGTGGCGCGTGCCGCGGCGAGCGTCCGCCAGGTGCCGCTCCTGCAGCGCCGCGAGGACGTCCGCACGGTGGCGCTCGTCCCGATCACGGGCGACCGTGGCCTGGCCGGGGCGTTCAACAGCCAGGTGCTGCGCCGGGCGTTCGCGCTCGAGCGCGACCTGCGGCAGGAGGGGGCAAAGGTGCGCTGGCTCGTCGCCGGCAAGAAGGGGCGCTCGACGCTGACCTTCCGCCGCTACGAGCTCGCGCAGGCGTGGACCGGGTTCTCCGACGCGCCGTCCTACGCGGACGCGCAAGCGATTGCGCACAAGCTGGCGGAGCTCTACGAGGAGGGCGAGGTCGACCGGGTGGTCGTGATCTACAACCAGTTCGTCTCGGCGCTGGTGCAGCGGGTGGCCGTCCAGGACGTGCTCCCGGTGCCGGAGGAGCTGCTCAAGGAGCGCGCGGGCGACCAGGAGACGCTGCTGGGCGACTTCATCTACGAGCCGGAGCCGGAGCAGATCCTCGCGCGGCTCGTGCCCGTCTACGTCGAGACCGAGCTCTACCGGGCGCTGCTCGAGTCGGCCGCCTCCGAGCAGGGGGCGCGGATGACCGCGATGCGGAACGCCTCCAAGAACGCCGGCGACCTGATCGACCGGCTAACACTGGAGATGAACCGCGCCCGCCAGAGCGAGATCACGCAGGAGATTCTCGAGGTTGTGGCCGGGGCGGACGCGCTCGGTCAATAGCCCGAGGTCGTGGCTACACTCGCGGCGTGCGGCGACCCGTCCTGATCGTCCTGCTGGCGCTGGCCGCGGCCGGCTGCAGCTCCGGCTCCGAGTCGCCCGCCGAAGAGGGGGCTGGCCCCGCGCAGGACACCACGCCGACCGTCTCCTCGCGGATCTACACGAAGGACGAGCTGCCGAAGGTCGCGCTCCAGCCCGCCGACGCGCCGAGCGGCATGCGATACACGAAGGTCGACTCGGGCCCGAGGACCCCGTTCGACGTGGGCCTCATCCTCGACGAGCAGGTTGCCGAGGTGCGCGGGTTCGGGCTGCGCGGGATCTTCGACGTCACCTTCGACTCGACGACGAGCGACATCCGCCTGACCTCGAGGCTGTGGCTCTTCTCGGAGCCCTCCGGTGCCGAGGGCTGGCTCGAGAAGTCGAGGCTCGAGGCCGAGCTGTACCAGTTCCAGCCGATCACAGCGCCCCAGCTCGGCGACGGGCGCTCCTGGGCAGCGCGCGGCAACGTCGGCGCCGAGGTGATCAGTCACGCCTTCCGGATCGGGAACCTCGTCGTCGTGACCGCGTACTCGACGCAGTCGCAGCAGCTCTCCGAGTCGCTGGCTCTTGCCGCCGCCCAGAAGGCGGCCGCCCGGGTCCGCGAGCTCTAGCCGACCCAACATTCCCGGGCGGGGCGAGTCTCACTACCCGACCGGTCCCTAGAATCGAGGACGATGGACCAGCAGGCTGCGCCAGTCGAGCATGCCCCCGCCTTCGACCGCGCGGTCGAGATCGCGGAGCGGTTCCTCGCCAACGTCGAGACGGTCGTCCACGGGAAGACCGACGAGATCAAGCTCGTGCTCGCCGCCCTGGCCTGCGGTGGCCACGTGCTGCTCGAGGACGTGCCCGGGACGGCCAAGACCGTGCTCGCCCGAGCGATCGCCCGCTCCGTCGAGGGCGCGACGACCTCGCGCATCCAGTGCACGCCTGACCTCCAGCCGACGGACGTAACCGGTCTCTCGATCTTCGACCAGAAGACGCGCGACTTCGAGTTCCGACCGGGCCCGATCTTCGCCAACGTCGTCCTCGTCGACGAGATCAACCGCGCGACGCCGAAGACGCAGTCGGCGCTGCTCGAGGCAATGGCCGAGCAGCAGGTGACCGTGGACGGGGTCACGCGCATGCTCCCCGACCCGTTCCTGCTCCTCGCCACCGACAACCCGATCGAGTACGAGGGCACCTTCCCGCTTCCCGAGGCCCAGCTCGACCGCTTCTTCCTCAAGACGGCGCTGGGCTACCCGTCTGCCGACGACGAGCTCCGCATCCTCGAGGAGCAGCGCTTCCAGCATCCGCTCGGCCGTCTCGGCGCGGTCGTCAGCGTCGAGGACGTGCTGGCGCTGCGCGAGGCCGCGCGCCACGTCTACGTCGACGAGATCCTCCGCCGCTGGATCGTCGACCTCGTGCGCGCGACGCGGGACCTCGACGGCGTCGCGATGGGCGCCTCGGTCCGCGGCAGCCTGGCGCTGGAGCGGGCGGCGCGCGCCTGGGCCCTCCTCCAGGGCCGGGAGTTCGTCATCCCCGAGGACGCGGAGCAGCTGTTCGCGCCCGTGATCCTCCACCGGCTCGTGCTCACGTCCGGGTTCCTCGCCCGGGTCCGCACGGCCGGCCCCGGCAGTGCCACGGAGGAGCTGCGGCGGCGGTGCCTCGAGCTCGCGCCCACGCCGGGCTCGGAGGACGACCCCCTCTTCGTGAAGCAGTGACCTTTCCGCTCGTCCCGCGCGGCCGGATGATCGGCCTGTCGTACGGGACGATGCGCAGCCTGCGGCGCGGCTCGGGTACCGACGTCGCCGGCTCCAGGCCGTACCAGGTCGGCGACGACGTCCACGCGATCGACTGGGGAGCGTCGGCGCGGCTCTCGGCAGCGCGGTCGAGCGACGAGTTCGTCGTGCGCGAGCGCTTCGCCGAGGAGGCGCCGCGGGTGGTGATCGTGTGCGACCGCCGGCCCGAGCTGTCCTTCTACGAGCCGCCGCTTCCCTGGCTCGACAAGGCGGCGGCGATGCAGGCCACCGCGGAGCTCATCCTCGAGAGCGCACTGCTCGTCGGCGGATTCGTCGGCTATCTCGACCACGGGAGCCGCGGCGAGCCCTACTGGGTCCCGCCGCGCGGCGGCCGCCGGCTCTGGGACCTGCGCGAGGAGCGCCTCCCCTCGCGGGAGTTCGACGGGCCGCGGGACAGCCTCGCGCGCGCCTTCGCGCACCTCGCCGAGCACCGTCGCTCGGTCACGTCCGGCGCCTTCGTCTTCGCCCTCTCCGACTTCCTGCCGCTCCCGCACGAGGACTTCTGGCTGACCGCGCTCGAGCACCGCTGGGACGTCGTCCCCGTCGTGATCCAGGACCCGACCTGGGAGCAGAGCTTCCCGGCCGCCGCCGGGGTCGTCCTGCCGCTCCGCGACCCGCGCACGGGTCGCCGCGTCCACGTCCGGCTGACGAAGCGCGAGGCCGCCGCGCGGCGAGAGGCCAACGAGCAGCGCCTGCTCGCGCTGCTGGCCGGCTTCGAGGCGGCGGGCCTGGATGCGGTCGTCGTCTCCTCGAGCGACCCCGGCGACATCCTGGGCGGGTTCCTGGCCTGGAGCGACCTGCGCCGGCTGCGGCGGGCGGCGTGAGCCGGCTGCTCGGCGGGCTCGCGCTCGGCGCGGTGGTGGTTGGAGCGATCGCCGCCGTGCTCGCCGCGAGGGACGAGTCTCGACCGCCTGCCCCCGGCTACCGGATCGAGGCCGTCGGCGTCCTCTCACCCCGAATCCTCCTCTTCGGGGACACGCTCGCCGCCCACGTGGACGTCACGCTCGACCGGCGGCGCATCGACCCGGAGTCGGTGAGGGTCCAGGCCGAGTTCACGCCCTGGGAGCTCGTCGGCGAGCCGCGCGTCACCCGCAGCGACAGCCGCGGCACCACGCTCGTGCGCACGTCCTGGACGCTCAGGTGTCTGATCAGCCCCTGCGTGCCCGCGAGGGACGTCGCGCCGCTCGAGTTCGACTCGGCCTTCGTGACCTACGGCGGCGGCGGCCCGATCGAGGTCGAGTGGCCGGTGCTCTACGTGCACTCGCGCCTCCCGGCCGCCGACCTGACCACCGCCGAGGCAGTGGCGAGGCCGTGGCGCGCCGACCTCGTCTCGCTCCCGGCCCTCTCCTACCGCGTCCCGCCGGGCGTGCTGCTCGGACTGCTGCTCGCGGCCGCGGCGGCACTCGCCGTCGCCGGAAGCGTGCTCGGCCACCGCGCTCTGCCGAAACGCCGGCCGCGCCCCGAGCCCCCGCCCGAGCCGCTTCCTCCGCCGCCGAGCGTCATCGAGCAGGCGCTCGCGCTGCTCGAGGACACGCGCCGCGAGGACGGCGCCCCCGACCGGCGGCGCGCGCTCGAGCTGATCGCCGACGAGCTCGCCGCGCGCAGCGACCCGCTGGCGCGCACGGGGCAGGCCCTCGCCTGGTCCGAGGACATGCCGCCCGCCGCCGAGACGCGCGGCTTCGCCGCCGGGGCGCGCGAGGCGCTCGGCATGGGGCGGGAGGAGCACGATGCTGAGGCGTAGGCGGCTCTCGATCGACAGCCCCGACGTCGACGCGCTACGGCGTGGCGCGATCCGGGCCCTGCTGCTCCGGGTGCTGCTCGTCGCGATTGCGGTCGCCTTGCTCGCGGCGGCCGCGGTCTCCGCGCGGGGGCTCGACTCGCGGGCCCCGGGCCTGCTCCCGAGCCGCTCGACGGGAGTCGTCGTGCTCGACCTCTCGCTCAGCATCATCGAGCAGGACTACCCGCGCGTCGGCCGCGTCGTGAACCGCCTGATCGAGGCCGACGCTCCCGTCGGGCTCGTGATCTTCTCGGACATCCCCTACGAGGCGCTGCCGCCGGGCACGCCCGCGCGTGAGCTGCGCCCGCTGCTCCACCTGCTGACGCCGACCCCCGGCAACGCGCCCGCCAATCCCTGGACAGACACGTTCAGGTCGGGCACGTTGATCTCGGCCGCGATCGAACTCGCGGCCGACATGCTCGAGCGCGAGCACGTCGAGAACGGCTCGATCCTGCTCGTCAGCGACCTCGAGACGGCCCCCGACGACATACCCAACCTGATCCGCGTCATCGAGGAGGTGCTCAGCCGGGGGATCGAGCTCCGCGCCGTCCCGCTGTCGCCGATCTCGGAGAGCCGCGAGCTCTTCAAGAGCCTCATCGGGGCCGACGCGCTCTCTGCGCCCCCGGAGCCCGCCGCCGCCGAGCGGCGCCCTCCCGGCGCTCGGCTGGGCGCCGGGGTACCGGTGGGCGTGCTCGTGCTCGGCGCCCTCCTCTTCGTGGCCCTCGCGGGGCACGAGCGGTTCGCGGCGCGGCTCGCGCTGGGGCGACCGGCATGAGGAACGCGCTCGGGGCCCTGGCGTGCTTCGTGGTCGCGGCCGTGCTCGCGCTCGTGGCGGCCGACGTCGCGCGGTGGCCCGACGCGTTGCGTGCCGGGGACGTGCGCTACCGCGTCGCGCCGGAGGAGGACGGCCTCTGGCGGCCGGGGCAGCGCGTTCCCGGAGAGCCCGCGCGGCGGCTGCTGGGCGTCGGCGACGACCTCGAGCTGCGCGACGCCCTGCGCACGCTCCGGCTCAGCAAGCTCGACAACCTCGTCATCTCCGACCCGAAGCTCGCGCTCCTCCGCGGCGAGGCGAGAGCGCGACTCCAGGCGCTGGCCGGCGGCGACGCCGAGGCGGCGACGCGCTCGCGGGCAATGGGGCTGCTCGGTGCGCTCAGCTTCGCGAGCGCCCTCAACGAGGTGCGCGAGCGCGTGACGCACCTACAGGAGGCGGTTCGCAGCTTCCACGACGCGATCGTGACCGACCCGGAGAACGCCGAGGCGAAGCTCAACCTCGAGCTGGCGCTGCAGCGCAGCCGCGGCGTCGAGGCCGCGGAGGGATCCGGCGGGCCGAACCCGTCGCCGGGCGGCGCCGGCTCGCGCGGCGCCGGCGCCGGCACGCCGGGCTCCGGATACTGATGGAGATCGGCTTCCTGACGCCGCTGGGCGCGCTGCTCGCCGCAGGCGTCCTGCTGCCGCTGCTCGCGCTCGTGGGCGTCTCAAGCCGGGCGGCCCGCCTGCGCGAGGCGCTCGGCCTCGCGAGGCTTGCGCGCCGTCGGCTCGTCGCGCCCGTGCTCGCCGCTAGCGGCGCCGCGGCGCTGGTCGGACTCGCGGCCGCGCAGCCCGTGCTGGAGCGCACCGTGCCCCAGCGGGTGCGCACCGACGCCGAGGCCTACGTCGTGCTCGACATCTCGCGTTCGATGCTCGCGCGCGAGGAGCCCGGTGCGGCAACGCGCTTCGCCCGCGCGAAGGCGGTCGCAGCGCAAGTCCGCGCCGGCCTGCCCGGGGTGCCCGTGGGCCTCGCGTCGCTCACCGACCGCGTCCTCCCGCACGTCTTCCCGAGCGCCGACGAGGACGTGTTCGCGGCCGCGCTCGCCGACTCGATCGCGATCGAGCGCCCGCCGCCCCGCTCGAGCTTCCTCTCGCGGGCGACCAGCTTCGACGCGCTCGCCGAGATCGCGACGCGACGGTACTTCTCCCCGGCCGCCCGACACCGGCTGGTCGTCGTGCTGAGCGACGGCGAGAGCGAGCCGGTGACGGCCGCGCGCGTCGGCCGGCTCTTCGGCCGGTCGCCGGCGATCCAGACGCTCTTCGTCCACTTCTGGGACGAGGGCGAGCGCGTCTTCACCCGCGGGGCGTCGGAGCCGCAGTACCGGCCGGACCCGAACGCCCGGACGATCCTCGACGGGCTCGCGGTGGCGACCGGGGGCCAGGTCTTCGGAGAGCGCGAGGGCGCTGCGGCCACGGAGGCGGCCCGGCAGGCGCTCGGCACCGGGCCGACGCAGGTCGAAGGCAGGCGGCGCGACCCGGTCGCGCTCGCCCCCCTCTTCGCGGCCGGAGCCTTCCTGCCGCTGGGGCTGCTGCTCTGGCGTCGGGACCGCTAACCGCTAACAAACATTCCGGCTTTCCGTCTATAGGGGTTACGATCCTGCACTTCACCATGGCGCGGGCGAACAGGCGTCGAACGCTCTGCGGAGCAACCATCTCGCGGCCGGGGGCCGGCTGCTCGTGGCGTGAGAGGGACGGGGCCAACGGGTCCGGGCACATGGGGAGCTTCAGGGTGGATCCACTCGGAGGAAGCAACAACACAGATGGAGGAGTACATGCGTAAGAGTTCATTGCTCGCTCTCGTCGGGGTTCTCGCGATCGTCGCGAGCCTCGTCGTGGGCCCCGGCGCGTCGGCCCAGCCGTCCGGCGCCGCGAAGGCGACCGCAGGGACAGTCGTCTTCCTGCACGACCAGGAGCCCCCGAACCTTCAGGGCCCCTGGGTCGGTAACAACCTCTATGCAACGTCGCTCGTGCTCAACAACATCTGGTACGGCTGCCAGATCCGCAACGACAAGGGCGATTACGTCCCGCGTCTCTGCACCGGCAAGCCTCAGCTGCTCAAGACGAGCCCGCTGACCTTCCGGTTCACGTACAAGTCCTCTGCACGGTGGAGCGACGGCAAGCCCGTCACCGTCAGGGACTACCGGGCGACGTGGAGGGTCTTCACCAACCCGGCGAACAACGTCATCAGCCGGACGGGGTGGGAGGACATTCGGTCGGTCGCCGGCAAGGGTAAGACCGTGACCGTCGTCATGAAGGTGAAGTACGCCGACTGGGAGTCGCTCGCCTCTGCGGGCGTGTACCCGGCGCACTACATCGCCGGCAGGGACATGAACCAGACGTTCCTGAACAGCGTACCCCTCTCCAGCGGTCCGTGGAAGTTCACGAGCTGGCAGAAGGGCGTTCAGATCACCGTCTCCAGGAACGCGCGGTTCGGCGCCGGCCCGAGGATGAAGCTCGACCGGGTCGTCTTCCGCTACATCCTCGACACGAACGCCCGGTTCCAGGCCCTCAAGGCCAACGAGGGTCAGGTCATGGAGCCGCAGCCGCAGCTCCAGATCGCCGACTTCCTGAAGGACCGGAAGTTCGCTGTCGACCGGAAGATCGGCTTCGCCTGGGAGCACATCGACATCCAGTTCGGTGCCCAGGGCCACGTCGCGCTCAAGCAGCGCTACGTGCGGCAGGCACTGATCACCGGCATGAACAGGACCCAGATCGCGAACGCGCTCTACGGCACGATCGCTCCTGGCCTGAAGCCGGTGAACAGCCACATGTACAAGCCGTTCGAGTCGAGCTACCGCGAGAACTGGTCGTCGTACAAGTTCTCGCAGACGAAGGTCATCAGCTCGCTGAAGGCTCGGGGATGCACCGGCGGTCCTGACCGTCCGGCTGCAAACAACGACAACATCTGGTCGTGCCCCGGCGTCGGCAAGCTGGAGTTCCGCTTCGGAACCACGACGGGCAACCAGCTTCGCGCCCTGACCTTCGAGATCATCCAGCGGCAGCTGAAGTCTGTCGGCATCCAGCTGAACGCCAGGTTCCAGGTGGCGGGCACGCTGTTCGGCACGACGCTTCCGTCGCGCGACTGGGATCTGATCATGTTCACGTGGGTGGGTAGCCCGAGCACGCCGATCACCATCAAGGACCTGTATGCCTGTGGTGGCGATCAGAACGACATGGGCTACTGCAACAAGAGGTTCTCGGACGTTCTCAACAAGGTCGCCGTGACGCTCTCCGCGTCCGAGCGCGCCGCGATGTTGAACGCAGCCGAGAAGCGGTACATGGTGCCCGACGTTCCGTCGATCCCCGTGTACGCGCGCCCGGTGTTCGTCATCCGGAAGGCAACGGTCAAGGGCCCCGTCGTCAACCCGACGACCGAGGGCAGCCCGTGGAACGCGAACATCTGGAGCACCGCCTAGGTCTCTGGACGTTCGTTCGTAGAACAGAGTCCCGCCCCCGCCTCGCGCGGGGGCGGGACTTCACTCCCAGGAGTAGTGACCAGTGCGTAAGATCCCGAGCCGAGCGTGCTGACCTACATCGTCCGCCGAGTGCTCTACAGCATCGTTGTGCTGGTCGCGGCGAGCTTCCTCACGTTCACGTTCGTCTCGGTTTCCGGTGACCCGCTGGCGTCTCTGCGGACGACGCCGAACGTCTCCCGCGCGTCGATCGAGATCCTGCAGGAGCGCAAGCACCTCAACGACCCGATCGTCAAGCGCTACTGGTACTGGGTGCAGGACGCGACCCTGCACAAGTTCGGGACGACGCTCCTCACCAACAAGCCGATCCTCCCCGACCTCTGGCGCGTGATCAAGAACACGTTGCAGTTGGTGATCGCGGCCGAGCTGATCGCGATCGTCCTAGCGGTCGGGATCGGCGTCCTCTCGGCGCTGCGCCAGTACTCGTTCTTCGACTTATCCGCGACCACCTTCAGCTTCCTCGGCCTAGCGACGCCGCTGTTCTGGCTGGCGCTGATGCTCCAGGTGCTGATGGTGCAGGTCTACAACTGGACGGGACACTTAGTCTTCCCGATAGCCAACCTCAGCTCGGTGGACCCGGGCAGCGGGCTCAGCTTCTGGATCGACCGCGCGCACCATCTGATCCTGCCCGTCCTGGTGCTGATGGTGGCGAGCATCGCCACGTACTCGCGGTACATGCGCGCGTCGATGCTCGAGGTCGTCAACTCCGACTACGTGCGCACCGCGCGCGCGAAGGGGCTGCCCGAGCGGAGCGTGACGATGAAACATGCGTTCCGCAACGCCCTGATCCCGATCGTCACCGTCGTCGCGCTCAACTTCGGCGGCCTGCTGGGCGGCGCGATCGTCACCGAGACCGTGTTCTCGCTCGACGGGATGGGCCTCTACTTCATCAGCGCACTCGGCCAGAACGACCCCTACCCGGTGATGGCGTGGCTGATGATCACCGCGACGGCGATCATCGCCTTCAACCTCGTCGCGGACATCCTCTACGGCATCCTCGACCCGCGCGTGCGGTATGACTGATACGACCGAGCGCCCGCCCGGCGAGGACGAGCGCGCCCAGGACCGGGAAACGGTCAACCTTCCCTCGTCGAGCGTCGGGCGGCCCGCGTCCGCCGGAGCCCTCCCGGGCGCGATGGCAACGATCGAGGACCCACTCGGCATCGCGGCGACGGACCTCTCGCTCACCCACGAGTCCGGCGTCGAGCTCAAGGCGCGCAGCCAGTGGGCGTACGCGCGCATCCGCTTCTTCCGCCACAAGCTCGCGGTCGCCGGCCTCTTCGTCATCCTCGGGGCCGGCTTCGTCGCGATCTTCGCCGACCGGGTCGCGCCCTACGGCTACGACGAGATCCCGCTCGACAACCTGCTCAACAGCATCAACCTCGGCCCGACGCTGACCGACTGGCACCTCTTCGGCACCGACCAGCTCGGACGCGACTACCTCAGCCGCGTCATCTTCGGCATCCGCACCTCGCTCTGGGTGGCGCTCTTCGTCGCGATCCTCTCGACGGCGTTCGGGACGATGATCGGCGCGATGGCGGGCTACTACGGCGGCGTCGTCGACAACCTGCTGATGCGCTTCACCGACCTGATTCTGACGCTGCCGGGCCTCGCCGTCCTCCTCACCGCCGCGGCGTTCTTCGGCTCCGGCGACCCGCTCAAGGTCGGCCTGATCCTCGCCTTCCTCTTCTGGACCGGGATCGCCCGCATCGTCCGCGGGGTGTTCCTCTCGCTGAGGGAAAAGGAGTTCGTCGAGGCCGCGAAGGCGGCCGGCGCCGGCGACACCCGGATCATGGTCCGGCACATGCTCCCGAACACGATGGGGCCGATCATCGTCAACATGACCCTGGTGATCGCCGGGGCGATCCTCATCGAGGCCGCCCTCTCGTTCCTCGGCTTCGGGATCCAGCCGCCGAATGCCGCGCTCGGCTCGCTCATCTCAGGCGGCCAGAGCGAGGGCTTCAAGCTCTGGTGGCTGGTCACCTTCCCCGGCCTCGTGATCGTCGTGATCGCGCTGGCGATCAACTTCGTCGGCGACGGCCTGCGCGACGCCCTCGACCCGACCCAGCGGCGGATCCGTGCCTGAGCCGATGCTCGCGATCCGCGACCTCACGGTCGAGTTCGACACCGAGGACGGGATCGTCCACGCCGTTACCGACGTCAGCTACGACCTGCTGCCGGGCGAGGTGCTCGGCGTCATCGGCGAGTCGGGCTCCGGCAAGAGCGTCTCGGTGATGTCGGTGCTGGGGCTGATCCCCCAGCCGCCGGGCAAGATCGTCACGGGCGAAGCGGTGTTCAAGGGCCGCGACCTGCTCAAGCTCTCGAAGCGCGATCTGCGGGAGCTCCGCGGCGGCGAGGTGGCGATGATCTTCCAGGACCCGATGACCTCGCTGAACCCGGTGCTGACCGTGGGCGACCAGATCTCCGAGGCGATCCTGACTCACAACCCGGGCACGGACGGCGGCGCCGCACGCCAGCGCACGATCGACCTGCTCAGCCTCGTCGGGGTCCCGAACGCCGAGGTGCGCTTCGACCAGTACCCGCACGAGTTCTCCGGGGGCATGCGCCAGCGCGGGATGATCGCGATGGCGATCGCCAACCAGCCCTCCGTGCTGATCGCCGACGAGCCCACCACGGCGCTCGACGTGACGATCCAGGCGCAGATCATCGAGGTGCTGAAGACGGCGCAGGAGGAGACCCACGCTTCGATCATCCTCATCACGCACGACCTGGGGCTGATCGCCGAGCTCGCCGACCGCGTCGTCGTCATGTACGCGGGCCGCGTCGTCGAGATGGGCGACGTCTTCACCATCTTCAACTCGCCGCGGCACCCCTACACGCTCGGGCTGATGAAGAGCCTGGCGCGGCTCGAGGGCGACCAGGAATGGCTCGAGCCGATCCCGGGGCAGCCGCCGAGCCTGCTCACACCGCCGCCCGGCTGTGCCTTTCATCCGCGCTGCCTGGTGTCGCAGGGGCGGGCGCGCTGCCGCACCGAGGTGCCACCGCTGCGCGAGGTCGAGGGCGAGCACCTGTCGGCCTGCCACTTCGCCGAGGAGCTGATCGCCGAGAAGGCGCCGCTCGGCGCGGGCGTCGCGTAAGCCATGAGCGAGGCGGCAGGGCTGACCACGGAGGCGCCGCGGCCTCAGCCCGACGGAGAGCAGCTCCTCACGGTCGAGGGCCTCGTCAAGCACTTCCCGATCAAGTCGGGCGTCTTCAAGCGCACCGTCGGCCAGGTGCGCGCGGTCGACGGCGTCGACCTCACCGTCAAGCGCGGCGAGACGCTCGGCGTCGTGGGCGAGTCGGGCTGCGGGAAGACGACGCTCGGTCGCACGATCATCCGGCTGATCGACCCCACGGCCGGGAAGATCGTGCTCGCCGGGCGCGACATCACGCGCCTCTCGCGCCGGCAGATGCGGCCCGTGCGGCGTGACATCCAGATCGTCTTCCAGGACCCGTACGCGTCGCTGAACCCGCGCATGACGGTACGCGAGATCGTCGCCGAGCCGCTGCGAATCCACGATCTCTACCGGGGGCGCGGCGGCAAGTTGCGGGTGGAGGAGCTCCTGCGGACGGTCGGGCTCAGCCCCGAGCACGGCAACCGCTTCCCGCACGAGTTCTCCGGCGGGCAGCGGCAGCGGATCGGCGTCGCGCGCGCCCTGGCGCTGAACCCCGAGATGATGGTGCTCGACGAGCCGGTCTCGGCGCTCGACGTCTCGATCCAGGCTCAGGTCGTCAACCTGCTCGCCCAGCTCCAGAAGGAGTTCGGCCTCACCTACCTCTTCATCGCCCACGATCTCTCGGTCGTCCGCCACATCTCAGACCGCGTGGCCGTCATGTACCTCGGGAAGGTGATGGAGGTCGGGACACGCCAGCAGATCTACGAGACGCCGATGCACCCGTACACGCAGGCGCTGCTCTCGGCGGTGCCGATCGAGACGCCGAACCATCGCGGCAAGCGGCAGCGGATCGTGCTCGAGGGGGACGTGCCGAGCCCGGCGAACCCGCCTTCGGGCTGTCGGTTCCGGACCCGCTGCTGGAAGGCGCAGGAGATCTGCGCCGAGGTCGAGCCCCCGCTCGAGTCGCGTCACGGCGGCCAGCCGGCGGCGTGCCACTTCGCCGAAGTCATGCGGCCGCTCAAGATCATCGACTAACCGGTCGAAGCATTGAGCGTCATAAGGAGTACGTGACTTCGAACCGTCATTCAGTCGCCTGCGACCGCGTGCGGTCCCAGGTGTCGCTCGAGCTAGACGGCGAGCTCTCCCAGCTCGAGCGGGCGATGCTGGCCGCGCATCTGTTGCGGTGCGGAGAGTGCCGCGCTTTCCGGCTTCAGGCTTCCGCTTTCACGCGCCTGCTTCGCGCTGCGGCGCTCGAGTGGCCGGCGACCCGGTTCGCCGTGCGCAGGCCTCGTCGCACGGCACTGGCGCTTCGCTTCCAGTCCGTGGCCGCGGCCGCGATGGCGTTCGCGGTCGTCGGCGTCGCGACCCAGGTCGCCGCGCGCGGGCCCGGCGAGCGGCACGTCGGCAGCTCCAGCGTCGTCCACTTCCAGAGCCAGGACGAGCTCCAGCGCGAGCTGGCGATCATCGCGGCGCCGGCCGGCGCGACCGGCTCGCAGGAGGCGATCGCGCGGTAGCGGTCTCCGCCGCGTCAGTGGCGGCCGAGCGGCGGGGCCTCGATGCCCTGCTGCCGGAGCTTCTTCAAGGCCTCGTTCACCTTCACCCAGCTCTCGAAGCTGAGTCCCTGCGTCCCCTCGAGCAGGCCGCTGAAGTCGGGCTGGCGAATCTGCTCCGCCGTCGCGGAGAGGTCGACCGCGAGCTGCCGGAGTGAGCTGACGAGCTCCGTCGTCTCGTCCTCGAACTTCTCAGGCGACCCGGCGCGGCTCAGGTCCTCGGCGGTCTCGTCGATCTCCAGGGCCGCCTCGTCCATCCGCAGGAGCAGCTCTTCGCGGCCGGACGGGTCGTTGGTGATGTGGGCCAGGGCCGCGTCGGCGCGCTGGCTCGCCTGCTGAACGGAACGCTCGTACTCCGCCTCGGAGACGCCGGACGAGCCGCAGCCGGCGGCGAGCGCCGCAAGCGCGAAAACGGGGGCCAGACGCCGCATACCAAGGGCCAGGATAGCTGTGGGTAGCTAGACTCGCCCGGCCGGAGAAACCCGCTCAGGAGGCCCGTTTGCCCGCCAAGACGAAGACCGCCCAGAACGTCGGCAAGGTGCTCGAGATCAAGGGCGTCGTGATCGACGCGCTCTTCACCGACGAGCTCCCCGAGATCAACACGGCGCTGGAGATCCAGGTCCCGGCGCAGGACGGGGAGGAGCCCCGCAAGCTCATCGCCGAGGTGCAGCAGCACCTGGGCGACGACCGCGTCCGGGCGGTCGCAATGGACTCGACCGACGGCCTCCCGCGCGGGATCGGCGTGGTCGACACCGGCGCTCCGATCACCGTGCCCGTCGGCGAGGCGACGCTCGGCCGGCTCTGGAACGTGGTCGGCGACCCGATCGACCGCAAGGGCGACCCGCCCGCCGACGTCGAGCGCTGGCCGATCCACCGCGATCCGCCGCTGTTCAAGGACCTCTCGCCGAAGATGGAGATCTTCGAGACGGGCCTGAAGGTCGTCGACCTGATTTCGCCGTTCGTGCGCGGCGGCAAGGTGGGCCTCTTCGGCGGCGCCGGCCTCGGCAAGACCATCCTCATCCAGGAGCTGATCCACAACGTCGCGCAGCAGCACGGCGGCGTCTCCGTCTTCTGCGGCGTGGGCGAGCGCACGCGCGAGGGCAACGACCTCTGGCTCGAGATGACGGAGTCGGGCGTGCTCGACAAGGTCGCGCTCGTCTACGGGCAGATGAACGAGCCGCCCGGCGCGCGCCTGCGCGTCGGTCTCTCGGGCCTGACGATGGCGGAGTACTTCCGCGACGAGGGCCAGGACGTGCTCGTCTTCATCGACAACATCTTTCGCTTCGTCCAGGCCGGTTCGGAGGTCTCGGCGCTGCTCGGGCGGCTGCCGAGCGCGGTCGGCTACCAGCCGACGCTCGCGACCGAGATGGGCCAGCTCCAGGAGCGGATCACGTCGACCCAGACCGGCTCGGTTACCTCGGTGCAGGCGATCTACGTCCCCGCCGACGACTACACCGACCCGGCGCCCGCGAGCGTCTTCGCGCACCTCGACTCATCGGTCGTTCTGACCCGGACGCTCGTCGAGCAGGGCATCTACCCGGCGGTCGACCCGCTCGACTCGACCTCGCGCGCGCTGCAGCCGGGGAATGTCTCCGACGACCACTACCGGACGGCGACCCGGGTGCAGGAGGTGGTCCAGCGCTACAAGGACCTCCAGGACATCATCGCGATCCTCGGCATCGACGAGCTGACCGACGAGGACAAGCTGATCGTCTCGCGCGCGCGGAAGATCCAGCGCTTCCTCTCGCAGCCGAACTTCGTCGCCGAGCAGTTCACCGGCACCCC
>JBBDWU010000043.1:0-2156 GCA_040902725.1 Gaiellaceae bacterium | reverse complement strand
GCTACGTCGACGCGATCCGCAACCGCACCGTCACGTTCGGGATCGGCCCGGCGGGGACGGGCAAGACCTACCTCGCGATGGCGCTCGCCGTCGCCGCGCTCTCCGAGAAGCAGGTGGGCCGGATCATCCTCACGCGCCCCGCCGTCGAGGCGGGCGAGCGGCTCGGCTTCCTGCCGGGCGACATGCTCGCGAAAGTCGACCCCTACCTGCGACCGCTCTTCGACGCGCTGCACGACATGCTCGACGCCGACAAGCTGACCGCCCACATGGAGCGGGGCGTGATCGAGGTGGCGCCGCTCGCGTTCATGCGCGGCCGGACGCTGAACGACTCCTTCATCATCCTCGACGAGGCGCAGAACACCTCGCCCGAGCAGATGCAGATGTTCCTGACGCGCCTCGGCTTCGGCTCGAAGGTCGTCGTCACCGGCGACGTGACGCAGGTCGATCTCCCGCGCGACCAGTCGTCGGGCCTGATCCAGGTACGCGACATCCTCGGCACGATCGAGGGGATCGAGTTCGTCGAGTTCACCCACCAGGACGTCGTCCGGCACAAGCTCGTGCAGCGGATCGTCGAGGCGTACAAGCAGCACGCCGAAGAGACCGGCACCGCGCGCAAGAGATGACGGTGGCCGTCGAGGTCGAGAACCGGAGCGGCGTCGACGTGGACGAGGCCGCCGCGATCGAGCTCGCGCGGCGCGTGCTGGCCGCCGAGGGTGTGGCGGACGGGGAGCTCGGGTTGGCCTTCGTCGAGCCGGAGGAGATGCGCGTGCTCAAGCGCGAGCACCTCGGGATCGACGAGGCGACCGACGTCCTCTCCTTCCCGCTCGACGGTCGCGACGAGCTGCCGGAGGGCCTCCCGCGCGCGCTCGGCGACGTCGTCATCTGCCCGCAGGTCGTCGGCGACGCCTGGCGCGAGCCGCTCGTGCACGGGCTCCTGCACCTCCTCGGCCACGACCACGGGGCCGAAATGCGTGCGAGGGAGGCGTCGTACCGATGAGGGCGCGTCCCGGCGGCTCGGTGCTCGAGTCGTTCAACTTCGCCTTCGAGGGGATCATCCACGTGCTCCGGACGCAGCGGAACATGCGGATCCACTTCGCGATCGCCGTGCTCGTGCTCGTGGTCGCGCTCGTCTCGGGTGTGGACAAGATGGAGCTGATCGCGCTCCTGCTCGCGATCGCGTTCGTGCTGATCGCGGAGATGCTGAACACCGCCGTCGAGGCGGCCGTCGACGTCGCCACGACCTCGTTCGACCCGATGGCGAAGCTCGCCAAGGACATCGCGGCCGGCGCCGTCCTGATCGCGACCGGCGTCGCCGTCGCCGTCGGCTACCTCGTCTTCTCCGGCCAGGTCGCGGATCGGAGCTCGCGCCTGCTCGACCGGCTCGCGAACGCGCCGGCGGAGGTGACGCTCGTCGCGCTCGTCCTGACGTCGATTCTCGTGATCGGCACGAAGGCGCTCACCGGTCGCGGCTCGCCCTTGCGCGGCGGCCTCCCGTCGGGTCACGCCGCGATCGCTTTCGCGGGCTGGATGGCGGTGACGCTGATCCTCGACGACAGCGGGCACCGCTTCCTGATCTCGTCCCTGACCTTCATCATGGCCTTGCTCGTGGCCCAGACCCGCGTCGAATCGGGGGTTCACTCCTCCGTCGAGGTGCTCTACGGGGGCGTGCTCGGCGCGCTCGTCGCCCTCGTCGTCTTCCAGGTGCTGGCGTGATGAGCGAGCTGGTCGCTCGTGCCGAAGCGGTGGCAGCGAAGGCGTACGCGCCGTACTCCAACTACAACGTCGGCGCCGTCGTGCGCACGACCGACGGCCGCGAGTTCGAAGGCGTCAACGTCGAGAACGCGGCGTATCCGCTCGGCGTCTGCGCTGAGAAGAGCGCCCTCGTCGCGGCGGTCGCCGGCGGGTACGGGCCCGGATCGATCGCGGCGATCGGGATCAACGCGTCGCCCTGCGGCGGCTGCCGGCAGTGGTTGCACGAGTTCCGGATCCCGGAGGTGAGCTTCCGGCGGGCGGACGGGTCGATCGCGACCTACGCGGCGGACGAGCTGCTGCCGGACACGTGGGACTTGCCGGACTGACTTAGCTTAGCTAAGCTTAGTCCATGACCGTCGTGAACATGCACGAGGCGAAGACGAACCTCTCGAAGCTCGTCCAGC
>JBBDWU010000042.1:0-2214 GCA_040902725.1 Gaiellaceae bacterium | reverse complement strand
CGAGGATGCGAAAGCCGCGCGAGCCGGAGGAGAAGACCGGCTTGAAGCAGACGGGGCGGTCGGGGTAGCCCAGTTCCACGGCTGCTGCGGCGACCTCGGCGCCTCCGTTCACGCGGCGGAAGTCGGGACCCTTGATCCCGAGCCGCCGCAGCAGCGCGTACGTCTCCGCCTTGTCGTTCGAGCGGTGGATCGTGTCGGGCGAGGAGACGAGCACGGGGACCGGGAAGCGGTCGCGGTGCGCGGCCAGGCCCTCGAGGTCGAACGAGGACTGAGGGAGGACGGCGTCGACGCCCTCGCGCTCGACGACCTCGAGCACGGCGTCGGCAAAGCCCGGGTCGGAGCCGGCGGGAACGAGGTGGAACGCATCGCAGAGGTGCCGTCCGACCGAGCGCTCGCTCATGTCCGTGCCGACGAGGCGGACCGTGCGCTCGCCGTTCGCACGCAGGCCCTTCAGCAGCGCGGCTGTGCCGGGCGCGCCCGAGGCGCTGACGAGGACGGTGACGTCTCTCACGAGAGGTCGATCCGGTCGGCGGCGAGCTGGTCGAGGCGCCGCTCCTTCTCCTCCTCGAGCATCGCGCGCATCGTCTCGCTCATCCGCGTGCCCGGGTAGACCCAGATCTCGGGATGCGTGAGCAGCTGCAGCCACGGGAACGCATGGGCGCGCAGCTCCTCGTGCGGGCAGCCCGAGCGCCAGTGCTGGTTCGAGTCGGAGCGGTAGGTCTCGGGGTCGAACCAGGGCGGCTGCATCACGTTGATCGCCCCCTCGACCGGCGCGCGCATGTACTCGGGATCGGGGTTGTGCCACGCGAGCACAGGGTCGAAGCGCTCGTCCAGGTCGAGCCGTGGGTAGACCGCGTGCAGCCCGACGCTGTGCCCCAGCTCGCGCAGCCGCTCTAGCGCCCGCTCGCCCTCGGGCGAGGAAAGGTTGTAGAAGACCGAGCCCGTCATCAGGAAGTAGGTGGCGGTCGCGTCCGACTTCGCCTCCAGCTCGGCGATCCGGAGCGCGGCGTCGAGCGAGAGGTCGACGTCGTGGCGGAGGAGCAGGTCGCCCTCGCGCGGAGCGTCCTCGAAGAACGCGAAACGGTAGCCGCCCTCCTTCGCCGCGGCGAGCAGGTCGGCGTAGTGCGCGAGGTCGAAGGCGCAGCTCATCGCCGGGCCAGCACCCACTGGAAGGTTCCGTCGCCCTCGGGCTCGGTGATCGTGACGACCTCGTCGCGCAGCAGCTCGAAGCCCGCGTCCGCGAGCATGCGGCTGTTCGTCTCCGGCGGCCAGCTCGAGAAGTACATCTGCACGCCGAGCCACTCGCCCACCCAGCCGTCGCTGTCACCGGTCCCGAGCGCCGTCAGGAAGAGCCCGCCCGGCACGAGCCACGAGCGCACCCGCGCGTACAGCGGCGCGAGCAGGTCGCGAGGGACGTGGTTGAAGGAGTAGAAGGCGGCGACCGCGTCGAACGAGCCGGGCTCGAGCTCGACCTCGGTGAAGTCGGCGCGCACGAACTCCGCCCCGGGGACGCGCTCCCGGGCGCGGCGCAGCTGCGCCTCCGAGAGGTCGACTCCGGTGAGCCGAAAGCGCTCGGCGAGGAGCGCAGTCTCGGGGGCGCCGCCGCCGCAGCCGAGCTCGACGACGCGTGCGCCGGCGGGCAGCCGTGTCAGGAGCTCGTCGCACCACTCGGCGCGCGGGTCGTTCGTGATCCGGCCCTTCCAGGACTCCCAGGTGTCGATCATGGCGTCGTAGCCGGCGCCGACGAGGGCTGTGCGGGGATCGGTCACTCGACCTCGACCGCCAGCAGCCGCGCGGCGTCCTCGGCGCGCTGCAGCGCCTCGACGGAGGTGTCCGCCGTCGCGATCACGTAGCCGCGGCGGTCGCCGTCGAGCCGGACCGGCCGGATCGTCTCGCCGACCTGGAGATAGGTGTCCGCCTGTACGACCCCCTCCGCCGCGAGCACCGGCTCGAGCGGGCCGATCGAGCGAACCGTGCCCGTCGGCAGCGGGCCAGGCTGCGCGGTGAGAAAGCGGATCGCGAGCGGCTGCTTGAAGCGCGGCAGCGCCAGCTCGTCCGGGACCGGCTCGCCGAGTGCCTGGCGTAGCGCCACCTCGACGAGGTCGACGCCGACGGCATGGCGGACGAGGTCGGCCATCTGCCCGCCCGGGATCCTGGCCGCGACCTCGACCACGCGCACGGAGTTGTCGTCCGAGACGATCAGCTGCGGGAACG
>JBBDWU010000041.1:0-82475 GCA_040902725.1 Gaiellaceae bacterium | reverse complement strand
GAGCTCGGCTACGAGGCGCTCGCGCTCACCGACCACGACGGCGTCTACGGCTCGCTCGAGTTCGCGCACGCAGCGAAGGCGTTCGGCGTGCGGCCGATCACCGGCGCCGAGGTCACGCTCGTCGACGGCTCCCACCTGACGCTGCTCTGCGAGTCGCAGGCGGGCTACGCGAACCTCTGCCGGCTGCTGACGGCCGCGCACGCCAACACGCGCCCGAAGCCGCTGGAGCCGCCGCTGCCGCCGGCGCTCGAGCCGGCCCTGCTCGAGGAAAGGACCGAGGGGCTCGTGTGCCTCTCCGGCTGCGCGCGCCACGGCCTGGCCGTCCGCAACCCGAACGCCGCCGCCCGCCTCGCCGCCGCCTTTCCCGGCCGCTTCTACGTCGAGCTCCAGCGGCCTTACGAGCGCGGCGACGCCCGCCGCACCGCCGCCCTGCGCGACCTCGCGGAGCACCTCGGTGTCCCCACGGTCGTCACCGGCGACGCCCATGCGCACTCCGCCGAGCGCGCGCGGCTCCAGGACGTGCTCGTCGCGATCGCCAACCGCACCTCGCTCGAGGGCTGCGAAAGCTCCCGCCGCGGCAACCACGAAGGCGTCCTCCTCGCCCCCGAGGACCTGCTCGACCGCTTCCCCGACGACCGCGCCGCCGTCGCGCGGACGCAGGAGGTGGCCGAGCGGCTCGAGTTCGACCTGACCGCCGAGCTCGGCTACCGCTACCCGGACTTCTCCGACCAGGCCGAGCCGGCCATCAAGCAGCTAGTAACACTCTGTTACAAAGCCTTCGGAGAACGCTACGAAGCGCGATCCGGAGCAAGTAACAGTCTGTTACTTGCGCAGGCCAGGGCCCGTTTGGACGAGGAGCTGGCGCTGATCGACCGGATCGGCCTCGCCGGCTTCTTCCTCCTCCACTGGGAGGTGCTCGAGCTGGCGCGCGAGTGCGCGCGCGAGGTGCGCGGGGAGAGCGTCGCGCGGCAGGTGCTGCCGCCCGGCCGCGGGCGCGGCTCGTCCGTCGGCTCGATCGTCTGCTACCTGACCGGGCTCTCGCACGTCGACCCCGTCGCCGCCGGCCTCTCGCTGGGGCGCTTCCTGAACGACGAGCTCTCGGGCGTGCCGGACATCGACCTCGACTTCCCGCGCGACATCCGCGAGCAGCTGATCGTCCGCGTCACGGAGCGCTACGGCCACGAGCACGCCGCGCTCGTCGCCAGCTTCGCCACCTACCGCTCGCGCGGCGCGATCCGCGACGTCGGCAAGGCGCTCGGCCTGCCGCACGCCGATCTGGAGCAGCTCGCGCGCCTGTCCGACGGCTGGAACGCGCGGCGCGTGGGGGAGGAGCTGCGGCTCGTCCCCGGGATGGCGGAGAAGGCCGACTCGCCGCGCTGGCGGGCGTTCGCCGAGGCGACCTACGAGATCGCCGGGCTGCCGCGCCACAGCTCGCAGCACCCGGGCGGGATGGTGATCTCCTCGCGCCCGCTCGTCGACCTCGTGCCGGTGATGCCGGCGGCGATGAAGGGACGCCAGCTCTGCCAGTGGGACAAGGACTCCTGCGACGACGCCGGCTTCCTGAAGATCGACCTGCTCGGCCTGGGGATGCTCTCCGCGGTCGAGGACTGCGTCGAGCAGATCGCGCGCACCCGAAACGAGACGATCGACCTCTCGCGCATCCCGCTCGACGACCCGGGGGTCTTCGAGGAGATCCAGCGCGCCGACACGGTCGGCTGCTTCCAGATCGAGAGCCGCGCGCAGATGCAGATCATCCTGCGCACCCGCCCGGAGACCCTTGACGACATCGTCGTCCAGGTCGCGCTCGTCCGGCCGGGGCCGATCCAGGGCAAGGCCGTCCATCCGTACGTCGAGCGGCGCCAGCGGCTGCGGGAGGACCCGGCCTACGTGGCGCCCGCCGACCACCCGCTGCTCGACGAGCCCCTGCGCGAGACGCTCGGCGTCGTCGTCTTCCAGGACCAGGTGCTGGCCGTGGCCATGGCACTGGCCGGGTTCAGCGTGGGGGAGGCGGAGGGCCTGCGGCGCGCGATGAGCCGCAAGCGCTCCCAGGCGGCGCTCGAGGCGTATCGCGCGCGGTTCGTCGCAGGCGCGGCGGCGAAGGGCGTCGGCGAGGAGCAGGCGAACGAGATCTACGACAAGCTCGTCGCCTTCTCCGGCTTCGGGTTCCCGAAGTCGCACGCGGCCGCGTTCGGCCTCCTGGCCTACCAGTCGGCGTGGCTGCGGCACCACCATCCGGCCGAGTTCCTCTGCTCGCTCCTGAACGCGCAGCCGATGGGCTTCTACCCGCCGGCCACGCTCGTCCGCGACGCCCAGCGGCGCGGCGTCGAGGTGCGGCCGCCCGACGTCAACCGCTCGCGCGCGGAATGCGCGGTGGAGGACGGAGCGGTGCGCATGGGGCTCGCGGAGATCGCGGCCCTGGGCGAGGAGAAGGCGAAGGCGCTCGTCGCCGAGCGCGACCGGGGCGGGCCGTTCACGAGCCTGCGCGACCTCGTCCAGCGCTCGGAGCTACCGGACCCGCCGCTCGAGTCGATCGTCCTCTCCGGCGCCTGCGACTCGTTCGGCAGCCCCCGGCGCACGCTGCTCTGGGAGCTCGGCCTGGTGCCGCGCGCGACGACCGTGCCCGGGTCGGGCGGAGAGGAGCAGCAACTCGCGCTGCCCCTCGACCCGACCGTGGAGACGCCCGACCTGCCCGACCAGACGCCGTGGGAGCGGATGCTCGCCGACTACCGGACGACCCGCGTCTCCGTCGACCTGCACCCGCTGACGCTGCTGCGGCCGCACCTGGAGCCGCACGTCCTCTCGAGCCTCCAGCTCGCCGAGACGCCCGACGGCCGGCGCGTGACGGCGGCGGGGATGACGGTGGCGCGGCAGCGGCCCGCCACCGCGAACGGCGTCGTCTTCATGCTGCTCGAGGACGAGCACGGGACGTTCAACCTCGTCCTGCCCCCGCCGGTGTACGAGCGCTGCCGGGCGGTCGTGCGCGGCGAGCCGCTCGTGCTCGTCCACGGCCGCGTCGAGCGCTACGGCCGCAACCTGAACGTCGTCGTGCAGCGGCTGGAGACGCTCGGCCCGCTCGCGCGCCGGGTCTCCGAGGCCGACGTGGGGGCCCAGCTTCCGGGCCCCCACTCATTCGGCCGTCGGTAGCCCTAATAGATGTCGGCGGTCGTCAGGTACCCGAAGTACTTGCCGCTCGCCGGGCGAATCGGGTCGCCGGCGAAGCCGTAGCCCGTGTTCGCCGTGTTGTAGCTCGCCGCGTCGGAGCGCAGCTTCTGCACGATCGTCGCGACGGAGCCCGTGCAGTTGCCGGTGGCGATGCAGAGCGCGGCCGTCCCGGCCATGTTCGGCGACGCCATGCTCGTGCCCGAGATGGTGTTGTAGCCGCCCTTCTTCCAGGTCGACAGGATGCAGACACCGGGCGCGGCGATCGTGTGCGCCTGGTCGCTCGCCAGCGTGGCGAAGTTGCTGAAGTCCGCGAACGTGTCGTCGATGTCGCTTCGGCAGGTGGCGGCCGCTCCCCCGCCGGGCTGGCCGTTGAAGTCGGCCATCGCCGTGACGGTGAGGACCTCGTCGTACGCAGCGGGCACGGAGCCCTTGAAGTCCACCGCGCTGTTGCCGGCGGCGACGACGAAGGTGACGCCCTTGGCGACGGCGTTGCAGATCGCCTTGTGCTGGGCGTCGTTGTTCGAGTTGCCGCAGTTGCCGTCGTCGGAGCCCGAGCCGCCGAGGCTCATGTTGGCGACCTTGATGCCCGTCGCCGCCGCGTTCGCGGCGACCCAGTCGATGCCGCAGACGACGCTGGACGTCGAGCCGGAGCCTGCGTTGTTGAGGACACGGACCGCATAGAGCGAGGCTCCCGGCACGACCCCGACGACCCCCTGGGCGTCGTCCTTGGCCGCGATCGTTCCGGCCACATGTGTGCCGTGCCCATTGCCGTCGTCGAAGCTGCGGCCGTTCGAGCAGTTCTTGCCGCCCACGACGTTCAGGTCGGGGTGGGCGACGTCGATGCCCGTGTCGATCACCGCCACCGCGATGTTCACCGAGCCCGAGCCGTTGCCGGACATCGCGCTGCTGTTGTCGGCCTCGATGCGGTTGGTCCCGGTCGGCAACGTCTGAGCTGTGATCGTGACTTCGTTGTCGGGCGAGAGGAATTGGACGTCCTCATCGGCCTGGAGAGCCGCGACGCGGGCCGCCGGCACGACGGCCGAGTAGCCCGAGAGCGCATGGCCGTAGACGAATCCGACCTCGAGGCCGTACCGCGCGCCGTGCGCTCGCGAGAGGCCCTCGGCGTCGGCGCCGTCCTTGAGAACGACGATGTAACGCTCCGCCGCCTGCGGCGCCGTCTGCGCGGGCACGGCGAGCAGAACCGCCGCGACTGCGCCCAGTGCGGCAAGAACCAGGACCCTCTTCCTCATGACGTCTCCTCGGATCGGAAAAGCAATTAGGGAGCCGGATAGTACACCGGAAGTCAGCGACTGTCGATCTCGAGGCCGAAGCGCGGGAGTCGCTTGAGCACTGCGCGGTTGAAGGCCGCCTCGTACTCCTCGGCGGTCGGCTCGTCCAGCGTGCGGGCGAAGGCGTCCCGCAGATCGGCGAGGAGCTCCGTGCCCGTCTCGACCAGGTCGACGTAATCGCCGTAGCGCTCCTCCGCCTCCTCGCGTCCCGAGTCGTCGTAGGCCCGCTCCGCGGCCTCGCAGTCCCTGATCAGGCCCGCGTGCTCCTCCTCGAAGAAATCGAGCTGCCGGGCGATGAGGTCCGAGAAGCGGCGGCGCCTGAACACGTGCGTAGGATGCCGCGCCATGCTGATCCGCACGTGGAACCTGTTCCACGGCAACACCGTTCCGCCCGGCCGCGCCGCGCGGTTGGAGGAGGCGGTGCGACTCGCTGCCTCGGGCGACCCGGCGATCGTGTGCCTGCAGGAGGTGCCCGCGTGGGCGCTCGAGCTCCTCGACGACTGGAGCGGGATGGTGGCCGTGGGAGACGTGGCTTCACGGCCGCGCGCGGGCCGGGAGCTCGGCCGGCGGTTGACCGCCCTCAACGCGGGGCTGATCCGCTCGGCGCTCGCCGGGCAGGCCAACGCGATCCTGGTGGCGTCCGGCCTGCGGATCCTCGAGCGGCATGTCATCGTCCTTCGGCGCGGGTCGTTTCGGCTTCAGCGGCGCATCTGCCAGGTCGTCCGCCTGAGGCTCCCCGACGAGCGGATGCTCGCCGTCGGGAGTCTTCACGCGTCGAACGTCGCCCACCTGGCCGACTCGGAAGTCCTCCGAGCAGCCGCGTTCCTCGACGAGATCGCCGCACCCGGCGACATCGCGGTGCTCGCGGGAGACTTCAACGTCTCGCGCTCGCCGGCCGTGGAGGAAGTGCTGACCTGGGGCTTCTCGGAGCCGGGCCCGGGGATCGACCACGTCCTCGTGCGGGGTGCCGAGTCCGGTCCCGAGGAGCGCTGGCCGGATAAGCGCAGGACGGTCGGGGGCGCGCTTCTCTCCGACCATGCCCCGGTGGAGGTGAACGTCCGATGACGTTCGCGGAGGCACGTGCCGCCTATCCGGTGCTCGAGCGGATCGCGTACCTGAATGCGGGCTCGGTCGGCCCCTTGGCGCGGGCGACGGTGGAGGCGCTGGAGCGCGGCCGGCGGCGCGACCTCGAGCAAGGGCGGGCGGGGCTCCCGTACATCGAGGACATGCTGGCCGCGCGCGAGCGCGTGCGAGGCCTGCTGGCGGCGGAGATCGGCGTGCCGGTCGCGAACGTCGCCCTCACCCGTGCCACGACCGACGGCTGCAACATCGTGCTCGCGGGTCTCGGCCTCGAGCCGGAGGACGAGATCGTCACGGTCGAGGGCGAGCACTTCGGCCTCCTCGGCGCGCTGCACACATCCGGAGCGCGCGTGCGGGTCGCGCAACCGGCCCTCGACTCGATCCTCGCCGAGCTCACGCCGCGCACGCGGCTCCTGGCCCTGTCGCACATCGCCTGGACGACCGGGAACGCCCTCCCGGTCGCCGAGCTGAAGCAGCGGACGGGACTGCCGATGCTCGTCGACGGCGCGCAGTCGGTCGGCGCGATCCCAGTCGACGCCGGCCCGTTCGACTGGTACACGGTCTCCGCCCAGAAGTGGCTCTGCGGGCCTGAGCCGACCGGCGCGCTCTACGTGGCCGACCCCGACGGGCTCTCGGTGGCCCTGCCCACGTACTTCTCGCAGGCGAGCTACGAGCCCGACGGCGCCTTCGTCGCGCGCGAGGGAGCCGCCCGCTTCGACGC
The DNA here is from genome assembly GCA_040902725.1 of Gaiellaceae bacterium. Lineage (GTDB taxonomy): Bacteria > Actinomycetota > Thermoleophilia > Gaiellales > Gaiellaceae > JACVRU01. The sequence continues at coordinate 76,223 of JBBDWU010000041.1, read as the reverse complement.
CGGCTGGATCGACCCGCCGACGCTCGCGGGCCTCGAGGCCGCGCTCGCGGTGCATCCGGAGTGGCGGTACGAGCGGGCCGCCGCAACCGCGGCCCGCTGCCGCGAGCTGCTCGCGGAGCGCTACGAGGTCGTGACCGAGCCCGGCGCCTCGACGCTCGTCTCGTTCCGCTGGCCGCAGGGAGACCCCTCGGAGGCGGCGAGGAGGGCCTTCGAGCGCGGGGTCGCGATCCGCGACCTGCCCGGCACCGGGCTACTCAGGGCTTCGTGCGGCTACTGGACGTCCGACGAAGATCTCGAGCGGCTCGTCGAAGCGCTCTCGTAACGGGGTCTCTCGTAACGGGGTCAGACCCCACGCACAAGATCGTGGACCAACTGTGCCGTACCTCGCGCAGGGACACGTCTTTCCGCCTTTCGCTAGGCCACTTCGGCCAGGAGTACGTCACACTCCCGGCACAGGGGTCTGACCCCATGCGAGGCGGCTATGCGTTCGTCGAGGCGCTTTCGTAGTCGCTCTGGCGCAACGCCTCGATCACGAAGGCGATGTGCTCGTCGAGCTCGACCCCGAGCGCCTCCGCGCCCGTGTACACGTCCTCGCGGCTTACGCCGGCGGCGAACGAGGGCTGCTTCAGCTTCTTCTTCACCGATCGCGGCTCCAGCGTCTCGATCCCGTCCGGCCGCACGAGCGCGCAGGCGTGGACGAACCCGGTCAGCTCGTCGCAGGCGAAGAGCGTGCGCTTCAGCGGCGTGTCGCGCGGCAGGTCCAGGTGGTTGGCGTGGGAGAGGACGGCCTCGATCACGAGCTCGGGATAGCCCTCATCGCGCAGGATCTGCGCCCCGTCCTGCGGATGCTTGTCCAGCGTCGGATGGATCTCGTAGTCGAAGTCGTGGAGTAGGGCGACGGCCGCCCAGAGCTCCTCGTCCTCGCCCAGCTTCCGCGCGTACGCGCGAACCGCCGCCTCGACCCCCAGTGCATGGCGCAGCAGCGCTTCGCTCGTGGTGTAGCGCGTGAGCGTGGCCCAAGCCCGGTCGCGTGTCACGTCCAAGGGCGGGGGGTAGGATAGCCGCCCTCCCGTGACGAACATCGCCCTCGCCGAGTCACTCATGGAGTCCTTCGTCATCGAGGGCGGACGCCCGCTGACCGGCCGCGTGCGCGCGGCGGGGAACAAGAACGGCGCCTTGCCGATCCTCGCGGCCTGCCTGCTCACGTCCGAGCCGGTGACGTTGACGAACGTCCCGCGCATCCGCGACGTCGAGACGATGCTCGAGCTGCTGAACGATCTCGGCGCCGACGTCGAGTGGCTAGGCCACAACGAGGTCCGCGTCCACGCTGCCGAGATCGGCAAGACGGACCTCGACGACCAGCTCTGCAGCCGCATCCGCGCCTCGATCCTGCTCGCTGGGCCGCTGCTCGCGCGCTACGGCCGGGTGAGCGTGCCGCCGCCGGGCGGAGACGTCATCGGCCGCCGCCGGCTCGACGTCCACATGCACGCCTTCGCCGAGCTCGGCGCCCGGGTCCAGCCGAACGGCCGCTACCTGATCGAGGCCGACCGGCTGCGGGGCGCGCGCATCTTCCTCGACGAAGCGAGCGTCACCGGCACCGAGAACGCGGTGATGGCCGCGGTGCTCGCTGAGGGCGAGACGGTGATCGGAAACGCCGCCTGCGAGCCGCATGTCCAGGATCTCTGCCGCTTCCTCGGCTCGCTGGGCGCCCGCATCGAGGGGATCGAGTCGAATGTGTTGCGCATCGAGGGCGTCGGCTCGCTCTCCGGCGGCGAGTGGCACATCGGCCCGGAGCACATCGAGGTGGCCAGCTTCATCGGCCTGGCCGCGGTCACCGGCGGCGAGGTGACGATCGAGGGCGTCAAGCCCGAGGACGTCGCGCCGATCCTGCCCGCGTTCGAGCGGCTCGGGATCCACGTTGCGCTCGGCGAGTCGACCGTCACGGTGCCGGCGAACCAGGAGCTCCTCGTGAAGGACGATCTCGGCGGCCAGATCCCGAAGATCGAGGACGGCCCCTGGCCGGCGTTCCCGGCCGACCTGACGTCGATCGCCGTCACGGTCGCGACTCAGGCGGAGGGCACGATCCTCATCTTCGAGAAGATGTTCGAGAGCCGGCTGTTCTTCGTCGACAAGCTCGTCAACATGGGCGCGCGGATCATCCTCTGCGACCCGCACAGGGTGGTCGTCACCGGCCGCTCGCAGCTCTACGGCGGGCGCATGGAGAGCCCGGACATCCGGGCGGGCATGGCAATGGTGATCGCTGGACTCTGCGCCGAGGGCAGGTCGACGATCGGGAACATCCAGCAGATCGACCGAGGCTACGAGCGCATCGACGAGCGGCTGCGCGACCTGGGCGCGCGGATCGAGCGCATCGAGGGCTGATGGCTTCGGCGAAGACGGGACGCGCCCACGCCCGCGTCCAGTTCCCCGGCTCGGGCGAGTGCTCGGCCTCGACCGGCATCTCGGTGCTCGACCATCTGCTCTGCCTGCTCGCGCGCCACGGAAATCTCGATCTCAGCGTGGAGGTCGAGCCCGGCGGCGCCCTCGAGGAGGCGGCCGCGTGCGGGCGCGCCCTCGGGGAGGCGCTCGCCGCTGCTGGAGGCCCCGGCGGCATCGGTGTCGGCCACGCGCCGGCTGACGAGGCGCTGGCGCAGGTCGTGGTCGAGTTCTCGGGCCGCTCGCTCGTCGTCTCGAACGTCGACTTCGGCGCGGCCCGGGTCGGAGGGATCGACACCGACGTGGTGGCGCGGCTGTTCGAGGAGCTCGCGGCCGCGGGCGGCCTGACGCTCCACATCCGCCTGATCGAAGGAGAGGAGACCGAGCACGTGCTGGAGGCGATCTTCAAGGCGCTCGGCGTGGCGCTCGGCGAGGCCCTGGCGTGGAAGGAGAGTCATGGCTGAAAAGGCCGTCGTCCGCACAGAACGCGCCCCCGCGCCGTTCCAGGGAGCGCCCTACTCGCAGGCGATCCGCGTCGGCGACCTCGTCTTCGTCTCGGGCCAGCTCGCGCTCCGGCCCGGGGAGAAGGAGATGGTCGGCGACACGATCGCCGAGCAGACCGAGCAGGTGATGGCGAACCTCCAGGCGATCCTGGAGGAGGCCGGCAGCGGCCTCGACCGGCTCGTGAAGACCACGGTGTTCCTCGCCAACCTGGCGGACTTCCAGGGGATGAACGAGGTGTACGCGCGCCACGTGGGCGATCGGCCACCGGCGCGGTCGACGGTCGAGGTGGCTGCGCTGCCCTCCGGCGCGCTCGTCGAGATCGAGGCGATCGCGGCGGTTTAGCGGCCCGCCGGCGCAGGCGGGCATGATTTCCGCATGCGCACCGAGCAGGTCATCGCCACGCACGGCAACACCGACTTCGACGGCTTCGCCGCGATGCTCGCTGCGCGCCTGCTCTTCCCCGGCGCCGTCGTCTGCCTGGCCGGCTCCCTGAACCGGAACGTCCGCGAGTTCTACCGCCTGCACGCCGACGAGCTCGGCGAGGTCGTGGACGCTTCGCGGCTCGAGCTGGACGCGATCAGGCGGCTGATCGTGGTCGAGACGACGAGCGCCTCGCGGCTCGGCGAGCTGGAGGCGGTGGCGCGCGATCCCGACGTGGAGAAGGTCGTCTTCGACCACCACGAGGAGCTCCCGGACTGGGCGAAGCCAGAGAGCGTCGTGCTCTCGGAGGACGGGGCCCTCACGACGACGCTCGTCGGCGTTCTCGCGGAACGGGAGGTCGCGGTGACGCCGCTCGAGGCGACCGCCTTCGCGCTCGGCATCCACGAGGACACCGGCTCGCTCACCTACGCGTCCGCGACCACCCGCGACGCGGAGGCGCTCGCCTGGTGCCACCGCCACGGGGCCGTCCAGGACGTGATCGCCAGCTTCCTGCACGTCCCTCTCGACCAGGACGAGCGGAGCCTGCTCCATGAGCTGCTGGAGTCGATCGAGCCGCTGAACGTGGCGGGCGTCGAGCTGCTCGTCGCCGCGGTAGCGTGGCCAGAGTACGTCGACGGCGTCTCCAACCTCGCGCACAAGATCGTCGACCTGACCGACTGCCGCGCGCTCGCCCTGCTGGTGGAGATGGACGAGCGGGTCTTCGCGGTCGTTCGCAGCCGCTCGCCCGAGCTCGACGCTGCCGCGCTCGCCGGCGCGCTGGGCGGCGGCGGGCATGACCAGGCGGCCTCCGCGATCTTCCGCGGCCCTCTGGCCGAGGCGCGGGAGCGCCTGCTCGCGGGGCTGGAGACCGCCGTGCGCGAGCCTCCGGCCGCGCGCGACGTCATGTCCTCGCCCGCCCGCACCGTCGCACCCGACGAGACGGTCGCCCACGCCATGGTCGCCTGCCAGCGGCATCGCCAGAGCGGAATCCTCGTCGCCGAGGACGACCGGCTGGTCGGCGTCGTCGCCCGGGAGGACCTCGACAAGGCGATCGGCCACGGCCTCTCGCACGCGCCCGTGAAGGGAATCATGAGCTCCCGGGTGGCCACGACCGCCGCGGGCACCCCGCTCGGCGAGCTCCAGCGGCTGCTCTCGGGCGCGCCCGGCGGACGGGTGGCCGTCCTGGAGGACGACCGGCTCGCCGGGGTCGTGACGCGCAGCGACCTGCTGCGCCACGGGGAGCCCGCGGCGGCGGAGGAGGAAGACGCGGCCGGCCTCGCCGACGAGCTCGGCCGGCTCGAGCGGCTGCGGCCCGCCTTCGAGGCGATCGCGGCCGTCGGCGAGGGCTACGACGGGGTGTATCTCGTCGGCGGCACCGTCCGCGACATCCTCCTCGGCGAGCGAAGCTTCGACGTCGACATCGCGGTCGAGGGCGACGCGATCGCCTTCGCGGAGACGCTGGCGGAGGCGCTCGGCGGGCGCAGCCACCCGCACGAGCGCTTCGGCACCGCCGTGGTCATCTACGGCGAGGGCGAGCGCGTGGACGTCGTCACCGCCCGGACGGAGTTCTACGAGGAGCCCGCGGCGCTGCCGACGGTCGAGCACGCCACGATCCGCGAAGACCTCTTCAGACGCGACTTCACGATCAACGCGATGGCCGTCTCGCTCAAGGGCGAGGACTTCGGGCGGCTCGTCGACCCGTTCGGAGGCCGGCGCGACCTCCACGAGGGAGTCGTGCGCGTCCTCCACAACCTCTCCTTCATCGACGACCCGACGCGCATCTTCCGCGCCGTCCGCTACGAGGCCCGCTACGGGTTCCGGATGGACGCGCAGACCGAGCGGCTGGCGCACGGCTGCATCGAGATGGGCCTCGTGGGCGATCTCTCGTCGGCGCGGCTGCGGGACGAGCTCGTGGCTCTGCTCGACGAGTCCGCGGCCCCGCGCGCGATCGTCCGGCTCGGCGAGCTGGGCGCGGGACGCGCGATCCACCCGCATCTGGCGGCGGACGAGAAGGCGGCCGAGCTGCTCGGGCGCCTGCGCGAGCTACGCGACCAGCACGAGGCCGAGGTGCCCGACTGGCGGCTGGGGATGGAGGCGATGGCGCGCCGCCTCTCACCCGACGAGCTCTACGACTGGACGTGGCGGCTGAAGATGCGGCGCCGCGACGCCGACCGGATCGCCTCCGCCGTCACCGTCGGGCCACGGCTCGTGGAGCGCCTCAGCGAGGGTGAGGTCGACCCGGCCGAGGTCGTCCAGCTCGCCGACCCGTACGCGCCGGACGCCCCGCTCTTCGCGCTCGCGCTCGCGGAGCTCGAGCCGCTGCACGACTACTTCCGCCGCCTGCGCAAGGTGCGACTCGAGATCACCGGCGCCGACCTGGCGGAGCTCGGCCTGGACGAGTCGCCGCGCGTGGGGGAGATCCTCGAAGAGCTGCGACGGCGCAAGCTGAATGGGCACCTCGACGGGCGCGATTCCGAGCTCGCGGCGGCGCGGGAGCTGATCGCCGCCTCGTGATCATCCGCTGGGACGGCCCCGGCCCGTACGTCGTCGCGTTCTCGACGCGCGCAGGCGGCGTGAGCGAGGGGCCGTACGAGTCGCTCAACCTCGGCCTCCTGACCGACGACGAGCCCGACCGGGTCGAGGAGAACCGCCGGCGGCTCTGCGCGGAGGTGGGCGCCGACCCGGAGCGGCTCGCGCTCAACCTCCAGGTGCACGGGACGGTCGTCAACCGCGCCGTGGCCGGTCGGCGCGGCGTGCCGGGCGACGGGCTCTGGACGGACGAGCCCGGCGTCCCGATGCTGAAGGTGACGGCGGACTGCCTCCCGATCGCGCTCGCGAGGACGAACGGCACTCCCGCGCTGTGCCTCGTCCACGCGGGCTGGCGCGGGCTCGCGGAGGGTGTCGTCGAGGCCGGCGTCGCCGCGCTGGACGGGCCGGTCGCAGCCATGGTCGGCCCCGGAATCGGCCCCTGCTGCTACGAGGTGGGGCCCGAGGTGGCGGAGCTCTTCGGGGAGCGCGGCCGGCGGCTCGACCTGCGCGCCGCGGCCGAGCGGGCGCTGCGGGCGGCGGGAGTGGCGAGCGTCGAGCACGTCGACCTCTGCACCTCCTGCGACGAGCGTTTCTTCTCGCATCGCCGCTACCGCGGCGTGACCGGGCGGCAGGGTGTCGTCGGCTTCGTTCAGGGCTGAGACGGTCGCGGCCAACCTCGCGCGCCTGCGCGACGAGGTCGGGCCGCAGGTGACGATCGTCGCCGCGACGAAGTACGTGTCGCTCGAGGACCTGGCCGCGCTCGCGGAGGCCGGCGTCGAGGTGGTGGGGGAGAACCGCGCGCAGGAGCTCGAGCGCAAGCACGCCGCCTACGGCGACCGCTTCCGTTGGCATTTCATCGGGCGCCTCCAGAGCCGCAAGGCCACGATCGTCAACGCCACGTGCGAGCTCTGCCACTCGCTCGCCACCGAGTCGGCCGCGCGCCGCCTGGAGATCCCCGCCCTGGTCGAGGTCAACCTCTCCGGCGAGCCCGGGAAGGAAGGCATCACGCCCGAGGAGCTCCCCGCCTTCCTCGCAATCTACGGCGACGTGCGCGGCCTGATGACGATGCCGCCGGCCACGCCCGACCCGGAGGCGTCACGCCCGTTCTTCCGTCGTTTGCGCGAGCTGGCGCAGGCAAACGGGCTGAGCGAGCTCTCGATGGGCACGAGCCAGGACTACCGGGTCGCGGGCGAAGAGGGCGCCACGCTGATCCGCGTCGGGTCCGTTCTCTACGATTCCTGAGGCAATGGGCCTCGGCGACCTCTGGAACCGCACGCTCGTCTACTTCGGCATCGCCGAGGAGGACGAGGACTGGGACGAGGACGGCTACGTCACCGAGGAGGAGCTCGAGCGGAGCTACAGCGAGCGCCCGAACGTCCGCCGCCTCGCGCCGCGCGTCCGGGCGGCCGAGTTCGACGACTGGACCGACCCCGGCGACGAGCAGGCTTCCGGCCGCCTCGAGCGGCCGCGGCTGAGGAGCGTCGAGGCGCCGGCCACGCCTCCCGCTGCGACTGCGCCACCGCCGGCGGGCCGCGTGCACCTCGTGGTGCCGCGCGGCTTCAACGACGCTCAGGCGCTGGCCGACCGGTTCAAGGCGGGGATCCCCGTGATCCTCAACCTCCAGGGCGCCGACGCCGAGCTGTCGAAGCGCCTCATCGACTTCGCGAGCGGGCTCACCTACGCGCTCGGCGGCGGGATGCAGCGCGTCGCCGACAAGGTCTTCCTGCTCACGCCCGCGAACGTGCAGGTCTCGGCCGAGGAGCGCGCCAAGATCCTCGACCGCGAAGGCTTCTTCTCGAATTAGCTAGGAAAGTCGCGGCCGGCGGCGAAACGAGCCCGGATGGGCGGTTCAGCCATGCTTGGCCTGCTGGGAGACGCGCGGAGCTCGATCGCGAGCTTCGTCGACGTCTTCATCACGGTCTACATCCTCCTGATCCTGGTCTACGTGCTCTCGTCGTGGATCAGGCTGCCGTACAACGTATGGCTGAACAGAGTCCAGCGATTCCTCTACGACGTCTGCGAGCCCTACCTGCGGCTCTTCCGGCGCGTGCTGCCCACGTTCGGGCCGCTCGACCTGTCCCCGATCGTGGCGATCCTCGTGCTCTACGTCATCCGCAGCGTCGTCGTACGCGCCCTCGAGTAGGAAGGAGAAGACCATGGCCCTATCCCCAGTCGAGATCAGGCACCTGACGTTCGCCCGGCGGCTGTTCGGCTACAAGCAGTCGGCGGTCGACCGCACGCTGACCGAGGTCGCGGAGAGCTTCGAGGACGTCTGGCGCGACCGCGCCGACCTCGCCGACAAGGTGGAGCAGCTCGAGAACGACCTGACGCGGTACCGCGAGCTCGAGACGCTCCTGCAGACGACCCTCGTCACCGCGGAGCGCTCGGCGGGCGACCAGAAGGAGCAGGCCCGCCGCGAGGCCGACATCATCCTCGCGGAGGCGCACGCCCAGGCCCGCGAGGTCGCGCTCCAGGCGCACGAGCAGCATGCCCGCCTCGTCGTCGACACACGGCGCCTCAAGGCGATGCTCGAGTCGGCCCTGGCCGCTCTCGACCAGGCCGACCTGGAGCCCGAGGCCGACGGCGAGGACGAGGACCCGGCAGGCTGGCAGGACACGGGAGAGTGGGCGGCCTGACCTAAGATTGGGCCGTGGCTTCCCCGCCTTTGGACGCTGACCGCTTCCGCCGCCTGCTGCTCGAGGAGCGCGAGCGGCTCGCCGGCTCGCTCGAGTTCCTTCACGAGCAGAACCCCGGCTCGCGCGAGGACGAGACCGGCGAGGAGACGCACTCCGACGAGCATCTCGCCGATTCGGCCACGGCCACCCACGACCGGGAGGTCGACTACACCCTCGAGGAGACCACCGAGCAGGTGATCGCGCAGGTCGACGCGGCGCTCGCCCGACTCCACGCGGGGACCTACGGCGTCTGCAGGGTCTGCGGGCGCGAGATCGGCGAGGAGCGGCTCGAGGCCCGGCCCTGGACCGACCTCTGCATCGACGACGCCAGAAAGCTGGGCGCGTGAACGAGCCGGCGGCGCGCAGGCTCCCGGACGTGCGAGTCGGCTCGTCGCCGGACGGGCTGATGCCGGTGTCGGTGGCGGAGCGCTCGCTGTCGGCCGGCGTGTCGCAGTGGGCCGGCCTCGCGGCGGTGGTGATCTCCGCGGTCGCCGCCGACCAGGCGACGAAGCAGATCGTGGCCGGCCAGCTCGCGCTCGGCGACGAGGTCGCGGTGCTGGGACCGTTCTCGATCCATCACGTCCAGAACTCGGGGATCGCGTTCGGGCTCTTCGCGAGCGCCACCTCGATCGTCATCTTCCTGACCGGCCTGGCGGTGCTCTGGATGCTCGCGTTCTTCGCCCGCTCGGGCGCCCGCCACCCCGTGCTGCCGGTCGGCCTCGGCCTCGTAGTCGGCGGCAGCCTCTCGAACCTCGTCGACCGGGTGCGCCTCGGCCACGTCACCGACTTCCTGGACGTCGGTGTCTGGCCGGCGTTCAACCTCGCGGACTCCTTCATCGTCGTCGGCGTCGTCATCCTCGCCGCGATGCTGCTGGCGGTCGATCGCCCTGGCCGTCGAGCTCAGCGTTCCTGAGTCCGCGGCGGGCACGCGGCTCGACCGCTTCCTCGCCGAACTGCCCGAAGTAGGCTCGCGGGCCGCCGCCGAGCGCCTCATCGAGGCCGGCAAGGTCACCGTCGACGGCACCGCCCGCTCGAAGAGCCATCGCCTCGCCGCGGGCGAGCAGCTCGAGCTCGAGCCCGAAGAGAGCACCACACCGCTCGAGCGCGAGGACCTGCCGGTGCGGCTGGCGTACGAGGACGAGCACCTGGTGGTCGTGGACAAGCCCGCCGGCGTGAGCGTGCATCCGGGGGCCGGCCGGCGGACGGGGACGCTCGTCCACCGCCTGCTCGGCATCGCGGCCGGGGGAGAGGACAGTGACCGCCCCGGCATCGTCCACCGCCTCGACCGGAACACCTCGGGGCTGCTGGTCGTGGCGCGCTCGGAGGAGGCGCACCGGCGGTTGCAGGCGCTGATCCGGCGACGAGAGGTCGAACGGGAGTACCTGGCCCTCGTCCGCGGAAGGCCGCGATCGCGCTCCGGGCGCATCGAGGCGCCGATCGGCCGAGACCGCCGCGACCGGACGCGCATGTCTCTCGACACGGACACGCCGCGCGACGCGGTCACGCACTTCGACGTCGAGCAGCTGCTCGGGCGCCACACTCTCCTGCGCGTGCGCCTCGAGACCGGCAGGACGCACCAGATCCGCGTCCATCTCGAGGCAATCGGCCTGCCGGTCTCCGGCGACTCGGTCTACGGCGTCCCCGGCGACCTGGGCCTCAGGCGCCAGTTCCTGCACGCGGCCCGGCTGGCCTTTCCGCACCCGTTCAGCGGCGAACGGGTCGACGTCGAGTCCCCGCTACCGAAGGACCTGGCGGCGGCGCTGGCGGCGGCAGGTTTCTAGCGGCTGCGCGGTCGGTCCCTGCTAAGGTGCAGCGGTTTTGTCCACCGACCCGGCGGACTTCCCACGCGGGGGTGCCGGCTCCTAGCAGCCGGTTCCGCGCGGCCCCGCCGGCCGCACCAGCACACAACCTAAGGGGGTAACACCCGTGCCCGTCGTCTCCATGCGAGAGCTCCTGGAGGCCGGAGTCCACTTCGGCCACCAGACCCGTCGCTGGAACCCCAAGATGCGCCGGTACATCTTCGCCGAGCGCGGGGGCATCTACATCATCGACCTCAAGCAGACGCAGGAGCTGCTCGAGGAGGCCTACGAGTTCGTGCGCAACATTGCGGCGCGGAACGGCGTCGTGCTCTTCGTCGGCACCAAGAAGCAGGCGCAGGACGCCGTCGAGGAGCAGGCGAGGCGCGTCGGCATGCCGTATGTGAGCCACCGCTGGCTCGGCGGCCTGCTTACGAACTGGCGAACGATCTCGAACCGGATCGAGCGGCTCCACGAGCTGCGGCGCCTGAAGGATGAGGGACAGCTCGAGCTGCTGCCCGCCAAGGAGCGCATCTCGATGCAGGCGGAGCTCGAGAAGCTCGACGCCAATCTCGGCGGCGTGGCGGACATGCGCCGCCAGCCCGATGCGGTGTTCGTCGTCGACCTCCGCAAGGAGGCCCTCGCGGTGCGCGAGGCCAGGCGGCTCGGGCTGCCGGTGATCGCGCTCGTCGACACGAACTGCGATCCGGACGAAGCCGACCTCGTCATCCCCGGCAACGACGACGCCATCAGGTCGTGCGGGGTCATCATCCGCGCCATCGCCGAAGGGCTCGAGGCGGGCAAGCAGCAGATCACTCCCGCCGAGCTCGCCGCCGAGCCGGAGCCCGAGGCCGAGGCCGAGGCCGAGGCCGAGGTAGAGGCGGAAGCCGAGCCGGAGATCGCGCAGCCGGGCGTCGAGGTCGACTCGCCGCCCGAGCACGAGGTCCTGGGGCCCCGCGAGACGGTCGACGCGGAGAACCAGTGAGCGTCCCGGCGAGCCTCGTCAAGGAGCTCCGCGACCAGACGGGCGCGGGGATGATGGACGTCAAGCGCGCGCTCGAGGAGAGCGGCGGCGACCTCGAGGAGGCGCGCAAGCTCCTCCGCGTGCGCGGCATGGCCCAGGCGGCGAAGCGGTCCGGCCGCGCGACCTCCGAGGGCATCGTGCTCGTCACCATCTCCGGCCACGTCGGCGCGATGGTCGCCGTCGGGTGCGAGACCGAGCCCGTCTCGAAGAACGCCGAGTTCCTCGCCTTCGCGGAGAAGACGCTCGAGACCATCGAGGGTGGCGGAAGCGTGGATGACCTCGAGGACGCGCGCGCGGCGCTCGTCAGCCGGCTCAGGGAGAACATCGCAATCGTCGACCCGGTACGGATGGAGGCCGGCGACGGCGAGTCCCTGGCGGAATACGTGCATCCGCCGGCCCAGAAGATCGGAGTCCTGCTGCGCCTGCTGGGCGAGAACCCCGTCGCCGCGCGGCAGCTCGCGATGCACATCTCCTTCTCCCAGCCGCGCTACCGCGCGCGGGACGAGATCTCAGGCGCGGACGTAGAGGCGGAGCGCGAGATCTACTTCAAGCAGCCCGACGTGCTCGCCAAGCCCGAGCAGGTGCGTGAGAAGATCGTCGAAGGCATGCTCCAGAAGCGCTTCTTCGCCGAGTCGGTCCTGGGCGAGCAGGTCTGGATTCACGAGCCCGCCAAGACGGTGGGCCAGGCGCTCACCGAGGCCGGCATCGAGGTGCTCGAGTTCCGGCGGCTGGCGCTGACGGGTTGACCACGCAGGCGGAACCCTCCCAGGCCGCCGCGACAGCGGCCGCTCCCGCTTTCCGCCGCGTCCTGCTCAAGCTCTCCGGCGAGGCGCTCATGGGCGAGCGGGACTACGGCATCGACCTCGGGACGGTCGTGCGCCTGTCGGAGGAGATCGTGGGCGTGCAGTCGCGCGGGGTGGCGGTGGCGATCGTCGTCGGTGCGGGCAACGTGTACCGCGGGATGACGGCCGCGGCGGAGGGTATGGACCGCGCCACGGCCGACTACGCCGGCATGCTCGCCACGCTCCTGAACGCGCTCACGCTCCAGGACCAGCTGGAGCGGCAGGGCGCGCAGAGCCGGCTCATGTCCGCCATAGCCGTTTCGGAGGTGGCCGAGCCGTACATCCGGCGGCGCGCGATCCGCCACCTCGAGAAGGGGCGGGTCGTCATCTTCGCGGCCGGCACCGGCAACCCGTACTTCACGACCGACACCGCCGCCGCGCTGCGCGCGCTCGAGATCGACGCCGACGCGATCCTGATGGGCAAGCACGGCGTCGAGGGCGTGTACGCGGGGGATCCCCGCCTCGTCCCACGGGCCGAGTTCCTGCCCGAGCTGACGCACCTCGAGGCGATCGAACGCGGCCTGAAGGTGATGGACACGACGGCGCTGTCGCTCTGCATGGACAACGGCATGCCGATCCACGTCTTCTCGCTCGAGCCCGGGAACATCGAGCGGGTCGTGAGCGGCGAGCGGATCGGGACGATCATCTCGACGGAAGGAGGCACACGTGGCGACGGTCGATGAGCTGCTCCAGGACGCCCAGCGCCGGATGGTCCGGTCGGTCGAGGCCGCGCACGTCGAGTTCAACTCGGTGCGTACGGGGCGGGCTTCGCCGGCGCTGCTCGATCGCATCAACGTGGACTACTACGGGCAGCCGACACCGTTGAAGCAGCTCGCCACGATCAGCGCGCCCGAGCCTCGGCTGCTCTCGGTGCAGCCGTTCGACCCCAGCTCGCTGAAGGCGATCGAGAAGGCGATCCAGGAGTCCGATCTCGGTCTCACGCCGTCCAACGACGGCAAGCTCATCCGACTGCCGATCCCGCAGCTGACCGAGGAGCGGCGGAAGGAGCTCGTCAAGGTCGTCCGCCACATGGCCGAGGAGGGGCGCGTCGCCGTGCGGAACGTTCGCCGCGACGCCATCCAGCACCTCAAGCAGCTCGTGGACTCGGGCGACGTCGGCGCCGACGAGGAGCACCGTGCCGAGGAGCGCGTCCAGAAGGTGACCGACGAGCACGTCGGGAAGATCGACGATCTCCTCAAGCACAAGGAAGCCGAGATAATGGAGGTGTGACGGCCGCCCCGCCGGCGACGGACCTCGCGCGGGCCGTCGCGATCATCATGGATGGGAACGGCCGCTGGGCGGAGCAGCGCGGCCTGCCCGTCGCCGAGGGCCACCGGGCCGGCACGAGGGCGCTCCGGAGCACCGTGGAGGCGGCGATCGAGCTCGGCGTCCGCTCGCTCGCGGTCTACGCCTTCTCGACCGAGAACTGGGCCCGGCCCTCCGAGGAGGTCGAGGACCTGATGGAGATCTTCGGGGACACGATCGACCGGGAGCTGCCCGATCTGGCGGCGCAAGGCGTCCGCACCCGCTTCGTCGGGCGCCGCGACCGCGCGCCCGACGAGCTGCGGGCCAAGATGGCCGAGCTCGAGTCCTCGACGGCCGCCAACGACCGTCTCCACCTCTGGATCGCCTTCGACTACGGCGGCCGGGCGGAGATCCTGGCGGCGGCCCGGGCGCTGGCGGAAGAGGGGGCTGAGGAGGTCGACGAGGAGCGCTTCAGGGCGCACCTGTATGCCTCCGAGATGCCCGACCCGGACCTCCTGATCCGCACGTCGGGCGAGCAGCGGATCTCGAACTTCTTCCTCTGGCAGCTCGCCTATGCGGAGCTCGTCTTCGTGGAGACGCTCTGGCCCGACTTCGGCGAGGAGCAGCTGCGGGAGGCCCTGGAGGAGTACGCCAGCCGCCGCCGCCGCTTCGGCGGGCGATGACACAGCTCGTCAACCGGGTCGCCGTCTCAGTCGTGGCGCTGCCGGTCGTCCTCGGGCTCGTCTACCTCGGCGGCTACGCGCTGCTGGGGCTCGCGCTCGCGGCGGCGCTCGTCGCGCTGCACGAGTACGCGGAGCTGATCCGGCCGCTGCGGCCGCTCGTCCTCGCGGCCTACCTCGGTGCGGGGGCGATGCTCGTCGGGGCCTCGCTGGGCGGCGTGGAATGGATGCTCGGCGGCCTGATGGCCACCGTGCTGCTGGCCTTTGTCATGCAGGGGTTGGCGGGGACGAGCCAGCCGGCGACGGTTGCGGTCGGCTCGACGCTGCTCGGGACGGCATGGATCGCGCTCGGGCTGGGCCACATCCTGCTGCTCCGGGAGCTCGACGAGGGACGGCTCGCCGTCCTCACGGTGCTGCTCGCGGTCTTCGCGGCCGACACGTTCGCATTCTTCGGCGGCCGCCTCCTCGGCCGGCACCGCATGGCGCCGGTGATCTCGCCGCGCAAGACGTGGGAGGGGTTCGTCACCGGCACCGCCGCCGCGGTGGCAGTCGCGTTCTTCGCGGTCTATCCGGACACCGACGTCTTCCTCTCGATCTGGCAGTCGTTGGTGCTCGGCGGCGTGGTCGCGGTGGCGGCCGCGCTCGGCGACCTGTTCGAGTCGGCGATCAAGCGGGACATGGGCGCGAAGGACTCGGGCCGGCTGCTCGGCGCGCACGGCGGCATCCTCGACCGCCTCGACGCGCACCTCTTCGCCGCCCCGGCCGCCTACTACCTGATCATCGGCTTCGGCCAGGGCTAACCTGGTCCCGTGAAGCGCATCGCCCTGCTCGGCGCCACGGGCTCGATCGGCCGGCAGGCGCTGGAGATCGTCGCCGCGCACCCGGAGCTCGAGCTGGTTGCGGCCGCCTCCGGCTCGCAGGACATCGACGGACTCGCGCCCGAGACGCAGGTCGGCGGCGACCTGACCGAGCTGCTCGAGCGCACGCAGCCGGACGTCGTCCTGAATGCGGTCGTCGGCTTCGCCGGCCTGCCCGCGACGCTCTGGGCGCTCGAGCGTGGCGTCACGCTCGCGCTCGCGAACAAGGAGAGCCTCGTCGCCGCCGGCGAGCTCGCGCTCGCGGCCCAGCGGCGGGGAGGAGGGCTCCTGCTTCCCGTGGACAGCGAGCACTCGGCCGCCTTCCAGTGCCTCGAGGGCCGCGGGGCGGAGTCCGTCCTCTGCCTCGTCCTCACCGCTTCCGGCGGCCCTTTCCGGGGCCGCGCGCGGGCCGAGCTCGAGCACGTGACCGTGGCGGAGGCGCTCGCCCACCCGACCTGGCAGATGGGGCCGAAGATCACCGTGGACTCGGCCACCCTCGCCAACAAGGGCCTCGAGCTGATCGAGGCGCACTTCCTCTTCGGGCTCGACTACGACCGCATTCAGGTCGTCGTCCATCCGACCTCCACCGTGCACGCGCTCGTCTGGTTCCACGACGGCGCGGCGCTCGCGCATCTGGGCTACCCGGACATGCGCATCCCGATCTCCTACGCGCTCACCTATCCGGAGCGGGCGGCCACCCCGGTCACGCCGCTCGAGCTCGCCGGGCTGACGCTCGAGTTCCACGAGCCCGACCTCGAGACGTTCCCGCTGTTGGCGCTGGCGCGCGAGGCGGGGGAGCGCGGCGGCACCTACCCGTGCGCCTACAACGCGGCCAACGAGGTGGCGGTGGCGGCCTTCCTCGCCGAGCGCCTGCCGTTTCTCGGAATTGCTGAGCTCGTCGAGCGGGCACTCGGCGCGGTCGACGGCGCGCCCGCCCGCGACCTGGACGAGCTCGTCGAAGCGGATGCGGCGGCTCGGCGGGTCGTCGACGAGGCCCTGGAGCTCGTGGCGTGAACCTGCTGATCGCCATCCTCGGCCTCGCCGCGCTGATCTTCGTCCACGAGCTGGGCCACTTCCTCGTCGCGCGGGCGGTGGGCATGTCGCCGCGCAAGTTCTATATCGGCTTCCCGCCACCGCTCGTCCGCGTGCGGCGCAAGGGGATCGAGTACGGAATCGGGACGATCCCGCTCGGCGGCTACGTGAAGCTACCCGGCATGCACCGCCCGGCCCCGTCAGACCTGGACCTGCACCTGGGTCGCGCCGCCGAGGAGCGCCCGGCCGTGGCCCGCCGGGTGGAGGAGGTCAAGGCCCGCCTGGCTGAAGGGGACATGGCCGGCGCGGCCGCGGCGCTGCCCGCGCTCGAGGAGGAAGTCGGCGGGCGGCCGCTCTCCGACGCGGCCGCCCGGGCTGCGGACCGCGGCCTGAACGAGCTGCGGGACGGGCTCGGCGCGGACGCCTACTGGCGGCAGCGCACGTGGAAGAAGGTCGCCGTCATCTTCGCCGGCCCGGGAGCGAACCTTGTCGTCGCGCTCGCGCTCTTCTCCGTCCTGCTGATTCAGGACGCCTGGCAGATCGGAGTGCGCCTCCAGGCCTCGCCCGAGAACGCCGTGACGACGCTGGTCGAGGAAGTGCTGCCGGGCACGCCGGCGGAGGACGCGGGGATTCAGGCCGGCGACCGGATCGTCGCCGTCGACGGCCGCCAGCTGAACGCCCCGCAGCTGCTCGACGCCATCGCCGCTTCGGAAGGGCGGCCGCTCGAGCTGAGCCTCCAGCGCGACACGGACGCGCTCGTGACCGTGGTCGCGGCCGAACGGCGCGGGGGGCTATCGCCACCGGCCGCGGTCGCGCGCTCGGCCCAGATCACCTGGCGGGTGACGAAGCAGATCGCGCTGTTCTTCCCGCGGCTCGCGCGCGGGGAGGGGACGAACGAGGTCTCGAGCCCGGTCGGCATCGCCCAGGTCTCCTCCGAGGCGCTCGAGCAGGGATTCGACGACTTCCTGTTCGTCCTGGGGCTGATCAGCCTCTCGCTCGCGCTGCTCAACCTCCTCCCGCTGCTGCCGCTGGACGGCGGGCACATCGCCTTCTCGCTGATCGAGGGAGTCCGCGGCCGCGCGCTTGGCCGCCAGCTCTACGAGCGCGTATCCATGATCGGGATCGCGTTCGTGCTCGTGCTGTTCGCGCTCGGCCTCTCGAACGACATCGGGGGCTAAGGTTCGAGAGATGGCCAGCGAGCGGCAGATCTCGGTCGGCGGCGTCAAGATCGGCGGCGGCGCGCCCGTCGCCGTGCAGTCGATGACGCTGACCAAGACGCACGACGTCGAGGCGACGACGGCTCAGATCGCCGCGCTCGCCTCTGCGGGCTGCGAGATCGTGCGCGTCGCCGTCCCGAAACTGGAGGACGCGGAGGCGCTGTCGCTGATCGTCCGCCTCTCGCCGCTGCCGGTGATCGCCGACATCCACTTCAACGCCAGCCTGGCGCTCAAGGCGATCGAGCAGGGTGTCGCCGCCGTCCGCATCAACCCCGGCAACATCGGTGGGCCGGAGAAGGTCGCGGAGGTCGTCCTGAAGGCGAAGGCTGCCGGGATCCCCATGCGGATCGGCGCCAACTCGGGGTCGTTGCCGAAGCATCTCGCGGAGGTGGCGCAGCGCGACCAGGCCGAGGCGCTGGTCGAGGCGGCGCTCGAGGAGGTTCGGCTGCTCGAGCAGCTTGACTACCGCGACTTCAAGATCTCGGTCAAGTCCAGTCACGTGCCGACGATGATCCGGGCGTACCGGCTGCTCGCCGAGCGCGTTCCGTACCCGCTCCACCTGGGCGTCACGGAAGCGGGGACGCCGTTCTCGGGCGGCATCAAGAGCGCGGTCGGCCTCGGCTCGCTGCTCGTCGACGGCATCGGGGACACTGTCCGCGTGTCGCTGACGGCCGACCCCGTGGAGGAGGTCAAGGTCGCCTTCGAGATCCTCAAGGCTCTGGGGCTGCGCGAGCGCGGGCCGATCATGATCGCGTGCCCGTCGTGCGGGCGCGACAACGTGGGCGTGCAGACGCTGGCGGAGAAGGTCGAGGAGCGGCTGCACGCGTACCCGCAGCACTTCGAGGTCGCTGTCCTCGGCTGCGCCGTCAACGGGCCCGGGGAGGCGGGGGATGCGGACTTCGGCATCGCCGGCGGCCGGGACGTCGGCTTCGTCTACGCACACGGGCGCGTGCTGAAGAAGGTGTCCTCGGACATCCTCATCGACGAGCTCTTCTCCGAGATCGACCGCTGGATCGAGACCGGCATGCAGCGGCCCAAGCGCCTGAAGATGGCCAAGCCCGCGGCGCTCGCGATGGCCGAGGCGTCTCTGATCCCGCTGGAGTAGCCTCCTTGGACAACACGTGATTGCCCGGGCCTCACAGCTCTTCCTGCCGACCCTGCGCGACCCGCCCGGGGACGCAGAAGCCGCGTCGCACCGGCTGCTCGTGCGGGGAGGCTTCATCCGCCAGGTCGGCACCGGGCTCTGGACGTTCCTACCGCTCGGCTGGCGCGTCCACCAGAAGGTCGTCCAGGTGATCCGCGAGGAGATGGACGCGATCGGCGGGCAGGAGATGCTCTGCCCGGTGCTGACGCCGGCCGAGCTGTGGGAGCGGACCGGCAGGATCGCGATCCCGCAGCTGTTCAAGCTCACCGACAGCAGCGGCCGCGCCTTCGTCCTGCCGCTCTCGCACGAAGAGACGATGACGTTCCACGCGCGCGAGCTGCAGTCCTACAAGGAGCTCCCGCAGACCTGGTACCACTTCAGCACCAAGGAGCGCGACGAGCCGCGGGCGCGCGGCGCGCTGTTGCGGCTGCGCGAGTTCATCATGAAGGACTCGTACTCGTTCGACCGCGACGAGGCGGGACTGGACGCGAGCTTCGACCGTCACGCGGAGGCCTACGCGCGGATGTTCGAGCGCTGCGGCCTCGAGGTCTACCTCGTCGAGGCCGAGTCGGGGATCATGGGCGGCAAGGACTCGTCCGGCTTCCTGGCGCCGACGGGCTCGGGGGAGAACGAGCTGATGCGCTGCGAGAACGGCGACTACTTCGCGGACATCGAGGCCGCCCGCGGGATCCCGCGCGCGCCGGAGTTCCCGGCGACCCTGGCTGCGCCGGAGGAGGTCGAGACACCGGGCGTGGCGACGATCGACGCGCTTGCGGAGCTGCTCGGCGTCGACCCGGCCGCGACGTCGAAGGCGATGCCGGTGGTCGTCGGCGACCGCCTCGTCCTGGCGCTGGTCCGCGGGGACGACCGGCTCAGCGAGGAGAAGCTCGAGACGATCTTCGAGGCGTCGTTCCGGCCCGCGACCGACGACGAGATCCGCGCCGCCTTCGGCGCGGGCGGCGGGTCGCTCGGCCCGGTCGCCGTCGACGTGGAGGTGATCGCCGACGAGAGCCTGCGCCAGGGCCAGTTCGTGGCGGGCGCGAATCGCGACGGCTGGCACCTGCGCGGCGTCGAGGCGGGGCGCGACTACGACCCGGTCTTCGCGGACATCCGGCAGGCGACCGAAGGTGACGCCTGCCCGGTGTGCGGCGGGATCCTTGCCGTCCAGCAGGCGATCGAGGTCGGCCACATCTTCAAGCTCGGCACCTTCCACTCCGACGCGCTGGACGCCACCTTCCTCGACGAGGACGGAACCGAGCGTCCCGTCGTGATGGGCAGTTACGGGGTCGGGCCCGCCCGCGTGATCGCCGCCGCGGTCGAGCAGCACCACGACGAGCAGGGAATCGTCTGGCCTGACAGCATCGCTCCGTACGACGTGCACGTGGTGGTGCTGCCCGGTCTCGAGGACCGGGCGGAGGAGGTGGCGGAGGCGCTCGCGGCGGGCGGAAGAGACGTGTTGCTCGACGATCGCGACCGGCGCGCCGGCGAGAAGTTCGCGGACGCCGACCTGATCGGCTGCCCCTGGCGGGTGACGGTGGGGAAGAAGACGGCCGAGGACGGAGCCGTCGACGTGCGCCGCCGCGACACCGGTGAAGAGCGTCGCGTCGTAATCGCGGACCTGGAAGGATCCTTGTAATGCCGCGGCGGAGGAAGTTCAGCAACGAGCCGCTCGGGGCGACCGTCGAGCGACTGATGGCGGAGAGCGGTGCGACCTACCGCGGCCTCGCCGAGCAGACGGCCCTGTCGGCGGGGTATCTGAACCACATCGTCCACGGCAACCGGCCCGTGCCCTCGAACGAGGTCGTGGAGCGGCTGGCGAAGGCGCTGGGCGTCGAGCCGGCGCACTTCCGTGAGTACAGGATCCGCACGATCCTCGACAAGCTCGAGCGCTCCCCCGAGCTCGTCGAGCGGCTCTACAAACGCCTCGCCTGATCCTCGTCGGGTTCCTGCTCCTCGCCGGCTGCGCCGGGGGGGAGGAGGCGAGCCCGCCCGCGTCCGAGCCGCTGCCGCTGCGGACGGTCCACGTCGAGACGCCACGGGAGGTCGCAACCGACCTCGACTGGCGCTGGCTCCAGGGCCCGATCTGCGAGGAGCAGTACTGCGAGTGCGAGTACAGGCTGGACTACGTGCCGATCAACGGGGCGTACTGCTGGGCGGTCGAGCTCGTCGCACGCGCGGGCTGCCCGAGCGCGGTCTACGCCGAGCTGACCGCCATCGACCGTGACGAACGCGTGATCGAGGTCGTGCCCGGCGCGCTCGGCCCGCTGGCCCCGGGAAGGCGAGCCCGGCTCACGTTCACGCTGTACGGCCAGGAGGCGTCGATCCTCACCGGCCGCCTGACCCGGCTCGAATGTTACTGAGCCTCCGGCGCGGCTAGAGTGGCGGCCACGGGGCGTGGCGCAGCCTGGTTAGCGCGCTTGTCTGGGGGACAAGAGGTCCCCGGTTCAAATCCGGGCGCCCCGACTCTTAGAGGCGGCAAGCAGCGCCTCAGCGCCGCTTACGGCGCCACGTGTAGGCGAGCCCAGTGCCGATCAGCGAGAGCGTCGCGCTCAGGCCGCGACGCCCGGCGGTGACGCCGGCGCCACGCCGCCCGATCCGGACGCTCGCGCTGCGCTTGCCGAGGTTCAGGCTGACCCCGGGGAGCAGCCGCTTGCGCCGCTGGAAGCGCCAGCCCACGTTACGGCCCGGAGAGGATCGTGTCCCCACCTGCCGGCCAGGCACCCGGGCCTGGACTCAAATCGAGCGGGGATCCGTCGACGCAGTCGGGGTGGTAGTAGTCGGAGTCGGGACGGAGCCGGGTGTAGATGTCCGCCCAGTAGTCGGCGGCCAGGCGCGAAGCGAGCGCGTCGGGCGCACCCAACCAGCGCGCCGCGTCGTCCATGAGTTGCATGGCGAAGCATTCGACCACTCCCTCGTCGACGAATCCCCGTAGGTGCACCGACTCGTGCGCGAGCGTGACGAGGGCGGACAGGGTCAGGCCGTAGTCGGGGCACCTCCCGTACACCGGCTCCCGGCGCGCGCGCCGGGCCCGGGTCCCCTTGACGACCAGCCTGGTCCCGATGCGGCAGCCGACGGTCATTGCTTCCTTGTCCTTCGCCGCGTGGAACGCCTCGAGGTAGAGGCAGGCGCGATCGGAGAGCTGCGTCTCGTCGAGCGGCGATCCGTCGCGGAAGACGACGAAGCCCCACGTCAGCTGCGCGTCGAAGCCGACCTCCTGCGTAAGCCGAAGCCAATCCCCCTGCGTGTTGCAGACGGCCTGCACGGGCCGTTCCGCGATCGAGCTCGCGAAGGCCGACGCCGTCGTCTCGAGCGCGGACGCGGTCGAGGCGCCGAAAGCGGTGGGGGCGACAACGAGTGCCGCGAAGATGATGGCTATGGAGCGCATGGTCGGCATGTCAGGCCGGCCCCCTCCTCAAGTGTCCTACATCGACCGGATGCGCACAACCCCCGTTTCGGGGTACAACTCGTGGGCAGCGACCGAAGGAGAACCCATGTGGGACACGTTTCGCGGCAAGTCGGACAAGACGGGATCGTTCGTCGCCGCCGAGGACGCCCAGCAGCTGGCCACCGAGGCGCCCGCGCTCGTCGACGCCGCCCAGGGCGCGAGCTGGTACGCGCACCCGGGGAACGAGGTCGACGCGGCCGTCGCGGCGCTCTGCCGCCTGCGGCGGGCGGCGAGCGGCGAGCGAGCGCGGATGGAGGCCGGCGACGACGCCGTGCGGGCGGCGCTCGAGCGGGCCGACCCCGAGGCCGTCCTGTGGCTCACGGCCCGGGTGATCTCGTACATGGACGAGCAGGGCTTCCCGGACGACGTCGAGCCCTGGCTGAACCTGGGTTAGCGCCCTAGCGCCCCTTCATATTTTTCTGTTGCCGCGCTAGGGTCGTTTGACCCCTCGGTGCGGCTCGCGGCAATCCTTCTGGTGCTCTCCGCCCTCGCGGCTCCGTCCGCGTCTGCCGCGCCCTGCGCGGCGCCTGACACAGCGGCCACCGTCGCCGGCCTGAAGCTCATGGCGTACTACCCGTCCGACAACGCGTGGACGTACATGTGGACGCGCTGGCGCCCCGCCGCGATCGACGCCGACTTCGGCCGCATCGCCCGGCTGGGCGCAAACACCGTTCGGCTGGTCGTCGCGCCCGAGATCACGGGGTATCCGGAGCCGGGTCGCCGGTTCCTGGGACGCCTGGAGCAGGCGCTGGCGCTCGCCGACCGCCATGGCCTGCGGGTGCAGCTGACGCTCTTCGACTGGTGGGGGAGCTACGACGATCTCGACGGCTCGAAGCGCTGGGCCGACGCCGTCCTCGCGCCGTTCAGGGGCGACCCACGGGTCGCTTTCGTCGAGCTGAAGAACGAGCTCCACGTCTCCGATCCCCAGGCCGTCGCCTGGGCGAGGGAGCTGCTGCCGCACGTGCGCGCCGCCGCCTGCGGCGCTCCGGTCACGATCTCCGCCGTCGGCACCGAGCCCGGCGAGACGGTCCGCGCGCTCCGGGAGCAGCTCGGAGCCTCGCAGCCCGACTTCTACGACATCCACTACTTCGGGCGCGCGGAGCTCGCCTACCTGCGCTTCTCGGAGGCGTTGCGCGCGGCTGCGCCGCTGCCGCTGCTGGTGGGCGAGGTCGGCTACTCGACGTGGGCAGGCAACGGGCTCGTGCACGGGCTGCCGCACACGCGCGACGCGCGTGAGGCGGCGCAGGAGCACTATCTGCGCACCGTGCAGTACGCCGCCCGCGCGCTGGGGCTGCCCGCGGCCGCGCCCTGGGTCTACGCGGACTTCGACCCGAAGGGAATCCCGGCGCGCGGTCCGCGCGACGTCGCGCCGGAGCACCACTTCGGTCTCCATCGCGCCGACGGCACGCCGAAGCCTGCGGCCGCGGTCGTGCGCGACGCGTTCAGCGGGACGGTGTCGCAAGGCTTCAACGGCGGCTTCGAGAGCGGCATCCGCGTGCAGGACAAGGAGCTGCCCGCGGTGTGGCAGATCCGCGGCGCGGCGCACGCTGTCGTGCGCCGTGACTCATCTGTCTTCCGGTCGGGGACGGCCGCGCTGCGGCTCGGCTCCAAGGACGGGCAGGCGACCGGCCGCGTCGCCGTGCACGTGTCGCCCGTGGCCGCCTTCCTCGAGACCGGCCGGATCTACGAGGCCGCCGTCTGGGCCCGCGCGGCCGGGACCGCCGGAACGACGACAATCGGAATCGAGTGGTACGACCGCGAGGCGAAGCGGATCGGCGCCGTTTCGTCTGAGCCGCTTCGCACCCTGAGCTCCGGCTGGGCCCGCCTGTCGGTCTCCGCCGTCGCCCCGCCGGGCGCTGCCTTCGCACATGTCGTCCTCCAGACTGCGGGCAACCCGACCGCTGTCTGGCTCGACGACGTGACGTTCGGCTAACTCGCGAATACTTCGGCCGAGCAGCCGAAGACGAGCGCGGCGAAGGCATCGGCCTCGTCGACCCCGTGGAGCGACGGATGGGCGAGGTCGACCTCGACGTCGTCCCAGGCTTCGAGGCCGAGGGCGGCGGCACCCTCGTCGGCGCCGGCGCAGACCAGCGTCTCGAGCGGGATCACGTTGCGGCGGCCTGCCTGGCGGCGCGCGATCCCCTCGAGCTCGCGCAGCTCTTCGAGCGGGTCGATGCGCACGTTGGAGTCGGAGCCGATGCAGATCCCGATCCCGCGCGCGAGGAGCCGCTCGACCGGCAGGAAGCCGTCGCCGAGATTCGCCTCGGTGGTCGGGCACGCGCAGACGCGCGCCTCCGCGGCGGCGATCAGGTCGAGCTCCGCGCCGTCCGCGTGGGTGGCGTGGACGACGGTCGTGTGGGGCCCGAGACAGCCGGTGCGGTCGAGCAGCTCCACCGGCCGCACGCCGTGCTCGGCGACGCACTCCTCGACCTCGCGCGGCTGCTCGTCGGCGTGGACGTGGAGCGGGAGGCCTTCGGTCACGGCATAACGCCCGATCTCCTCGAGCCAGTCGGCCGGGCAGGCGCGCACGGAGTGGGGGGCGACGCCGACGGCCGCGCCGGTGGCCCGCAGCGCGTCCACCTGGCGCAGGTAGTCGGCCACGGACTCCTGCCGGAAACGGTCGAGCCCTCCGCGCGCGTAGGCCGCATAGAGCAGCACGATCCGGATGCCCGCTTCGCCGGCGGCTTCGACGGCGGCGAGCGCCTCCTCGTAGCCCAGGTAGTGGAACTCCCCGACGGCCGTGTAGCCGGCGCGCCGCAGCTCGGCGTAAGTCGTCACATAGTCGGCCCTAACCCGCTCCGGGGTCTGACCCCGGGCCAGGTCCAGCATGGCCTCCCGCCACGTCCAGAAGTCGTCGCCCTCCGCACGGCCGCGCAGGGCCCGCTGGAACGCGTGACAGTGCGCGCTCACGAAGCCGGGGAGGGTGAGGCGCGTCACTGGAGCGGAGAACGGTAGCGTGGCACCGTGATTGCTCGTGTCGCCTCGCCGCCCCTCGCGTACCTGCCGAACGCGCTCACGGTGCTCCGGCTCGCGGCCCTCCCCGTGTTCGTCGTCCTGCTGCTCCAGGCCGACGACGGCAAGAGCTGGCCGGCGGCGATCCTCTTCGGCGCCGCCGCCGTCACCGACCAGATCGACGGCTTCCTCGCCCGCCGCTGGCACGTCGAGTCCCGGTTCGGCAAGGTCGCCGACCCGCTCGCCGATCGGCTGCTGATCGACGCGGCGGTCGTCCTCCTGTTCCTCGCCGACCGGCTGCCCTGGCCGGCGCTCGCGCTGATCGTCGGCCGGGACGCGCTCCTGCTCGCCGGCTACAAGCTCGTCGCGCCGCGCGGCTACGAGCTCGAGGTGAACCTCCTCGGCAAGGTCGCCACGTGGGTGCTCTACGCGGCGCTCGCCTTCTTGATGGTCACCCGCCCCGGCACCGACTGGCCGCTCGTCCTCTTCTGGATCGGGGTTGCCCTCGCGGCGCTGGCGGGAACGATGTACCTGCTGAAGGCGCGCAGGGAGGTGAGTCTCGGATGAAAGCCGTCGTCATGGCCGGGGGAGAGGGAACGCGGCTGCGGCCGCTGACCTCGAACCAGCCCAAACCGATGGTCCCGATCGTCGGCAAGCCGTGCATGGAGCACATCCTGGAGCTGCTCAAGGAGCATGGCTTCGAGGACGTGGTCGTGACCGTCGCCTTCCTGGCGCAGGCGATCCGCAGCTACTTCGGCGGCGGCGAGACCCTCGGCCTGAAGATCGAGTACTCGGTCGAGGAGTCGCCCCTGGGCACGGCCGGCTCGGTCCGGCTTGCGAGCGGCGCGCTCAAGGACACCTCCCTCGTCATCTCGGGCGACGCGCTCTGCGACATCGACCTCTCGCAGCTGGTCGCGGTGCACCGGGAGAAGGGCGCGGCCGTGACGATCGGCCTCAAGTCGGTCGAGAACCCGCTCGAGTTCGGGATCGTGGTGACCGACGAGGACGGCCGCGTCGAGCGCTTCCTCGAGAAGCCGTCGTGGGGCCAGGTCTTCTCCGACACGATCAACACGGGGATCTACGTGCTCGAGCCGGAGGTGCTGCAGCACGTCCCCGACGACCGCCCCTTCGACTTCTCGAAGGAGCTCTTCCCGCTGCTGCTCGAGATGGGCCGGCCGATCTACGGGCACGTCTGCGAGGGCTACTGGCAGGACATCGGCAACCTCGACCAGTACCGCCAGGCGAACTTCGACGCCCTCGACGAGCGGGTGAAGCTCAACATCCCGGGGATTCGGCTGCGCGGCAACGTCTGGCTCGGCGAGGGCGTGGAGGTCGAGGACCTCGACGTCGTGGAGGGGCCCGCGCTGCTCGGCTCGAACTGCCGCATCACCTCGGACGCGACCGTCGGCCCGTACAGCGTCCTCGGCCCGAGCGTGACGCTGCGCGAGCGGGCGCGGACAGCGCGCTCCGTGATCGACGCGTCGACGCACATCGGGCGCAGCTCTCTGATCGAGGGCGCGGTGCTCGGCCGCAACTGCGACGTGCGCGCCCACGTGCGGATCCACGAGGGCGTCGCCGTGGGCGACAACGTCACGATCGGCGCCGAGAGCGTGATCATGCCGGGCGTCCGGATCTACCCCTACAAGGAGGTCGAGTCCGGCACGCACGTCCACGAGAGCGTGATCTGGGAGTCGCGCGGGTCGTCGCGCCTGTTCGGCCGCGACGGCGTCTCGGGCCTCGTGAACGTCGACCTCACGCCCGAGGTCGCGGTGCGCCTCGCGTCGGCCCTGGGGACGGCGCTGAAGCGCGGTTCCCGCGTCGTGGCGAGCCGGGAGGCGCCCTCCGCCTGCCGGATGGTCAAGCGGGCCGTCATCACCGGCCTGACCGCGACCGGAGTGGACGTCGCCGACCTCCGCGTGCTCCCGTCGCCCGTGACGCGGCACATGCTGAAGGCCGAGAGCTACGACGCCGGCCTCCACATCGGCACCAGCGCGCTCGACCCGGAGATGGTGGAGATCCGCTTCTACGAGCCGCCGGGCATCCAGATCGGCCAGGCGCTCCAGAACGAGATCGAGAAGCACTTCACGCGCCAGGAGCTGCGCCGGGTCGCCTTCGGCGACGTGGGCTCGATCAGCTACCCGGTGCGCGCCCGGGAGAGCTACGCGGCCGACCTGCTCGGGACGCTCGACGTCGAGGCGATCCGCGAGCGCAACTTCCGCATCGTCATCGACTACGGCTATTCCGCCGCCTCGTTCGTTCTCCCGCTCGTGCTCGGGCCGCTCGGGGTCGAGGCCGTGTCGGCGCACGAGTTCGCGACCGAGCGCGAGGAGCGCGGGCTGGCGCTCCGCGAGGCCGTCGGCCAGGCCAAGCGGCTCGTGACCGCCGTCGGCGCCGACCTCGGGGCCGTCCTCGACCGCTCCGCGGAGCGGCTCCACCTCGTCGACGAGCACGGGAAGGAGGTGCCCGTCGACCAGGCGCTGCTCCTCTTCGTCAGCCTGCTCTCCGCCAACGGACGGAAGGGGAAGCTCGCCTTCCCGATCACCGTCACCCGGCAGGTCGAGCTGCTCGCGCGCAAGGGGCTCGAGGTCGTGCGCACCCCCGCGTCGCTCGCCGACCTGACCAAGGCTGCGGCCTCGGACGGCGTCGTGTTCGGGGGCGCGCTCTCCGGGGGCTACGTCTTCGGCGACTTTCTGCCGGCCTACGACGCGGTCGCCAGCCTCTGCAAGCTGCTCGAGCTGCTGGCGCCGCAGAAGCGGCCGCTCTCCGAGCTGGTCGCCGATCTGCCCGTGCCGACCCTCGTCCACCGGCAGCTCCCCTGCCCCTGGGCGTACAAGGGCACCGTCATGCGGCTGCTCAACGAGCGTTACGCCGACCGGGACGTCGACACGCTCGACGGCATCAAGGTCTTCGACAAGCGCGGGTCGGTGCAGGTGCTGCCTGACGCCGACGAGCCGCTGCTGCACCTGTATGCCGAAGGCGAGACTGAGGAGGACACCGCGGCGCTCGAGGCCGAGCTGCGCGAGGTCGTGGAGGGGATCCTCCAGGAGCAAGTCTCAAGTTCAGGTTGACCCCTATGGGTCCCGACTGCTTTACTGCATAGCGCGATGGAGCCTCTGGCCGATCTCCCCAACATGTCCGACGAGGAGCTGAAGAGCCTGATCGGGGAGCTCGAGCGCCGGGAGCTCGAGATCTCGTACCAGCGCCGGATCCTCCACGGCCAGATCGACATCCTGCGCGCGGAGCTCGTCGCGCGGCTGAAGAAGAGCGGCGGCCGGAGCGTCCTCGACGAGGTGGACGTCAAGCGGCTCACGGAGATTCTCACCGGCAAGGCCGCACCACCCTCGTAGCCCACTATGAGCCACGTCTACTGCCCCGAGTGCGGCTTCCAGAACCCGGAGGCCGCGAACTTCTGCGCCCGCTGCGGCGCGCGCCTGCTTCCCGACGACTCCGGCGACCACACGATGACCTTCACGCCCGCCGAGGACGAGGACCAGGCCGACGCGCTCGAGGAGTTCGGCATCAAGGGACCCGCGCTCGTCGTGCGGTCCGGCGGCGGCAGGGCGGGGGAGACCTTCGTGCCGGGCCCGGAGCGCACCCTGATCGGCCGCTCGCCCGACTGCGACGTCTTCCTCGACGACGTCACGGTCTCACGCAAGCATGCCGTGCTCCTCAACTCGGACGGCGAGTTCACGATCGAGGATCAGGGAAGCCTCAACGGCACCTTCGTCAACCGCCGCCGGATCGAGTCGGCCCGGCTCGAGGACGACGACGAGGTCCAGATCGGCAAATACCGGCTCACCTTCCTCAACCGATGACGACCGCCATCGACCAGCGGCTGCTCACGATCGGCACGGTCTGCGGCCGGTTGAAGGACGAGTTCCCCGACATCTCGATCTCCAAGATCCGCTATCTCGAGGACCAGGGCCTGCTCGCGCCCCGGCGCACGCAGGGCGGCTACCGGCTCTTCTCCGAGGACGACGTGGAGCGGCTGCAGACGATTCTCCGGCTGCAGCGCGACGAGTTCCTGCCGCTGCGCGTCATCCGGCAGGAGCTCTCGTCGCCGACGACGGCCGAACGGCGGCGCCGGAAGCCGACCGGGCTGACCGGGGCCGAGCAGGGCGTCGAGCTGGCGGATCTCGCCGCGCGCGCGGAGGTGGGGCTCGACCTGGTGCGGGAGCTCGAGGAGTACGGGCTGATCGGCGCCACGGTGATCGACGGCGAGCGGCGCTACCCCGAGAGCGACGTCGACATCGTCCTCGTCTGTGCGCGCCTGGCGCAGTTCGGGATCGCCCCGCGCCACCTGCGCACCGTCCGCACGAGCGTGGACCGCGTCGCGGGCCTCGTGGAGGCTGTCTCCGGCCCATCCCTCCGCTCGCGCAACCCGGAGCGCAGGCAGGCCGCGCTCGACGATCTCCAGTCGCTGGGCGAGCTCGCCCAGGAGCTCGTCCACCACCTGCTCTGGCGCCAGCTCAGGCAGCAAGCAGGCGAATAGTGGCAACCCGTTCCATCGACGACCTCAAGGGGCTGATCCGCGACGTCCCGGACTTCCCCAAGCCGGGGATCGTCTTCAAGGACATCATGCCGCTGCTCGCCGACGCGGACGCGCTGCGCGAGACGGTCGACCAGCTCGCCGAGTGGGCGGAGCCGCGGCGGCCGGATCTGATCCTCGGCGCCGAGGCACGCGGTTTCATCACCGGCGGCGCGCTCGCCTGCCGGCTCGGCTGCGGCTTCGTCGCAGCCCGCAAGCCCGGGAAGCTGCCGTGGCGGACGGTGAGCGCGAAGTACGCGCTCGAGTACGGCTACGACGTGCTCGAGCTCCATGCGGACGCGATCCACGCCGGGCAGCGCGTGATCGTGCACGACGACGTGCTGGCGACGGGCGGCACCGCCCGCGCGAAGTGCGAGCTCGTGGAGCAGCTGGGCGGGGAGGTCGTCGGAGTCGCCTTCATCATCTCGCTCGACTTCCTGAACGGGCGCGAGCGGCTCGAGCAGTACGACGTCTTTTCGTTGATCTCGTATTAAGCCCTCGTTTCGCGTCCGACCCCTCGTCTACAACTCGGGGCATCTACGACGCGTTGACCAGCCGGTACACGTTCCCGTGCCCGCACGGTGGAGAGACGCGGGTGGCACTGTCCGACTTCCGCGAGCTCAGCCGCCTCCCGGGCGCGGCGCACCCCGCGGTGTACGGCGTCCGGTTCGCCTGCGCGTGCGGGGAGGAGCACCCGGGACTCGTCAGCCACGACGAGCTCGACTGGGCGCCGCTCGGCCTCGGAGCGGGGCACTTCCTCAACCTGATGACGTCGCGGGTCGAGGAGGCCGGCGCCGAGCTCGTCGATCTGGCCGCGCGGCGGATCCAGCACGGCGAGTGGCCGTGGAGCTTCTTCTGCTACCCGGAAGGCCGGCCGCGGCAGGTCTTCCCGTCCGCGTTCTTCCTGCTGGCCCCGGGCGACGAGTCGGTGGGGCTGGCGGTGCGCTGCCCCGGCTGCTCGAAGGTCTCCGTCAATCTCGTCTCCGAGCCGCACGTGGACGTGCCGTTCCATCACGACCATGAGGTGGGGGTCGTCGAGCATCTGTTCGGGGAGAACGCCGACTTCCGCGCCGAGCTCGACTCCTGGCGCTTCGACGCCCGTCGACTGAAGCTTCACTAACGCACTCGATTGCTTTTCCGTTCAGAGGGCATCAGTAGAGCGAGGTGATGCAATGTATGGGTTGACACGAGGGTTGATGACCCTGATCGGGGTCGCAGTCGCAGGGGGTCTCATCTGGTTCGCCACCTGGATCGACCCCACCGACTCGATCGGCGAGTACTGGGCCGCCATGGGGCTCGTCGCGGGTGGCGGGCTCGTCCTGGCCCTGTCGCAGCTGCTCGGCGGCTGGACGAAGTGGGGCGTGCCGTCGGTCTCTTCGAACGTCTTCGCTCTCGGCTTCCTGCCGGCGGCGATCGTCGGAGGCTGGATTCTCGTCGCCGCTCAGCCCTCCGGAAGCCGGGGGCGCGGCCGGGTGCTCGACTGGTCCGGCGAGATCGGCATCGGCGGCATCGTCGGCGACCTGACGACCCTGGTCGGAGCCATAGCGCTCGGGCTCGGCCTGGTCTTCGGGCTCGTCTTCGACACGACGGGGCCGCGCCGTCGCGACGAGCATGGCGAGTACGACAGGCGGGTGGCGGACGAGCCGACGGCAGCCGAGCGCGCCCGGGCCGCAGCGGCCGAGCCGCCGCTGGTGGATGCCGGCCGCGAGCCCGAGCCCGTAGGCGCGGACGTCGGCACAGCCACTCTCCCGGAGCCCGAGCCGGCGCCGAAGTCCAGACGCCGCATCTTCGGGCGCTAGCCGACCCGATGTCAGGGGGTACCCCCGCCCGTACGTCGCGGGCGGGGGCAGCTTTAGCCCCCGCGTCAGGGATCTTGCCGTTCGGCGTCAGCGCCGATTGACGGCGTATGAGCAAGGGGGGAGAGCTGATCCTGCGGCACTGTGCCGCAGTCGAGGGACTCGAAGAGGGACGGCGCCCCGCAAGAGACCGGCTCGCCGACCTGCTGGGCACCGAGCTCGCCGAACGCCTCGTAGGAGCGCTGCGCTACCGGGGGCGGCGCCGGAGCTCGTCCTCGCCGTACAGCCGGACATACAGGAAGATCAGCCCGACGGCGACGAGCGAGACGACGAACGTCGTCCCGAGCGAGATGCCGATCGCAAGCAGCCCCAGGAACACGTAGAGCCCGAGCCCGATCGCCCAGGCCCCGGAGATCGTCCCGTGATCGAAGCTCGGCATGCGGAGATGCATCGGGCGCGATCCTAGCGGAGCCGTCCGGGACCAAAAAAAATTCACCGAGCCGGTTGCGCTTTCGTCCCCCATCCCAGTTGACGTTCGCCTTGCGGCTAGCGTCTCCTGGAGCGGCTTCGACCTACTTGCGCTCCGTGCTCGGTGCAAGGGGGAATCTAGGGCCTCTCCGGTCGGGATGCAAGCGATTCGAGCGCCTCCGCGGGCGGAATGCTCGCAATTTGCGAAAAGTTCAGTAATCCACATTTCCACAGCACATCGTGCAGGTTGTGGGTAACCCTGTGGATAGGTCGCGGGGGCGTTGCCGCGTACGATTCCGCGCGGTGAGACGGGGCCCCCTCGGCATCGCTGCGATCGCAGTCACCGGCCTCGCCGGAGCGATCGTGCTCGCCGCGACGGGAGTGGGGGACGAGCCCGGCGTCGTCTCCAACTGGCAGGCCCTGGCGCTCGGGATCGTCCAGGGACTCACCGAGCTGCTGCCGATCTCCTCCTCGGGGCATCTGATCCTCGTTCCCTGGCTGGGGGACTGGCGCTACCTCGCCGAGCACGCTGCGTTCAACCAGACCTTCGACGTCGCGCTGCATCTCGGAACGTTCGTCGCGGTCGCCGTCTACTTCCGGCACGACGTCGCGCTCCTCGCCGCCGCCTGGCTCCGGAGCATTCGGCGGCGCGCGATCTCGGGACCCGAGGAGCGGGTCGCGTGGTTCGTGGCGCTCGCGACCGTTCCCGCGGCGCTCGTGGGCGCGCTCGGCGGCGACCTGATCGCGGAGCGGCTGGGGGAGCCGTGGCAGATCGCGATCCTGCTGGCCGTGTTCGGGATCGTCCTCTGGCTCGCCGACCGCACGCCCGAGCGGCGCGAGATTCGCGAGCTCGGCTTCGTCCCGGCCGTGGCGGTCGGTGTGGCGCAAGCGGTCGCGCTGATGCCGGGCGTGTCCAGGTCGGGGATCACGATCACAGCCGGCCGCTTCCTGGGGCTGACCCGCGAGGCGGCTGCGCGCTTCTCGTTCCTGCTGCTGTTGCCGATCGTCCTCGGCGCGGTGCTGCTGAAGGGGTGGACGGACGTCGTGGCGGGCGACGTCCCGGCCGGTTGGGCCGGCCCGTTCCTCGTCGGGACGATCGCGGCCGCCGTGAGCGGCCTGGCGGCGATCTGGGCGCTGCTCGGCTATCTCCGGCGCCACGACTACTCGGTCTTCGTCTGGTACCGCCTCGCCGTCGCCGTCGCAGTGCTGGGGTTGATCGCGTCGGGCTTCCGTGGCGCGAGCTTCTAACCCGGTTCTGCTCGCGCTCGCGGGCGCCTTCTGCATCGCCTTCTCGGGAATCCTCGTCCGCCTGGCGGACGAGCCGCCGTCGACCGCCGCGTTCTACCGCTGCGCGTACGCGCTGCCAGTGCTCGCTGCGCTTGCCCTGTGGGAGCGCCGCCGCTACGGGCCGCGGAGCGGGGGCCAGCGCGCGCTCGCGTGGGGCGCCGGGCTGTTCTTCGCCGCCGACCTGATCCTCTGGCACCACGCGATCGCCGCGGTCGGCGCCGGGCTCGCGACCGTGCTCGGGAACGTCCAGGTCGTGCTCGTGCCGCTCGCGGCGTGGGTGATCCTCCGCGAGCGGCCAGGAGCACGCGTCGTCGCAGCCGTCCCGATCGTGCTCGCCGGAGTCGTCCTGATCTCCGGCGTCGTCGGGGCCGGCGCCTACGGGGACGATCCGGCGCTCGGCGTCGTCTTCGGCGTCGCCACCGCGGTCATGTACGCCGGCTTCCTGCTCGCCCTGCGCGCCGGGAACCGCGACCTGCGACGGCCGGCGGGGCCGCTCTTCACGGCCACGGCGGTATCCGCGCTCGCCACGCTGCCCGCGGGCGCGGCGCTCGGCGAGCTCGAGCTCCAGCCGTCCTGGCCCGCGCACGGCTGGCTGGTGGCCCTGGCGCTGTCCTCGCAGGTGCTGGGGTGGCTGCTGATCTCGCTCGCGCTGCCGCGCGGGCCGGCCGCTTTGACCTCGGTCGTGCTCACGCTGCAGCCCGTCCTGTCCGTCGTCTTCGGGATCATCCTGCTCGACGAGGACCCGTCGAGCGTCCAGCTGGCCGGAATCGCCGTCGTCGTCTCGGGAATCGTGCTCGCAACCGGCGGCCGAACCCCGCGGGGAGCCGGCGCCGAGGGCCCGCCGGCCGCAGAACGCGCCTCATAGGCCTCTGCACGAGAAGCGGCGTTCTGTCAAGTTGAAGCAGATGACCCGTTTCGATCCCCCGCCGAGGAGGAAACTCCACCGGAGCACGATGCCCCAGCCCGAGATCGAGAAGCTCCTCGACGCCGAGGAGTTCGTAGCGCTCGTCGAGCAGGCGGAGCCCACCGGCGTCATCCGATTCTCGGAGCTCGCGGAGGCGCTCGAGGGGCACGAGCTCGAGGCGGGCGACGTCGACCTGCTCCACCAGGCGCTCGAGGCGCGCGGGATCGAGGTGCTCCCCGACCCGGAGGTGGCGCCGCCGCCATCGCCTGCCCCTCCCCCCGCCGCGCCGGCGCCCGACACGACCACCGACGCGCTCCAGCTCTTCCTGCGCGAGGCCGGCCGCAATCCGCTGCTGACCGCGGCGCAGGAGGTGGAGCTGGCGAAGGCGATCGAGCGCGGCGACGCCCAGGCGAAGCAGCGCATGATCCAGTCGAACCTCCGGCTCGTCGTCTCGATCGCCAAGAACTACCGCAACCAGGGGCTCCCCTTCCTCGATCTGATCCAGGAGGGGACGCTGGGCCTGATCCGCGCCGTGGAGAAGTTCGACTGGCGCCGCGGCTTCAAGTTCTCGACCTACGCCACCTGGTGGATCCGCCAGGCGGTCGCCCGGGCGCTCGCGGACAAGGCGCGGACGATCCGGATGCCCGTCCACATCGTCGAGCGGCTTCAGAAGATGAACCGCGCCGAGCGGACGCTCTGGACGCGCCTGGGACGCGAGCCGTCGCTCGACGAGATCGCCGAAGAGGCGAACCTGCCGGTCGACCAGGCCAGGGAGGTTCGCGCCGCCGCCCGCGCCTCGACCAGCCTCGACCAGCCGATTGGCGAGGAGGACGACGCGGTGCTCGGCGACTTCGTCGCCGGCGACGGGCTCTCGCCCGAGGATCAGGTCGAGCTGAACCTGCGCTCGGCGG
The DNA here is from genome assembly GCA_040902725.1 of Gaiellaceae bacterium. Classification (GTDB taxonomy): domain Bacteria; phylum Actinomycetota; class Thermoleophilia; order Gaiellales; family Gaiellaceae; genus JACVRU01. The sequence continues at coordinate 41,531 of JBBDWU010000041.1, read as the reverse complement.
CGCTCCAGGAGGCGCTGCTCGCGCTCCCCGACCGTGAGCGCCTCGTGCTCGTCCTGCGCTACGGGCTCCTCGACGAGGAGCCGAAGACGCTCGAGGAGATCGGGCGGACGCTGGGCCTGACGCGCGAGCGGGTGCGGCAGATCGAGGTGGAGACGCTCCGCCGCCTCTCTTCCTTGCGCGAAATGGAACTGGCCCGCTAGGCGCGAAGGTAGAACTCGAGCGCCGGCGCGACCGTCCGCAGCTGGCGGAGGGCGCGAGTCTCGAGCTGGCGGACGCGCTCGCGAGTGATGCCGAGGACGAGGCCCACCTCTTCGAGCGTCTGCGGCTTCGTACCGTCGAGGCCGAAGCGGAGCGCGAGGACGTAGCGCATGCGCGGGTTCAGGTGGGCGAGCGCGAGCTTGAGCTCCTCGCCCCTGAGCAGAACCGCTGTGAGGTCGTCGGGCCGCTCCGAGGTCGTGTCCTCGATCATGTCGCCGTAGAGGCTCTCGCCGTCCCCCACCGGGGTCTCGAGCGAGACCGGGTCCTCGACGAGCTCCAGGAGCTCCTGGACGCGTGACGGTGTGAAGCCCGCTTCGGCTGCGACCTCTTCGACCGTCGGATCCCGATTGAGCTTCTGCGTGAGCACGCGCCTCGCCCGGAGTGCACGCCGCACCTGCTCTGCCACGTGGACGGGCACGCGAATCGTCCGTCCCTGGTCGGCGAGCGCTCTGGTGATCGCCTGCCGGATCCACCAGGTCGCGTAGGTCGAGAGCTTAAAGCCGAGCTTGTAGTCGAACTTCTCCACGGCGCGCATCAACCCCAGGTTCCCTTCCTGGATCAGATCGAGGAGCGGCACGCCGGCCTTCGTGTAGTGCCGGGTAATCGACATCACGAGCCGCAAGTTCGACTCGATCAGCTTCTGCTTCGCGTCCTCGTCCCCCTCGTCCTTGCGGCGCGCCAGCTCGCGCTCCTCGGCGGGCGTCAGCAGCGGGCCGTCGCCGATCGCGCGCACGTAGAGCTTGAGCGGGTCCTGCGTCTGCGTGACAGCGGGTGTGGGAGCGTCCTCACCGTCCGGCTCGACGAGCTCGGGCGCGGGAGCAGGCTCGGGGACATCGCGGAGTGGACGCCCTTCCACGCGGGTGTTATCGGCGCGCCCGGTACTGCCCTTGAGGACGGAAGGCCTTTTGTCGTTTGCAAAGAATTCGTCAGGAAGTGCACAAAGGTGCTAACCGGTTCGCCCGATGGTCCGTCTAGGATCGGACTGACGCATGTGCGGCATCGCGGGATACAGCTTGAGCGCGGACAGCCGCGTCGACCGGACGCTCGCCGCCCAGGCGCTCATGGCCGGGATCGCCGAGCGCGGCGCCGACGCGGTCGGCTACGCCTGGCGTGCTGCCGGGCCGGAGATCAGGGTCCACAAGCAGCGCGGCGGCGCAGCCGCCCTCCTCGACCGCATCAGCGTGCCCGCGGAGGCCACCCAGGTGCTCGTCCACGTCCGCGACTACACCAAGGGCCACCCCACGATCGAGGCGAACAACCATCCGATCCGGCACGGAGCCGTCGTCGGGATCCACAACGGGATCATCGTCAACGACGAGGAGATCTTCGCCGACCACGGGTTCCGGCGCGCGGCGCCCGAGATGACGGTCGACTCCGAGGCGATCTTCGCGCTGGTCGAGGCGGACGCCTCCCCGCCCGTGCTCGAGCGGCTGCGGGGGAGCATTGCCACCGCCTGGCTCGACGAGCGCGCGCCGGATGAGCTCTGCCTGGCGCGGGCCGTCGGCCGGCCGCTCTGGCTCGGCCGCTCCGGCAGCGAGGTCTTCTTCGCCTCGACCCGCCAGGCGCTCAAAGTCGTCGAGCGGACGCTTCAGCTCGCCTTCGCGAAGCGCGAGCTCGAGGAGGGGACGCTGATCGTGCTGCGCGACGGCGGCGTCGCTTCGGTCGCCGGCTTCGAGCCGGACCGTTCGTACGTCGAGGAGACTGCTCTGCCCGCCGTGCGCGCCGCGGACGAGGGGCAGCTCTGCCTCGACCGCCTCGCGGCGCTCGCGGCCGCCTAGCCGCGCTCTGAGACGCGGCCCTCGGCAGTGATCTCGGCGCCTTCCTCCCGCAGGCGCTCGGCGACCAGGAACTGGAAGGTCGCCCACGCCCCCCGCCCCGACTCGAACATCCGGTAGACCTGCCACTCGGTGAGGAGAGCGTCGTCTTCGCGGCGCGCCTCGGCCCAGTCGGCGAACTTCGGCAGGTGGCCGAGGCGCCGCGCGAGTGCGGCGCCCTGCTCCACGGCCCGCCCGAGCCGTTCCTCCCCCACCGGCACGTCGAACCCGGCTTCCCGGAGCGCCTGCGTCAGCGAGCCGAACGTGTGCCAGTACAGCGACTTCGACGGCATCGAGCCGCGGCGCTCGTCGATGTCGCGCGCTCCCGGCGGGCGTCCGAGCTCCTCCCCCAGGTCGCGCAGCAGGCGTAGGAGCTCCTCGCGCGTCGCGAACCTGCGCGGCACAAGCCCCGCCTCCCGCTTCGCGGCGTTCCAGCTCCCGAAGTGCTCGATCACCGTCTGCGGGTGGACGGTCGTGGCCGGATCGGCCGAGAACTCCCGCATCGTCGGCGAGCGCCTGAGCCGCTTCGCGCAGGCACGGAGCTCGTCGAGAATCTGGCTGTTCGAGTAGCGCCGGCGGATCCCGGCCTGGAAGGCGGCCAGCCGCTCTGGATCCACGCGCGGCACTGCCCGGTGCCCTCGGGTGCGGGCCATGTCAAGAATAGTAGAGCAAAACCACCGTTTTGCAAGAGCGGCCGATCACCTGCGACAGGCAAGGCTAGTACTCTCGGCGCGTGCGTCCCCGGATCCCGCTCGCGCTCGAGATCGCCGCTGCACGTGCAGCAGCCGCCCTGTCACGGCTCGCCGGCGCAGGCGGGGGGACGACGATCCCCGGGAAACTGCTCTCCCAGCTCGACCCTGGCGCCGTCGACCGCCTCGCGGCCCGGCTGCCGCTCGGGACCGCCCTCGTGTCGGCCACGAACGGCAAGACGACGACCGCGGCGATGGCGGCCGAGATCCTGGGCCCGCGGATCCGGCTCGCCCACAACCGGTCGGGCGCCAATCTCGTCTCCGGGATCGCCTCCACCCTGCTCGCCTCCTCAGGTGCCGAGCTGGGGCTCTTCGAGGTCGACGAGGGAGCGCTGCCCGAAGTGACGCGGCGGGTCCGGCCGCGCGTGGTCTGCCTCGGCAACCTCTTCCGCGACCAGCTCGACCGCTACGGGGAGCTCGAGCTGCTCGCGGGCCGCTGGCGCGACACGGTGCGGGACCTGGGCCCGGAGACCACAGTGCTCGTCAACGGGGACGATCCGGTGGTCGGGGACCTGGCCGGGGTCGCACCACGCTCGGTCACCTTCGGGCTCGACGACCCCCGCCACGCGCGGCCCTCCCTCCAGCACGCGGCCGACTCGAAGTACTGCGTGCGCTGCGGGACGCCGTACGAGTACGCGGCCGCCTACGTCGGGCATCTCGGCGACTACCGCTGCCCGCAGTGCGGCCACGGGCGGCCGGAGCTCGACATCGCGGCGCGCGAGATCGAGCTGGTCGGGCTCGAGCGCGCCTCCTTCGACCTCGTCTTCGACGGCGAGACGCTGCGGGCGACGATCGCGCTCCCGGGGCTCTACAACGTCTACAACGCCGTTGCGGCGGCCGCACTCTCGCGAGAGCTCGGAGCCTCGGGAGCCGAGATCGTCGCCGGGCTCGGTCGGTTCAGTGCCGCCTTCGGCCGGGCAGAGCGCATCGACGTCGACGGGAAGCGCCTGCTCGTTCTGCTCGTCAAGAACCCGGCGGGTGCGAACGAGACGGTGCGAACGCTCGCCGGCGCCGGAATGCCGCGCGTCGCCGTCGTGGCGCTGAACGACGCGATCGCGGACGGCCAGGACGTCTCCTGGATCTGGGACGTCGACTTCGAGCCGCTGCTCGAAGGCGTCGAGCGGCTCGTAGCCTCGGGCAGCCGGGCGCCGGAGCTGGCCCTCCGGTTCAAGTACGGCGGCCTCGACCCGGCGGCGATCGAGGTCGTCCCCGAGCTCGACCGGGCGCTCGACCGCGGCCTCGAGCTGACTCCGCCGGGCGGGGAGCTCGTCGTGCTGCCGACCTACACGGCGATGCTCGCGCTCAGGAAGATCGTCGCCGGACGCGGGCACGTGAAGCCGTACTGGGAGGACGCGGCATGAGGATCGTGGTGGGCCACCTCTATCCCGACTACCTCAACATCTACGCGGACCGCGGCAACATGGCCGTCCTCGCCTGGCGCGCCGAGGCCCGCGGCCACGAGCTCGAGATCCGCCCCGTCGGCGTCGGCGACCCGCTCGTGGCGGGCGAGCACGACCTGCTCTACGTCGGCGGCGGCCAGGACCGCGAGCAGGCGCTGATCGCGCCTGACCTGGCGTCTCGCGGTGACGCGATTCGCGAGGCGCTGGATGGCGGGGCGACCCTGCTCGCCGTCTGCGGCGGCTACCAGCTGCTCGGGCGCTTCTACCGCGACCGCGCGGGGCTGGAGCTGCCGGGCGCCGGCGTCTTCCCGCTCGAGACCGTGGCAGGCGAGCGCAGGATGATCGGCGACGTCCTGCTCGAGTGCGATTTCGACCCGGCCGGCCGGCGCACGCTCGCCGGCTTCGAGAACCACGCCGGCCGCACGCACCTCGACGCGGGCGCCGAGCCGCTCGGCCGCGTCGTCCACGGGTTCGGCAACGACGGCTCCTCGGGCCACGAGGGCATCCACCTTGGGCGCGCGATCGGCACGTACCTGCACGGGCCCCTGCTACCGCGCAACCCGTGGCTTGGGGACTGGCTCCTCTCGCAGGCGCTCGCGCACCGGCTCGGCGAGCCGCCGGAGCTCGAGCCGCTGCCTGACGACCTCGAGCAGCGCGCCCACGAGGTCGCCGCCGGGCGCGCCCGCGAGCGCGGCGGCCGGTACTAGTTCAGGGCGCCCACATCGCGCCCAGATACACCGTGGGGTCGCCCGGCCGCCAGCGGGCCAGGAACCGCTGGATCGGTGGGTGGACGACCAGGCCGGGCAGCTCGTCCTGCTCGAAGAGGCGGTGACCGCGCACCGCGGCGTCCACCGACGTGACGGCCTCGAGCGACCGTTCCGGCAGGTTCCCCGCGAAGATGATGTGAACGACGTGCTTGTCGGGAACCGGCCCCCGCCGCGGCGAGATCGAGTCGACCAGCGCCACCGGGCCCTCGACGGGGAGCTCGTCGCCGGCCTCGAAGACGCCCACCTCCTCCGCCAGCTCGCGCTGGAGCGCCTGGGTCAGGCTCTCCCCCGCGTGCACTCCGCCGCCGGGCAGCAGCCAGACCTCCTCGCCGCCCTTGTCGTGGCGGATGAGCAGGATCCTGCCGCGCCACCGCAGGATCGCCGACACCCGGATGCGCGGCTCGGCCATTACCGGCCTGACGAGCCGTGTCCGCGGCCGCCGCGGTCGCTCCCGGGCAGCTCCCCCACCTCGACGGGCTCGACGGCCGCGACCGCCAGCACCACCAGCTGGGCAATCCGCATCCCCGCCTCGACTGCGAATGGCTCGGCGCCGGTGTTGAGGAGGACGACCATCACCTCGCCGCGATAGCCGGAGTCGACGAGACCGGGAGAGTTCACGATCGTCAGCCCGTGCCGGGCGGCCAGGCCGGAACGGGGCTGCACGAACCCCGCGAAGCCGGGCGGAATCGCCACCGCGATGCCCGTGCCGACCGTGGCGCGCTCGCCGGGCGCGAGCAGGACGTTCTCCGCCGCCGACAGGTCGAGCCCGGCGTCGCCCTCGTAGGCCCTGCTGGGAAGCACCGCCTCCGGCCGCAGCCGCGTGACCTGGAGCCGGGTCGGCTCCGTCACCGCGCGGGCGCGGCCTCGGCGAGCAGATACCGCGCGAACCGGCGGATCTCAGCGCGCGGCAGGCGGGCCCGGATCACGACCCCGTCGGGCCCGTCGATCCGCTCCTCGATCGGCGCCCCGAGCGCATAAAGCTCCGACAGCTTCTCCCCCTCGTCGTAGGGGACGAGCAGCATGACGGGCTCGTAGCGCTCGGCGAACCTCTCCGCGATGCGCGCCCGCAGGTCGTCCAGTCCCTCCCCCGTCGCCGCGGAGACGAGCACCGCGTCCGGGAACCGGTTCGCGAGCTGCCGGCGGCGCGGCGGGTCGACCGCGTCGATCTTGTTGAGGGCGAGCTCGCGCGGGATCGAGTCGGCGCCGATCTCGTGGAGGACGTCGTCGACGGCCTTGACCATCTCCTCGAGCCGCTCGTCCGGCGCCGAGGCGTCGGCCACGTGGAGCACGACGTCGGCCACGAGAGTCTCCTCGAGCGTCGCCGCGAACCCTTCGACGAGCTCGTGCGGGAGCCGGCGGATGAAGCCGACGGTGTCAGTGACGAGATAGCGCCTGCCGTCGTGCTCGAAGCCGCGTGTCGTCGGATCCACGGTCTCGAACAGCCGGTCGCGGACCGAGACGCCGGCATTGGTCAGCGCGTTGAGCAGCGTGGACTTGCCGACGTTCGTGTAGCCGGCGAGCGCGACCGTCGGAACCTGGGTCCGGAGCCGCTCCTGGCGGCGCGTCTCGCGCTGGCCGCGCAGCGCGGCGAGCTTGCGGCGCAGGAGGCCGACCCGGCGGCGCGCCAGCCGGCGGTCGGTCTCGAGCTGCGACTCGCCCGGGCCCCGGGTGCCGAGCCCGCCGCCGAGGCGCTCGAGGTGCTGCCACATGCCCCGCATGCGCGGGAGGTTGTACTGGAGCTGCGCGAGCTCGACCTGGAGCTTGCCCTCGGCGCTGCGGGCGTGCTGGGCGAAGATGTCGAGGATCAGCTGCGTCCGGTCCGCGACGCGCGCCGCGAGCGCGTCCTCGAGCGTCCGCTGCTGCGTCGGCGAGAGCTCCGCGTCGACCAGCAGCACCTCCGCGCCCGACGCCGCGTATGCCTGCTTGAGCTCCTCGAGCTTGCCCTTGCCGACGTACGTTCGCGGATCGGAACGGCCGCGGTGCTGGAGCAGCTCGCCGACCGGCTCGACGCCGGCCGTCACCGCCAGCTCTCGAAGCTCGGCCAGCTCGTCGGCGCCGTTCGAGCCCTGGGCGAGGACCGCGACGACGAAGCCGCGCTCCGGCTCTGCTCCCGGAGCCGGATCGGGCTGGCGAGAGGTCACGAGGCCATTATGCCCCGCCGTTACGATCGTTTCGCGTGAGCGCTCCCCTCTCCCCGCTGCTGGCCTCGCTGGCCGCTTATCCCTTCGTCCGGCTGGAGGAGGCGAAGCGCGAAGCCGCGGCGACCGGCGTGGAGATCCTCGACTTCGGGGTCGGCGACCCGCGCGAGCCCACGCCGGAGCTCGTGCGAACCGCGCTCGTCGAGGCGCTCACCGCCGCCTCGTCCTATCCGCTCGCGCAGGGCCTGCCGGAGCTGCGCGAGGCGATCGCGGGCTGGGCCGATCGGCGCTTCGGCGTCACCCTCGACCCGGACCGCGAGATCATCCCCACCCTCGGCAGCAAGGAGGCGATCTTCAGCCTGGCGCAGGTCGTCGTCGGCGACCGCCGCCTCGTCGCCGTGCCCGATCCCGGCTACCCCGTCTACGAGCGAGGCGCGCTCTTCGCGGGCGCCGAGCCGCTCGCCGTGCCGCTCCTGGAGCGGAATGGCTTCCTCCCCGACCTGGACGCGCTCGGCGACGACGTGTGGGACCGGCTCGCGATCTTCTGGGTCAACTATCCGAACAACCCCACCGGCGCGGTCGCGCCGCTCGAGCTCTACGAGCGCCTGGCCGAGCGCGCCCGCCGGCACGGGTTCGTCCTCGCCTCCGACGAGGCCTACACGGAGCTCTGGTTCGAAAGCCCGCCGGCCTCGGCCCTGCAGCTCGCCGACCGCCGGAACGTCCTCGTGTTCAACACGCTGAGCAAGCGCTCGTCGATGACCGGCTACCGGTCGGGCTTCGCCGCCGGCGATCCCGAGCTGATCGCGGGGCTGCGCGCCTTCCGGCCAACGGTGGGGACGGCGCCGCAGGAGTTCGTCCAACGCGCGTCGATCGCCGCCTGGGGCGACGAGGCGCACGTCGAGGAGACGCGCGAGCGGTATCGCGCCAAGCGGGCGCTGCTCGCCGGCGTGCTCGAGCGCAAGGGCCTGCGGATCGCCGGGAGCGCCGCCACGATGTACCTCTGGGTCGAGGTGCCTGCCGGCGAGACCTCGGAGGGATTCGCGCGCGGGCTGCTCGCCCACGGCGTCGTGGTCGCTCCGGGCTCGTACCTGGGCGCGGCGGGCGAGGGCTACGTCCGGCTCGCGCTCGTGCCGAGCCTGGAAGACTGCCGCAAGGCGGCGGCGATCCTCGAGGAGGTGCTCTGACTGGACGTCGAGGCGATCATCGAGGCGCTCGACCGCGGCCGGCGGCGCGTCGCCGACAAGGTCAACGGCGAATGGGTCGTCGACACGGAGGCCAAGGAGGCGATCCTCGAGTACTTCCGGCTGCGGAAGGTCGAGCCGCTCGAGCACGGCCCCTACACCTATCTCGACAAGATCCCGCTCAAGCGGGTCCGGCCCGAGGACGGCGTGCGCGTCGTCCCGCCCGCCGTCGCCCGCTACGGCTCGTATCTGGGCGAAGGAGTCGTGCTGATGCCGAGCTACGTCAACATCGGCGCCTGGGTCGGGCCGCGGACGATGGTCGACACGTGGGCCACCGTCGGCTCCTGCGCCCAGATCGGCGCCGACGTCCATCTCGCCGGGGGCGTCGGCATCGGCGGCGTGCTCGAGCCCCCGCAGGCGCGCCCGGTGATCGTCGAGGACGGCGCGTTCATCGGCTCGCGGGCGGTCGTGGTCGAGGGCATCGTCGTCGGCGCGGGCGCGGTGATCGCGCCGCACGTCGTCCTCTCCGCGTCGGTGCCGATCATCGACGTCACCGGCGCGAAGCCGGTCGAGTACCGCGGCGAGGTGCCCGCGCGGGCGGTCGTCCTTCCGGGGACGCGGGCCAAGGAGTTCGCCGCCGGCACCTATCACCTCTCCTGCGCGCTGATCGTCGGGGAGCGCGACGCGTCGACGGACCTCAAGACGAGCCTCAACGACGTCCTGCGCGAGTTCGAGATCGCCGCCTAAGGCGCCGCTCGCGGCGCCGACCATCAGGATGCTGGGCTTCGCCCAGCATCCGTCTGAAACGACCGGTCGACCGGCTGGACCAAGACGACACCGCTAATCAGAGCTCACCCGAGTACACGTAGGTAACGGGGCCGGTAAGCGTGGCGCGGTTCTCCTCGTCCAGCTCGACGAGGAGCTCGCCGCCGGGCATCCGCACCCGAACGGGGCTCTCGACCCAGCGGTTGGCGACCGCGGCCGCGGCCGCGGCAACGGCGCTCGAGCCGGAGGCCGCCGTCTCCCCCGCTCCGCGCTCCCAGACGAGCACGGTCAGTTCGCCCGGGCCGTCCACGCGCACGAGCTGGACGTTCGTCCGCCCCGGGAAGCGCTCGTGGTGCTCGAGTGCGGGACCGAGCGCCAGGAGGGCGTCGCGGTCGGGCTCGCCGCGCACGACCGCGTGCGGGTTGCCGACCGAGACGGGAGTGACCTCGACCAGCTGCCCGTCCACCGTCAGCCGCTCCGTCTCCGCCACCTCCACCGCACCCAGCTCGAGCCGCACGTCGTCGCCCGCCAGCATCCGCCCGGTGACCTCCCGCTTTCCGAACGTGAGCGTCACCTCGTCCGCCCCCGAGCGCTCCGCGAGCCAGCGGGCGGCGATGCGGGCGCCGTTTCCGGAGAGCTCCGCGACCGATCCGTCCGGGTTCCAGACTGCGACCGAGGCCCGGGCACCGTCGACGGCGACGATCTCGAGCACGCCGTCGGCGCCGATGCCACGCTCGGGGTCGCAGAGCTCCCGGGCGCGCTCGGCCGTCAGCGCCTCGTCCTCGACGACGAGGTAGGCGTTACCGAGCGCTTGCCACTTCGAGAATCTCATCCGCGACGGCCGCCGGGGGCCGGTCCGCGTCAACGCTAACCAGGCCGGGAACCCGCCGCATCCACTTCCGCTGGTAGGCCGCGTAGCGGCGTGTTCGCGCGGTGAGCACAGTGATGGCCTCCTCACGGGGGAGCGACGCCACGTCGTCGAGGCCGAGCACCTGCCGGGCGGTCGAGGAGATCGGCCCCTCCAGGGCCTTCCGCACCTCTTCCTGGACACCCGCGTCGAACATGGCCCGCGTCCGTTCCTCGATCCGGCGCTCGAGCACGGCGGGCGGCACGTCGAGCCCGAAGACGAGCGTCGGCCGGCGGTACTCGCCGCTCCAGAGGCGCTCGCCGGCGAGCGAACTTCCCATGGCGGCGAGCTCGAGCGCGCGGACGACCCGCCGACGGTCGTTCGGGTGGACGCCGGCCGCCGCCTCCGGATCGAGGGCCTGGAGCCGGCCGTGAGCATGGAGCGGGCCGTGGGTGTCGTAGAACGCCTCCCACTCCTCGCGGACCCCGGGCTCCGGGGCCGGTGGGAGGTCGAGGTCGGCGAGGGCTGCTCGGAGGTAGAGACCGGTGCCGCCTACGACGACCGGCGTCCGGTCCGCGGCGAGGAGCTCGTCGATCGCCGCGTGAGCGAGCTGCTGGTATTCGCCCACCGAGGCTTCATGCGCGAGCGACCAGATGGCGACGAGCCTCGTAGGCCGCTCCGGCTGGTTTGTGAGGATCGGCAGCCGCCGGTAGACCTGCATCGAGTCCGCCGAGACGAGCTCGGCCGGCGTGCGATCTGCGACCGCCTCCGCCACCGCGCTCTTGCCGGAGGCGGTCGGGCCGAAGATCGCGAGGACGAGCGGCTCAATCAACGAGCTGCTCTTGCAGGCGCGTGAGCGTTTCGTGCGACGCGCCGCCTGAGCGAAGGTACTCGTGCACGGATCCATGGCGCCGCTCGGCCTCGACGACGGCGTGCTCGATCGCGGCGGGCGGGGTCATGCCGAGGTAGATCCTCCGCTTGCGCTCCTTGTCGTCGGGCGCCTCCTCCACCCAGGGCCCGATCAGATGCTCGAGGTTGCGGCCGCTGATGACGTAGTCGTCGACAATCGCCTCGTGGGGCACGCCCACGAGGCGGAGCACGAGGGCGGCGACGAGGCCGGTCCGGTCCTTGCCCGCCGCGCAGTGCACGACGACAGGGCCCTCGGGCGCCTCGCTGACCGATGTGACCGCTTGCGCGAACCGATCGGCCCCGGTCTCGAGCAGCCAGGCGTACTCTCGCCCTCGGTCGCCCCCTGCGCCGGCCTCTTCCCACGCGGGGTCGCCAAGGTCCGGGAAGACCGGGACGTGCACGACTTCGATGTCGAGGTCGCGTCGCGGATCCTCGGCCAGCTCGTCGTGCCAGCGCAGGTCGACGATCCGCCGGACGCCGTACCCGGCGAGGGCCTGCCAGCCCTCCTCGGTCAGCTGGCGAACGCTGTCCGAGCGAACGACGCCTTTGAAGCGGGTGGTGCGCCCGTCCTCGGTCGGCAGGCCGCCGAGGTCGCGGACGTTGATGCAGCCGTCCCAGACCAGCTCGCGGCTACGCAACGACTTCAAGCGGCGGCGGCGACGAGCGGCTCGCCCGCGAGCGTCGTCGAGGTCGCGGACGTGATCCGCACCTCAACGAGCTCGCCCGGGAGCGCGGAGCCGGCGAAGTTGACCGTGGTGTTGCGACGCGTGCGGCCACGGAGGAGGGCTGCGTCCGTGCGGCTGGCGCCCTCGACGAGAACCTCCTCGGTGCGCCCGACGCGCCCGCCGTTTCGCTCGGCGGCCACGCGCTGCACGACGTCGACGAGCCGCTCGATCCGCTCGCGCTTGACCTCGTCGGGGACCTGCCCGGGCATCGTCGCCCCCTCCGTGCCGCTGCGCGGGCTGTAGACGAACGTGAACGCGGCGTCAAAGCCGACCTCCTCGACCGCGGCCAGCGTCTCCTGGAAGTCCGCCTCGGTCTCGCCGGGGAAGCCGACGATCAGGTCGGTCGTCAGCGCTAGGTCCGGGATCGCGTCCCGCATCCGGTCGGCGAGCGCGACGAAGCGTTCGCGGCTGTAGGTCCGCCGCATCGCCTTGAGGATGCGGGTCGAGCCCGATTGGAGCGGCAGGTGGGCGTGCTCGCAGACCGCGTCGCACTCCGCCATCGCCTCGATCACCGGGTCGCGAAAGTCCTTCGGGTGCGGGCTCGTGAAGCGGATCCGGTCGATGCCCTCGACCGCGTCCACCGCCCGCAGGAGCTCGGCGAAGTCGCCGCCGACGTCGCGGCCGTAGGAGTTGACGTTCTGGCCGAGGAGGATGACCTCGCGGACGCCGCTTTCCGCCAGCCGCGCCACCTCGGCGAGGATCTCGCCCGGCCGCCGGCTGACCTCGCGTCCCCGGACGCGCGGCACGATGCAGTAGGAGCACACGGAGTTGCAGCCCATGGAGATCTGCACCCAGGCCTGGAAACGGCGCTCGCGGTGCGTCGGGAGCTCGGCTGCGAAGGTGCGCTCCTCACCGGCGCCGAAGCGGCCGCGGGCGACTCCGATCCCTCCGGCGCCGAGCCACTCGCCGAGGTGCGAGATCGAGCCCGGCCCGAAGGCCACGTCCACGAACGGGTAGAGCGCGAAGATCCGCTCTTGTTGCGCCTCCGCGTAGCACCCGCCGACGGCGATCACCTTGTCCGGGTCCTGGCGCTTGAGCGCCTTCGCGTTGCCGAGGTGCGCGGCGAGCCGCGTGTCGGGCTTCTCCCGGATCGTGCACGTGTTGAAGACGAGGACGTCCGCCTCTTCGGGGAACGCGGTCTCCCCCAGTCCGAGCTCCTCGAGCAGTCCCTTGATCCGCTCCGAGTCGTGCGCGTTCATCTGGCAGCCGAACGTGGTGACGTGGTAGCGCCGCACGAGGCCCGATGTTAGCTCGACTACTTCTTCGTGACGCGCACGCGGTAGCCGCTGCCGTCGGTCGCGAGTACCTCGACCTTGATCCCCGCGTCCTCGTACGTTTCGCCGACGGCGAACGGCATCACGTCGGGCGAGCAGCCCGTGCCCGCAGACTTCCCCTCCACCGGCCCGTTGCCGCTGAGGATCTGCGAGTCCAGCGTGTAGAGGAGGATGCCTTCCCGGCAGATGCCGCGGTCGTAGCCGAGCTGCCGCCGCACCTCGAGCGCATACGCCGTCGAGGGCCCGGTGGGCACGACGACGAGCTTCTTGCCGCCTGCTCGGGCGATCGGCGTCAGCGTCTCTTCGAGCACGCCGGGCTCGCGGAGGCAGGTGATCTGCGCCGGGTCGAGCCAGCGGAGGAGCCACTTGTGCCAGCCGAGGAGATGCGCCGTTCGTGCCCCCTGCGAGTCCGCGAAGTTCGGGTCCCAGTGGCCCAGTGGCTTGTTCGAGTTCTCCCCCAGGTCACTCGTGCCCAGGGAGGCAAGGACCCGGTGGTTCAGGTGGGCCGCCTCGAACGGAGCGCCGCGGCGAGACGGTGACAGCAGTACGCCGAAGCGGAGCTCTGCGCTGTTCGCCGCTACACCCCGACCGGGATAGCGCACGTAGTTCGAGCCGCCGAAGACTCCCGACTCCGCCGACGGAACGACCCACACCGAGTCGTAGCGCGAGAAGTCAACCGCGCTCCCGGCCGCTGCGACGGCATCCGCGAGGTACCGGTCTGCATTCTCCGCGACCTGGAGCGGGCCGTAGGAACCACCCGGCTCCGGCATCCGGAACCACGTTGGCACGACGGTGACGTTCACCGAGAAGCGGCCGTAGGACGCCTGCTGGAACCAGTCGAGGTAAGCCGTGTACATGCCCGCGAGGCCGGCGGCACTCTCGCTGGCGGGCGCGCCCGGGAAGTCGACGAACACCATGACGGCTTCGGCGCGACCCAGAGCGGGAATGAAGGCGCCGGGCTCGAGGGGACCGAGGTTACGCATCGGGCTGTGCAGGAATGGCTGGTTGCGAACGGCCTCCCGGTTCGGCTCGAGCTCGAAGTCGCAACTCGCAGCCGAGCTGGGCGGGAGCGGCGTGACGACCGTGCACGCGGCCGCAGTCCTCAGGGTCGTCAGCTTCGCCTGCTGCCTCTTCACGAACGCGGTGCGCTTCTGCGGGGCCGTAACGCGCACGAAGTACGCGCGGCGCTGGGGAGCCATCCGCTTTCGGTACGCGTTCGCGGCCGCAACACGGGCGTCCTTCTGAGCCTGCGTGCACGTTGCGGCCGCGCCGGGCGGGGCGACCGACGCCGCGACCGCCGCGCAGAGAGCGGCCGCCCCGCCGAGCAACAGGAGGCGACCTTTCATCGCTTCGTCACGCGCACGCGGTAGGCGCTGCCGTCGGTGGCGAGTACCTCGAGCTTGATCGCGCCGTCCTCATACGTCTGCCCGACACCGAGCGGCGAGCTCTGCGGCGAGCAGCGCGTGGTCGCCGAGCGGCCCTCGACGGGCCCCTCGCCGTTGCGGACCTGCGAGTCGAGCTTGTAGAGCAGGACGCCCTCCGCGCAGATCGTCCGGTCGTAGCCGAGCCGGCGCCGCACCTCGATCGCGTAGGCGGTGGAGGAGCCTGTCGGCACTACGACCATCTTCTTGCCGCCGGTCCGCGCGAGCGGCGTCAGCGTCTCCTCCAGCTGGCCCGGCTGCTCCAGACAGGTGATCTGCCCGGGATCGATCCAGCCGAGCAGCCACTTGTGCCACGCGAGCACATGGGTGGTCGAGCTGCCGTCGGTGTCCGCGAACATCGGGTCCCAGCGGCCGAGCACCTTGCTCGAGTACCCGAGGTCCGGAAGGCCCATGGAGTGCAGGTGCTCGTGCATCGCCACGGTCGAGTGGAACAGGCCCGGCCACCGTCCGGAGCCCATCACCGCGCCGAACCGGACCTCGCCGCCGTCGGCCCGCACGCCACGGCCCGGGAAGCGCGCGAACGCGGTGTTGCCGAGCACCCCCGCGTTCTGCTCGGCGACGACCCAGACAGCGTCGTACTGCGCGAAGTTCACCGCCGAGTCGGCAGCGGCGATCACGTCGGCCAGGTAGGCGTCCAGGCCGGCAAAGCTGTACAGCGAGTATTCCGAGCCCGCCCGGGGCATCCGGAACCAGGTCGGCACAGTCGTCACGCTCAGCGAGAACCGCCCGTAGGAGGCCTCCGCGAACCAGTTCGCATAGGCGGTGTAGCTCGTGGCGAGCGCGCTCGCCGTCTCGCTCGCCGACGCGTTCGGGAAATCGACGAAGAGGAGGACGGCGTCGGCCCGGCCGCTCGCCGGCAGCGTCCCACCGGGCGAGAGCGGCCCGACATTCAGGAACGGCCCGCCGAACTGGGGCTCGAGCAGAATCGCTTCCCGGTTGCGCTCCAGCATGAAGGAGCAGCTCGCGCCCGAGCTCGGGGGAAGGGTCGGAACGGTGCAGGCGGCTGCCCGCTTCAGCGCGGTGAGTCGTGCCCGCTGCTTGGCCGTGAGCCGCTTGCCCCGCGTTGCGCGCTTGAAGGCGGCGAGTGCCGCCGTGCGGGCGGTCTTCTGCGCTGCCGTGCAGGTCGCAGCCGGCTCGGCCTGGCCGCGCTCGGGCGTCGCCACGGCCACGGCGAGCCCCGCCGCGAGCACGGCGAGTAGGAGACCCCTGACCACTCAGTGAGGGTAGCCGCTACTTCGCGTAGTCGACGGCCCGCGACTCCCGGATCACGGTCACCTTCACCTGTCCGGGGTACTCCAGATGGGCCTCGATCTCGCGCGCGATCTCGTGCGAGAGCAGGATCGCGGCGTCGTCGTCGATCTCGCCCGGCTCGACGATCACGCGCACCTCGCGGCCCGCCTGCAGCGCGTACACCTTCTCGACCCCGTGCTTCTGGGCCGCGATCTCCTCGAGGCTCTCGAGCCTGCGGATGTAGCTCTCGAGGCTCTCCCCGCGCGCCCCGGGACGTGAGGCGGAGACCGCGTCGGCTGCGATGAGCAAGACGGCCTCGACCGTCTGCGGCTGCACCTCGTAGTGGTGCGCCTCGATGGCGTGCACGACCGCCTGGGACTCGCCGTAGCGCCGGGCGAGCTGCGTCGAGATCTGCGCGTGCGACCCCTCGGTCTCGTGGCTCATGGCCTTGCCGAGATCGTGGAGCAGCGCCGCCCGCTTCGTCGTCTTCACGCCCGCCTGGAGCTCGGCGGCCATGATCCCGCCGAGGTGGACGACCTCGAGCGTGTGCTTGAGGACGTTCTGCCCGTAGCTCGTGCGGTAGCGGAGCCGACCGAGGATGCGGACAAGCTCCTCGTGGAAGTCGCCACAGTTCGCCTCGAAGACCGCCTGCTCTCCTGCTTGCCGGATCCAGTCGTCGAGCTCGGCCTTCGCCTGGTAGTACGTCTCCTCGATGCGGGACGGGTGGATGCGACCGTCCTCGAGCAGCTTGGTCAGGGTCAGCTTCGCGATCTCGCGGCGGATCGGGTCGAACGACGACAGCACGACCGCGTGGGGCGTATCGTCGATGATCACGTCCACGCCGGTCAGGTGCTCGAGCGAGCGGATGTTGCGGCCCTCGCGGCCGATGATGCGACCCTTCATGTCGTCGGAGGGAAGCTCGACGAGCGACACCGTCGTCTCGGCAGCGTGGCTGGCGGCGACCCGCTGCAGCGCCTCCGCGACGAGGTTCCTCGCCCGCCGCCGCGCCTCGGTCCGCGCCTCCTCCTCGAGCTGCCGGACGGTCCGGGCGAGGTCGTGCCGGACGAGCTCCTCGCTCTGGCGCAGCACCTGCTGCTTCGCCTCGGCCAGGGTCAGCCCGGCGAGCCGCTCGAGGCGCCCCAGCGCCTCCTGCTTCGCCTCCTTCAGCTGCTCCTGGAGCTCGCGGACGTGAACCTCGCGGTCGGCGAGACCCTGGTCGCGCCGGTCGAGCTCGCGGAGCTTCCCCTCGATCTCCTGCTCGCGGGCGAGCACGCGCTCCTCGATCCGGTGGATCTGCTCGCGCCGCTCCTGCAGCTCCGCCTCGAGCTCGCCGCGCAGGCGCATGTCCAGCTCCCGCGCCTCGAGCGCCGCTTCGCGGCGGACGGACTCGGCCTCGCGCTTCGCATCCTGGAGGATGGACTCGCGGTTGCCGCCCCACACCCGCATCAGAACCACGGCGGCTGCAGCCCCGGCGAGAGCGCCGGCGAGAACTCCCAGTGCAACGGCCATGCTGGCTCCTGCCTTTTGGCCTGCACCGAGCAATCCCGGAATCGGTGTACCGCGGGCCGGGTCCGGCCCCCGACGAGCTAGCGGCCTAGCGTCGCGCGTGCCTCAGCTGTCGCTGCTCCTCGATCTGATCGTCACCTCTAGAACGTGCGGATCGTGGTTGCCGATTTCGGAACTGCCTTCTGTGCAGGGAAATTGTCTAGTCGAGCTACTTCGTTGACCATCCTACCCCTCAGCCGCCGTCTCGCCAAGCGCAGTCTCGATCGAGTCGACGGCGAACCCCCGCCGCGCGAGGTACGCGGCAGTCGCCGGTCCGCCGCCGCGGCGCGCCGCCACCTGCACCGCGCGCTCCCGCTCGGGCGGCAGCGCGCCAACGGCCTCCGCCGTCAGCTCGGCCGCCACTCCCTCCCGCTCGAGGATCCACCGGATCGCGTCGTTGCCGTAGCCGCGCTCGGCCAGGGCTCCGGCCCGGCCGGCCGCGAAGCGCTCGTCGTCGAGGAGGCCCGCCCGCTCGAGCGTCCCGAGCGCCGAGCGCCGCTCCTCCTCGCGCAACCCGACCCGCTCCAGACGCTCCTCGAGCCCGCGCGCCGAGAAGTCGCGCCGGCGGAGCGCCCGGACCGCCCAGGACAGCGCCTCGCTACGCCGCAGCTCGCGGCGCAGGGTCCTCAGCCGGGCCCGGTCGAGCTCGGCGCCGACCCGAAGCTCGGCGCGAGCCGCGGCGTCGACTGGGAGCGTCCGCCAGGGCGAGCCGTCCACTTCGACGGCGACGCGCCCGCCCCGCCGCTCGCGGAGCCCGGTCACCCGCGGCACGGGCCGCTCGCCCCGTCCGCTTACTCCTCGTCCTCGCCCGCTCCGACCGCCGCGACAGCCGCGGCCGCCCTCTGCGCCTTCGCGGTCTTCTCCGCTTCGGCCGGCTGCCCGCTCGGCAGGAGCCGCGCCGAGACGACCTGGTCGGCTCCGATCTGCGCCTGGATCGCGGTGAGGATCTGCTGGGTCACGTCGGGGTGCTCCCTCAGGAACGCGGTCGCGTTCTGGCGTCCCTGGCCCAGCCGCTCGCCGCCGTAGCTGAAGTAGGAGCCCGACTTCTCGACGATCTTCCGCTCGAGCCCCGAGTCGAGCACCGTGCCCTCCCAGGAGATGCCCGAGCCGTAGATGATGTCGAACTCCGCCTGCTTGAACGGCGGCGCCACCTTGTTCTTGGCGACCTTGACGCGGACGCGGTTCCCGATCGCCTCGACGCCTTCCTTGAGCGTCTCGATGCGGCGGATGTCGAGCCGGACCGACGCGTAGAACTTCAGCGCCCGGCCGCCCGGAGTCACCTCCGGGTTGCCGAACATGACGCCGATCTTCTCGCGCAGCTGGTTCGTGAAGATGCAGATCGTGTCGGTGCGGTTGAGCGTGCCGGCGAGCTTGCGCAGCGCCTGGCTCATCAGCCGCGCCTGGAGGCCGACATGGCTGTCGCCCATCTCGCCCTCGATCTCGGCTTTCGGGACGAGCGCGGCGACCGAGTCGATCGCGACCACGTCGAGCGCACCCGAGCGGATGAGCAGCTCTGCGATCTCGAGCGCCTGCTCGCCCGTGTCGGGCTGCGACACGAGCAGCTCGTCGATGTTGACCCCGATCCGCTTCGCGTATGCGGGATCCATCGCGTGCTCGGCGTCGATGAAGGCGGCGATTCCGCCCCGGCGCTGCGCCTCCGCGATCACGTGGTAGACGAGCGTCGTCTTGCCCGAGGACTCGGGGCCGAAGATCTCCACGATCCGGCCGCGCGGGAGCCCGCCGGTCCCGAGCGCGAGATCGAGCGAGAGGGAGCCGGTCGAGACGGCCCCGACGGAGACCGCCGCGTGGTCGTTCATCTTCATGACCGAGCCCTTGCCGAACTGCCGCTCGATCTGGCTGAGCGCGACGTCGAGTGCTTGCTGGCGATCCACTTAGCTCCCTCCTACCTCCACCGATTCGAGGATGTCGTACTGGGCCCCGCTTGAACGGAGCCTGGATAGGTAAACAGCAGCCTCGGACGGACTGACCTCGCCGAGGTCGGGCAGCGCCGGCCGCAGGCGCGGAGGCTGGCGGAAGCGGAGCACCGTCAGGTGCGGCAGCCACCCTCGCCGGTCGCGCTCGTAGACGCCCAGGCGCTCAAGGCGCGCGTGGACGTCGGCCGCGAGCCGGGTCGCGCGCTCCTCCAGGTCGGCGAGCACGAGCATGCCGACGCTTCTCGTCTCACGGTACGCCGACACCGTCAGCACGGGCACCTCCGCAGCGCCCGCGGCGGCTGCGAGCTCGCCGGCGATGGCCGGGACCCGCTCCACGGGCGTCGAGCCGAGAAACGCAAGCGTGACGTGGAGGTTCGGTGGCTCCACGACGCGGCCGCCGCGAAGCTCGCGCTCCTGCCAGGGAACGAGCGCCGCCACCGCGTCTGCGGGCAGCGGAAGCCCGAGGAAGAGCCGTGCGTGCTCACGGCCCTCCAAGCTACCGGCCCGATTCACTCCTCTTCGTGCCGGCTCTGTGCCAGGAGACGCCGGACGAGGTGCAGCACGGAGAGGGTGGCGCGGGCGCGCACGTCGGTCCGGCTGCCGGGGATCTTCAGCTCCAGCGAGCGGTCGCCGTCGGGCCCGGCGGCGTGCAGGTACACGAGGCCGACCGGCTTCTGTGGGGTTCCGCCCTCTGGCCCGGCGATGCCCGTCACGGACACGCCCACGTCGGCGCCCAACGCCCGCCGGGCCCCCTGGGCCATCGCCTCCGCCGTCTCCGCAGAAACCGCCCCATGCTGGGCGAGGACGTCGTCGGAGACGAGCAGCTGCGAGTGCTTCACCCCGTCCGCGTAGGCCACGACCCCGCCGCGGAAGACGTCGCTCGAGCCGGCGACGTCGGTCAGCCGGGCCGAGACCAGGCCGCCGGTGCACGACTCCGCCGCCGCCAGCGTCAGCCCGCGCTCGCGGCAGAGCTCGAGCACGAGCTCCTCTACCGGCCGCTCGTCACGCGCGAAGACGAACCGCTCGAGCGGCGCCGCGATCCTGGCTTCCAGCGCGGCCGCCCGCTCCTCCGCGCCCGGCTCCGCGAGCAGGTCGACGTGGATCTCGAAGTCCCGCGCGCAGATTGTGGCCTCGACGCCGTCCCCGTCGCCCCCGGCCTCCGCGAGCGCGCGAGCGACCGCCGACTCGCTCGCCCCGAAGAAGCGGATCACGCGCCGCTGGGGAGCCCGCGCACGCGCGAGGACACGCCTCACCGGCTCGCTCTCGAGCGCGCGCGGCCACAGGCGGCGAAGCTCGCCGGGCGGCCCGGGCAGCACGACGACGGCCCCCTCACCGTGCGCGAGCGCCAGCGCGGGCGCCGTCCCCGCCACGCCCACGACGAGCGCGCCCTCGGGCAGGGTCGCCTGCTTGACGACGCCCTCCTCGAAGTCCGCGTAGGGCCGTCGCAGCCGCTCCGCCACCGATCGCGAGACGGCCTCGATCTCGCCCCGTAGCCCCTCGTCGACCGCGAGCGGACGCCCCAGAGCCTCGGCGACGAGCTCGACCGTGCGGTCGTCGTGGGTCGGCCCCAGACCGCCCGACGTCACGCACAGATCGGCCTCGAGCCCCTCCGCCAGCGCCGCGCGCAGCTCGTCCGGCCGGTCGCCGACGATCGCGATGCGGGCGGGCTCGATTCCGAGTAAGAGCAACTCGCGCGCGAGGAACGGCCCGTTGAGGTCGGTGCGGTCCCCGCGGACGAGCTCGCTGCCCGTGACGACGACGAAGCCGCGCGGCGGCACTAGGAAGCCGGCGCCAGGCCCTTCTTCGTCGCGAGCAGGACGACCGGCCGCTTGACCGCCGGCAGCGCCACCGTCGTCCCGTTCAGCCGCGCCAGGAGGTTGTCCGGCGAGCTGATGTTGAGCCAGAGGCGGGTGCCCGTGAACCTCCGGCTGCTCCCGCGCTCGATCGTGCCCTCGAAGAGGATCTCGCCGCTGCTCGAGCCGCGGTGGACGATGACGAGCGAGTTTCCGGTGACCGCGGCGAGGACGAGGCTCACGGCGGGCCTCGGCGTCGCCAGCGCCTGGGTGACGGCGGCGGGCGGTTCGCGCGAGTCGAGGTTCGCGACGGTGCCCGGGTCGGCGTCGCCGCGCTTCCAGGCGAGCACGACGAGGCTCGCGGCCGCGAGGATGCCGACGAGGGTCAGTACGAGCACGCGCGACTCGACGCGCCTGTGGGCGGGCGAGGGGCGCTGCCGCCGCCGGGTCGGCTGCTGGACGACGTACTCTTCGTCGCCCGAGCCGTAGCGGGTGTTGTACTCGTCGACGTAGAGCTGACCGTCGAGCCCCAGGTACTCCGCGTACGAGCGCAGGAAGCCCTTCACGTACATGGTCGCGGGCAGCACGTCGAACCGCTCCTCTTCCAGGGCGGTCAGGTACTTCGGCCGGATCTTGGTGGCGGCCTCGGCCTCTGCGAGGTCATAGCCATGACGGATCCGCGCCTCGCGAAGGCTGCTCCCGATCTCGAACACGCCGCACGATTGTAGAGGCTATTCGGCGAATCGGGAAAGCGCGTAATACGTGACGACCGCAATCGCCCCGGCGGCGGCGAGACAGAGGCCGAGCACCCCGAGGA
Source organism: Gaiellaceae bacterium (assembly GCA_040902725.1). Classification (GTDB taxonomy): domain Bacteria; phylum Actinomycetota; class Thermoleophilia; order Gaiellales; family Gaiellaceae; genus JACVRU01. The sequence goes on along the minus strand of JBBDWU010000041.1, from coordinate 19,943 downwards.
TCCTCCCCGCCCGCGCCGCGCCCGCCCCGCCGACGCGCCCGAGCGTGCGCTCGCTGCGCCGCCTCCCCTCCCCCGCGAGCCTCAGGGCGGCCACGCCGAGCGCGACGGCAACCGGGATCGCCGCGGCCGCATCCAGGAGCTCGACTGCCTCGAGCAGCTCGGCCAGGCCGACCGCGACCGGCAACGCCGCCACGGCGAGGAAGCCGGCGATCACCGCCGCCCAGGCAAGCCCGTTGCTCTCGGTGTCCAGTTTGGTGGGGGTCTCGGGTCTCAGGCGCGCGAAAAGCAAGCTGGGCTAGGACGCAGGGAGCGCCCGTATGAGAATACGGGCGCGACCGAGGACGCCGCACAGCGCAGCTTTGCAGCCGCCTGAGGCCCACTGACTCCCGCCGAACGGGACACTTACTGCTTCGAGTACGGGCGGCCGACGGCGGCGGGCGGGATCGAGCGGCCGATCACGCCGACCAGCGCGATCAGGGTGAGGACATAGGGCAGCGTCGAGAGCAGGTTGGCGGAGATGTCCGCCTCGCGCTGGAGCGGGATCGAGATCGCGAACCCGAAGCCGAAGAGCAAGGTCGCTCCGAAGGCGCCGAGCGGGCTCCACTTGCCGAGGATGACGGCGGCCAGGGCGATGAACCCGCGGCCCGCGGTCATGTTCTCGTTGAACGAGCCGCCGAACCCGATCGAGAGGTAGGCGCCGCCGAGCGCGGCGAGCATGCCCGATGCGACCACGGCCGCATAGCGCACGGCGTAGACGTTGATTCCCACCGTGTCGGCCGCGCGAGGATGCTCGCCCACCGCCCGCAGTCGCAGGCCGATCGGCGTCCTGAAGAGGACGAGCCACGCCACGATCAGGACGATGAACATCAGCCAGATCATCAGGTTGAGCTGGCCGAACACGTCGTCGATGAAGCGGCCGAGGCCGACGCCCCGCATCCACTCGAGCGGCAGATGGACGTCCGGGATCCGGTCGACCCCCGAGGGCGTCCCCTGCGTGCCGTAGATCGAACGGAAGAGGTAGCCGGTCAGGCCGAGCGCGAGGAAGTTGATCGCGAAGCCGGAGACGATCTGGTCGGTGCGCAGGTGGATGGAGAAGAACGCGTGGATCAGGCCGAAGAACCCGCCGAAGGCCATCGCCATCAACAGGCCGATGATCCAGGAGCCGCTCCAGGCGGTCGCCCAGATTCCGAAGAAGGCGCCCGCGAGCATCATCCCCTCGAGGCCGATGTTGACGACGCCCGCGCGCTCGGAGAAGACGCCGCCGATCGCCGCGAACGCGAGCGGGGTCGCGAAGCGGAGCATCGCCGCGACGAGCCCCGTGCCGAAGATCGCGGACAGCGTCTCCGTGTCGCGTCCCTGGAGCCAGAGGGCGGCGGCCGTACCCCCTACTGCGACGCCCACCGCCCACCAGCCGAGCCGGCGCTCCTCCCGCATGAGCGCGTAGAGCCCGGCGGCGACGCCGAGGAACCCCGCGGCGATCGGGAAGCCGAGCGACTCCGCGGTCCACGGCGGCAGCGCCAGCCAGATCGCGAGGACGCCGAGCGCGATGCCGGCGATCGCCACCGCGCGGGGCGCCGCGAGCCGGCGCGACCGGTCGATGACGCCCTGCATCGTGCTCATTGCTTCAGCTCCGGTTGAACTCGTGCAGGACCCGAGAAGCCGACCCGGCGGCGCAGGCCCCAGATGTAGACGATCAGCAGCTCGGCGCCGACGAACATGATGATCAACGCCTGGATCATCGTGGCGAGGTTGCCCGCCAGCTCCGGCGGGAAGACCTTCTCGTCGAGCTGCCGCGGCGAGGTTCCCACCTTGAGCGCCGCGAAGAGCAGCGCCGCGAAGAGGATGCCGACCGCCTTGTTCCGCCCGAGCAGGGCGACGGCGATGCCGACGAAGCCGACGTCGCCCGCGTCGAAGTCGTTCGTGGCGACGCGGAACTTCCATCCCATCACATCCACGGCGCCGGCCAGGCCCGCGAACGAGCCCGAGATCGCGAGCGCGAGGAAGTAGTTGCGGCCGACGGAGATGCCCCCGTACCGGGCGGCCTCGGGGTTGAAGCCGACTGCTCGCACCTCGTAGCCCAGCGTCGTCCGGTTGAGCAGGAAGTGGTAGACGATCAGCCCGAACATGGCGATGAAGAGGCCCGCGTGGAGTGGCTGGAGCGCCCCCCAGATCGGCCAGAGGTGCGCCGACTCGAAGATGTCGTGCGAGCGCGGGATCGAGGGATCCGTTCCCTGGAGCGACCCCCCCAGCTCGAAGAGGTACTTGCCGCCGTAGATCGCGATCCAGTTGAGCATGATCGTCGAGATCACCTCGTGGGCGCCGACGGTGGCCCGGAGGATGCCGGCGATTCCGCCCCAGATCGCGCCGGCGAGCGTCGCGCAGATGATCGCGAAGGCGACGTGCGCGGCCCGCGGCGTGCCCTCGAAGTGCGTGCCGATGTAGATCGCCGCGATCAGGCCGATCCAGTACTGGCCCTGGCCGCCGATGTTGAACATCCCGCAGCGGAACGCGAACGCGACCGCGAGGGCGGTCAGCATCAGCGGCGTCATGATGATCAGCGTCTGCTGGAGGTCGGAGGCGGCGGCGGCCCGCTCCTGGTCGCCGAGGAAGGGCCAGAACCAGGTGAGCCCCGTGCCCTCGAAGATCGCCTTGTAGGCCCCGAAGGGGTTCTTCTTCGTCGCCGCGACCACGAGGCCGCCGACGAAGAATGCGAGCAGCGCCGCCATGACCGGCACGAGCACGCCGCCGAGGCGGGACCCGAACCACGCCGACACCGCGCTCTGGAAGCCCGCCCGCTCGCCCCGCTCGCCCGAGTCCGTCAAGCAGCGTCCTTCCGGCGGCCGCCGGTCATCGCGATCCCGAGCTCCTCCTCGGAGACGTCCGGCCCGTACTCGCCCACGATCTGGCCCTCGTAGACGACGAGGATGCGATCGGAGAGGGAGAGGATCTCGTCCAGCTCGAAGGAGACGAGCAGGATCCCGCGCCCGCTGTCGCGCTGCTCGACCAGGCGGCGGTGGATGAACTCGATCGCGCCCACGTCGAGGCCGCGCGTCGGCTGCGCGGCGATCAGGACCTGCGGCTGCCGCGACACTTCGCGCGCGAGGATCACCTTCTGCTGGTTGCCGCCGGAGAGCGACGCGGCAGGGGTCTGCGGGCCGCCGCCGCGGACGTCGAACTCCTTGAGCAGCTTCCGCGCGTTGGCGACCATGCGGGCCGGATAGAGCCAGCCGAGGCGCGAGTACGGCGGGTTGTCGAAATCGTGCAGGGCGATGTTCTCGGCGAGCGTGAAGTCGAGCACGAGCCCGCGCCGCTGCCGGTCCTCGGGGATGTGCCCGAGGCCCTCGTGTAGGCGCTCGTCGGTGCTCGCGCGCGTGAGGTCGTTGCCCAGGAGGGTGATGCGCCCGGCGGCCGGCTTCCGCAGGCCGGCGAGCGCGTCGATCAGCTCGCTCTGGCCGTTGCCGTCCACACCGGCGATGCCGACGATCTCACCGGCCCGCACGTCGAAGCTCACGCTGCGGCACGCCTCGAGGCCGCGCTCGTCGAAGACCGAGAGCTCCTCGACGTGGAGCAGCACCTCACCGGGCTCGGATGCGCCCTTGGCGACGTCCAGCAGGACTTCGCGCCCCACCATCATCCGCGCCAGCCCCTCCTCGGTGGCGCCCGCGCGCGGGACGCTGTCGATGCGCTTGCCGCGCCGCAGCACCGTGATCCGGTCGGCGATGTCGAGCACCTCGTTCAGCTTGTGCGTGATGAAGATGACCGACTCGCCCTGCTCGGTCAGCGCGCGGACGATCTCGAACAGCTCGCGCGCCTCCTGCGGCGTCAGCACCGCCGTCGGCTCGTCGAGGATGAGGATCTTCGCGCCGCGGTAGAGGGCCTTCAGGATCTCGACCCGCTGCTGCTGCGCGACGGTGATCTCGTCGATCCGGGCCTCGGGGTCGACCGCGAGCCCATAGCGCGTCGAGAGCTCGCGCACCCGCTCGGAGGCCGCGGCGTAGTCGAGGAACGGGCCGCTGGTCGGCTCGGTGGCGAGCACGATGTTTTCCGCCACCGTCATTACCGGAATCAGCATGAAGTGCTGGTGCACCATCCCGATCCCGCGGTCGATCGCGTCCCGGGGGGAGGCGATGCGGATGGACTCGCCGTTGAGCCGGATCTCGCCCTCGTCGGGGTGGTACAGGCCGTAGAGGATGTTCACCAGGGTCGACTTCCCGGCTCCGTTCTCGCCGAGCAGCGCGTGCACCTCGCCCTTGATCAGGTCGAAGTCGATGCGGTCGTTCGCGAGCACGCCCGGAAACTGCTTCGTGATCCCGTTGAGCTCTAGGAGGGGCGCCTCGGTCATCCGTGGATAGCTAACCGGAAGGGGGGGGGGGGGGGGGGGGGCCCCCCCCCCCCCCTTCCTGGCTCAGCTGACCTCTTCGGGGATCTCGATCTCCCCGTTGATGATCTTCTCCCTCTGCGCCTCGACCTGGTCGATGAGGTCCTGGGAGACCTGCGAGCTGACCTCTCCCAGGCCGACGCCGTCCTCGGCGAGGCCGAAGACCGTCACGCCGCCGCCGACCGTCTCGCCGTTGACGACCTTCTCGATCGTCTGGAAGACGGCCTGGTCGACCTTCTTCAGCGCGCTCGTGAGGATGTGATCCCCGAGGAACGCCTGATCCGCGTCGACGCCGATGCCCCAGACGCCCTGCTCCGCCGCCGCGTCCAGCGCGCCGAGGCCACAGCCGCCGGCAACCTGGAAGACGACGTCCGAGCCCTTGGCGATCTGGTCGAGCGCGACCTCCTTGCACTTCGCCTGGTCGACGAAGTCCTGGGAGTACCCGTTGAGGGTGGTCACGTCCGGGTTGGCATCCGTCGCGGCCTTCATGAAGCCCGCGATGAACCGGTCGACCGGCGGGATCTTCTGGCCGCCGACGCTGGAGACCGTGTTCGTCTCGGTGACGAGCCCGGCCAGGTAACCGACGAGATAGCCGGTCTCCTGCTCCTTGAAGACGAGCCCCTGGAGGTTCGCCGGCGCCGCCTCATAGGCGAAGTCGATGATCGCGAACGTCACATCCGGGAACTGTGCTGCCGCCTCTTCCGTCGCCTGCCCCATCAGGAACCCGACCGAGATGATCAGGTTGTAGCCCTGCGTTGCGCACTCGGAGAGGTTCGGGATGTAGTCCGCGTCCGACTTCGACTCGAGCACCCTCGTCTCGACGCCGAGCTCGGAAGCGGCCCGCTCGAGACCCTGGTTCGCCAGGGAGTTGAACCCGCGGTCGTTGAGGCCGCCGATGTCGGTGACGAGACAGACGCGGACGTCCGTCCCGGCGGGGGCCTCCTCCGTGGCTGCGCCGGTGTCCGTCGCTTCCTCGTCGTCCCCGCCGCAGCCTGCGGCGACGACGGACAGAGCAAACGCCGCGAACAGCGCGACGAGCCACAACAGCCTTCTCTTTCCTGTCACTAGCCCTCCTCTTAACCCATGTTCGATGCCCGGTTTGGACCGATGATCCTAAACCGGGGGGCCAAGGTCTAGCTAGTGCGGGCGATCTCCGCTTCCGAGACGAGCACCCGGCGGGGCTTCGAGCCCTCGTAGCCGGACACGATCCCGCGTCGCTCGAGCATGTCCACGAGCCGCCCCGCGCGCGTGTAGCCGACCCGCAGGCGGCGCTGGAGCAGCGAGACAGAGGCCGTCTGCGTCTGGACGACGATGTCGATCGCCCGCTCGAGCAGCGGGTCCTCGTCGGGGTCGAAGTCCCCGTCCTCCGCGTCGTGCTCCTCGGGCTCGGGGGCGGAGAGCAGCGACTTGTCGAGCTCCTGGCCGCGCTGCGAGCGGCACTGCTCGACGACGAGGGCGATCTCCTCCTCCGAGACGTACGCGCCCTGCACTCGCTGGAGCCGCGAGGTGCCGAGCGGCTTGAAGAGCATGTCGCCCTGCCCGAGCAGGCTCTCCGCGCCGGCCTGGTCGAGGATCACCCGCGAGTCGGTCTGGCTCGAGACGGCAAACGCGATCCGGCTGGGGACGTTGGCCTTGATCATCCCGGTGATCACGTCCACCGAGGGCCGCTGGGTGGCGAGGACGAGGTGGATGCCGACCGCGCGCGACTTCTGCGCGAGCCGGATGACCGCGTCCTCCACCGCCTGCGGGGACACCATCATCAGGTCGGCCAGCTCGTCGATGACCACGAGCAGGTACGGCATCGGCGCCTCGCCGCGGCGGCGCAGCGCGCGGTTCGCCTCAGGCAGGCTGCGGGCCCGGACGAGGCTGAGGCGCTCGTAGCGCCGCTCCATCTCCGCGATGCAGTTGGCGAGCACCGTCGCCGCCTCCTTCGGGCTCGAGACGACCGGCGTCAGGAGATGCGGGATGTGCTCGTAGTAGCCGAGCTCGATCCGCTTGGGGTCGATCAGGATCATGCGCACCTCGTCCGGCGTCGCCCGCAACAGCACGGAGGTGAGGATCGTGTTGATGCTGCCGGACTTGCCCGAGCCGGTCGTCCCCGCGATCAGCAGGTGTGGGAGCCGCGCGAGGTCGGTCCACACCGCGGTGCCGGAGATGTCCTTGCCCAGCCAGACTGCCAGCGGGCTCGCGGTGGCCGGGAGATCGCCGTAGATGTCGCCGAGCGTGACGTAGTTCGGGGCCGCGTTCGGGACCTCGACGCCGACCGCCTGCTTGCCCGGGATCGGCGCGAGAATGCGGATCTCGGTGGTCGCGAGCGCGTACGAGAGATCGTCCTTGAGCGCGGCGACCTTCGCCACCTTGGTCCCGGCCGCGAGCTGCAGCTCGTAGCGCGTGACGCGCGGGCCGGCGACCTGGCCGACGAGCGTGGCCTCGACGCCGAAGTTGGCGAGCGCCTGGACGAGGATCTCGGCGACGCGGGCGCCCGCGTCAGCAGAAGATGCGGTGGCGGGGATCGACGCGCGCAGGATGCCGCGGTCGGGAAGCCGGTACTCCTCGCCCAGCTCCTTCACGTCGAACAGGCTCGGGTGGTCGTCGAGTTCCTGCGTGGTCTCGTCGGGCACGAGCACGATGTCCGGGTAGGCCTCCTCGGCGTCCACCGGGGGCGCCGCCAGCGTCACTACGGAAGGCGGCTCGAAGACGATCGGCTCCGGAGCCGGGCGGGCAGGGCGGCGCACGCCGCGGGCCGCGCGGCGCACCAGCGCTCCGAGCGATGCGCCGGAAAGGAGCACGGCTCCGACCGCGATCGCGGTTCCGCCGAGGATGGTGGTGCCGGTGCGGCCGAGCAGGTAGCCGAACATCGCCTCGAGGCCCTCGCCCGCGTAGCCCCCGTGCGCGCGCCCGAGCGTCAGCAGCAGCCCGGCGAGCACCACGGCGAGTCCCGTGCGGAAGGGCCGCACGTCCACGAGGGCACTGCGGACGACCATCAACGCGCCGATTCCCGCCAGCACGAGCGGCGCGACATACGCGGCCGCGCCGAAGGCGCCGCGGAAGCCGTCGGCGATACCGCCGCCGGCGAGTCCCCCGTCCCAGCCCGCGTACAGGATGCTGGCGAGGAAGACGCCGAGCGCGGCGAGCCCTACCCCGATCAGCTCAGGATGCCGGTGGCCGCGTTCCTTGCGCGCGCGCTTGCGCGTCTTGACCCGCTTCGGGGTCTTCGGGCGCAGCCTGGTCTTCCGCTTCTTGCGGGCCACGGCGGAGACTTCTCCCCCCTGGGACGGGCTCCTTCTATGCTTGGCCGATGCGACGCCTCGCGGCGCTGCTCCTCGCCCTCGCCGTGAGCGGGTGCGGCGGAGACGGCGGCGGACCTGATTACGGCACAACGCTTGAGAGCGGCGCGCCGCAGCTCGCGAACGCGCTCGACGCCGCTGTAGAGCCTTGCCTCGCCCAGGACCTGCCCGCCTGCGAGCGGCTGCTCGAAGAGGCGCGTGACTCTGCGACCGCCTTGTTCATGGCGCTCGTGGACGCCGAGCCGCCGGATGAGCTGGCGGCCGCGCACGCCCAACTGACCGGTGGCCTCGACCGGCTCCGCGCCGCGCTCCAGCACGGCATCGACGAAGCCGCCGCGGGCAACGACGACGAGCTGGCGGACGTGCGCACGGAGATCCATGACGCGTCGGTCGACGTCAACAACGCATTCGGCGAGATCGCTGAAGAGCTCGATCTCGACCTGCCCACGGTCTAACCCAACGACGCGAGGCGCGGCAGCAGCAGCTCGAAGAAGCTGGCGGCGTCGACGTCGACGCCGACGTACGTGTTCGGAGCGAGGCCCGTGCGGCCCCAGAGGTCGACGTACGTGCGGCCGCGGCCGAGCTCCCAGGAGCAGTCCACGTCCACATGGCAATGCTTGGTCGTCACGAGCCCCTCCTGGAGGACGTGGGCGACCGCGACCGCGTCGTGGATCGGCGAGTCCTCGCTCCCGTAAGTCTTGGCGTGGAAGCGCGAGAAGAAGTCGTAGAGCTCGGCGACGAAGCGGCCGACCTTGCCCGCCTCGCGCAGGGTCTCCGCGTGCGCGCGCGTCATCAGCGCCTGGTGCGTGACGTCGAGGCCGATCATCGTCACGTCGATCCCGCTCTCGAACACCCGGCGCGCCGCCTCAGGGTCGGCCCAGATGTTGAACTCGGCCGCCGGCGTCACGTTGCCCTCGGCGATCGCGCCGCCCATCAGGACGATCCGGTCGGGACGGGCCTCGGGGTGCAGCGCGAGCATGAGCGCCACGTTCGTCAGCGGGCCGACCGGCACGAGTGTCGTCCCGGCCACGCGCTCGGCGAGGAAGTCGGCCGCGTGCTGGGCGACGGGCTCGGCGCGGGGAGGCTCGAGCGCCGGCCCGTCCATGCCGCTCTCACCGTGGACGTAGGCGGCCACGAAGCGCTCACGGACGAGCGGCCGGTCGGCTCCCGCCGCGACGGGGACGTCCCCGCGACCGGCGAGCTCGAGCACCCGGATCGCATTGGCGGTCGTCTTCTCGAGAGTCTGGTTGCCCGAGACGGTCGACACGCCGACGAGCTCGAGCTCCGGGCTGGCGAGCGCGAGCAGGATCGCGATCGCGTCGTCGTGCCCGGGGTCGCAGTCGATCAGGATGCGGGTCGCCACTAGCGGGCGAGTATCGCGTCTAGCTCCGCCGCGGTCGGCAGGGACGGCTGGGCGCCCCTCCGGGAGGCGGCGAGCGCACCGGCCGCGCAGGCCCGGCGCAAGGCCTCCTCGCGGTCGCGCTCCTCGAGCAGGGAGACGACGAGGCAGGCGGTGAAGGCGTCGCCCGCCCCGGTGCCGTCGACGGCCGTGACCAGCGGCGGCCGCGCGCGCACGACCTCCTCCCCGTCCTCGAGCAGCACCGCTCCCTCCGCGCCGAGCGTCAGGGCAGTGAGGCGCGGCGTCTCCGAGAGCGCGTCCAGCTCGTGCCGGTTGACGACGACGAGCTCGGCGCGGCGCACGACCTCGGCGGGCAACGGGGCCGCGGGCGCTGCGTTGAGAAAGAAGCGCTCCGCGCGGGCGGCGGCGTCGGCGACGGTGTCGACCGGGATCTCGAGCTGGCAGAGGACCGGGCCGGCGAGCTCGGCCGGAGGCGTCCGCAGCCGGTTCGCGCCCGGCGCGACGACGATCACGGTCTCGCCGGCGGCGTCCACGGTGATGAGCGCGATGCCCGTGGGAGCCTCGACGACGTCGAGGTCGACTTCGAGGTTCGGCTGGGCGAGCTCGGGCGCGTCCGCCCCGACGGCGCCGACGAAGCGCACCTGCGCTCCGAGCCGGGCGGCGGCCACCGCCTGGTTCGCGCCCTTGCCGCCCAGGTGGCGCTCGAAGCTCGCGTCCGTGACCGTCTCGCCCGGCTGCGGCAGCCGCTCGCAACGAGCGACGAGGTCGACGTTGAACGACCCGACGACGGTCAGCTCAGGCGGCAAGCGCTCTGAGATCGACGGCCGCGCGGCCGAGCAGGTTCTCGCGCAGGTCGAAGAGGCCTGCCCAGAGCGACGAGCGGTCCGGTGCGGCGTCGATCGCGGCCGCTGACGCAAGCCCCTCGAGCGCGCGGATGAGCACGGCCAGCTCCAGATAGGCCTGCGCGACCCGCACCGGCGAGCAGCGGACGCCCGCGCGCAAGAGCACAGGCCCCCACTCCAGCAGCTCCCCGGGGCCGGGCTCGCCGTACCAGGAGCGGCCCTCGGCCCGGTCGGGCTCCAATTCGACCAGGTACCGGCCGAGCGGCCCGTCGAGCCCGGCCACGGCAGTCTCGGCCCGGTCGGCAGCGTGGCGAAGGGCCGCCTGGCGCTGCCCGGCCGTCGTCGGCCGCGCCTCTCCCCTCGCCCAGCGCTCGAGCAGCCGGCAGAAGGCCAGCGCCGCCGCCTCGCACGCGTGCAGCTGCGCGATCAGCCGGCGGGAGGTCTCCTCCTCGACCGCGTGCTCCTCGAGCACGTCCTCCCAGCTCATATCTCGATGACGACGGGCAGGATCATTGGACGGCGCCCGGTCCGGTCGTAGATCAGCTGGCCGAGCCCGTCGTGCAGGTGCTCTTGGAGCAGCTTGATCTCGGTCACGTCCGCCTCGAGGCAGTGGCGCAGGATCTTGCCGGCCTCGCCGCGAGTCTCGTCGATCAGCGGCCCCGTGTCCGCGAACCCGCGCGCGATCACCTCGGGCTCGGCCGTCATCGCGCCGTTCGAGCTCATCAGCGTCGCGACGATGATCAGGATCCCGTCCTCGGAGAGCCGCCGTCGGTCGCGGATCGCAACGTCTCGCACGTCCCCGACTCCGAGCCCGTCGACGAACGTGATGCCCGCTTCGACCCGGTCGACGATGCGCGGCGGCGAGCCCGGAGTCAGCTCCACGACCGAGCCGTTCTCGGCGAGCACGATCGCGTCCGCCGGCACGCCGGCCTCGCGGGCGAGCTGCGCGTGCGCCGCCAGCATCCTGAACTCGCCGTGGACGGGCATGACGGCCCGCGGGCGCAAGAGCGAGAGCATCGTCCGCAGCTCCTCGGCCATCCCGTGGCCGGAGACGTGGACGAGCGCGTTCTCCTCGTGCAGCACCTCGGCGCCGAGCTTCGCCAGCCCGTTGATCGCGTCGTGGACGCGCAGCTCGTTCCCGGGGATCGGCTTCGCCGAGATGATCACCGTGTCGCCGCGCTCGACCTGCACGGCGGGATGGTCGCCGTAGGCGATCCGCGTCAGCGCCGAGAGCGGCTCGCCCTGGCTGCCCGTGCAGAGGATGAGCACGTCGCCGCGGTCGTAGTCGTCCAGCTCGCCGGGCTTGATCAGCATCCCGTCGGGGACGTCCGCGTAGCCCAGCCCGCGCGCGATGTTCATGTTCTTGCGCATCGACCGGCCGACGACGCACACCTTGCGTCCGGTCTGGACGGCGACGTCGACCGCCTGTTGCATCCGGTGGAGGTTCGACGCGAACGACGAGACGAGGACGCGGCCCTTCCGCTGCGGGATGATCTGGCGGAAGGCCTCGCCGACCACGCGCTCGGACTGGGTCACGCCCGGCCGCTCGGCGTTGGTCGAGTCTCCGAGCAGGAGGTCGACCCCGCGCGACCCGATCTCGGCCAGCCGGCCCACGTCGGTCTTTATCCCGTCGATCGGCGTGTGGTCGAACTTGTAGTCGCCCGTGTGGACGATCCGGCCCGCCGGCGTCTCGATGACGACGGCGACCGCGTCGGGGATCGAATGCGCGACCCGGATGAACTCGAGCCGGAACGGGCCGGCCTCGAGCGGCGGGCCCGCGGGGTCGATCTCCTCGAGCTCGGCGTTGCGGAGCAGGCCGTGCTCGTCGAGCTTCGACTTCACGAGCCCGAGCGTGAGGCGCGTCGCCAGGACGCGCACGCGCCCGAGCTCACGGAGGACGTAGGGCAGCGCGCCGACGTGGTCCTCGTGGCCGTGCGTGAGCACGATCGCGGCGATCGACTCCCGCCGGTCGATCAGGTAGGTGAAGTCGGGGAGCAGGAGGTCGACGCCGAGGTGCTCGTCACGGGGGAAGGCGAGCCCGGTGTCGACCACGAGGAGCTTCCCCTCGTACTCGTAGACCGTCATGTTCTTGCCGACCTCGCCGAGGCCGCCGAGCGGAATGATCCGGCAGCTGGGCACTAGGCGGCCGCGGCCGTGAGCAGCCCCAGCCGCTCGAGGGAGGAGCGGATCTGCGCCGTCTCCGCTTCCGTCGCCGCCACCAGCGGCAGCCGCAGGCCGCCGACCTCGTGGCCGAGCAGGTTCAGGGCAGTCTTGATCGCGATCGGGTTCCGCACGACCTTGAGGATGTCGAGCGCCGGCTGGGTCTGCTCCTCGAGCGCGCGAGCCCCCTCGAGGTCGCCGGCCCGGAAGCGGCCGATCAGCTCCTTGACCTGCGGCCCGACCACGTGCGTGTGCACGCAGACGCCGCCGGTGCCGCCCAGCTCGAGGAACGGAAGGATGAGGTCGTCGTCGCCGGCGTAGAGGTCGAGCCCGAGCTCGACGATCCGGCGCGCCTGGTCGAGGTCGGGATTCGCCTGCTTGACGGCCGTGACGTTCGCGATCCCGCCGAGCTCGGCGATCGTGTCGGACTCGAGGTTGATGACGACCCGGGCCGGGATGTTGTAGACGACGATCGGCTTGTCGGTCGTGTCGGCGATGCGCCGGAAGTGCTCGACGGTGCCCCGCGGCGGCGGCAGGTTGTAGTAGGGCGTGACGACCAGGAAGCCGTCCACGCCGAGCTCGTGCGCGCGCTCCGTCAAATGGACGGAGTGGCCGGTCGAGTACGTGCCCGTGCCGGCGATCACGGTCGCCCGGTCGCCGACCTCGTCGACCGCCGCCGCGTAGAGCTCGAGGCGCTCGTCGTCGTCGAGGGTCGGCGCCTCGCCGGTGGTGCCCGTGACGACGAGGCCGTCCGAGCCGTTGTCGACCAGGTGCCGCGCCAGCGTCCGGAAGGCGTCCACGTCCAGGGAGCCGTCCGCCTTGAACGGCGTCACCATCGCGGTCAGTACCTCCCCCAGCACGCCGGAAGGTTACTCCAGCAGGCTGTCGAGCCCGGCCGTCAGGCCCGGGGGCAGGGTCCGCAGCCGCTCCAGCGCCATCAGGACGCCGGCCGAGTACGCCTCGCGCGACCAGGCGTCGTGGCGGATCGTGAGCAGCTCCCCTTCACCGGCTAGCAGCACCTCTTGAGAGGAGACGAGCCCCGGCAGCCTCACCGAGTGGATGGGGGGATCTCCGGGGAGCCGGGCGGCGGTCGCGCGCGCGGTGCCCGACGGCGCGTCCTTCTTCCCCTCCTCGTGGAGCTCGATGATCTCGGTCTTCGGGAAGTGCCGCGCCGCCTCTTCCGCGAGCCGCATCATCAGCACGGCCCCGAGCGCGAAGTTCGGGGCGACGAAGAGCGCGACCCCGCGCTCGCGGGCGAGCTCGCCCAGCGGCTCCGCGTCCCAGCCGGTGGTGCCGACCACGCAGGGGATGCCGGCCTCGAGCGCGGCGCGGACGTTCTCCGGAGCGGCCTCGGGCCCGGTGAAGTCGACCATCGCCTCCGCCCGGTCGAGCTCCACGAGCTCGTGACCCGCAGCCTCGAGCGCCGGCGCCAGCACGCGTCCGACCTTGCCGCCCCGCCCGTTGAGGCAGATCTTCACGCCGCCGCGCGCGCCTCGAGCTCCGGGTTGAGGCTGGCGACCGCGGCCCGGTAGACGTCCTCGGAGGGCCCGATGCCGGCGGCGGAGAGGCGCGGCGCGGCCAGCAGGAGCGCCGCCAGCTCGGCCACTGCCTGCGCCTCGACGGCGTCGATCTCCGCCATCAGCCGTTCGAGCGTCAGCAGCTCGGTCTCGGTGATTAGCGACTTGCCCAGGCGGCTCATCCGGTTCGACGTGGACTCCATCGAGAGCACGATGCGGCCTTTCAGGTTCTCCTTCGCCCGGGTCAGCTCCTCGGGGCGCACGTTGCCCGCGGCGAGGTCGGCGATCTGCTCGGCCGCGATCTCCATGCACTCGACGAGGTTCTCCTCGCGGGTGCCGACGTAGAAGCCGACGAGGCCGGTGTCGGTGTACTGCGAGAGGAAGCTGTAGACCGAGTAGGCCATGCCGCGCTTCTCGCGGATCTCCTGGAAGAGCCGGGAGGAGGCGGAGCCGCCCAGGATGGAGTCGAGCACGGAAGCGGCGAAGCGGCGGCGGTCGGAGCGCGAGATGCCCGGGGCGCCAACGCACACGTGGTACTGCTCGGTCTCCTTCCGCTGGAAACGCAACCCCGGCGGCGGCTCGTTGACGAGCAGCGGGCGCACCGGACGCGCGCCCGCGAGCGCGCCCGCGCGCTCGTGCTCCACCCGCTCCAGCAGCGCCAACAGCTCGTCGTGCTCGATGTTGCCGGCGGCGCCGATGACGATGTTGGCGCCGACATACATGGACGAGTGGTAGGCGGCGATCTGGTCACGGCCGATCGAGCCGATCACGCCGGCGGTCCCGATCACGGGCCGGCCGAGTGCGTCGTCGCCGAAGACCGCCTCCGAGAAGAGGTCGTGGACGAGCTCCTGCGGCGTGTCCTCGTACATCGCGATCTCCTCGAGCACGACCTCCCGCTCGGCATCGACGTCGGCGAAGCCGGGCGCGAGCACCATGTCCGCCATCACGTCGAGCGCCGTCGCGGCGTGAGCGTCGGGGACGCGCGCGTAGACGACCGTGTGCTCGCGGGACGTGGCAGCGTTCAGCTCGCCGCCGAGCGCGTCGAAGATCTCCGCGATCTGCTGGGCGGTGTAGTCGCGCGAGCCCTTGAAGAGCAGGTGCTCGATGAAGTGGCTGACGCCCGCCGTGGCGTCCTGCTCGTCGCGTGAGCCCGCCCCGATCCAGAAGCCGATCGACACCGAGCGGACGCTGTCGACCTTTTCCGAGATGACGCGCTCGCCCGAGTCAAGCTCGCTCAGGACGTAGTTCTGCACCCGCGAAGCGTACTTTGCGCGTTGCTTCCAGCCGGTTCGGGGAACATCATTCACCCCAGTGCGCATTCTCAGGGCCATCCTCGTCCGTCTTGCCGTGGTGCTGTTCGCGGCGACGGTCGCCTGTGCTGCCGCTCCCGCAGCGGATACGCCCGGCGCGAACATCGCGCGCGGGGTGCGCGTCGGCGACGTCGTACTGACCGGCCTGACCGCCCAGCCGGCGCGGGTGCTGCTGCGCCGCGAGCTGGCCCGGCCGCTGCAGTTCGCGCTCGGGCCTCGGATCTCGCCCGCGCGGTTCGGCCTGCGGGCCGACGTCGACGAGGCGGTGCGGCTCGCGCTGCTCGCCGATCCAGGCGACGTCGTGCCGATGCGCGTGCGGGTCGATCGCTCGGCGATCCGGGACTACGCCGCCGGCCTCGCCCGGCTCTACGGGCGCCCGGCACAGGATGCGCTGGTCCTGGAGCTGGACAAGGCGCTGCGGCCGGTCGTCGTCCCGGGCGTCTACGGCTGGCGGCTCGACCGGACGGCCGTCGAGCGGGCGATCCGCCGGGCGCTCGTCTCAGGCACGCGGGAGCGGATCCAGTTGCCGGTCGTGCGCGTTCGGCCGCAGGTGACGACGCGCGACGTCGGCTCGGTGATCGTGATCAAGCGCGAGTCGAAGCGGTTGCTCCTCTGGCGGGGGAAGCAGGTCGTGCGGGTCTTCAAGATCGCGACCGGGACTGCGGTGTACCCCACGCCGCTCGGCCACTTCGCGATCACGAACAAGCAGGAGCACCCGTGGTGGTATCCCCCGCCCTCCGACTGGGCGGAAGGCCTGAAGCCCGTGCCGCCGGGGCCTGGGAACCCGCTCGGGACGCGCTGGATGGGGCTGTCGTCCCCCAGCGTCGGCATCCACGGCACGCCGGACGCCGCCTCGATCGGCTACTCGGCCTCGCATGGGTGCATCCGGATGCTCGTGTCGGACGCGGAGTGGCTGTTCGAGCGGGTGCGGCTCGGAACGCCCGTGTTCATCGTCGGCGGCTAGGCCGCAAGCGTGGATGGCGAGGTACTCCTCTGATGCCTGGAGCTGTGTCGGTAGTAGAAGCGGCGCGCGAGCGCTACCGTCCGAAGGACGTTCGCGTCCTATTCGTCGGCGAGTCGGCTCCAGCCGGTGGGACGTTCTTCTATTTCGCGAACTCGAAGCTCTACTTCGCCACTCGGGACGCATTCCGGCTTGCTCTGGGCAAACGGGGCGGCCGCGACTTTCTCGTCCATTTCCAAACGCTAGGCTGCTTCCTCGAAGATCTCTGCCCCTCGCCCGTCAATCGACTACCGGATCCGCAGAGGCGAGAGCAGAGACGCCGCGGTGAGCCAGAGCTCGCGCGGCGGCTGAGAGCAGCCTCTCCACGCGTCGTCGTAGTCGTGATGAGCGGGATCCGCGAGAACGTGAATCGGGCGCTGCGAGAGGCTGACCTGGCAGCTCTACCGACGCACGTTCTGCCGTTTCCTGGGCGGGAGGAGCACCGCCGCCGTTACGTAGCCGAACTCGCTGCGATCGTGCGTGAGCTGGTCGCTCAGGAAGTCCTCGTAGCACCCTCTCCAGCCGCCGAGTCGCGGCGACGGTTTCGACTCCGCCGCGGGCGCTGACCTGGCGGTCGGGGGCCAATCACGACAGGGCGAAGGCGCGCACGGCCGGTTCATCGTCTCCGCCTGACGGGTAGGCGCCCTCCGGAGGGAGGGGTCAGATGACGAAGGAACGCTCTCTCGTCGGTGCGGACGTGTGGACGTTCAAGGGCGAAGAGACGCTGGGCGACATCGACCTGACGGGCTGGTCGGTGGAGGCAACCGACGGTTCGATTGGCAAGGTCGACGAAGCGACGTACGACATCGGCGCCAGCTGGTTGATCATCGACACCGGGCCGTGGATCTTCGGCCACAAGGTGATGCTGCCGGCCGGCATCGTCGACCGGATCGACCCGGACACCGAGACCGTCCACGTCAAGCGGACGAAGGACGAGATCAAGCACGCGCCCGAGTTCGAGCCGCAGGCGCCCCGCGCCGACGAGGGCTACCTGACGCGGCTCGGCAGCGACTACGGGCCGCCGGGGGTCTGACAGCGGGAGGGGGCGCCTCGCGGCGCCCCCTCCCGGCTTAGCTACTCCTCGCGGCGCGGGCCGGACGTCATGGCGCTCGGGACCCCCTTCTTGATTCCGGACCGCTAACAGTCCCGGACGTTCGAATCGACGAACGGGGTTCCGCGGAGACTTCCGGACGTTTGGCCATTGTTGTAGAAGTTGTCCGCCGACGCGTAGAACTGTCCGTTCCACGGACTTGAGGCGATTCGGTACCACCAGGGATTGCCGTTCGCGACGCGGAAGCCCTGGAGCTTGCAGGCCACCTGGATACGCTGGTACGGCGCGATCCGCGAGCCGAGCGTACCGCCGGCGTTTTGGTAGTTCGTGAACGTTCCAGCGCCATTGGGGCCCGCAACTTCGGTGTAGGTCGGCGGCGGACAGTCGCTCGTCCTAGAAGTCGTAGGCGAGCGTGCCGAAGCGCCAGCGGTGTTGTATGCCTCGACGCCCAACGTATACGAGGTGCCGCAGGCGAGACCGGAGAACGTGTAGCTCGTGGCCGAAGACGTCGAGACCTGTGAAACGTTCAAGAACACGCGGTAGCCGCTCGCGCGGGACACCGCTGACCACGACAACGTCAGCGCAGACGTCGACACGCCCGACACGGACAACCCAGAGGGCGCGGCGGGTGGCCCCACCGGACACGCACCCGTCGAGCCGCTTATAGAGGAGCGACTCGACGTACCCGCCGAGTTGTATGCCTCGACGCCGAGCGTGTAGGAGGTGCCGCAGGCGAGACCGGAGAATGTGTAACTCGTGGCCGAAGTCGTCGAGACCTGTGAACCGTTCAAGAACACGCGGTAGCCGCTCGCGCGGGACGCCGCTGACCACGACAACGTCAGCGCAGACGTCGACACGCCCGACACGGACAACCCAGCGGGGGCGGCTGGCGCAACTGGTAGGCACGGACTCGTCGAAACGCTCGTCGAGGCCCGGCTCGAGGTCCCGGCTGAGTTGTACGCCGCCACGCCCAGCGTGTACGCAGTGCGACAGGCCAGCCCGGAAAACGTGTACGCCGTGCTCGCAGTAGTGGCGGTCTGGGTGCCATTCAGGAATAGGCGATACCCGTCCGCGCCCCTGACCGCAGCCCAAGATAGTCGGGCAGTCTCACTAGATACGTTCGAGACGCTTAGAGCGGCCGGTGTTCCGGGAGGCGGATCCGGCTCCGAGCAAGCGATCCCGTCGTTCCGAAGGCCCTGCCACTGGCGTACCTCGGGCCAGCTGCGTCTCCCGAGTTGGCCAAGAGCCGTTGTCCGGTCGCCATTTCGACAGACATAAAGCGGGCCGGGGTCGACACGGGAGCCGTCAATGCGAACTTCGAAGTGGAGGTGGTTGAACGAACACGGGACTACCCAGCCAGTCGCCCCGAGATAGCCGATGACCGTCCCAGGAGTCACTCTCTTCGTCCCCGAGAATGCAAAGCTCCGCAGATGGAGGTAGTACGTCTTGAGGCCCCCGCCGTGATCAATCACTACCCCGTTGCTCGGCACCCCTGCACCGCAGCCGCGCGATACTGACGAAACCGACGCGACACCAGCTTTCGCGGCGTACACGGGGTCGCCTGCGATCGATCCGCTGGGGTTTCGAGCAAGATCGAGGGCAGGACAGAGTGAAGGGCAGTGATAGCCACCTGAGCAAGCCCCCCTTTCATAGCCCTGGTTCCATGTACAGCCTACGACCCAATCTCCGCGGAGAGGAAACCAGAGGCCGTGATCAGCGCGCGGCGCTGCGGCGACTCGGGGAATTACTCCTTCACTCCGCCCCTTTGATGCCTCAGAGGTCAAGGCGCCCGAGGCACCCACTAGTAACGCCAGCGATGCGACTCCAAGGGCCGCGACGAACTTCACGTTGACGCGACCCTAGGGCTGTGCCGCGATTCTGTCAACGCTCGTCATTGACCGCTTGAGGGAGGGGGCCCTGGCGGCGCCCCTCCCACTCACGCAAGCTGCGCCTAGGACTCCTCGCGGCGCGGGCCGCGGTCGCGGTCGCGACCACCCCGGCCACCGCCGCCACGACCGCCGTCTCGGCGCGGGCGCTCCTCGCGCTCGCGGGGCGGCGCGTCCTTCGCCCGCTCGATCAGCTCCTCGGGCTGGACGAGGTTGCCGTTCTCGTGCTTGGCGACGAGCTTGAGCCCGATCCGGCCGCGCTCCTTGTCGACCTCCTGGACGAGCACGTCCAGAACGTCGCCGCGGGAGATCACGTCCTCGATGTGGCCGACCCGTCCCGGGCCGACGTTCGAGACGTGCAGGAGGCCGTCCGTACCCTTCTTCAGCTCGACGAACGCGCCGAACTCGGTCGTCTTCACGACCTTGCCGGTGTACTGGTCGCCGACCTCGGGCTGCTTCGTCAGCGCCGTGATCGCGGCGATGGCCGCCTCGGCCTTGTCGCTGTCGGTCGCGTAGACCAGGATCGTCCCGTCCTCCTCGATGTCCACCTGGACGTCGTAGTCGGACTCGAGGCCGCGGATCGTCTCGCCGCCCTTGCCGATCACGAGCCCGATCTGGTCGGAGTCGATCTTGACCGTCGAGATTCGCGGCGCGTTCCGCGACAGCTCCTCGCGGCTCTCGGGCAGCGTCTCCAGCATCCGGTCGAGGATGAAGTTCCTCGCCTGCCGGGCCTGCTCGAGCGCGTCCCGCAGGATCTCGTGGGTGACGCCGGTGATCTTGATGTCCATCTGCAGCGCCGTGATCCCGTCGCGGGTCCCGGCGACCTTGAAGTCCATGTCCCCGAGGTGGTCCTCGGCACCCTGGATGTCGGTGAGGATGACGTAGTCGTCGCCCTCCTTGATCAGGCCCATGGCGATGCCGCCGACGGGTGCCTTGATCGGCACGCCGGCGTCCATCAGCGCGAGGGTCGAGCCGCAGACGGAGCCCATCGACGACGACCCGTTCGACTCGAGCGTCTCCGAGACGAGCCGGATCGTGTAAGGGAACTCGTCCGCGGCCGGGATCACCGGCTCGAGGGCCCGCTGCGCGAGCGCCCCGTGGCCGATGTCACGCCGCTTCGGGCCCCGCATGAAGCCCGTCTCCCCGACCGAG
>JBBDWU010000040.1:0-2615 GCA_040902725.1 Gaiellaceae bacterium | reverse complement strand
GCCGCCCGCGGCGGCGGTCTCAAGTCGGAGCGGCTGGAGCCGCCGTTCGTCGGCCGCGAGCGTGAGCTACGCCTGGTCAAGGAGCTCTTCCACGCGAGCGCCGAGGAGCGGAAGGCGCACCTCGTCTCGATCGTCGGGATCGCGGGGATCGGGAAGTCGCGACTCGTCTGGGAGCTGTACAAGTACCTCGACGGCCTCGCGGAGCACGTGCTGTGGCACCGTGGGCGCTGTCTCGCCTACGGCGACGGCGTCACGTATTCGGCGCTCACGGAGATGATCAGGGGCCGCGCCGGGATCGCCGAGGGCGAAGCGGCGGAGCCGGCCCGCGCGAAGCTGGACGCGATGCTCGAGCTCTACGTCGCCGATGAGGAGGAGCGCGGCTGGGTGGCGCCGCGGCTTGCCCAGCTGCTCGCGCTGGAAGAGCGGCAGGCTCCCGACCAGGCGGACCTGTTCGCCGGAAGCCGCCTCTTCCTCGAGCGGCTCGCCGAACGGAACCCGGTGGTACTCGTGTTCGAGGACATGCAGTGGGCGGATGCGGCCCTGCTCGACTTCGTCGACTACGCGCTCGAGTGGTCGCGTAACCACCCGATCTTCGTCCTCGCGCTCGCCCGGCCCGAGATCGCCGCCCGCACCCCGGCGAGCGGTTGGCGCAACTCCACCACGCTCCCGCTCGCGCCGCTCGCGCCTGCGGCGATGGAGGCGCTCGTCGACGGGTTCGTGCCGGGCCTGCCGGACGACCTCCGCGCGCAGATCCTCGGCCAGGCGGAGGGCGTCCCGCTGTACGCCGTCGAGACCGTGAGGATGCTGCTCGACCGCGGCCTGCTCGAGCGCCACGGGGAGGAGTACCGCACCGCGGGGCCGATCGGGTCGCTTGCCGTGCCGGAGACGCTGCACGCGCTCGTCGCGGCGCGGCTCGACAGCCTCGAGCCGGAGGAGCGCCGGTTGCTCCAGGACGCCGCCGTGGTCGGCAAGACCTTCACGAAGGATGCGCTCGCGGCCGTCAGCGAGCTTCCGGCGGAAGCCCTCGAGACGATCCTCGTGCGCCTGATCCGGAAGGAGGTGCTCTCGCTCGACCAGGATCCTCGCTCGCCCGAGCGCGGGCAGTACGGCTTTCTCCAGGATCTGCTGCGGCAGGTGGCGTTCGAGACGCTCGCCCGAAGGGAGCAGAAGTCTCGGCACCTTCGGGTGGCGGCTCACCTCTCCCGTCATGCGAGCGGGGACGAGCTCGCGGAGGTCGTGGCCGCCCACTACGTCGCCGCCTACGACGCCGAACCCGACGCCGGCGACGCGGTGGAGATCAGGGCTCAGGCGAAGGCGATGCTCGCGCGCGCGGGGGAGCGGGCGGCGTCGCTCGCAGCCGCCGGGGAGGCGCAGCGGTACTTCGAGCGGGCGCTCGAGCTCGCGGATGCACCGCTCGAGCAGGCCGAGCTGCAGGAGCGCGCCGGCCGGATGGCGCTCCTGGCTGCTCGCGTCGTCGAGGCGCGAGCCCACTTCGAGCGTGCGATCGAGACGCTGGAGTCCATGGGCCTCACCCATCCCGCGGCCCGTGTCTCGGCAGCCCTCGCCGAGCTCGAGTGGGCGCACGAGAACCGGATCGAGGAGGCGATCCTCGGGATGGAGCGCGCGCTTGCCGTGCTCGCGGACGAGGAGCGCGACGGGGACGTCGCAACACTTGCCGCCCAGCTCGGCAAGCTCCTCTTCTTCGCGGGACGGAATGAGGACGCGTTCCCGCAGCTCGAGCTCGCGCTCGAGATCGCGGAGTCGCTCCGGCTCGCGGACGTGCTCTCGCAGGCGCTGAACACGAAGGGATTGATCCTGCACGCGCGCGGACGGCGGCAGGAGGCGACCGTCCTCGTGCGGCACGCGCTCGAGGTTGCGCTCGCAAACGACCTGGCCGGCGCCGCGCAGCGCGCCTACAACAACCTCTCCTACTTCGCGGGCGTCGAGGACCGGACGAGCGAGATGCTCGAGCTGGGGCGCGCGGCGCTCGAGCTGGCGCGCCGCGTCGGCGATCGCCGCAGCGAGCTCCACTTCCGAGTCGAGCACGTCACCGATCTCGTCCTCACCGGCTCGTGGGACGAGGCGTTCATCGAGGCCGAGGAGTTGAGCCGCGACGAGGCGGCCGGTCTCGACGAGCTCGGCATCGCCATCCGGAGCCGCCTCATCCTCCCGCTCGTCCACACCGGACGTGTCGCCGAGGCACGGGACGCGTTCGCGTCGCAGAAGTGGCGCGCCGGCGACGCCCAAAGCCACGCCATTCAGGGTGGGGTCGAGTCGCTCGTCCTCCTCGGTGAGCAGCGGTTCGCCGAAGCGCTCGCGACGGCCGAAGGCGTGCTCGCCCGGCGCCCCGCTCGCGGCTCGGTGCACCCGGCGGTCCGGCTGGCGCTGATCGTCGCCCTCGACGCCGCGTTCGCGCTCGGCAACGAGGTCAAGGTGGACGAGCTGCTCGAGCCGATCGAGAGCCTGCCCCCGGGCGAGCTGACTCGCTCTCTCCGTGCGATCGGCGCGCACTTCGGCGCGCGCCGTGCGGCGCTTCGTGGCGACGCGGCGACGACGGGCGCCGGATTCGCCGCCGCGGCAGACCTGTTCCGCGAGATCGCGCTGCCGTTCGAGCT
>JBBDWU010000039.1:0-2622 GCA_040902725.1 Gaiellaceae bacterium | reverse complement strand
GTCTCGTCAACTGGGCGGTGCCGGCCGCCGAGCTCGACGCGAAGGTGGACGAGGTGGTCGCGAAGCTCGCGGCCAAGCTCCCGGAGACGACGCGCTACGCCAAGCAGCAGCTCAACTGGTGGCGCGACATCTCCTGGCACGAGACCGTCGGCCACGCGCGCGACTGGCTCTCGCTCTCGATGCTGGGCGACGAGGCGCAGGGCGCGATCCGCAGGTTCCTCGACCGCTGACCGCCCCTTTCGGACCTGTCGGGGCCAGGACCCCACAGGTCCGAAAGGGACGCGTTGTCAGCAGCAGTCGTCGGTGCCGTCGCAGCAGTCGTCGGTGCCGTCGCAGCAGTCGCCGCCTTCGCAACATCCAGACATCGCACGCCTCCTTTCATCGAGAGATGTCGATTGACTATACATCGAGACCCTTCGATATACTAGGCCCGTGAAGCAGCTCACCGTGCTCCAGACCCCGGCCGGGATCGCCTGCTGCACCCCGCTCGCCACCGATCTGCAGGAGAGCGAAGCGGCCGGGCTCGCCTCGGTCTTCGCCGCTCTGGGGGATCCGACGCGGGTGCGGATCGTCAGCGCGCTGCTCCGAGCGGGGGAAGCGTGCTGCGTCTGCGATCTCGAGCCCGAGCTGGGCTTGAGCCAGTCCACCGTCAGCTACCACCTGAAGCGGCTGCTCGACATCGGGCTACTGGAGCGAGAGAAGCGGGGGACGTTCTCGTTCTACCGGCTGGCGCCGCAGGCGATCGACGGCGTGCGCGCCCTGTTCGCCTGAGTCGTTAGGGTCGGCCCATGAGCGAGGTGCTGACCGCGCGCGAGGGGGCGGTGCTGACGATCACCCTCAACCGCCCGGAGGTCTTCAACGCCTTCAACGCGGCGCTCCACGCCGCCCTCCGTGCCGCGCTGGAGGAAGCGGCGGACGCCTCCGTGCGCGCGGTCGTGATCACCGGCGCCGGCCGCGGCTTCTGCTCCGGCCAGGATCTGAAGGAGTTCCAGGAGATGCCCGGCTCGATTCGCGAGCGGCTCGAGCAGACCTACCACCCGAACATCCGCCTGATCCGGGGGCTCGAGAAGCCCGTGATCGCCGCCGTCAACGGTCCGTGCGCCGGCGCCGGCCTCTCGCTCGCGGCCGCGTGCGACATCCGGATCGCTTCCGATGCCGCCACCTTCGTGCCCGGGTTCATCGCGATCGGGCTCGTGCCGGACTCGGGTGGATCGTGGTTCGTCCACCGCCTGCTCGGCTTCGCGCGAGCCTTCGAGTGGATGACCTCGAACCGGAAGCTGACCGCGGCCGAGGCGCACGCCTGGGGGCTCGTCTCTGAGGTCGTCGAGGCCGGTGCGTTCGGGGGCCGCGCGGCCGAGCTCGCGGCCGCCTACGCCGAGCTGCCGACGCGGGCGATCGGGATGACGAAGCGCCTCTTCGACCATGCCTACGACGCGTCGCTCGACGAGCAGCTCCAGCTCGAGGCGGAGTTGCAGCAGCTCGCCACCGGCAGCGCCGACTTCGCCGAGGGCGTCGCCGCGTTCCTCGAGAAGCGTCCGCCGCGCTTCAGCGGCGCTTAGGACTCAACCGGCCTAGGCTCGTCCGCATGCGCCGCAGAACGGGGCGCCGACCCTGCGGAGAGCGCCGCAGTGGGTGCAGGCGGCGTGCACCTCTCGGCCACACCCCTCGCACCGCTCGTTGTCGGCGACCGGGAAGCCGCAGTGCGGGCACTGGTGGCGGCGCACACGACGGCGCGGCAGTCGCCGGGCGAGGTAGCGCTGCAAGAGCCAGAAGGCGACGAGCGTCGCTGCCACGCCGAGCAGCGAGAGGAGCAGGATGCCCGCGTCGAAGGGGTCGAAGTAGTCGGTCAGGTAGTCGACCGCGACGACGAACGCGAAGACGGTTGCGAAGAGGACGACCGACGCCGAGAGCGGGAACCAGCGCGAGCTCTTGTCGCGGAGCCGCGTCAGCAGCAGGTAGCCCGCGAGCAGGAAGATGAGCGCGGCGCCGGTGCGGAGGAGGAAGGTGACGAGCTCCTGGCGGTCGCGCCGCTCGTTCGCGTCGCGATCGATCCGCCGCTGTGCGGCGTTTGCCGCCGGCCGCGCCGCCTGCTCCGCCCGTCCCGCCGCCTGCCGCGCCTCGCCCGCCCGCTCGAACTGGGACTCGGCCGCGCGGTAGCGCGTGCGGAGCGCGCCGGCCGGCTCGCCGGCGTCGAGCGCCGTCCGGTAGGCCTCGCGCCGCAGCTCCAGCTCCGCGCGCGCGGTCTGCACGCGCCCGTCCGCGAGAAAGCGCTGTTGCAGCGCCCGCTCGAGCGTCCGGAGCGCCTTCTGCTCGGCCGGGGTCGGCTTCGCCGCGGGGATCGCCGAGCGAACCTTGTCGTCGATCTCCTGATAGGCCCAGATGCCGCCGATCAGCAGGAAGACGGCGAGCACGAGCGCGAGCAGCTTCTCGCTCTTCGTCGTCTGCAGCTGCTCGACGTCGAGCTCGGCACTCACCTCAGCAGGTCGAGGATCTCGTCTTCTTCCGGGAATCGCCCTGCTCGCTGTTTCGAGTAGAGGAGCTCGCCGTCTCGGAGCACGTCGAACTGACTGTTCTCACCCTCGTGGATCGAGGCGTCGATCCCGCTGCCGTTCAGCACGGCCG
>JBBDWU010000038.1:240851-300842 GCA_040902725.1 Gaiellaceae bacterium | reverse complement strand
TCTTAGCGCACCGCGGCCGCGACTACGTTGCAGTTGTGGAGATCAGCAAAGCACCACCATCCGGCATCCTAGTAAGCACAACCCTCAGGGCTCCGAATGGCACTTATTGGCCCGCATTCAGCTTCGATTGGGATCCGCCGTATACGCGCTACGGAACGACTCTCGAGTGGGAGTGGGCTGATGGAGCGCTGTTTTTCCAGAAGTCAGAGGTCTCCGGGACTGGCTCGTGGACCGTGAGCTGGGCGTTTCCAGACTCGCAAACTTGCTCATACGCCTTCGCCGTGACGGGATGACTCTGGATATCGCGCCGCTGCGTATTGCTCATCCCTAGGATCAACGACCGACCGGAGGTGGGTCGCAACACCGTGGTACCTGCGCGCCGCTCAGGCGTGAACATCGTCGGGCCGGTCGACGTCGCCGGGGGCGCCGAGGTCGTCGCACGGGACGAGCAGGGCGGGGAGCTGGCGTGCGCCCTCGTCCGGGACCCGGTCCCACGCTGCGCGCGTCAGCAGCACCGGATGCAGGCGCACGCCGCCGTAGGTCGCTGCCACGACCTCGGCGCCGCTCTCCTGCCACACGTCGATCACGCGGTCGATCGCCTCCGGCGCCAGGTCGGGCCCGTCGACGAGCACGACCACCGCGGCCTCCGCTTCCTCCGGCAGCGCCGCGAGGCCACAGCTCAGCGACGCGCCGATCCCGCGCTCCCACTCGTCACACTGGACCGTGCGGGCGTCCGTCTCGACCGCGTGCGCCCCGAGCACCACGAGAACGTCGTCCACCGCGCTCGCCCGCACGTGCTCCAGGACCGGCGGCAGGAGCAACTGTTGTTTCGGCGACCCGAAGCGCGTCGCGGCGCCGGCCGCCAGGACGACCGCCCAGATCACCCCGTCTCGAGCGTCATCCGGTCGACGACGACCGGCCGGCTCGGCAGCTCCGTCGTCCGGTCGCCGAGCGCCTCGATCAGCTCCACCGCGTCCATCCCCTCGGTCACGCGGCCGATCACGGCGTAGTCGGGCGGCAGCGGCGCGTCCACGGTCACCACGAAGAACTGGCTGCCCGCCGTGCCGGCGGGATCGCTCCCGCCCTTCGCCATCGCGACGACGCCACGCGGGTAGGTCGTGCCGGCGGGCGGCGGGTCGACGGTCGTGTAACCGGGGCCGCCGAAGCCGGTGCCCAACGGATCGCCGCCCTGGATCACGAAGCCGGGGATGATGCGGTGGAAGACCGTGCCGTCGTAGAAGCCGTCCTCGACGAGCGCGGCGAAGGACGCTGCGGCGCGCGGCGCGTCTGTGGGATCGAGCGTGATCGTGAACGGGCCGCAGCTCGTCTCAACGCGAACGCGGTAGACGATGGCGGCGTCCAGCAGCTCGGTCGGTGCCTCCAACGTCCCCTCGGGACGGGGCTGCGGCTCCTCGACCTGGCCGCAGCCCGATGTGTCGTCGGTCGCCGTCGTCGCCGGCGGCGCGGCCGCCTCGTCACCGCCGCAGCCGGCGAGCGCGAAGGCGACGAGCAGAGACGCGGCGCGTCTCATACGGCGGCGAGCGCCCGGCGCACGAGCGCTTGGGCGAGCTCGACCTTGTACGCCGTTCCGGGCAGCGGCGTGGCCGCGTCGAGCGCCTCCTCGGAGTCGAGCGGCCAGGGGATCGGCGCGACGCCCGAGAGCGCCAGCCGCACGCCGTCCGCGAACCGCGCTGCCGCCACCCCCACGATCGGGAACGACCAGCGCTGCCGGTCCATGGCCTTCAGGTAGACGCTCGCCTCGGGCGCCGGGACGTCCAGCTCGAGGATCAGCTCGCCTGGCTCGAGCGTCGTCAGCTCGCGGTCGTCCTCCGTCGGCAGCCGGTAGAGGTCGAGGACGGGCAGCTCGCGCCGGTCCGTGATCAGCGTCGCCCCGAGCGCGACCAGCGCCGCTGCGGGATCGGAAGGATGTGCCGAGGCGCAGAAGTCGTTGCCGAAGATCGCGTGCTCGCGGTGCACGCCCTGCCGTGCGTGGCACGTGTCGCCGCCGTGGAGCCGGCAAGGGAAGTCGAGCCGCCAGTACCAGCAGCGCGTCGCCTGGAGCAGGTTGCCGCCGATCGTCCCCATCGCGCGGAGCTGAGGCGAGGCGGCCAGCCGGCAGGCCTCGCGCAGCGCGGCCGGGATCTGCGGGTCGACTTCCAGCTCGGCCAAGGTCGTCCCAGCGCCGATGCGCGTCCCGTCGACCCCGCGCGGGACCGCGTCGGCGAGGTGGACGAGCCGCTCGGCGCGCACGAGGCCGTCCCGCAGTAGCGGCACCAGCTCGGTGCCTCCCGCCAGCGCCACCGACCCGTTCCCGAGCGCGTTGGCGGCGTCGAGGGCGGTACTAGGCCGGTATAGCTCCAACGCGAGCCTCCCTGAGGGCCCTCAACATCTCCTCGCGGGTCACGGGCACGGAGCGAACGTCGGCCCCGGTTGCATCGCGGATCGCGTTGGCGATCGCGGCCGCGGTCGGGATGATCGGCGGCTCGCCGAGCCCCTTCGACCCGAGGTTCGTCAGGTGTTTGTCGGGCTCGTCGACGAACTCGGCGACGATCTCGGGCACGTCCGCGATCGTCGGCATCCGGTAGGCGTCGAGCGTCTGCGTCAGCACGATGCCCGTCTGAGGATCGATCAGCCGGTCCTCCGAGAGCGTGTGCCCGATCGCCTGCACGATGCCGCCCTCCACCTGGCTGCGCGCGCCCAGCGGATTGACGATGCGGCCGACGTCGTGGATCGCGGCGACGCGCTCCACCCGCACCTCGCCGGTCTCGACGTCCACCGCCACCTCGGCGACCTGGACGCCGAAGGTCAGGATGCGCATGCCGGTCGGGTTCGGCCCGCGCGCGCCGCTGCCGAGGATCTGGCCGTCGCCGAGCAGCTCGCAGAGGCCGGCGAGCGGCCACGAGCCGCCGTCCTGCGAGACGACGTTGCCGCCCTTCAGCGAGAGCACGCGCTGCTCCTTGTCGTAGCGCTGCGCGGCGATCTCCAGCAGCTGCCGCCCCGCGTCGGCGGCCGCCGAGCGCACCGCGGGGCCCATGCTCGGGATCGTCGACGAGCCGGCGGAGATGGACGCGTACGGCCCGCGCGCGGAATCGCCCAGGACGACGTCCACGCGGTCGAGTGGCAGCCCGAGCTCCTCGGCCGCGATCTGAGCCATCGCCGTGCGCGAGCCGGTGCCGATGTCCTGCATGGCCGTCACCACGGTCGCGCGCCCGTCCGCACCGATTCGCACCCACGCGTAGGACGGCGGCCCGCCGCCCCCGAACCAGACCTGGCTCGCCAGGCCGATGCCGCGCTTCCACTGGCCCTCGCTGCGGGCGTGCACGTCGTCCCGCCGCGCCCAGTGCGGCTCCGCGAGCCGGTAGCACTCCGCGAGGTTCTTGGAGGAGTAGGAGCGGCCGTCGGCGTCGTCGTCCGCGTAGTTGAGGCGGCGCAGCTCGAGCGGGTCGACGCCGAGCTTCGCGGCGAGCTCGTCGAGGATGCATTCCAGCCCGAACGTGCCCTCCACGAACCCGGGGGCGCGGAACGCCGCGTTCGGCGGCGTGTTCAGCTTCGCGCCGTGCTCCACCACCCGCACGTTGTCGCAGGCGTAGAGGTACTGCATCGGCCCGCCCGTCATCGGCGAGAAGCCCGCCCAGCCGACCGCGTTCACGTAGTCGCCGCCGAGCGCGGTCAGCGTCCCGTCGGCCTTCGCCCCGGCGACCAGCCGCTGGATCGTCGCGTTCCGGTTGCCGGTGGCCGTGTTCTCCTCGCGCCGCGTGAGCGCGCACTTGACCGGCCGGCCGCTGCGCTTCGCCAGCTCGGCGCCGATGTACGTGTAGTCGCCCGGGCCGTTCTTCGAGCCGAAGCCGCCGCCCATGAACTCGCATACGACGCGGACGTCGTCCGGGTTCAGCCCCAGCTGGCTCGCGACCGAGTCGCGCACGCCCCAGATGAACTGCGTCGAGATGTAGACGTCGAGCTTGCCGTCGCCGTGCCAGCGGCAGATCGACTGGTGCGTCTCCATCGAGTTGTGGAGCAGCGTCTGCGTGCGGTACTCGGCCTCGACGACCACGTCCGCCTCGGCGAGGCCGCGCTCCAGGTCGCCGCGCTCGTAGCGGCGCGGCTCCTCGACGAGCTCGCCGCGGGCGATCGCCTCCTCCGGGTCGAGCAGCGGCTCGAGCACATCCCACTCCACGTCGATCAGCTTCACGGCCTCGCGGGCCTGGTGGAAGGTCTCCGCGGCGACGGCGGCCACGGCCTGGCCGGGATAGCCCGGCGAGTCGGTGAGGACGTGGACGTCGCCCGGCCCGGCGACCGCGCGCACGCCCGGCGCCGCCAGCGCGGGCTCCAGGTCGATCCGCTTCACGTGCGCGCGCGCGTAAGGGCTGCGCAGCACCGCGGCGTGGAGCATTCCGGGGAGCTTCAGGTCGGCGGTGTAGAGCGCCTCGCCGCGGGCGCGCTCGAGCCCGTCGATGCGCTCGGCGTCGCGGCCGACGACCTCGAGCGGCCCCGCGGGCCACTGGTCGAGCACGTCCTCCTCGACGACGACCCACGTCTCCTCGTAGCGGCCCTCGACCTCCTTCTCGGTCTTGATCAGCCGCGCCACGCGAGAATCGCCTCCTCGATGCGGGGGTAGGCGCCGCAGCGGCAGATGTTGCCGGCCATCCGGTGCCGGATCTCGTCGCGGCTCGGGGACGGGTTCGCCTCGACGAGCGCGACGGCCGAGACGATCTGCCCGGGCGTGCAGAAGCCGCACTGGAGCGCATCCGCGCGCACGAAGGCGCCGACCAGCGGATGGTCGCGCAGCCCCTCGATCGTCGTCACGTCGCGCGTGCCGACGGTGTGGGCCAGCGTGATGCAGGAGAGCGCCGGCGCGCCGTCGAGTAGCACCGTGCAGGCGCCGCAATGCCCCTCGCCGCAGGCGAGCTTCGTCCCCGTCAGGCCGAGCTCGTCGCGCAGCACCTCGAGCAGCGTCTTGCCGACCTCGGCGCGGCTCTCGTAGGCGCCGCCGTTGATCGACAACTCAAGCACCGGTCGTCACCGCCAGGATGTCGGCGATGTGGACGAGGCGGAAGGTGGCGCGCGCGGCCACGATCTTCTCGCCCTCCTCCTCGATCTCGGGCAGGCCGCGCCAGATGTCGCGCGCCGCGAGCAGCAGCTCCTTGATCTGCTCCGTCTGGAGCTGGTGCCCGCCGTTCGGCTCGTAGCAGGCGTTGAGCGCGAGGCCGAGGACGCCGACCGTGTCGGTCTGGCGCGTCCAGAGCAGGGGCGTCGCCATCGAGAGGTACTGGTGGATGCGCGCGAAGGTCAGCGGCTGGGAGAAGGTCTCGCTGCCCGTCGGAGTGGTCGGATCCGGCGGAGGCTCGCCCGCGGCGATGCCGGCGGCGTTGTCCCACAGCATCGCCCGCAGCTGGGTCTCGTCGAAGCCGCCGAGCTTGGCCGCCTTGACGGAGAGCAGCAGCGAGGCCGGCTGCTGGCCGTAGGGGTAGTCCGAGGCGTAAAGGATCTGCTCGGGCGGGACGAGGCGGAAGAGGTCGAGCAGGTCGAGCGGGCTCCACACGGAGGTGTCGAAGAAGACGCCCGCCTTGCCCGCGAGCAGGCCGGCGAGCCCCGCGAGATCGGCGATGCCGGCGTGGGCGATGATCAGCTGGACGGTGGGGTAGGCCTCGACGAGGCGCGCCAGGTCGTCCGCGATCGGCGGCAGGCCGCGGCCGCCGTGGATCAGGATCGGGACGCTGCGCTCGGCCGCGATCGCGAAGATGGGCGCGAGCCGCTCGTCGGTGAGCATGAACTTCTGCGCGCGCGGGTGGAGCTTGATCCCGCGGGCGCCGCGGTCGAGGCAGCGGGCGGCCTCGCCGATCGGGTCGGCGGTCAGGTCGAGCCGGACGAACGGGATCAGCCGGCCGTCGCTGCGCTCCGCGTGCTCCAGCGTCCGGTCGTTCGGGGCCTGGAAGCCGGGCTCGCGGTCGGGCTCGTCGAGGCAGAACATGAACGAGCGCGCGGTCCCGTAGCGCTCCATCGTCCCCAGCAGCTCCTCGAACTGCCCGGTCATGCCGTCGATGTCGCTGCCGAGGTGCGTGTGCGCGTCGAAGATCTCGGCCCCGCGAGGCAGCTCGCGACGCAGCTCGTCGTCGTAGCTCGCGATCAGCTCCTGGGCCCGCTCGAGCGCCTGCTCCACGCCTCTGAGTCTATGTATCCGCTGCCGCGCGTCGACCAGGCAGCAAGCTGCCCACCTGGGCTCACGACCCGATCTTCACGGGTTCCTCATTAGCCGAGCGATAACTCGAACGTGGTGCTTTGGTTTCGGGGGAAGAGATCCAGGCTGAGGATGCCCTTCCGCGACTGGCGCGAGATCTATTTCGTCCGGATCGCCCGGGGTCACGGGCTCGTCACAGGAGAACACGGCGCCGAGCTTGCCCGTGAGACCCACGCAAACGATTCGCGGTCGCGTCCGCGAAGTGACGCGCTGGCGATTACCAGTTGACCCGGTTCGAGGACACCGTCGGTGAGGCCGTTGTGAACCAGTGGTCGCCACGGTCGCCGGAATAGCACTGGCCCCCCGAGGAGTATGAGCCAGAGCCACTCGTGCTAGCCGTGAACGTTCGGAATCCGCCTGGATCGACGCTATCCCGACAGGTCACCGAGATCGACGCGTTCGCGGGGTAGCGGCTCAGCGTGATTACGTACCAGTAGCCCGACGGCGCTGCTGGCCCCTTGCCCATAGTCGCAACAGGGGACGGCGGAGGCGGTGGCGGAGTCGCGGCCATCGGCGCGAGCGTGTTCGACCAGATCAGGTTGGGGCCGATCCGCAAATTCGTGTACGCCGAAGTGACGGTCGCGCAGCCAGAGCCGTTCCAGTTCCCCGACGCGTCGCTGGTGAACGAGAAGCTCGCCACCTGCGAGCCGCCGTTGCCAGACGGATCCGACGTCTCCCAGCAGCCGACGGCGAAGCTCGTATTCGCCCGCAGCCCTCTCGCCGACACGTTGATCGATGACTTGCCGCCGCCGATGGATCCACCCCGGCTGATCGTCAATACTGCTCCCGGGGGCACGCTCGGCCCAGGCGCGGGCGCCGGCGCCGGGGTCGGTGTCGGGCCAGGTGTTGGCGGGGGCGTTGGCGTTGGCGTTGGGGTCGGCGTCGGCGCTGGGGCTGGTCCTGATGTTGGCGGCGGCGGCGGAGCGACTTTCAACCCGTAGAAGGCTTGGCGCGCCAGCCAGTTCGTCCGGACAAACGTCCAGACGGCGCCAGCTTGCAGGACGCACGCGACCTTGTTCGCCTTCTGCCACCAGCGGGTGAAGCTGTTGTTGCAGAGCCGGACCATCTCCGATTCGAAGCGATCGTCGATCCAGGAACGCGTTTCCTCATTCCTTCCGAGACGTAGCCAGTTGCCGTAGTTGCGATAGCCGAAGTCGTGCATCTGGCACGGCCGATTGAAGAGATTGCTGTACAGCTCCCTAAGTATTGGTACCCCGCTGCACCCGTCTGAGCTCCAGTCGAAGGCTGTCGGCCGTGCTGCCGTATCGTTCTTGAGTGCGATGAACGCCCCGTAGTTCATGCTCATGATGGCGTCCGCTTGAGCGCGCGAGTCCGCGCGATTCTCCGGCGCAGCGACTGCGCCTCCGACGATCACCGCAGCAGCGATCAGCGTCGCGCTGAGAGCCCCTCGGGCGACGACCGGCAGAACCCGAGGAGCCGTCAAGTGTTTTCACCCCCGGCAGCTTCTCCCGGTCCACGGGGGACGGGACCGCATCGTCCAGTCGGGAGAAGTCCAACCCTCGATCGACGTGGCCGAGGGTGGCGGAGGCAGCCGTTCAACGACTCCACGGTGCGAACTTACTACGAAAGCGAACCTACTACGAAATAGCTCAGTTGAACAAGCTCGGCCGGGCAACAGCTCGCACCCACTGCCTGTGCAGGGGAGAGCCTGACACGCAAGGCGTTATGAACCGTGAATCAAACGATATTCGGTTGTCTACGGAACGAGTCGTCGCGGCGTGATACGGCCTGTCCGGTCGCGCGCGGGAGCGCCGCGCTCGCCGAGGGGGCCACGGCGAGAGCGACGACGGCGACCCCGGGCGCGCGCAGCATCGCCCGAGTATCACAGCACCTGCCGGCGTGCATAGACTCGCCGCGATGGCCGACGTGCTCATCCACGGCGACACCATGCGCTCGCCGGAGCTGCGCCACGAGGTGCCCGTCGCGGTGCCCGACCCGTTCCTGTACGCGGAGAGCAACGGCTCGCGGCACGTCGTCGTCTCCGCCCTCGAGGTCGCGCGCGTGCGCCAGGCCGAGCCTGGGCTCGAGGTGCACGCGATGGAGGAGTTCGGCATCGACGAGCTGCTCGCGGGCGGGATGCACCGCGACCTCGCCGAGCTCGAGGTTTGGGCGACCGCGTGCGAGCAGTTCGGGATCAGCGAGGCGGTCGCGCCCTGGACCTTCCCGCTCGGGCTCGCGCAGAAGCTCTGGCAGAGCGGCGTCCAGGTCGTCCCGGAGCGCGACCTCTTCGTAGCGCGCCGGCGGGTCAAGACCGAGGCCGAGCTGGCAGGGATCCGGCGTGCCCAGAAGGCCTGCGAGGCGGGGATGCGCGCCGCGAAGGAGCTGCTGGCGGAAGGCGTGACGAGCGAGGAGATCCGCGCCGCGATCGAGCGCGTCTTCGGCGAGCACGACGCGATCGCCGACGAGATCATCGTCTCCCACGGCGCGCAGAGCGCGATCGGCCACGAGGCCGGCTCGGGGCCGATCGCCGCCGGCGAGCCCGTCGTCATCGACCTCTTCCCGCGCGACCGCGCCAGCGGCTGCTACGCCGACATGACGCGCACGTTCGTCGTCGGCGAGCCCTCCGACGAGCTCGTGGAGTGGCACCGGCTGTGCAAGGAGGGGCTCGACCTGGCGCTCGCGGCGATCCAGCCCGGCATCCCCGGCGCCGAGCTCCACCGCCTCGTCTGCGACCTCTTCCAGGAGCACGGTCACAAGACGCAGCTCTCCAAGGAGCCGGGCGAGGTGCTCGTCGAC
Source organism: Gaiellaceae bacterium (assembly GCA_040902725.1). Classification (GTDB taxonomy): domain Bacteria; phylum Actinomycetota; class Thermoleophilia; order Gaiellales; family Gaiellaceae; genus JACVRU01. Next base: position 291,850 of record JBBDWU010000038.1, on the reverse strand, counting down.
GGCTTCTTCCATTCCCTCGGCCACGGGGTCGGCCTCGAGGTGCACGAGGCGCCGTCGCTCGGCCGCAGCGGCGAGCCGCTGGTCGCCGGGGACGTCGTGGCCGTGGAGCCCGGCCTCTACCGCTCGGGCTACGGCGGCTGCCGGCTCGAGGACCTCGTCCTCGTCACCGCGGACGGCTGCGAGAACCTGACCGACTTTCCGTACGGCTTCTCATGACCGCCATCGAGACGATGCTGCTCGAGGAGCGGCGCTACCCGCCCGACCCGGAGTTCGCGGCCCAGGCGAACGCCAAGCCGGAGATCTACGAGCGCAGCTTCGAGGACTTCTGGGAGGGAGAGGGACGCGAGCGCGTGACCTGGTTCGAGCCCTTCACCGAGCTCTACGAGTGGGAGCTCCCCTACGCGAATTGGTACCTCGGCGGCAAGCTCAACGTCGCCTACAACTGCGTCGACCGCCACGTCGAGAGCGGGCTCGGCGAGCGTGTCGCCTACTTCTGGGAGGGCGAGCCCGCGGACGACCGCCGCACGATCACCTACGCCGAGCTCCAGACCGACGTCGTCCGCTTCGCGAACGCGCTCAAGGCGCTGGGCGTGAAGAAGGGGACGGCGGTCGGGATCTACATGGGCATGGTCCCCGAGCTCCCGGTGGCGATGCTCGCCTGCGCGCGCCTCGGGGCGCCCCACACGGTCGTCTTCGGCGGCTTCTCGGCCGAGTCGCTCGCCGACCGGCTCAACGACATGGGCTGCGAGGTGCTCGTGACCCAGGACGAGGGCTGGCGGCGCGGCCAGCGCGTTCCGCTGAAGGCGAACGCCGACGACGCGCTCGCCTCGAGCCCCGGCGTCCGCGCCGTCGTCGTCCTCCGCCGGACGGGCGGCGACGTCGGCTGGACGGAAGGGCGCGACGTCTGGTGGGACGAGGTCGCGACGGACGACTCCAAATGTCCGCCCGAGCCGATGGACTCCGAGGATCTCCTCTACCTGCTCTACACGAGCGGCACCACGGCCAAGCCGAAGGGCATCGTCCACACCACCGGCGGCTACCTCGTCGGCACCGCGGCGACGCACCACTACATCTTCGACCTCAAGCCCGAGAGCGACGTCTACTGGTGCGCGGCCGATGTCGGCTGGGTCACCGGCCACAGCTACATCGTCTACGGGCCGCTCTGCAACGCGGCGACCGGTGTGATCTACGAGGGGACGCCCGACTTCCCGCGGCAGGACCGCTGGTGGGACATCGTCGAGCGCTACGGCGTCACGATCCTCTACACGGCCCCGACCGCGATCCGCGCGCACATGAAGTGGGGGCCTGAGCACGCGAAGCAGCACGATCTCTCCTCGCTGCGGCTCCTCGGCTCCGTCGGCGAGCCGATCAACCCCGAGGCTTGGATGTGGTACCGCGAGCACGTCGGCGGCGATCGCACGCCGATCGTCGACACGTGGTGGCAGACGGAGACCGGGATGATCCTGATCACGCCGCTGCCGGGGGTGACGACGACGAAGCCGGGCTCGGCGACGCGGCCGTTCCCCGGCGTCGACGCCGCCGTCTTCGACGACCAGGGGAACGAGGTCCCGCCCGGCGCGGGCGGCTATCTCGTCCTCCGCCGCCCCTGGCCCGCGATGCTGCGCGGGATCCACAACGACCACGAGCGCTACGTGGAGACTTACTGGTCGCGCTTCGAGGGCGTCTACTTCGCGGGCGACGGGGCGCGGCTCGACGAGGACGGCGACTTCTGGCTGCTGGGCCGCGTCGACGACGTCATGAACGTCTCCGGCCATCGGATCTCGACGATCGAGGTCGAGAGCGCGCTCGTCGACCATCCCTCCGTGGCCGAGGCCGCCGTCTGCGGCCGCAGCGACCCCGTCACCGGCCAGGCGATCGTCGCCTACGTGACGCTGAAGGGCGGCCAGGAGCCGTCGGTCGAGGCGATGGAGGTGCTGCGCGACCACGTCGCGCGCAAGATCGGCCCGATCGCCAAGCCCGCCAACGTCGTCTTCACGCCCGAGCTGCCGAAGACCCGCAGCGGCAAGATCATGCGCCGCCTGCTCCGGGACGTGGCCGACGAGCGGCCGCTCGGGGACACGACCACCCTCGCCGACCCGACCGTGGTCGAGGAGATCAAGACGCGAGCGGAGGCCGAGAAGGGCGACGAGTGATCGCGGCCGCAGTCCTCGCGGTGGCGGTCGCCGTGGCCGGCGAGCCGGCGATTCCGAAGGCCGACGAGGCGTTCTTCGGCCGGGTGGTGGCCAAGGCGCCCGCGGGCGCGACCCAGGCGGCGCTCTTCGTCGGCGGGCGGCGGATCGCGACGAAGCCGGTGCTCGGCCCGAAGGTGAGCTTCTCGGTGAGGCGGTCGCCGGCGCGCTACGAGGTGCGCATCCGCTTCGATCGGGGAGCAACGGTCGCCGCCCCCCGAGCGTGGCTGCTGCCCTCGAGCGCCGGGCAGGCGCTTCCCCGCCGTAGTCGCGACGGCGCCCTCGCCGCGCGCCTCGCCGAGCTCGGCCGCTCCTACGACGGCTGGGCCGGCCTCTGGGTGCACGACCTTCGCACCGGCAGCGCGGCGGGCTGGAACTCCGACACGCCGTTCCCGGCGGCCTCGGTCGTGAAGCTGGCGGTGCTGATCGCCGCCCTCGACCGTTGGGGCCCGCGGCCGGAGCGCTCCGACGCCTGGCGGGACATCTGGAACATGACCACCTGGTCGGCGAACGACTCGACGAACCGGCTGGTCGCGCGGCTGGGTGGCCCAGGGGTCATCCAGGGCGTCCTCCACCGGGTCGGCGCCACCTCCAGCACCTACACCGGCGACTACCGGCTCGGCACCTCGGTCGCGGCCGACACGCCAAAGCCGCTGCCCGTCCTGACCTACCGCCGGACGACGGCGCGTGACGCCGGCCGCATCCTCTACGTCCTCCAGGCTGCAGCCCTCGGCCAGCCGGACGCGGCCAGGCGCACGCGGCTTTCGCGCCACGAGGCGCGCGTCGGGCTCGCGCTGCTGCTGTCGAGCTCCCGCACCGGCGACAACGCCGGCGTGCTGCGGCCGCCCGGCCCTGCCGCGCAGAAGCACGGCTGGACCAACACCGTGCGCCACACGGCCGCGATCGTCTACACGGCAACGGGGCCGAAGATCGTGGTCGTGCTCACCTACCGGCCCGATGCGGTCCGCCTCTCGGCCTCGGTCGAGCTGGGAGCGCGCGTCCTGCGCGCGGCAGGAGTCGTCCGGCCGGCCTGGTAGACAGCGGTCGACGGTCCGGGTCGAAAGCACCCTGACGGGCAGCGCCGGGGAAGGTGCTAACTGGCCTGCCGACCAGGGACCGGGCAAGGCTCTCGCCGAGACGCGGCCGCCAGGGCCGGCTCGGCCTGCATTGACTGATAAATCAGTCAGGCAATTCGGCTGGTAGCTTGCGCGGAGAAGCCGCCGAAATCTCCCCTAGCTTTTGTCCATCTCCAAGGCGCGTGGAAATCGCGCGATCTTGGTACCCGAAGGTGTGAATTCGGTGCCTAGAATGCCCCCGCTCCATTGGGGCTCGGTTGCTACCTACTAGGGGGGAGAACAAACACGTGAGACGCACAGTGAGCGCCGTGGTCGTGCTCGCCGTCGCCCTGGGCCTGGCCGTGATGACGGCCGGCGCGCAGACGAGCACGGCAGCCGCCACGGACACGTACATCGTCCAGCTTGCCGATCCGCCGCTCGCCAGCTACACCGGCGGGATCGCGGGGCTCGCGGCCACGAACCCGGCCGCCAGCGGGCAGGTCAAGCTCGACCCGTCGAGCGCGGCGAGCAAGGCTTACCTCTCGTATCTCGGCTCGAGGCACTCGGCGGTCAAGACGGCGATGAGCATCGCCCTCGGCCGCTCGGTCTCGACGCAGTTCACGTACCGCTATGCGTTCAACGGCTTCGCCGCCGGCTTCACGGAGACCGAGGCGAAGGCCGTCGCCGGCATGCCGGGCGTCGCGGACGTGCAGAAGGACTTCACCCGCCAGGTCCAGACCGACGTCGGGCCGACGTGGATCGGCGCACCGGCCGTCTGGAGCGGCAACGGCGGCGGCAGCGCCACGAAGGGCGAGGGCGTGGTCGTCGGCATCATCGACACCGGCGTCAACCACGACCACCCGTCCTTCGCGGACGTGGGCGGAGACGGTTACGACCACTCGAATCCCAAGGGCCGCTTCTTCGGCCTCTGCGACCCGGTGCTCGGAGCGCCGTTCTGCAACGACAAGCTGATCGGCGTCTACGACTTCACCGGAACGTCGCCCGTGGACGACAACGGCCACGGCAGCCACACGGCCTCGACGACCGCGGGCAACGCCCACGCGGCGACGCTGGTCGCGCCCACGATCAGCCTCACCCGGAACATCTCCGGGGTCGCACCGCACGCGAACATCATCACCTACAAGGCCTGCATCGCGGCGGGCTGCCTCGGCGCCAGCCTGACGGCGGCAATCGACCAGGCGACCGCCGACGGCGTCGACGTCATCAACTACTCGATCGGCGGCGGCCCGACCGACCCGTGGAACGACGCGGACTCCGAGTCCTTCCTCGGCGCGCGTGACGCAGGCGTGTTCGTCTCCGCGTCGGCCGGCAACAGCGGGCCGGGCGCAGAGACGGTGGGCTCGCCGGCCAACGCGCCGTGGCTCATGTCGATCGGCGCGAGCACGCACAACCGGGTGTTTGCGAACTCGATCGGCAGCCTGTCGGGCGGCGGCGCCGCTGCTCCCGCAGACATCAGCGGGAAGAGCTTCACCGCCGGCTACGGCCCGGCCACGATCGTCTACGCCGGCGACTACGGCGACGCCCTCTGCGGGGCTCCGTTCGCCCCGGGGACGTTCGACGGCGAGATCGTCATCTGCGACCGCGGAGTCAACCCGCGCGTCGAGAAGGGCCGGAACGTGGAGGTCGGCGGCGCCGGCGGCATGGTGCTCGCCAACGACGCGGCGAGCGGCGACTCGACGATCGCCGACACGCACGAGCTGCCCGCTGTCCACATCGGCTACGCCGACGGCGAGACGCTGAAGGCGTGGGTGGCGCAGGGCAGCGGCCACACCGGCACGATCGCCGGCACGACGGCCGACGAGAGCGCCGCGAACGGCGACGTGATGGCGAGCTTTAGCTCGCGAGGCCCGAACAAGCCGGCTCCGGGCATCATCAAGCCCGACGTGACCGCTCCGGGCGTCGACGTCCTCGCCGCCTGGATGACCACCAACCCGGCCGGGCCGGCCGAGTACAACGTCATCAGCGGCACCTCCATGTCCAGCCCGCATTCGGCGGGGGCGGCGGCGCTCGTGCGCGCGCTGCATCCCGACTGGACGCCGGCCGAGGTGCAGTCGGCGATCATGACGACGGCCAAGACGAGCGGCGTGCTCAAGGAGGACGGCACGACGCCGGCCGACCCGTTCGACATCGGCGCCGGGCGCGTCGACCTGACGCGGGCCGGCCTCGCCGGGCTCGTCCTCAACGAGACCACCGCCAACTACCTGGCGGCCGATCCGGCCGCGGGCGGCAACCCGTCCTCGCTGAACCTCGCCAGCCTCGCGTCGGCCGAGTGCGCCGGCGTGTGCACGTGGACGCGCACCGTCCGCAGCACGCTCGCCGGCGAGTCGAGCTGGAAGGTGAAGGCGACCGCTCCCCGCGGCGTCAAGCTGAGCGTGAAGCCGAGCAAGTTCACGCTCGGGCCGGGAGCGTCGACGACGTTGACGGTGACGGCGAACACCGTCGCCGCCCCGGTCGGCAAGTGGCTGTTCGGCGAGCTCGTCCTCTCGGGGACGGGCGCTCCGGCCGCCCACCTGCCGGTGGCGGTTCTGCCCGGCGGGACCGCGCAGCCGGTCGACATCGAGACGGACAGTACGTCGGGCACGCACACGGTCAGCGTCTCGACGAACATCGAGATCAAGCAGCTGACGACGCAGGTCTTCGGCCTGGCCGAGGGTATTGTCAGCGAGCGGCAGCTGCTCCAGGATCCGACCCCGCTGGAGCCGTACGACGGCCTCGGCGGCACGTTCGAGATCCTGGTCAGCGTCCCGGCGGGCTCGAAGTTCCTGGCCGCCGCGATCACGGACACGACCTCGAACGACCTCGACCTCTTCGTCGGCCGCGACAGCGACGGCGACGGGGCCGCGGACGAGACCGAGGAGGTCTGCCGGAGCGCCTCGGAGATCGCGCTCGAGTCGTGCAGCGTCACGAAGCTCGAGGGCGGGACGTACTGGGTGATGGTCCAGAACTGGCTGACCGGCCAGGTGGTGGACGACGTCACGCTCGTGATCTCGACGGTGCCCGGCACCGACGCCGGGAACCTGACGGCGACCGGGCCCGCGACGGTGCCCGCCGGCGGCACGTTCGACGTGACGCTCGCCTGGAACGAGCCCTCGCTGGACGCCGGCGAGACGTGGTTCGGGCTCGTCACGCTCGGCTCCGACCGGAGGAATCCGGGCAATGTCGGCTCCCTGCTGGTGAAGCTCACCCGCACGGGCTAGCCGCAACGGGGGGGAACGGAACGAGGGCCGGGCGAAAGCCCGGCCCTCTCCGTTTAGGCTCCCGGAGTGGACGTCGACCATCGCCAGCTCGGAGTCGACCTCTTCAACTTCGTCTGGACGCTGCTCGAGAAGGCCGACCGGAGCCCGGACGAGGAGGAACTGATGCTCCACGCCGCGCATGCCTCGGCCTACCACTGGCGTCAGGTCGGCGAGCCGAAGCACTTCGCCCGCAGCGAGTGGCAGTGCTCGCGCGTCTACGCCGTGCTCGGCCGCCCCGAGCCCGCCCTGCACCACGCCGGACGCTGCCTCGACTGGTGCAGCCGGGGAGACATGGAGGACTGGGACCTACCCTTCGCGTACGAGGCGCTCGCCCGCGCGCATGCGCTCGCCGGCGACCGCAAGGAGGCCGAGCGCCACCTGGCGCTCGCGCGCGAGGGCGCTGGGCAGATCGCCGACGACGAGGACCGCGAGCTGCTGGAGCACGCGTTGGAGACGGTCTAGGACAGGAGCTGCTCGAAGCGCCCGGCGTCTTCGAAGGGCCCGACGAGCGCCAGGTTCAGCTGCGCGGTGAGGAGGTCCTGCGAGACGCGCTGGATGTCCTCCGCGGTGACCGCGTCGAGCCCGGCGAGCACCTCCGCCGGCTCGGTCGCCGCCCCCTCGAGCACCGCGCGCCGCAAACCGAAGAGCGTCATCGCCTGCGGGCTCTCGATCTGGAGCACGAACCGGCCCTTCGCCGAGCTGCGCGCCCGCTCGAGCTCGTCCGCCGGCACGGGCTCCTCGGCCATCCGCCGCAGCTCGGTGACGATGGTCGTGATCGCCTCGTCGATCCGGTCGATGTCCACGCCGGCCTGCGAGTAGAGCGAGCCTGTATCCGTGTACCCGTTGTTGAGGGCGAAGACGTAGTACGCGAGGCCGCGCCGCTCGCGCACCTCGGTGAACAGGCGCGACGACATCCCGCCGCCGAGGATCGTGGTCATCAGCTGGACGGCGTAGCGGTCCGGATGGACGAGCGGGTAGCTGCGGACGCCGAGACAGATGTGCGCCTGGTCCGACTGCTTGGTGTGCAGCGCCACCCTCGGCGCCGTGCCGTTCGTCGCCACGACCGGCTCCGGGGCCGGCGTGTCCGTGGCACTCAGGTCGCCGAGCATGCGCTCGAGGTCCGCGATCAGGTCGCCCTCGATCCGGCCGCCCACGCCGACGATGATGCGCTCCGGCTGGTACCAGCGGTCGAGGTACTCGAGGAACGTCTCGCGCGTGGCCGCGCGCACCGTCTCCTTCGTCCCGATCACGTGCCAGCCGAGCGGCTGGTCGCCGTAGAGGAGGGAGTCGTACGCGCCGCCGATGAAGTCGCGCGGCGTGTCGTAGTACATGTTCATCTCCTCGACGATCACGCCCTTCTCCCGCTCGATCTCCTCGGCCTCGAACTTCGAGTGCCGGATCATGTCGAGGAGGACGTCGAACGCCGTGTCGCGCTCGTCCGCGCCGCACTTGACGTAGTAGCCGGTGTACTCCTTGCTCGTGAACGCGTTGACCTCGCCGCCGATCGTGTCGACCGCGCTCGTGATGTCGCGCGCGCGCGGCCGCCGCTCCGTCCCCTTGAAGAACATGTGCTCGGCGAAGTGCGCGATCCCGTTCGTCTCGCGCGTCTCGTAGCGCGAGCCGGCCGCGATCATCAGCAGGCACGTGACCGACTGGACGTGCGGCATCGGCGCCGTCAGGACGCGGATCCCGTTCGAGAGCGTCGTCGTTTCGTAGGACTTCGGCACCGAGTCGATGCTAGTTGTCAGAGCGACGCGAGCGCCGCCAGCAGCCGATCGAGCTCCTCGGCCGCCGTGTAGTGGAGGATGCCGACGCGGACGGCGCCGTCCGGGAGCCCGAGCCGCTTCATGACCTCGACCGCGTAGTAGTCGCCGTGCCAGACGGCGATCCCGAGCTCGGCCAGCCGGACGGCTACCTGCTCGGGCGCGAGGCCGTCGACGGTGAGCGCGAACGTCGGGACGCGGCCGTCCATTTGCGGGAGGCCGTAGAGGCGGCAGGAGGCGGGCAGGCCGGCCAGGAACCGCTCGCCGAGGCCGCGCTCGTGCGCCTGGATCGCGTCCCAGCCGAGCGACTCGAGGTAGTCGAAGGCGGCGACGAGGCCGGCGAGCAGCTCGTGCTGGAGCGTCCCGGTCTCGTAGCGGGCGGCCGGAGGGTGCTCGCTCGAGGGCCGCACCTTGTACGCCGGCCAGCGCTCGAGCAGCTCGCGCCTGCCGAAGAAGAGGCCGAGATGGGGGCCGCAGAACTTGTAGGCGCTGCAGACGAGGACGTCCACGTCCCAGGCGGCCACGTCGATCGGGCCGTGCGGCGCGTAGTGGACCGCGTCCGCCCACGCGAGCGCGCCCGCCTCGTGCGCGAGGCGCGCGATCCGCGCGGGATCGACGAGCGTGCCGACCGCGTTCGAGGCGACGGGGAACGCGACCACACGTGTCCGCTCGGTGAGCAGGCGCTCGAGGTCGTCCCAGTCGAGCGTGCCGTCGTCGTGGATGTCGGCGAAGCGGACGGTCAGGTCGCGGTCGCGCGCAAGGTGGAGCCAGGGGGCGACGTTCGCGTCGTGGTCGAGCCGCGTGACGACGAGCTCGTCGCCGGCCACGAGCTCGCGGCCGAAGGCGCGCGTGAGCGCGAAGTTGAGGGTCGTCATGCTCTGGCCGAACCCGACCTCCTCCGGCGAGCAGCCGAGGAACGCGGCGGCCCCGATGCGCGCCTGGGTGATCAGCGAGCCGGTCCGGATGCTCGTGGCGAACGCGCCGCCGACGTTCGCGTTGTCCGTTAGCAGGTACCGGGAGATCGCCTCGACGACCTCGTCCGGCACCTGAGTCCCCGCCGGGCCGTCGAAGAAGGCGAGCTCGCCCCTGAGGGCGCTGAAGCGGCCGCGGACGGCCTCGATGTCGAGCGTCGTTATCGTGGCTGGATGTCTACCGGAACGATCGAGCGCACGGAGCGGGGCACGGGTTCCAGGCTCGGCGACGCTTGGAAGGTGATCGTGCGCAACGACGACCACAACACCTTCGACGGGGTCGCCGCCGCGCTGGCCGCGGTCGTCCCCGCGACCAGCTTCGACCGCGGGATGGAGCTCGCCCAGCAGATCCACAACTCCGGCCGGGCGGTGGTCTGGTCGGGCCTGCGCGAGCAGGCGGAGCTCTACTGGGAGCAGCTGGACGGGCGCGGCCTCACGATGGCGCCGCTCGAGCGTTGACGGACCTCGTCCGGACCTGAAACTACGCTCCGGAGCGTGCGGCTACGCCCGCTCTCGGAATCCGAGTGCTACGCCCGGTGCTACGGGCAGCGCGGCGACGAGAGCGTCAGCGTCGTCCGCGTCGAGGTGCGGAAGCGGCCGGCGCTGACCGGGGAGGCCGTGCGGCGGCTGTTCGAGGCTCGGATCGACACCCGAGAAGCCGAAGCGGCCTGAGCCGCGCCGTCCCCGACGTGCTCGCGCCCGGCCTGCGGGTGGTCTTCTGCGGCATCAACCCGGGACTCGTCTCGGCTGCCGCCGGGGCCCACTTCGCGAACCCGCGCAACGACTTCTGGCGCCTGCTCCAGGCCGTCGGCTTCACACCCCGCGTGCTCGATCCGTCCGAGCAGGGCGAGGCGCTGCGCCACGGGATCGGGATCACGAACGCCGCCCACCGCACGACGAAGGGCTCGGGCGACCTGCGCCGGGCCGACTTCGAGGGCTCGGCGGAGAGGCTGGAGCGCCTGGCGGGAGAGCTGACGCCCGCTTGGCTCGCCTTCGTCGGCAAGGAGTCCTATCGGGGCGCGTTCGGGGAGCGGCCCGAGCTCGGGATCCAGGAACGCCGGCTGCACGACACCAGCCTGTTCGTGCTGCCGTCGACCTCGCCGGCGAACGCCGCCGTCCCCTGGCTGGAGCGCGTGCGCTGGTTCCAGGAGCTGGCCGGGCGCGCCACCGGGCGGCCGCTGCGGCCCGCGGTCCGGGCCGTCGTCCTCGACCCCGCCGACCGGACCGTACTGATGCGCTACACCGACGACGTCTGGGCCGTGCCGGGCGGCGGGGTCGACCCCGGGGAGTCGGACGAGGCGGTGCTGCGCCGCGAGCTCGCGGAAGAGCTCGGGCTCGACCGCTACGAGCTCGGGCCCTGCGTGTGGTGGCGGGAGCACTGGTTTCCGGAAATGGGCGAGCCCTGGGGCGGCCAGTCGGAGCGCATCTATCTCGTGCGGACTCACGCCTTCGAGCCGGCGCCCCGGCTCGATCTCACCGAGGAGAACGTGGTCGAGGTGCGCTGGTGGACGCTCGCCGAGCTGCTGGCCACAGACGCGCAGTTCGCGCCCCGGCGACTGCCGGAGCTGGTGGCCGAGCTGCTCGCCGACGGCCCCCCGCCGGCGCCGCTCGACGTCGGCGTCTGACTAACCGCGCCAGCGGTTGGTGATCGGGACGCGGCGGTCGCGGCCGAAGGCCTTCGGGTGGAGCTTCACGCCGGGCGGGGCCTGGCGGCGCTTGTACTCCGCCCGGTCGATCAGCGCGAGCGCGCGGTCGACGACGTCGCGGTCGAAGCCGTCCGCCAGCAGCTCCTCGCGCGAGCGGTCCTCCTCGACGTACTCCTTCAGCACCCGGTCGAGCTCCGGGTACGGCGGCAGCGAGTCCTGGTCGAGCTGGTCGGCGCGCAGCTCGGCGGTCGGCGCGCGCTCGATGATCGAGGCCGGGATCAGCTCGCGGCCGGCCCGCTCGTTCAGGTAGCGCGCCAGCCGCCAGACGTCCGTCTTGTACACGTCCTTGAGGAGCGCGAAGCCGCCCGCCATGTCTCCGTAGAGCGTCGCGTAGCCGACCGAGAGCTCCGACTTGTTGCCCGTGGCGACAACGAGCCAGCCGAACTTGTTCGAGAGCGCCATCAGCAGGACGCCGCGGGCGCGGGCCTGCACGTTCTCCTCGGTCTCGTCTGGCTCCAGGCCCTCCAGCGGCCCCGCCAGCGCGCCCAGCAGCGACTCGACCGGCCCGTCGATCGGCAGCTCGAGGAAGGGCGTGCCCAGCGCCTCCGCGAGTCTGGCGGCGTCCGCGCGCGTTCCCTCCGACGTGTAACCGGACGGCATGGAGACCGTGTGCACGTGCTCGGGCCCGAGCGCGTCCGCGGCAAGTGCTGCCGCGAGCGCCGAGTCGATGCCGCCGGAGACGCCGATCACCACCTCGCCGAAGCCGTTCTTCCCGACGTAGTCGCGCAGCCCGAGCACGAGCGCGCGCCGCATCTGCTCGAGCTCGTCCTCGAAGGGGACGACCTGGCCGGAACGTCCCTCAGAAGCCTCGCGCGGCTCTCCGACCGCGACCACCGCGGCCTCCGGCTGCTCGCCGCGGTCGCGCGCGAGCGCCCGCCGCCGCGCGTCCGTGAGCCGGCGGCCCACGACCTCCGTCGGCTCGACGTCGACGACGAGGAGCGCCTCCTCGAAGCCCGGTGCCCGGGCCAGGATCCTGCCCTCGTCGTCCATCACGACCGAATGCCCGTCGAAGACGAGCTCGTCCTGGCCGCCGACGGCGTTGCAGAAGGCGAGGAAGCAGACGCTGTCGCGCGCGCGGGTGACGAGCATCTCCTCGCGCTCCCGCTCCTTGCCGACGTGGTACGGCGAGGCCGAGATGTTCGCGATCAGGTGCGCCCCGGCGAGCGCCAGATCGGTCGCCGGCGGCCCCGGCTGCCAGATGTCCTCGCAGACGGTCGGCCCGATCAGCGCGTCCCCGAGCTGGAGCAGGACGAGGCCGGTGCCCGGCGCGAAGTACCGGTACTCGTCGAACACCCCGTAGTTCGGCAGGAAGCGCTTGCGGTAGATCGCCTTCACCTCGCCGCCCGCGCAGACGGCGCACGCGTTGAAGAGGTCGTTGTCGAAGTGGGGGAAGCCGACGAGCGCCGCGACGCCCTCGGTCGCGCGCGCGATCTTCTGCAGACTCGCCTCCGCGGCGCGGACGAAGCCCGGCCGGAGCAGCAGGTCCTCGGGCGGATAGCCGGTCACCGCCAGCTCCGGGAAGAGGACGAGGTCGGCTCCCTCGCTTCGAGCCTGCTCGAGCCGGTCGAGGATCCGCCCCCGGTTCCCCTCGAGGTCGCCGACGACGGAGTTCATCTGCGCGAGCGCGATTCGCATCAGGTTTTCGCCTCTGAGTCGAAAACTACCAGCGCTGGAGGCGGATGGCCTGCTTGTCGGCGGCGACGATCTTCTCGGCGTCCGCCGCGAACTCGCCCGGGTCCGTGTGCTCGGCGTGCAGGTAGCGGCCCGCTAGGCGGTCGAGCTTGCCCTCGGCGATCGCGCGGACGAGCCTCGGCGCGAGCTCGGGTGGCGTCCACGGCGCGTCGTCGGCGAACCGCCCCTCCGTCATCTCGGTCCGGACGAGCCCCGGGCTGAAGGCGAAGACGGGGATGCGGTCGGCGAGCTCGTTCGCGAGCGTCTCCGCGTAGCGGTGGACCGCGGCCTTGCTGGCCGTGTAGGCGGTCTCGGTCGCGCCGGGGAGGTAGGAGGCGCCGCTGCCCGTGATCGCGATCCGCCCGCGGCCGCGCTCGAGCATCCCCGGGATCACCGCTCGGCAGCAGAGGTGGACGCCGAGGACGTTCACCTCGAACGTCTGCCACCACTCGGCCGGGTCGCGCTCCCAGGTCGTCCCATAGCGGCCGATGCCGGCATTCGCGACCAGCAGGTCGATCGGGCCGACCTCGGCGATCATCGCCTCGACCGACGCGCGGTCGGAGACGTCCACGACGGCGGCCAGCCCGCCGATCTCGGCGGCGACGGCCTCGACCTGCTCGCGCGTGCGGGCGGAGACGGCGACGCGCATGCCGGCCGCGGCGAGCTCGCGCGCGATGTTCGCCCCGATCCCGCGCCCGCCGCCGGTGACGAGCGCGGCCTGTCCCTCGAGCTCCATCAGTTGTCGCAGTATCCCTGCGACCACGACCGCCGCGGATCGTGGTTCCGAAGATCGACCCCGAAGTCGGCCGCGGCCTTCAGCGCCAGCAGCACCGACACCCACCCGGCCTGCTCGTCCCCGGCGTGGACGAGCGTGAGCTCGGTGCCTCCCCGCCCGTCGGACTCGAGCTCGAACCTGGCCGGGGCGCCGAAATACTCCAGGGCGAAGACCCGCGCCGGCTCCGCCGCGAGCACCCGGCCCTCGCTGCGCTCGCCGTTCGGGAACGTGAACTCGACGACTCCGTCGCGCTCGGCGGTCGACTCCGCCCAGAAGAGCGCGCGGCCCTCGTCGGTCGCGAGCAGCTCCCAGACCGCCTCGGGCTCCGAGGCGAGGTGGAGGCGCCACCGGACCTCAGACAACGCGCGCGATCTCCTCGAGCGCTTCCGGATTCTCGAGCGAGGACAGGTCGCCCAGATCCTCGCCGAGCGCCTTGGCCCGCACGGCGCGGCGCATGATCTTGGCGCTGCGGGTCTTCGGCAGCGAGCCGACGAACTCGACCCGCTCGGGCTTGAACGCCCGGCCGAGCGCGTTCGTCACCGCCTTCGTCACCTCGCGCGCCAGCTCCTCGCTCGGCTCGATCCCCGGCTTGAGCACGCAGAAGAGCCAGGCGACCTCGCCCTTGAGCTCGTGGGGGACGCCCACGGCTGCGACCTCCGCCACGGCCGGATGGCCGGTCGCCGCCGACTCCAGCTCCGCCGGCCCGATCCGCTTGCCGGCGATGTTGAGCGTGTCGTCGGAGCGACCGTGCAGGTACCAGTAGCCGTCCTCGTCGATCGACGCCCAGTCCCCGTGCCGCCAGACGCCGGGGAACCGCCGCCAGTACGTCTCGAGATAGCGCTCGGGGTCGCCCCAGACGCCGCGGGTCATCCCCGGCCACGGCCGCTTGCAGACGAGCTCGCCGACCTCGCCCCGCAGCGGGTTGCCCTCCTGGTCGAAGACGTCCATGTCGAGGCCGAGTGCGGGGAAGCCGAGCGAGCACTCCTTGATCGGCTCGGTGACGACGACGGAGAGGAAGCAGGCGCCGACTTCGGTTCCACCGGAGAGATTGACGATCGGGACGCGGCCCCCGCCGACGCGCTCGTGCAGCCAGCGGTAAGGCGCCGGGTTCCACGGCTCGCCCGTCGTGGCGATCGAGCGGAGCGAGGAGAGGTCGGCCTGCGGCTCGCCGCGCGGGAGGAGCGAACGGATCAGCGTCGGCGACACGCCGAGCATGGTCACCCGCTCCGACTCGATCGTGCGCCAGAGCCGGTCGGCGGGGAAGTCGGGGGCCCCCTCCGCGAGCACGATCGTCGCGCCGACGGCGCCGCCGCCGACCACCGTCCACGGGCCCATGATCCACCCCATGTCGGTGACGAAGTGGATCCGCTCCCCCGCGCGGACGTCCGCCTGGTAGGCGACCTCACGCGCGATCGAGACGAGGAAGCCGCCGTGGACGTGGACGGCGCCCTTGGGCCGGCCCGTCGTGCCGGACGTGTAGGCGAGGAGGTAGGGATGCTCGGCGTCCACCTCGACCGGCTCGAGCCGGCCAGGCTGTCGCTCGACGAGCTCCGGCCAGCCGTGGCGCTCGCGGCTCCAGGTGAGCACCTCCTCGCCGCCGCGGAGGGCTTCTCCCAGCGTCGCCAGCATTTCGATCCGCTGCCCGCGGCGGAGCGACCAGTCGGCGCAGAGGACGACCTTCGCCTCGGCGTCCTCGAGCCGCTGCGCGATCGCCGGCGCCGCGAAGCCCGAGAAGATCGGCACCTGGACGGCGCCGACGTGCGCGCACGCGTGTGCCGCGATCGCGACGGCGGGGCACATCGGCATGAAGAGCGCGACCCGGTCGCCCGGTTCGACCCCGAGCTCGACCAGCGCCTCGGCCAGCTTCCGGACCTCGAGCGACGCCTCTTCCCAGGTGAGCGACGAGCGCGTCCCGTCCTCGAAGAGCCCGACCAGCGCCTCATCGTCCGGGCGCTCGCGCGCCCAGCGGTGAACGCAGCTCTCGGCGAGGTTGAGCCGGGCGCCGACGAACCAGCGTGCCCATTGGATCCCGTCTGAGGAGTCCAGCACCTCGTCCCACGGCCGTGAGAGCACGAGGCCGAGGTCGGCGACGAGTTCGCGCCAGAAGCGCTCGGGCTCGTCGATCGAGATCCGGTGGAGGTCGGCGTACCGCTCCACGCCGAGGCGGCCCATCAGCCGGGTGAGGTTGGCGCTCGCGAGGCGCTCGCCGTCCGGCGTCCACACGACCTCCGCCACGGAGGAAGCCTAAATGTGAAGGGCCCCTGCTGCGGCTCAGGGGCCCTTCGGCGGTAATGACGGGCTCGCCATGGGTGGAGAGCTCCGGAACCTGACTCTGCGGCCCAGTCAGGCCCTTTCCGCTTCCCACCTGTACGTGGCGCGCCCCCTTGCAAACTGGCCTGGCGTCCTGGCCGGTTGCGAGGGTTGCCCGCACTATAGGTCGGGCCAGGGCACTCGTCAAGTAGCTAGGTCAAGTGATCTTTCGGGCAGGGGCTTGACCGCATTTCTCCTGCGGACATGCCTCTTTTGGGGGATGGCAGGAGCAGACGACTTGCACTTGGGTGAAGCATGGAGTTGACTATGGGGGCCATGAGCCGCATCACGCCTCAACAGACCGGCCGTGCGCGCCACGCCGAGGCCTTCAAGCTCGGCGAGCGCCTGCGCCAGCTCCGCGTCGCCGCGGGGATGACGCAGACGGATCTGGCCGGCGACCGTTTCTCGAAGGAGTACGTCAGCCAGATCGAGCGCGGGAAGACGAAGCCGACGGCCGAAACAGTCGCCTGGCTGGCCCAGCGCCTGGGCGTCGACTCCGGCTTCCTGGCGAACGGCGTCTCGACCGAGCAGCGCGAGCGCGTCGAGGCGGCGCTCGCCCGCGCCGAGGCGCTGGCCGAGTCCGACGCCTTCGACGAGGCCCTCGCGGCGTACGCCGATCTAGGCACGTCACTGGCCGCCACGGGCTCGGACGAGCTCGAGGTCCGCGCGGCCTGTGGCGAGTGGCGCGCGCTCGCGGGAGCGGGGCAGGTGCGGGAGTCGCTCGACCGGCTCGAGCGCGCCCGCCGGCTCAGCGAAGGCGCGGGCTTCTCCGACGTCGACCGCGCGGAGGTCCTCTACCGCATGGGCGTCTCGCGCTACCTGCTCGCGAGCACGACGACCGCACTCGGGCTCCTGAACCAGGCGATCGAGCTCGCGGAGCGCTCCGGCTACCCCTGCGACCTCCTGCGCGCGAACATCCTCCACTGGCGCTCCCGCTGCTACCGCCGCCAGCGCGACTACGAGGCCGCGCGGGAGGACGTCGAGCTCGCCCTGGAGCTCGCGCAGGACCTCCGGGACTCGCGCACGCTGGGCCACCTCTACTTCCAGGCCTCGCTGCTCGCCGACCGCGCCGGCCACTGGGTGCTCGCGCGCTCGTACGCGGAGAAGGCCAGGGCCCACTACGAGGAGGTCTCCGACCGCGCGAACGTCGGCAAGCTGCTCAACAACCTCGGCGCCGTCAACTTCCTGCTCGGGCACTCGGAGGATGCGGTCACGTACCTCAAGGAGGCCTTCGCGACCGCGCTCGAGGTCGGCAGCGACGCCGACGCCGCCCGCGCCGTCTCCTCGCTCGCGCAGATCCACCTCCGCACCGGGCAGCACGCGCTCGCCGAGGAGCAGGCGCTTCAGGCGCTGAAGCTGCTCGCGGGTCGCGTCGACTACCTCGACGAGATCGGCAGCGCCCAGCTCGTGCGCGGCCGCGCCCTCCTCGAGCGGAAGCGGCTCGACGAGGCCGAGGAGGCCTTCGCCGCCGCCGAGTCCAGCTTCGACCAGCTCTCCTCCGGCAGCCATCGGGCCGCCGCGTGGGTCGCGCAGGGCGACCTCGCGACGGCGAGGGGGGACGATCGCCAGGCCGCCCGGCTCTACCGCCGGGCCGCCGAGGCACTCCAGGACGTCAGGTTCTAGGCGAGAGGAGGTGAACCCCATGCTCAAGATTCGTCTCGTCACCATCGCCCTCGTCGTTGCGGCGCTGCTGGGCAAGGCCGCCAGCCCGCTCGGCCTCGCGGACGGCGGCTTCTAGCTAGCCGGGCATGCCGGCGGCGCCGAGCCGCTCGATCACGACTTGGGGCACGCGGGCGTGCGGCGAGAGCCGCAGCAGGAAGCGGACGAGCTCGGCGCAGTCCTCGGGCTGGATCATCTCCTCGCCGGGAATGCCGCTCCACTCGGCCATCGGCGTGTCCACGAAGGCGGGGCAGATCGCGACAGCGCGCACGCCGTCGGCCTCGAGCTCCGCGTTCAGCGTTCGCGTCAGGGCGATCACGGCTGCCTTGGAGGCGCCGTACGCGGAGAGGCCCGGCGTCGGCAGCGTGCCGGCGATCGAGGCCAGGTTGACGATCCACCCGCGCGACTCCCGGAGCAGCGGCAGGCAGAGCTTGGTGACGAGGAAGAGGCCGCGAAGGTTGACCGCGAGCTGGAGGTCGAAGTGCTTCGTCGAGAGCTCCTCGATGCGGCCGCCGATGCCGATCCCCGCCGAGTTGACGAGCACGTCGAGCCCGCCGAAGCGCTCGCGGTGCGCGGCGACGAGGCGCACGCAGTCCTCCTCGCTGCCCACGTCCGCCGGCACGCCGTGCGCGCCGAGCTCGGCCGCGGCCGCCTCGGTTTTCTCGGGGCGGCGCGACGAGACCGTGAGGTCGTAGCCGTCCTCGGCGAGCGCGCGCGCGATCGCGAGCCCGATTCCCGAGGAGCCGCCGGTGACGAGCGCGCTCGGCATCGGCATTGTCTACGGGACGGGAGCGGGAAGGTCAAGCCTGCTCGGCGGCGAAGCGAGTCGCGTCAGGCCTCTCCTCTCCCCCTGACAGGCGCGGCGGCCCATGTGGCCGTCGCTGCCTATAGTGACCACGCGTGGCGGTGAAGCTCACGGAGCTGACGGGTGCCGGCGGCTGCGCGGCGAAGTACTCGGCGGCGCGACTGGAGGAGCTGCTGCGGGGCTTCGTGCCCCCGGAGGCCGAGAACCTGCTCGTCGGGCTGTCCCCCGCCGACGACGCCGCCGTCTACAAGCTCGACGACGAGCGCGCCCTGATCTTCACGCTCGACTTCTTCCCGCCGCTCGTCGACGACCCGGCCGACTTCGGCGCGATCGCAGCCACCAACGCGCTCAACGACGTTTTCGCGATGGGCGGCAAGCCCCTGCTGGCGCTCTCGATCGCCGCCTTCCCCGAGGAGCTGCCGCTCGAGACCGTCGGCGCCATCCTCGCCGCCGCCGACGAGCAGGTGCGGGCCGCGGGGGCGCTGCTCGCGGGTGGCCACACGCTTCGCGACGACGAGCCCAAGTACGGCCTCGCCGTCATCGGCCTGGTCCACCCGGACGCGGTCTGGCCGAAGGCGGGGGCCCGGGCGGGGGATGCGCTCTTCCTGACCAAGCCGCTCGGGACGGGCCTCGTCCTGCACGGCGCGGCGCGGGGCCTGGTCGGCGACGACGAGCTGCGCGCCGCGGTCGAGTGGATGCGGACGCTGAACGGCGACGCCGCCGACGTCCTCCACCTCTTCGGGCCGAACGCGGTCACGGACGTCACCGGGTTCGGACTGCTGGGCCACGCGCACGAGATGGCCTCCCGCAGCGGCGTCCGGATCGTGCTGGACGCGGGGGCATTGCCGGCGCTCGACGGTGCAGAGACCGTGGCCACGGCCGGGGAGCGGACGGGGGGCGACCGGCGCAACCGCGAGTTCGCCGGGCCGCACGTGGAGCTGGACGGCGCCCCCGAGGAGACGGCCGCGCTCGCCTACGACCCGCAGACGGCGGGGGGTCTGCTGGTCTCGCTGCCCGCGGACAAGGGCGTCGCGCTCGAGGCCGAGTTCGCGGGCCGAGGTCTCTTCCTGCGCCGCATCGGACGGGTCGAGGCCGGTGGCGGCGTCGTGCTCGCTTAGTGGTCAGCTTCCGCCGGCTCGCCTTCGCCTCGGCCGTGGCGCTCTACCTGATCGTCGTGTCCGGAGCGACGGTGCGGCTCACCTCCTCCGGCCTCGCCTGCGAGTCGTGGCCGGGCTGCGAGCCGGGCTCGTTCTTCCCCGCGTCGAGCCACCACGGCTTCGTCGAGTTCGGCAACCGGATTGTCAGCCTCTTCCCGATCGCGCTCACGCTTGCCACATGGATCTACGCGCGCCGGGCCGCCGGGCTCTCGCGCGGGGTGCGCCGGCTGGCGGCGGCCACCTTCCTCGGCACCATCGCCCAGGCGCCGCTCGGGTTCATCACGATCCTCAGCGACCTCCACCCGCTGCTCGTCGCAACGCACTTCCTGCTCGCGCTCGCCGTGCTCGCGGGAGCGATCGCCGTCGCCGTCGAAGCCTGGCGTCTCGAGCGCGGCGCCGCCGACCCGCTCGCGCCGCCCCTCGTCCTCCGCGGCGGCCTCGTGCTGGTCGCCTCCGCGCTCGCGCTCGTCGTCACGGGGACGCTCGCGACCGCGGCCGGTCCGCACCCCGGTGGTGCGGAGGTGCGGCGGCTCGGCGACCTCGTCGACGCCGTCTACGTCCACGTCCGCGCGACCGCGGTCTTCGGGATCGGCCTGCTCCTGCTCGTGGTCTACCTCTACCGGCAAGGCAGCCGCGCCGCATTCAGGCTCTCTCTCGCTCTGCTCGCGGTCGTGCTGGCGCAGATGGCGGTGGGTGAGACCCAGTGGCGCACGGAGCTGCCGTGGGGCCTCGTGCTGGTCCACGTCTCGCTCGCCGCGGCGATCTGGGGACTCACGGTGCTGCTCGTCTACGCGCTCTGGCGTCCGCCACGCGGGTTTGCCGAGGGCAGCGCCGAGTGGCCTCCGTCGCAGGGGCGGTCGTGACTGGCCGCGCGAAAACCGAGCAGCTCAAGGACGCAGGGAGCGTCGATATGCAGACATATCGGCGCGACCGAGGACGCCGAGATGCGAAGCGTTTGCAGCCGGCCAGGCGCGGCCGGATCTGCGGGGGCGGCCACTAGACTGTTCGCGTGGCTGACGAGCTCCGGATTCTCGAGCGGCCGTCGCTCGAGCGGCCGATCCTGATCACCGCCTTCCGCGGCTGGAACGACGGAGGCCAGGG
Organism: Gaiellaceae bacterium; assembly: GCA_040902725.1. Lineage (GTDB taxonomy): Bacteria > Actinomycetota > Thermoleophilia > Gaiellales > Gaiellaceae > JACVRU01. The sequence goes on along the minus strand of JBBDWU010000038.1, from coordinate 271,431 downwards.
GGCCTCGCTCGCGGGCGCATACCTCGCGCAGCAGTGGGAGGCCACCCGCTTCGCGGAGATCGATCCCGAGGAGTTCTTCGACTTCCAGGCGACCCGCCCGCAGGTCACACTGACGCAGGAGGCCACGCGGCGCATCGAGTGGCCCGAGAACATCTTCCTGCACGCTCCGATCCCCGGTGCCGACCGCGACGCCGTCCTCCTGCTCGGAGTCGAGCCCAACCTGCGCTGGCGGCGCTTCACCGGCCACGTCGTCGAGGTGGCGAGCGAGCTCGGCGTCGAGCTCGTCGTCTCGCTCGGAGCGCTGCTGGCGGACGTGCCGCACACCCGGGCGGCGCCCGTCAGCGGCAGCGCGAGCGACGCGGAGCTGGTCGAGCGGCTCGGCCTCCAGTTCTCCCGCTACGAGGGGCCGACGGGGATCGTCGGCGTGCTGCTCGACGCCTGCAAGGCGGCCGGTTTGCCCTCGGTGAGCCTGTGGGCCGCCGTGCCGCACTACGTCTCGCTCGCGCCGAGCCCGAAGGCCGCCCTGGCGTTGTGCGAGCGGCTGGCGCAGCTGATCGAGGCGCCGATCGACACGGAGGAGCTCGCCGCGGCCGCGGAGAGCTATCAGCTGCAGGTGAGCGAGGCGGTGGCGACCGACGAGGAGACGCAGGCGTACGTGGAGGAGCTCGAGCAGCGGGCCGACGAGATCGACGAGGAGTCGCTGCCGTCGGGCGACAGCCTGGCCGCCGAGCTGACGAGGTTCCTGCGCGAGCGCGAGGCCGACAACGGCGACGACGCCGCGCGCGGCCAGTAGCGCCTAGCCCTCCTAGTTCCGGCCCGCGCCGAACGTGAACGCGTAGGCCGCGAGGCCCGAGCTGAAGCGCAGCTCGAGCAGCCCGTCCCGCAGCCGGCCGAGGCGCACCAGCGTGTAGAGCCGCGGCTCGGTCACGCGCACGGTGCGCACGCGCTTCCCGTCGAGCAGCACCTCCACCGAGCCCCTGCCCTCGAGCACGAGGTGGACCGCCCGCGCCAGGAAATGCAGCCGTAGGCGCGACCCCGCCGACGAGAGGATGCGCTCGCCCTCCACGCGCCACAGGCCGTCGTAGGAGAGGTCGCTGACCTCGAGCGGCACGGCGGGGAACCGGTACTCGGCGAACCGGCCCGGGACGACCGGCGTGCCCGCGTAGCGGTCGAGCCGGTGCCAGCCCAGGTACGACTCCGGCGTGACGAGCGCCTGCGGCGAGCTCGCCTCCGGCGTCTCCGCGCGCGGCCCGCCCTCCGCGAGCAGCGTGCGAATCACCTCCTCGGAGCGCTCGTACTCGCCCTCGCCGAAATGGACGAACCGCAACCGCCCCTCGCGGTCGACGAAGTATTTCGCCGGCCAGTACTGGTTGGCGTAGGCGTGCCAGGTGTCGTAGCCGTTGTCGAGCGCGACCGGATAACGGATCCCGAGGTCGCGCACGGCCTCGCTCACGTTCGTGGGCTCGCGCTCGAACGAGAACTCCGGCGTGTGCACGCCGATGAGAGCGAGGCCGTCGTCCCGGTACGCCGCGTCCCACGCCTTCAGGTACGGGAGCGTGCGCAGGCAGTTGATGCAGGAGTACGTCCAGAAGTCGATCACGACGACCTTGCCGCGCAGCGAGGCGAGCGTCAGGGGTTCCGAGTTGAGCCAGTCCGTCAGGCCCGCGAGCTCGGGCGCCGGGCCGTAGTCGTCGAGGTCGGCGCTCTCCTCCGTCCGCGAGCCCGTCAGCTGGGAAAGCTCGCGAGCGGCGGAGGTGCTCCGCTCGAGCCGGTCCTGGACGGCCTCGGTGTAGCCCGGCACATAGGTCTGGAGCGGGCGCGTGACGTCGAAAGCGATCGCGAGCGCGGCCGCGACGACGAGCGCGCCAAGCGCCGGCCGCAGCCAGCGGCCGCGTAGCGCGGCGGCGCCCCGCCTGCCGGCGAGCGCCACCGCCAGCATCGGTCCGGCTGCCCCGGCCGAGTAGGCGAACGTGAGCGCGAAGGTGTCGGCGCCGAAGTCGCGACTCGCCGCGAGCACCGAGATGGCGGCGAGGACGGGCCCGGCGCACGGGACGAAGACGAGCCCGAGCGCGAGCCCGAGCACGAGCCCGCCGCCCAGGTCTCCCGGCCGCCGGCGCGTGAGCGTGAGCAGCGGCCGCTGGAGCAGCTCGCCCAGCTGGGGGATCGCGATCGCGGCGCCTGCCACGACGAGCAGCACGATCGCCGCGTCGCGCAGCAGGTCCTGCGGCAGTCCGACCGCGTCGAGCAGCGCTGCCGCCGTGAGCGTGAAGACGGTGAAGCTGAGGACGAGGCCGGCGACGATGGCGTAAGGTCGCCGCCGCCCACCGGCGCCTCCCGCGAGCAGGACGGGCAGCACCGGCAGCACGCACGGCGACAGCGCCGTGATCAGGCCCGCCGCGAACGCGACCGCGAGCAGCAGTGCCGTGGCTACGCCTCGGGAGCGGGCCGCGGGCGCCGCCGCCGCTTCGGCCGGGTCCGACTCTGGGGCGCTGAGCCACCGGCGCTCTCGGCGGACCCCGTGGTCGCCGTCGCCGCCGCGGTGGCCTCCGCCCCCTCCGGCTTCTTCCGCTTGCGCCGCCGGCGCCGGCGGGACTTGGCATGCGGCTTCGGCGCGGGCAGGTTCTCCGCGAGCGCGAACGCCACCTCGGGCAGCGGCGCGAGCTGCTCACGGGCTGCGTCGATCAGCTGGTTCGCGCGCGGGGTGTACCCCTCGACCGACGCGAGCAGCGCCGCGCCGACGCTCACCGGCTGCTCGAGGGCGACGTTGACCAGTTTGGCGACATTCTCCTCGTGCCGGTGGCCGCGCGAGTTCGCCGCCGCGCCGAGCAGCCGCTTCGCCTCGGGGAAGTCCACGCTCGCGCGGCGGTCCTGCGCCTTCCGGCTGGCGTGCGCCAGGCGCCACGTCCAGCGGGCGAGGATCTGCTCCGGAGCGTCGGGCTTCAGCTCGGCGATCGCCCGCAGCAGGACGCGGATGCCGGCGAGGCGGTCCTTCTCCCACGGCGGAGCCTGGGTCACGAGGGTGACGAGGTCGTCGAACTCCGCTCGCTCGACCTGCGTCGAGACGCGATCGGAGAGCGCCATCAGCCGCAGCCGACGGTTCGGGTTCTCGGCGGCGCACGTGAACAGGAACCGGTCGAGCGCCGACTTGGTCGCCCGCCCCTCCGTCAGCTTGCGGACGAAGTCGGCTCGCTCCTCGTACTTGATCTGCCGCCCCGCGAAGCCCGCCCAGAAGAGCTGCTCGTCGTCGTCGAGGTACCTCGGGTCGACGCGCTGCCACTCCCGCTGGATGACGGCGAGCCGCCGGCGCACGTCGGGGGTCACGGGTACGAGCCACGGCGCGGGCGAGAGCCGGCGGCGCGCCTTGCGCTGCTGGCGGCGGCGCGGGGCCGGCGTCACGCGCGCGCCCTCCCGGTAGAAGTCAGCGTCGAGCAGCGAGTGGAGCGTGACGACGCGCTCGCTGTGGGTCGCGCTCTTGGGGACGAAGTCGACGACGATCCCCGCCTCCTTGCGCGGGTGCAGGCGCATGATCCGGCCGATCCGCTGCTGGTAGACGCGGCGCGACGCGGTCGGCGCCAGGTGCATGCACACGGTGGCGCGCGGCGAGTTCCACCCCTCGGCGAGCAGCTGGGCGTTGATGAGCACGTTGATCTCGCCGCGCTCGTAGGCCGCGAGCGTCTCGGCGAGCCTGACCGGAGGCGTCCGGCCCGACACGGCCTCCGCCTTGATCCCCGCCGCCCGGAACTCCTGTGCCAAGTTGTACGCGTGCTCCACGCCCGCCGCGTAGACGATCCCCGGCGTGTTGTCGAAGCGGTCGCGGTAGAGGCTCGCGGCCGCCTGGTTCAGCGCGACGTGGTCGAGCGCCTTGGCCAGGGCCTCCTGGTCGAAGTCGCCGCCGACGATCGGCACCGAGTTGATCGCGGCGACCGGGGGCACTCGCAGGTTGCGGAGGGGCGCGATGAGGCCGCGACGGGCGGCGTCGGCGAGCGGCAGGTCGTCGACCGAGGCGGGGAAGACGTCCGAGACCTGCTTCGCGATCAGCTGCTCGGTCGCGGTCATGCCGATGTAGAGCGGCTCGTGGTACGAGCGGATCGCCGCCGAGGTCTTCTCGCCGAGCGCGGTGTGCGCCTCGTCGCAGATGACGAGGTGGTACGCATCGCGGGAGAGCTCGTCCACGTGGCGCGCGAACCACGCGTAGGTCTGGATCGTGAGCGGGTGCTCGACCGGCGGCGTCTGGCCGCGCAGGATCTCCGGGGTGAAGCGGCCGCCGTAGCCCTCGTCGGTCAGGTCGCGGCGGAACTGGGTGACCAGGAGCCTGCGGTGGGTGAGGATGAGGACGCCCAGCGTGCGGGACGCCTCGACGAAGCCGGCGGCGGCGATCGTCTTGCCCGAGGCGGTCGGGTGCCGGAACCGGAAACGCCGCGCCGCGCCGGGATCGTCGCGCACCTCCGGCTCGTCGTCCTCCGGCAGCTCGCCCAGGTCGCCGGCGAGGCCCAGCTCGTCCTCGGGCTCGTCGTCCTCGACATCGGCCTCCTCGACGACGGCCAGGCCGTTCCCGTTCGGCGGCGCCCCGGCCTGGTGCATGCTGATCAGCTCCGTCAGCATCCCGGCCAGCGCGTCCACCTGGTGCTTGCGCAGCTCGGTCCCCGACGCTAGCCGCACCGGCTCCAGTGAGAGGACCCGCTCGAGGCCGAGCAGCAGCCCGAAGCGGACGCGCCACGGCGCCGACGGCTCCTTTCGCCCCGCGTCCAGCTCGGCCAGCGCCTCGTCGAGCGCGCGGCGGCGGGACGTGCCCGGAGCGAGCGCCCGGCCGGGGTCTTCCCCGTCGTGGAGGAAAGGCTCGCCCGCCCACGCCGAGGCACGGGCAGCCGAATGAACGAGGCCGCCGATCGCCTCGGGCGCGAAGGTGACTTGATCGCTCGTGGTCTGCATCAAGGCAGCGCCCTGATCGGCGCCGCAACTTCCCTGTCAGAGTCGCGCGCTCGTTGTGAACCGTGGGACGAGCGTCGCTCCCCGAAATATAGCCGAAAGCGCCGGACGCTCCTAAGGCAGCGCTTGCGCTGCCGACCCTCAGGACGCCGAGCTCCGCTCGGCGTCCGTCTGCAATGACCGGTCGAGCCGCCCGGCTCAATTCGAAACCATCGCTACGGGAGGCTACGGCAGGAAGGGATAGCGGAGCCGCGCGTCCAGGCAGTCTCCTGCGTAGAGCGCCACGCCGACGTCTCCGGTCCAGAGCGAGTAGCGGCCGTGGCCCCGGCGCTTCACCTGGTCGAGGGCGTGGACGGCGAAGCTGCGGGCGTCCGCGAGCCAGGCCTCGTCGCCCGTGCGCTCGAACGCCGCGAGGAAGCCGTAGCCCTGCGAGGCGGTGCCGTGGCAGATACCCGACCCCTTCTCCATCCCCGCCGGGCCGGTGCGGCGGGAGAGCTCGGCGCCGGCGACCACGAGCACCTCGTCGAGGTACGCCCCGGTGGTCGTGACGATGCCAGGCGCCCCTGCGCACCACTGCACCCGGAACTCACCATCCGCGTTGGGCCAGTTCGCGGCGCCGTCCTCGAGCACGGCCCGGTCGGCCAGCACCGCCGCGGTCTCCCGCTCGAGCGTCTCGTCGCGGCCGCCCTGGAGGAGCGCGGCGGTGTTGCCGACGAGGCCGTGCGCAGGCCCGAGCCCGCGGTACGTTCCGCCGTAGAGCCGATAGGTCCACAGCCCGTCGGGATCGCGGCGGGCGCGCAGCGCGTCGGCGCTGTCCTGCCAGGCCTCGGCCCAGCGGTCCTCGCCGGTGTGCTCGAGCATGACTCGCGCGGCGAGCATCGTCCCCGGCGCGCCCCACATCACCTCGTCCGCCGCGTTGTCGCGGTTGGCGAGGACACGGACGTGGAGGTCGTCGGCGAGCGCGGCGTCCTGCGCGAGCAGCCAGGCGACGAGCAGGATGCCGCTCTCGCCGGCCAGGAACCCGGCCTCGGCCGGATCCGGCAGCTCGATCTCCCGCATGAACCCCGGCTCGGCGCGCCAGGTCTCGAGCGTCCGCAGCGCGGCCGCCGAGAGGTCGATGCCGGAGCGCGCGTGGCCGCGCTGCTCCAGCTCCCGCAGCGCCCAGACGACGCCGGCCGCGCCGACGTAGAGCACGGTCAGCGGCACCGGCGTCCGCCACGAGTCCCACTCGGCGGCCGGCCAGAGGCCGTGCGGGTCGAACGCCGCGTCCGCCTCCGCGACGATCTCCGCGATCGCCTGCCGGACGCGCCCCTCGTCCCACGGCTCGTCTGTCAAGGGCTCGAAGTCCTCAGGCTGGTAGAGCGGCACCTCGACTCCGCAGATACGGCGTGATGCCCCCGAGGAAGAACGGGAAGCCGGCGCCGAGCAGCAGGCAGGTGTCGACGTCGGCGGCCTCGGCGACGACCCCCTCCTCGAGCAGCCGCTCGATCTCGTCCGTGAGGGCGTCGAGAACGTCGTCCGTGAGCTCGTTGACCGAGCGCGGCCGCTCCTCGACGACGACGATCTCGTCGCGGCCCTCCGCGTAGTTGCGCAGCGTCGGCGAGAGGGGAAAACGGTCGGGGAAAGCGGCGTGCATCGTCTCGAGCGTGTTGTAAGCGACCCTGGGGCCTACCAGCTGGAGCATGAACGACGGCGCCATCGGCAGGCCGAGCCGCAGGATCGCCTCGTCCGTCTCCTCGACCGTGTTGCCGTGCTCGAGCGCGTCCATCAGCACCGCGGTCAGGCGGGTGAGCAGGCGGTTGACGACGAACCCGGGCGAGTCCTTCACGACCACGCCCGTCTTGCGGAGCTGCCGCGTGAGCGCGTGGGCGGTGGCGAGCGCGCCCTCGGGCGTGTCGGGGGTGACGACCAGCTCGACGAGCGGCATCAGCGCGACGGGGTTGAAGAAGTGGAGGCCGAGGTCGGCGCCCATCGCCGCTACGGAGAGGGAAGACGTGTTCGTCGCGACCACGCAACCCGGCTTGGCGAGCTCGCGCAGCTCGGCGAAGACCTGCTGCTTCACCGGCAGCTGTTCGACGACCGCCTCCAGCACTAGGTCGCAGTCCTCGAAGCCCGCCCAGGTGGTGCCGCCGGACACGGCGCCCTGGTCGCCGAGCTCCGCGAGTGCCCGCTCGACGACCGTCTCGTCGACGTCCTTCAGCACCAGTGGCACCTCGAGCCGCTTCAGCATGAGCGCGGCGATCTGCGTCGCCATCAGGCCGGCGCCGACGATCCCGACCTTCTCGACCGGCCGCGGCTCGCCCGGCGGGCGCTGCCGCTTCGCCCGCCGCTCGACGAGGTGGAAGGCGTAGAGCGAGGCCTGCGCCTGGGGTCCCGGGAGGAGCTCCGCGATCGCGTCCTCCTCGGCCCGGTAGCCCTCCTCGATCGTCCAGCGGCCGGCGCCTTCGATCAGGTCGAGGCAGACGTAGGGAGCGGGAGCGGCGCCGTGCACCTGATCATCTACACGCGCGCGCGCGCGTGAGACGGAAGCGGCGAGCTCGGAGAGGTCGGCCGGCACCCGCGGGGGCGGGGCGGCAGCGAGAAACGCGATCGACTCGTCGAGGAAGTCCTCCGGCTCGAGCAGCGCGTCCGCGAGCCCGAGCCCGAAGGCCTTCGCGCCGTCGAGCATCCGGTTCCGGGCCAGCGGGTACTCGACCAGCACGTTGATCGCCGCCTCGGGGCCGACGAGGCGCGGAACGACTTGCGTGCCGCCCCACGCGGGGAAGAGCCCGAGGAAGACCTCGGGGCAGCCGAAGTGGCGGACCGCGGTGGAGATCGTTCGGTGGTCGCAGTGGAGCGCCAGCTCGACTCCGCCGCCCAGGCAGGCGCCGTTGATCGCCGCGAGCGTCGGGAACGGGAGCGCTGCGAGGCGGCCGAAGAGCCCGTGCCCGGCGCGGCTGCCCTCGCGCGCCCGCTCGGGCGTGACGTCCGGGAACTGGTCGATGTCCGCGCCGACGCAGAAGACGGACGGCTTGCCGGTCAGGACGAGGCCGGCCCACTCCTCCGTCTCGAGCGTGTCGAGGACCGCGGCGAGCGACTCGAGCGCCTCCGGGCCCAGCGCCGTCGGCTTCGTCTCGTCCTCCGAATTGTCCAGCGTGACGAGCGCGAGATCGCCCGCGCGCTGGAGCCTGAACTCGCTCGGGCGGGCCACCGGCCGAGCATACTGCGGCTGTGGTGGACTGGCGAGCGCACCTGGAGCGGGCGCGCGAGCGCTACGCGGACGGGGAGTCGCGGCTTCCCGAGGCCGAGGACGACGACCAGCGCCAGCGGCAGCTGACGCGCCTCGGGAACGCCGCCTACGGTGCCGGGCTCTGCGCGCTGATGATCGGCGACGACGAGGCGGCCCGCGACTGGCTCGCCCGCGCGGCCGAGCGCTACCGGGAGAGCTTCGCGCTGGCGCCGCCCGGCAGCTGGGGCCGGCCGATCGGCACGATCAAGGCGCACGTGCTGGCCGGGGACTGGGATGCGGCGACGGCGGCCGCGGAGTGGGCCGTCGAGGCGGGCGCGGCGGAGTCCGAGTCCCCGATCGGCCGCTATGCGGCCTGCCTCGCGCTGCTCGTGGTCGGCCGCGACGCGGACGCACGAGTGCTTGCCGACGAGCTGCGGACATTGGACGATTTCCCGGCGCCGGTCGGTGACACGCTGGCGATGGTCGCGGCGGGCACCGACGAGGTCGGCTACGTGCTCGCGCTCCAGACGGTGCTGGAGTCTTTCGAGACGCGCGAGGAGTACCTCGAGGACGTGCCCGTCGCGGACACGGTGCTGGTGCTGAAGGCCCTGGGCGAGCGGCGCGCCCTGGCGGCCGAGCTCAGCTCTCCCCTGCTGCCCGCGGGTGCGAGAACAGGGTGATGACGAGCGTGCCGGCTTCGGAGGTCTCCCGCGCTTCGACCTCCTTGGCGAGCATCTGGACGAGCTCGCGGACGTCCTCTTCGGTCACGCTGGCCGTGATCTGCGCCGCGCGGAACCGGCCCTCGCCGGCATAGGCGGTCCAGCCTCGCTGAACCTCGTCGAGCATCGCCGCGCGCGCGTCGTTGGCGGCTCCGGTGGCGATCAGCTCCGGCGCGACGCGGACGTGTGAGGCGACCGCGCGGTAGGGCTTCTCCCTGCCGCCGTTTCGCTCCGCCAGTTCGATCAGGCCCGCGGAGAGCAGCATCTTGACGTGGAAGTGCAGGTGGCCGGGGTCGACGCCGAGCCGCTCAGCGAGCTCGCGATTCGTGAGCTCCTCGCCCTTATCGGCGAGCGCCTCGAGCACGCGGAGCCGCAGCGGGTGGCCGAGCGCCTTCAGCTGCTCGGGCCGCTCGATCGTGAGCACGTTCGACGTCACCGCCTATCTATAGACCTAATCGCCGCGGACCCCAAGTCGGGGTCGTCCTGCGCGAGCTCGTTCGCCTCAGCCGGACGGGCTGAGCCCCGCGGCCGCCGCGCGGTCGAGGATCGCGACGGTGCGACCCTCGGCCGACCGGACGAGGCTCGCGGGCGTGGCCGGGTTCGGCTCGCCGCCGAAGGCGCGCGCCGCTGCCTCGGCCTTGTCCTCCCCGGTGACCAGGAAGAGGACGAGCCGGGCGGCCGAGAGCGTTGGAATGGTCAGCGTGACGCGCGGGACGAGAGGCTCGAGCCCGGGCTCGGTCGCGACGGCCGCCCGCTCCGTCTCCGCCAGCGCCGGCGAGTTCGGGAAGAGCGAGGCGGTGTGCCCGTCGGCGCCGAGGCCGAGCAGCGCCAGGTCGAGACGGACGCCTCGCACGGCAGCGTCGTAGGCGTCGGCGGCCTCTTCGGGCGGTAGCTCGCCGCGAATCCGGTGCAGCTGCGGCGGCCGGGAGAGCCGGTCGAGGAGGCTCTCCCGCACGAGCCGGTAGTTCGAGCGCGGGTCGCTGGGCGGCACGCAGCGGTCGTCGGCCCACCAGAGCTCGACGTGCGCCCAGTCGGGCGCGTGCATCGCGGCGAGCTCGTACGCGGGCTGGGGGGTCGAGCCCCCGGAGAGGGCCACGTGGCCTCCGGCCGCGGCGGCGCGCGCGAGCTCGTCGGCGACGGCGCCGGCGGGATCATCCGTTACGACGAGCTCGACAGTCACGCCCGCACGAGCCCGAGCCCGTAGCCCCTGAGCAGGTAGACGCTCGCGAGGCCGGCCCACTCGCCGTACGGCGCGAGCAGCTCCGCGGTCTCCCAGGCCTCGGCGCGGCGGCCGCGGAGCGCCGAGACGAGCTTGACGAGACCGAGGTCGCCGACGAGCCCCCGCTCGGGGCGGCCGAGACCCTCCAGGCACACCACGCCCGCTGACCAGGGGCCCAGCCCGCGCTCGCGCTCGAGGTGGAGCGCGGCGGCCTCGGTTGGAAGGGCACGTAGGCGCTCGGGGTCGAACGCGCGGCAGATGCGGACGAGCGACGCGGCGCGGCGGGCGTGCAGGCCCTGCGCGCGCAACTCGGCCGGCGAGAGTGCGGCGAAGGACCGGGCCGTCGGCGGCTCGTGCATGCGCGTCGCCCCGACGGCCGGCGTCAGGCGCCTCACGATCCGCGCCTCGAGGTGCCGAGCGCGCTTCGACTCGATCAGCTGTCCGCAGAAGGCGCGCAGGAGCGCGTGGGCGACGGTCGCGACGCGCGACTGGCGCAGGCCGCGCAGCCGCCGAGTTGTCTCTCCGAGCAGCGGATCGCGCTCGAAGCGGCGGAGGAAGGCGGTGTGGTCGTCGTCGACCGCGAGCGAGAAGCGCAGCCGGTCGATTGCCTCCTCGGTCTGCCCGCGCAGCACCACCGTCCCGTCGGGTCGCTGCCACGCGTGGGCGATGCCGCCCGGAAGGGCAGCGGTCACGAGGCCGTCCCGCACCATCCGGGTCGCGTCGCCGTACCAGCGGACGGTCAGCGCGAGCGAGTAGGGGCCGCTGGGGCGCAGCTCCGTTTCGAGCACGAGGTGAAGCTAACTGGTCCGACCGGCCGGCGAGCGCCCCGACGAGACGCCGAGCTCGGCCGCGCGATCCAGGGCGTCGAGCGCCTCGCCTTCTCGGCCGGCGGCGCGGAGCGCCCGGCCGAGCGCCTGGAAGGCCTCGGCGGCCTCCGTCAGCGAGCCGGCCTGCTGGAGTGCCTCCGTCGAGCGCCGGAAGGCCTCGAGCGAGCCGTCGTCGTCCTGCAGCTCTAGCGCTCTGCCGAGGGCCAGCCAGGCGGCGCCCTGCTCGGCCGGCTCGAGCTCGCCGAGCAGGCCCAACGCCTCGCGGGCAAGAGTTGCAGCCTGCTCGCCGCGGCCAAGGAGGACGGCCGCCTTCGCCTGCTCCGTGCGGAGGGACGCGAGATCGTTCGGGGCGGGCCGCGCTCCGAGCAGCCGCTCCGAGCGCTCGAGATGCCTGAGGGCCTCGTCCGCCTTTCCCTGGCGCACGAAGATCACCCCGCACATGAGGTGCGCGCGGCCGAGCTGGACCGTGTCCTCGGTCGCCTCGATAAGCGCGAGCGCCCGCCGGGCATAGTCCAGGGAGACCGGGTAGTGCCCGCGCATGCCTGCGAGGCGCGCGAGCGACCAGTAGAGCTTGACCTGGGTTCCCGGCTCGGAGAGCCCCTCGCCCTCCTCCTCGATGATCTCTCCCAGCACCTCTTGCGCCCGGTCGAACTCGCCGGAGTCCGCCAGTGCATAGCTGAGCGCGGTGGCGTAGCGGACCTCTGCGGCCACGTTCCGCGGCTCGATCGCCCTCGTGTCCTCCAGGCAGCGCTCGTAGACCGTGATCGCGTCCTCGAGCCTCCCGAGCAGCGCGTACGCCCGGCCGAGCTCGAAAAACACGTCGGGCCGCTCGCTCGGAAGGATGTGCTCGTCGGCGGCGGCCGGCTCGAGCAACTCGACGGCCTCGGCGACCCGTCCGGCCGCGACCGCGGCCTTCCCGAGTGCGACCCGCGCGCGCGTCGCCGCGCGGCCGTCGCCCACGGCGACCGCCTCCTCCAGGAGCTTGCGCAGTTCCTCCTCGGCCCCTGCCGGCTCCGGAGCGAGCCGCAGGCTGAGCTCCGCGTCGACGAGCCGCATCTCCCGCTGCTGCGCCTCCGAGAGGTCGAGACCCGTCTCGAGGTACTCGACTGAGACGCCCAGCTTCGGGGCGACCTTGCGCAGCGCCTTGACCGACGGCTGTCGCGCCCCGGCCTCGATCCGCGAGATGTACGCATAGGAGACGCCCGGCTCCGACAGCTCGCGCTGCGAAAAGCCTTGCTCGAGCCGCAGGCGACGCAGCCGCTCCCCGATGGTCTCCGCCCGATCGGTCACAAGACACATCTTCCCTCGGCTGTAGACGCCGGTCAAATCGAGTGCTTGTTGTCAACACACCCTGCCAGACTGTTACCTCGCGACAACTCGATCCGAAGGGAGGTGGCCGGAATGCAGCGTCGCATCATCTCCGCGCTCGTCTGGCTTGCCCTCGTTGCCTCAGCGGCAACGCTGGCCGGTTGGCCCTGGGACGGGTCCTAACGGGCCGTCGTGGGCGGGGGAGCCTCCGCGCTCCCCCGCCCCGTTATCGTTGAGAGCCATGGCGGCAGCGATCGACCCCCGAGTCGACATCGGTCACGTCCACCTCAAGGTCGCCGAGCTCGAGCGCTCGCTCGGGTTCTGGTGCGGGGTGCTCGGCTTCGAGCTCCAGCAGCGCCTCGGCGACCAGGCCGCCTTCGTCTCGGCCGGCGGCTACCACCACCACATCGGGCTGAACACCTGGGAGACGAAGGGCGGCTCGCCGCCTCCTCCGGGGACGACGGGCCTGTACCACGTCGCGATCCGCTACCCCGACCGCGCAACGCTCGCCGACGCGCTGCGGCGCGTGCTCGAGGCCGGCATCCTGCTCCAGGGCGCCTCCGACCACGGCGTCAGCGAGGCGATCTACCTCGCCGACCCGGACGGCAACGGCGTCGAGCTCTACCGCGACCGGCCGCGTGAGGAGTGGCCGCGCGCCGGCGACCGCGTGGCGATGTTCACGCGGCCGCTCGACCTGAACGCCCTCTTGGAGGAAGCCTGATGCCGAAGGGCTACGCCGAGGGGCCCGCGGCCGAGGAGGCCGAGCGCCGGCTCGACGAGCTCGAGCGCGGCGGGCCGGCGGAGGCGGAGCCGGAGCGGGCCGCTGTGTTCGGCGCGACGGCCGACGATCCCGAGCCGCATTTCCTGGGCTGGGTCGGCGAGGTAGACCCGGACGAGCTCTTCGCCTCCGGCGCCGCCTGGGGGATCAGCGTTCGGCGCGTTCGCGCCTGAGACGCTCCTTCAGGAGCGCGTGATCGTGGCGCAGCCGGGCCTTGGCGAGCATCAGTCCGAGGGTGGGATGCATCCGGCGACCGTAGCGAGACGCGTGTTGGGCCCGTGTAAGGACTCGCGGTACCCTTCATAGCAGGCATGGCCAAGCCCGTAGAGCAGCTGGACGCCGTGATCATCCGGTTCGCCGGCGACTCCGGCGACGGCATGCAGCTGACCGGCGACCGCTTCACGTCGGAGACCGCGCTCGTCGGCAACGACCTCGCCACGCTGCCGGACTTCCCGGCCGAGATCCGCGCCCCGGCCGGCTCGTTGCCCGGCGTCTCGGGCTTCCAGGTGCACTTCGCCGACCACGACATCCTGACCCCGGGCGACCGTCCCGACGTCCTGGTCGCCATGAACCCGGCCGCGCTGCGCACGAACCTCGCCGACCTGCCGAAGGGCGGCGCGCTGATCGTGAACGTCGACGCCTTCAGCGATCGCAACCTCCAGAAGGCCGGCTACTCCGCGAGCCCGCTCGAGGACGGCTCGCTGGGTGACTACAAGGTCGTCCCCGTGCCGCTGACGACGATGACGATCGAGGCCGTCAAGGGGATGGGCGTGACGCCGCGCGAGGCCGAGCGCTCGAAGAACTTCTTCGCGCTCGGGCTCATGTCGTGGCTCTACGGGCGGCCGACCGAGACCACGCTCGCCTTCATCGAGAGCAAGTTCGCGAAGCTGCCCGAGATCGTCGCGGCCAACACGGCGGCGTTCAAGGCCGGGTACGCGTTCGGCGAGACGAGCGAGGAGTTCGCCGTCCAGTACGAGGTCAAGCCGGCGCCGCTGACGCCCGGGGTCTATCGCCAGATCACCGGCAACCAGGCGCTCTCGCTGGGGCTCGTCGCTGCGAGCGTCCAGAGCGGCCGCGACCTCTTCCTGGGCGCCTACCCGATCACGCCGGCCTCGTCGATCCTCGAGGAGCTCGCCCAGTACAAGCACTTCGGCGTCCGCACCTTCCAGGCGGAGGACGAGATCGCGGCCGTCGGCGCGGCGCTCGGCGCCGCCTTCGGCGGCTCGCTCGGCGTCTCCACCTCAGCCGGGCCGGGCATCGTGCTGAAGTCGGAGACGGTGGGCCTCGCCGTCGCGCTCGAGCTGCCGCTGCTGATCCTCGACATCCAGCGCGCCGGGCCGTCCACGGGGATGCCGACGAAGCCGGAGCAGGCCGACCTGCTGATGGTCATGTTCGGGCGGAACTCGGAGTCGCCCGTGCCCGTTCTGGCGCCCTCGACGCCCGGGAACTGCTTCGACTTCGCGATCGAGGCCGCCCGCATCGCGCTCAAGTACCGCACGCCCGTCTACCTGCTCTCCGACGCGTACCTCGCCAACGGCGCCGAGCCGTGGCTGATCCCGACCGCCGCCGACCTGCCGGACATCGCACCCGAGCTCACGACCGTCCCTCCCGAGGACGGGGTCTTCCTCCCCTATGCGCGTGACCCGGACACGCTGGCGCGGCCGTGGGCGATTCCGGGGACGCCGGGCCTCGAGCACCGGATTGGCGGCCTGGAGAAGCAGGACCAGACCGGCAACGTCAGCTACGACCCCGACAACCACGACCTGATGGTGCGGCTGCGCGCGCAGAAGATCGCCGGCATCGCCGCCGACATCCCCGAGCTCGAGGTCGACGATCCGGACGACGACGCCGAGCTGCTCGTGCTCGGCTGGGGCGGGACCTACGGCCCGATCGCCGCCGGCGTCCGCCGCGTGCGCCGCAAGGGCCGCAAGGTCGCCCAGGCGCATCTCCACTACCTCAACCCGTTCCCGCGCAACACCGGCGAGGTGCTCGGCCGGTACGAGCGCGTGCTGATCCCGGAGATGAACCTCGGCCAGCTGCTGAAGCTCGTGCGGGCGGAGTACCTGGTGGACGCCGTCGGCTACAACCGCGTCCGCGGCGTGCCGATCAAGGCGGTCGAGATCGAAGAGGCGATCGAGGCGATGGTGTGAGCGAAGAGGGCAACGGCAACGGGCTCGTAAAGCTGACGACGAAGGACTTCAAGTCCGACCAGGAGGTCCGCTGGTGCCCGGGCTGCGGCGACTACGCGATCCTGGCCGCGCTCCAGGGCTTCATGCCGGAGCTCGAGCTGCCGCGCGAGCGGATCGTGTTCGTCTCCGGGATCGGCTGCGCCGCCCGCTTCCCGTACTACATGCAGACGTACGGGATCCACTCGATTCACGGCCGGGCGCCCGCGATCGCGACCGGGCTCTCCACGTCCCGCCCCGACCTCTCCGTCTGGGTCGTGACCGGCGACGGCGACGCGCTCTCGATCGGCGGCAACCACCTGATCCACGCGCTGCGCCGCAACGTCAACTTCAAGCTCCTGCTCTTCAACAACGAGATCTACGGCCTGACGAAGGGGCAGTACTCGCCGACCAGCCGGATGGGGACGCGGACGAAGTCGACGCCGATGGGGTCGATCGACCACCCCTTCAACCCGCTGTCGCTCGCGATCGGCGCCGAGGCGAGCTTCGTCGCGCGCGCGATCGACACCGACAAGAAGGGCTTGACCGACGTGCTGCGGAAGGCGGCCGGGCACCGCGGCTCCGCGTTCGTCGAGATCTTCCAGAACTGCAACATCTACAACGACGGCGCCTTCGACGTGGTGCGCGACGAGCCGGCGAACCGGATCGAGCTGCGGCACGGCGAGCCGATCCGCTTCGGCACCGACCAGGAGAAGGGCGTGCGGCTGCGGCCCGACGGCTCCGTCGAGGTGGTCGCCGTGGCGGAGGTCGGCGAGGAGGCGTTGCTCGTGCACGACGAGGCGCACCCCGAGCCGTCGATCGCCTTCGCGCTCTCCCGGCTGACGCTCGACGCGGTTGGCGCGGCCCCGACCGGGGTCTTCCGGGCGGTCGAGCGGCCGGTCTACGACGAGCTGATGGCCGGCCAGATCGAGGAGGCA
Organism: Gaiellaceae bacterium; assembly: GCA_040902725.1. GTDB lineage: Bacteria > Actinomycetota > Thermoleophilia > Gaiellales > Gaiellaceae > JACVRU01. The sequence continues at coordinate 255,343 of JBBDWU010000038.1, read as the reverse complement.
CGGCAGACGAAGGGCGAGGGCGACCTCGCCACGCTGCTCCACTCAGGCGACACCTGGACGATCTCCTAGTCAGCGCGCGCGCGCGCGGCGACGAGCGCGAGCCACGCAAGCGTGACCGAGAGGAAGCCGTAGAAGAAGAGGTTGCGCGCGCCGGCCAGGGCCGGGATCACGGTCAGGAGCGCGAGCAGGGCGGCTGCGGCGGAGGGCAGGCTGAGGGCCGACCAGCGCTCGTCCTTCCGGAATTGCCAGGCGAACACCAGCATTGCGAGCAGCGCCGCTGGGAATAGGACCGTCGTCGCGGCGATGTGCAGGGTGGCGTTCCATGTGTCGGGGCCGTCCCCGCGCGCGGTGGCGAGGTCCGTCCTGAACGCCGAGCCGGCGAAGGCCAGGGCGAGGAGGGCAAGCAGCGCCGGCCCGATCGGCCGCGGCCCTCTGAGCGTGCGGCGTACGGCCACGGCCAGCCCGAGGACGCACGCGGCCAGCATCAAGTAGTTGAGGACCTGCAGCCAGGCCCAGTCGCCGAGGGCGATCACGCCCGGCCAGGGCGCATCGGGGTCGTCCAGGAGTCCCGCCGACCAGCCGAGGTTGTGGAGGAAGTCCCACTCGGCCGCCGTGAGGATCAGGGCGACCGCGGCGAAGAGCGGCGGGCCTGCGAGCCCCGCGAGCGCGAGTCTTCTGGTGGTCACACCGGCGACTCTACGCCAGGAACGTCACGACTCTCCCGGCGACCTCTTCACCGGCGTCCTCCTGGATGAAGTGCCCCGCGTTCGCGACGATCTCGGCGGGCAGCGCGCCGGGGAGCAGCTCGGCCAGGCGCTCCGCGGCGCGCGGCGAGAAGATCGGGTCGGAGTCGGAGAAGAGCACGAGCGCCGGCTTCTCCCAGCGGGTGAGCGCCTCGCGGACGGCCAGCATGGCCGGCGCGGAAGGGTGGTCGAGCTCGGTCGGGACGAGCTCCGGGAAGGCCAGCACTCCCGTCTTCGACTCGGGCGCCGGGAACGGCGCGTCATAGGCGGCCTCCACGTCGTCGGCGAGCTCGCGCGCGCACGAGATCCGCACCAGGGCGCCCGCCCGCAGCTCGGTGCCCACGCGGCGGACGAACGCGCGGAAGCGCAGCCACTCCTCGGAGGGCGCGCGGCCCGCGCCGATGCCGGTGTTGAGGATCACCAGCCGCTCGACCCGCTCCGGGTGCTCCACCGCGAAGCGGAGCCCGATCGGGCCACCCCAATCCTGGACGACGACGGTCAGGCCCGAGAGGTCGAGCTCGAGCGCGAACCGCTCGATCGAGCGGTAGTGGGAGTCGTACGAGTACCACGCCGGCTCGACGGGCTTGTCGGAGCGCCCGAAGCCGAAGTAGTCGGGGGCCAGGACGCGCGCGATGCCCGCGAGCGGCGGGATCAGCTTCCGGTAGAGGTAGCCCCAGGTGGGCTCACCGTGGAGGAGGAGGACCGGGTCGCCGGCACCCTCGTCGACGTAGTGCATCCGCAGGCCGTCCTGCTCGAGGTATCGCGGCGCGAACGGCCAGCCGGGTAGCCTCTCGAAGCGGTCGTCCGGCGTGCGATAGCTCTTCACCGGCCGAGGGTACTGTCGAAATGACGCTCACCGCGGGATAGCTCTTCGCCTCCGCGGGTATGCCGACCGCCATGGAACCGGCTCAGCCCCCTCCGCCCCCTCCGCCCCCTCCGCACTGGTACCGCGAGCCGGGCTGGGCGTTCCTCGTCGTGCTCCTGCTGATCGTGGGCGGGATCCTGGCCTACTTCATCCTCCGCGACCGGGACGCTGCTGACGGGCAGGACCGCGTCGCCGTGCCGCAGGTCGTCGGACAGCGGGAGGCGGGGGCGCGGGCGATACTCGAGCGCGTGGGGTTCGAGGTGGAGGTCGTCCGGTCGCCGTCCGAGCGGCGTGAAGGCGTCGTCTTCGGACAGGATCCGGCCGCCGGCTCGCGGCTCGCCCTCGGCAAGACGGTCGCAATCTCCGTCTCCACCGGCCCGGAGGAGACGGAGACCGAAACGGTCACCGAGACCGAGACCGAGACCGAGGCAAAGACGGAAACGGAGACCGTGACCGCGCCGCCCCCGGCGACGACGGCGATGCCGGATGTCGTCGGCCTGAACTACCGGGAGGCGTCCGAGCAGGCCTTTGACGCCGGCCTGATCGGGGACACGTACCCCGTGCCCTCGGCCGAGCCGCGCGGGACGGTCGTCGCGCAGAATCCGTCTCCGGGGACCGAGGTCGAGGAGGGATCGGTGGTACGGCTCAACGTCTCGCTGGGGGAGGGCGCTCGGGCGCAGCGCGAGGTCCCCGACTTGACGGGGCCGGAGCTCCGCGACGCGCACGAGCTCTGCCTCCAGGCGGGACTCACTTGCCGGACGATCTTCCGCCAGGCGCCGAGCCCGGAGGAGGAAGGCGAGGTGCTCGACCAGCGGCGGGCACCCGGTACCCGCCTCCCGGTGCTGGCGCAGATCACGCTCTACTCGGGCCGCTGAACGAAGTCCGGCTCGAGGCGGGCCGAGGGCGCGACCGCCGGGAGCTCGCGGAACGGGTTCTTCGCCCAGCCGAGCGCCGCCATGGCGATTCCCGCGCCGCCGGCGACGGCGAACGCGAGCTGCGTGCCGCCGACGTGGGCGAGCCACCCGGCGACGAGCGCGCCGAGCGGGGCCAGGCCGGCGAAGGCGAAGAGGAAGAGCGAGAGGACGCGGCCGCGGAGGTGATCCGGCGCCGTCAGCTGGAGGATCGTCTGGCTGTTCGAATTCCAGAGGATGAAGAAGACGCCGGCTGCGAACAGCAGCATTGCCGCGACCACGACCTCGGCCTGCGGCGCGAGCGCGAGCGTGGCGAGGCCGAAGCCGCCTGAGCCGGCGAGCACGAGCTTGAAGCTCGCCCGGCTGAGCGTCGCCGTGAGCAGCGCGCCCGCGAGCGCCCCCGCTCCGAACGAGGCCGTGAGCGCGCCGAACACCTCGGGCCCCGCGTCGAGCGTCTCCTCTGCCAGCACCGGGACGAGCACGTTGAGGTTGAAGCCGAGCGTGCTCAGCACCGTCGTGATCGCGAGGATCAGCCGCACCTCGGGCGTCCTCCACGCGTAGACGAGGCCGTCGCGCACCCCGCGCAGCACGGTCGGCCGCGAATCGCCCCGGTCGAGCGGGTAGAGCTCGTCCGGCCGCATCAGCACGAGCGCGGTGAGGACCGCGAGGAAGCTGACGGAGTTGACGACGAAGCAGACGCCGGTGCCGCCCGTCGCGATGATCACACCCGCGATCGCCGGCCCGACGATGCGCGAGGCGTTGAAGAGCGTCGCGTTGAGGGCGACCGCGTTCGGCAGCTCGTCGCGGCCGACCATCTGGAACGTGAGCGCGTGCCGGCCGGGCGCGTCGAAGACGGTCGCCGTGCCGCCGAGCGCCGCGAGCAGGTACACGAGCCAGAGCTCCGCTCCTCCGCTCAGGGCGAGCACGGCCAGCGCGACCGAGACTGCCATCGCCGAGACCTGGGTCGACATCACGAGGCGCCGGTTGTCGAACCGGTCGGCGTAGACGCCGGCCACGAGCCCGAAGATCGTGAAGGGCACGAAGCGGCAGAAGGCGAGGATGCCGACGGCGATCGGGGAGCTCGTCAGCTCGACCACGAACCACGCGAGGGCAACGGTCTGCATCCAGGTGCCGCTCAGGGAGACGAGCTGGCCCATGAAGAAGAGCCGGTAGTTCCGGTGCTTCCGCAGCGATGCGAACGTTCGGTTCACAGCAGGCGGCCGAGTGGCGCCAGCGCCCGGTCGATCGCCTTTCGCTCGGTCTCGGAGAGCGCCTCCAGCCGAGTGGTGAGCCAGGCCGTCCGGCGCGACTTGACGAGCCGGAGGATGCGTCGGCCCGCCGGCGTGACGTGCAGGCCGTGGCGGCGCCCGTCGCCCGGGTTACCCTCCCGACGGACGAGCCCCAGCTTGTCCAGCCGCCGGATGTGGCCGGACATCGCCGCCGCCGACATGCGCTCCTGCGCGGCGAGGTCGCGGACGCCGATCCCGGGCGCGCGGCTGACCGCGAAGAGGAGGGAGACCTGGCCCCCGGTGACGCCGAGCGAGCTCGACTCGCGCCGCAGCTCGCGGGAGAGCTTCATCACGACCGGGCGCAGCTCCTCTGCCAGATCGTTAACCATGTTAACGATCTTAGCTAATCGGGCCTAGTCCCTTCTCCCTTGAGCTCCTCGAGCGCGCTCTCCGTCTTCTCGAGCCCGTCCAGCCCCATCCTCCGCAGGACCCAGGGCGCCTTCGTGAACTGGATCTCGCGGTAGTCGACGATCTGGAGGTGGTTGCCCCACGGGTCGAGCACGTCGTGGTGGCCGAGGCGCTCCGCGCCGGCCGCCACGAGCAGCTCGACGGCGCGGTCGCGGTCGTCGACGACGATGCCGACGTGCCGGCCCCGGTCGGGAGGCTGCGTGCGGCCCCGCCCGAGCGCGACGAACTGGTCGCCCATGTCGACGAACGCCATGTTTCCGCCCCGCCCTCTCAGCTCCAGCTCGAACGCCTTGCCGTAGAACTCGAGCGCCTCGTCGATGTCGCCGACCTCCAGGGCGACGTGGTTGATCCCGACGAGCCTCGACTTCACCCCCGGTCGAGGGTCGAGTCGTGGAAGGCCACGATCGGCGCGTCGACGACGTTCCGCTTGACCACTGCGTGCGAGCCGAAGTGGGACTGGATCGCGTAGCCGGCGCGGGTCGCGTCGTCCGAGCCTGCGTCGGCATGCGTCCCCATCACCCGGTTGCCGGTGATCGTGCACTGCGAATAGTCGCCGCAGTAGATGCCCACGCCGCGGGCAGAGTCGACGCGGTTGCCGGAGACCTTCCCCATCGACATCTCGGTGACCGTGATCGCGCGCAGCGTGCTGCCGGAGACGTGGTTGTCGCGGAGGATCACCCTGGCGAAGTGGGTGACGATGCCCTCGCGCGCGTCGGTGATGCGGCAGCCTTCCACCAGGCTCCCCGGCAGGTCGAAGGCGAAGGAGATGTCGATGCCCATCGACCAGGGCCCGGTGAAGTTGCCGATGCGGCAGTCGCGAATGACGACCGACGAGCGGCGCACGTTGATGCCGTCGAGCTCGGCGCCGTCGATCGTGACCCCGTCCAGCACGACGTTGGTCGAGTTCTCGACCACGATGCCGTTCACGGCGCCGCGCACGGTCACGTCGCGCACCACTACGTAGTCGGAGCGGACGATGATGCCGCCGCGCACGACCGCTCCCGGCTCGCCGATCAGCCGCGACGGCTGGTCGAGAACGATCGGCCCCTGATGGACGCCGGCGGCGAGCCGGATCGTCGGCGGCCGCTGCGTCCACGCTCCGGCCGATCCGACGGCCGCGAGCGCGACGAGGGCGGCGGCGGCGAACATGAGCCGCGGCGTCTTCACCTCCCAGAGCCGCCGGTGCATCCCGGCGGTGAAGTAGCCGCCGAGCACGAGCAGGAAGACCACCGTGTTGAGGACGAAATGGAGCTCGACGAGGCTGAAGTGCATGCCGAGGATGCCCGGCGTCGGCGAGTGGTGGCCGTTCGCGAACCACTGCTCGAGCTTGTAGATGTGCTCGACCGCGTGGTAGGCCTGGATCGCGGTGGCCGCGAGGAGCAGCGGGTTGCGCCAGAGCCGGAAGCCGACGACGAGCGCGATCAGGACGAGCTCGATCGAGATGTTGTAGGCGAAGTGCACCCACTCGAGGTCGAAGACGAAGCCGAGGGCGCCGCGGCAGTCGGTCGGGCAGCTCGCGTCGAGCGCGTCCTTCTGGAGCACCTGGGCCACGTGCTCGGCCTCGTGGCCGGCCATCACCGCGAGCAACGCGGTGAAGAGGACCGGGAGCAGCGCGCCCCCGCGGCTCACTTGACGGAGCCTGCGAGGAGACCCTGGACGAAGTAGCGCTGGAAGGCGAAGAAGACGGCCAGCGGGATCATCAGCGAGACGAACGTGGCCGGGGCGATGATCTCGATGTTGGCGCCGAACTGGCGCAGCTGCCGGAAGATCGCGACCGTGATCGGCTGCGTCTCGCGCGCGAAGGTCAGCGCGACCAGCAGGTCGTTCCACGTCCACAGGAACTGGAAGATCGCGAGCGACGCGATCGCGGGCAGCCCGAGCGGCAGGATCAGGCGCACGAAGATGCGGATCTCGCCGGCGCCGTCGATCCGCGCCGCCTCCATCAGGTCCTTGGGGATCCCGATGAAGAAGTTGCGGAGCAGGAAGATGGCGAACGGCAGCCCGAACGCGGTGTGGAAGAGGACGAGCGAGATCACCGTGTCGAAGATGCCGAAGCTGTTGTAGAGCTTGAACATCGGGATCAGCGCCATCTGCAGCGGGACGACGAGCAGGGCGATCACGCCGATGAAGTACCAGTCGCGGCCCGGAAACTCGAGCCAGGCGAACGCGTAGCCGGCCAGGGCGCCGACGAGGATCGGCAGCAGGGTCCCGAAGACGGCGATCAGCGCCGTCGTGAGCAGGGACGACGTGATGGCGTCGTTCTCGAAGATCGCGCGGTAGTTCTCGAAGGTGGCCAGGCTCGGCTTGGAGAAGATCTGCCACCAGCCTTCCTCGATGAAGGCCGCCGGGGAGAGGATCGAGGTCAGGAAGACCCCGAGCGTGGGCACCAGCCAGAGCAGGCCGACGAAGATCAGGAACATGTGGACGGGCGTCTTCCCGACGAGGCGCAGGATCCGCGCGGCGCGGCTCTCCTCGATCACGGGGACTTCGGCGGCGACGGCCGTGGCCATCAGACCTCCCTCCGGAAGCGGCGGATGTTGACGGCCAGGACGGGGATCACGAGCAGGAAGATGAAGACCGCGATCGCCGAGCCGACCCCGAAGTCGTTGACGCCGCCGAAGGCGGTCCGCCACATCGCCAGCGCCAGCACGTTCGCGTCGTCCTGCACCGCCCCCGGCGCGACGGCGATCACGATGTCGAAGACCTTGAGGACGTTGATCAGCATGGTCACGAAGACGACCGTCAGCACCGGCGCCAGCAGCGGCACGGTTACGCGGCGGAACACCTGGAGCTCGTTGGCGCCGTCGGTGCGGGCGGCCTCGAGCACGTCGCGCGGGATCGCCGCGAGCCCGGCGGCGATCACGACCATCGCGAAGCCGGCCCAGATCCACAGGTAGGCGATGATGATCGCCGGCGTGATCAGCTTCTCGCCGAGCCAGGCGACGCCCCCGAACGGCTTGGCGAACGTCTTGGCGCCGATCGCGACGCGGTAGTCGCCGGGCTCGACCTGCTCGAAGGCGAACGCCCCCGTCGAGTCGGTCGACGTCTCGTCGACCTGGTCGCCCGTTGCCGAGCGCAGCTCGACGGTGACGCCGGGCAGGCCGACCTCGTCCGCCTCGACCTCGCCCGGCACCCCGCCGCCCGGCTTGAAGTCTCTCCAGACGACCCCGTTGATCCCGCCTGCCAGCGCCTCCGGAGTCACCGCCTGCTGGGCGTCCGCGGGGATCTCGGAGGCGCTGATCCCCGTGAGGCCGAGCTGGGCCGTCTCGCCCGGCTGAATCGTCTCCGTCAGCTCGAGCCCGCCCGCCGGAGTGCCCTGCAGGGTCTCCGTCGACGGCGCCGCGTCGGAGAGCACGCCGGGCGGCGAGAAGGCGTCCTTGACGGCTGCGATGCCCGCGTTGAGCGCGCCGCGGTCAGGCTCCTGGATGTAGACGACGCGCCAGGTGACGCCCGCGGCGAACGCCGAGATCGCCATCGGCATGAACACGGCCGTCTTGAAGGCGACCGACCAGCTGACCCGCTCCACGAGCACGGCGAAGATCAACCCGAACATGGTGACGAGGGCGGGGACGACGGCGATCCAGATCGCGTTGTTCTTGATCGCCGTGATGAGGATGTCGCGCTGGAAGAGGTCGACGTAGTTGTCGATCCCGACGAAGCTGTCGCCGGCGCGGTCGAAGAAGCTGCGCCAGATCGTCCACCCGGTGGGGTAGACGATCCAGATGCCGAGGAAGAAGACTGCGGGGGCGAGGAACCCGGCCGCCAGCGCGTACCTGCGCCAGCGGCCGGGCTCTCCCGCGTCAGGGGCGGGGAGGACCGGTGGGGCCCCTGCGACGCTCAACTAGTTACCGAACGCCTCTGCCGCCGCGTCCTCCATCTGCTGTGCGATTCCGTCGACGTCCTCCGGGTTCGCGAGGAAGTCCTGGAACAGCTTGAACAGGCCCTGGCCGACGGTGCCGCCGAATGCGGACGGCTGGAGGTCGGACAGGTCGAACCGGAACACCTCGGCCTCGCCGATCGCACCCGCGGTCGCCTGGAGGATCTCGTCGGGATAGACGCTCGGATCGAGGCTCTTGTTCGGCGAGGAGAACCCGCCCCGCTCGGCCCAGATCTGCGAGGCCTCGGGCGTCGTCAGGTACTCCAGGAAGGCCTGAGCGGCCGGGTTGTCGTTGAACATCACGAAGATGTCGCCGCCCCCCACCACCGAAGGCGGAGACCCGTCGATCGACGGGAACGTGAAGACGTTGTAGCCCGTCTGGGCCTCGAGCGGGCTCTCGACGACGCCGGGGACGAAGTCGCCCTCGATCACCATCGCGGCCTTCGCGTTCGCGGAGAAGACGTTCGACACCGAGTCCGTGAAGCCCGTCTGGAGGGCGTTACCGGCGATGTTGTCCGTGTCGCCGAGGATCTCGCCCATGGTCGTGAGGGCCTGCTTGACCGAGTCGTGCGTCCACGGGATCTCGTGGGTCGCGAGCTGGTCGTACAGGTCCGGGCCGGCCTGCCGGATGTAGATGTTCTCGAACAGGTCGGTGAGCGTCCACCCGTCGGCGCCGCCGATCGAGTACGCGGGGAGACCCGACGCCTTGATCGTCTGCGCGGCTTCGAGGAGTGCGTCCCAGTCCGCCGGGGGCTCGACACCGGCGTCCGCGAACGCCTGGACGTTGTACCAGATGGTCGACTTGTTGGCCGCCTTGAAAAGGAGGCCGTACTGCGTGCCGTCGACCTGGCCGACCTGGGCCACGGACTCGCCGAAGTTCTCGACGATCGCGTCCTTGGCGAACTCGATCGGCTGGATCGCTCCCTGATCGACGAAGTCGGCCATCAGGCCGGGCTGCGCGATCGCGGCGAGGTCGGGCGGATTGCCGCCCTCGACCGCCGTCGAGAGGACGGTGACGAGCTCGTCGCCGCCGGACGTGTAGTTGACGGTGACGCCGGGATTCGCGGCTGTGAAGCCGTCGATGATGGCCTGGAACGAGGCTTGCTCCTCGCCGCCCCAGATCGCCATGATCGAGATCGAACCCGTGACGGCGGCGGCCGGCGGCTCTGCCGTCGCCACGCCGTCTCCCTCGTCGTCGCCGCCGCAGCCGGCGCCGATGCCGGCCAGCAGGAAGGCGAGGAGCAGGGCGAGCAAGTGCAAGCGGTGCTTCATGGAGCTCCTTTCAGTCGTAGATCCCGGCGCCCGTGTCCGGGTCGAAGAAGTGCAGCGCGCGCGTATCGATCGCGACCTCGGCGGACTCGCCCAGGGTGACGCCCGTGCGCGGGCCGAAGCGGCCGACCATCGTGGTCGTCGGTCCGGCCTCGACCACCTCGCCGACGTCGCGGGCGAGCTCCTTGACGTCCTCGGTGAGGGCGGGAGGGGCGTCGACCGTGAAGTGCACCATCACCTCGGCGCCGAGCGACTCGCGGAGCACGACCTCGCCGCGCAGGCGGCGGTCGGCCGGTGTCTCCGTGGCGAGCTCGGCGTCCTCCAGGTCCTCGGGGCGGATCCCGAGGATGACCATCTTCCCGGCGTAGCCGCGGAGCGCGGGCCGCTGGGCGACGGTCTCCTCGCCGAGCTCGACCTTGTGGCTGCCGACCGCTGCGGTCAGCGAGCCGTTGGAGCTCGCCAGCGTCGCCTCGACCATGTTCATCGCCGGGCTCCCGATGAAGCCGCCGACGAAGAGGTTCACCGGGTGGTCGTAGAGCTCCTGCGGCGTCGCCACCTGCATGAGCTCGCCCTTGCGCATGACCGCGACCCGGTCGCCCATCGTCATGGCCTCGACCTGGTCGTGCGTGACGTACACCGTCGTCACGCCCAGGTCGGACTGGATCTTGGCGATCTCCGCGCGCATCTGCACGCGGAGCTTCGCGTCGAGGTTCGAGAGCGGCTCGTCCATCAGGAACGCCTGCGGCTGGCGCACGATCGCGCGGCCCATGGCCACGCGCTGGCGCTGGCCGCCCGAGAGGGCGCGCGGCTTGCGCTTGAGGAAGCTCTCGAGGCCGAGGATGCGTGCCGCCTCCTGGACGCGCTTGTCGACCTCGCCCTTGTCGACCTTCTTCAGCCGCAGGCCGAAGGCGATGTTCTCGTAGACGGTGAGGTGCGGGTAGAGCGCGTAGCTCTGGAAGACCATCGCGATGTCGCGGTCCTTCGGCGCCACGTGGTTGACGACCCGGTCGCCGATCTTGAGCACGCCCTCGGAGATGTCCTCGAGGCCGGCCACCATGCGCAGCGCCGTCGTCTTGCCGCAGCCCGAGGGGCCGACGAGGACCATGAACTCCCCGTCCACGATCTCGAGGTCGATGTCCGAGACCGCGCGCGTGCCGTCGGGGTAGATCTTGCTGACACTCTCGAACGTCACCCCGGCCACAATCGCGTCCCCTCCCGGTTGAGTGGTGGCGCGATCTTAATACTGCTTACGATCATGGCGTGGATCTCATCGCGGGGCTCGGAGCCCTCGGCGTGCACCTCAGCGAGAGCCCCTCCGACCGGGAGACGCACGGCGAGGACCTCACGTATCACCCCGCTCGAGCGCCGGATGCGGTCGCGTATCCCGAGACGTCGGCGGAGGTGGCCGCCGTCCTCGCCTTCGCCAACGCCCGGGGCGTACCCGTCGTGCCTTTCGGGGCCGGGACGAGCCTCGAGGGCCACGTGATCCCGGTCGCGGGCGGGATCAGCCTCGACCTCTCGCGGCTGACGCGGATCGAGATCCACGCGGACGACCTCTCCGCGACCGCCCAGGCGGGCGTGACGCGCAGCGCGCTCAACCGCGCCGCCGGCGAGCACGGCCTCCAGTTCCCGGTCGATCCTGGCGCGGACGCGACCCTCGGCGGCATGGCGGCCACGAACGCGAGCGGGACCACGACCGTCCGCTACGGCGGGATGCGGACGCAGGTGCTCGGGCTCGAGGTGGTGCTCGCGGACGGCACCGTGCTCCACACCGGCTCGCGCGCGTTCAAGAGCTCGGCCGGCTACAACCTGACGGGCCTGTTCGTGGGCTCGGAGGGGACGCTCGGCGTGATCACCGAGCTGCTCCTGCGCCTGTACGGGATCCCGGAGTACGCGATCGCCGCCCGCGCGTCGTTCGGCGACCTCGACGCCGCCGTGCGCGCGGCGGTGGCGATGATCGGCTCGGGCGTCGTCCTGACCCGGGTCGAGCTGCTCGACGCGCTGACGCTGGGTGCGGTGAACCGCTACAAGGAGGCCGCCTATCCCGAGGCGCCGAGCCTCTTCCTGGAGTTCGGCGGCACCGAGACGGGCGTGACCGGCGAAGTCGAGGCAGCGCGGGAGATCTGCGCCGCCGAGGACTGCCTCTCCTTCGAGTTCGAGCGGGAGGCCGAGGCGCGCAGCCGGCTCTGGGAGGCGCGTCACCACGCTGCCCTCGCGCTCGCCGCCACGGCGCCCCCGGGCTGGAAGTTCAAGGCGACCGACGTCTGCGTCCCGCTCTCCGAGCTTCCCGGCGCGATCCGCCACGCCCGCGGGCTCGTCGAGGAGCGCGGGCTCGAGGCGAGCATCATCGGCCACGTCGGCGACGGCAACTACCACGTCGGCTTCTCGGTCGATCCGGCCGATCCCGCCGCGATCGACGCGGCGGAGGCGGTCAACCACGAGCTCGTCGAGTACGCGCTTGCCCGGGGAGGCACCTGCACCGGCGAGCACGGAATCGGCCTGGGCAAGATCGACTACCTGGAAGCGGAGCACGGCGACCTGATCCCGGCGATGCAGGGGATCAAGCGCCTGCTCGACCCGAACGGGATCCTCAATCCCGGCAAAGTCCTGCGGTAGCCTCGGCTCATGCTGATCGAGGCCTCCGGGCTGACGAAGCGCTTCGGCGAGTTCACGGCGGTGGACGCGGTCGACTTCGCCGTCGTGCCCGGGGAGACGTTCGGGTTCCTCGGGCCGAACGGCGCCGGCAAGAGCTCGACGATGCGGATGATCGGTGCGGTCTCGCCGCGCAGCGGCGGCGACCTGCGCGTCTTCGGCCTCGACCCGGCCGAGGAGGGTCCCGCGATCCGGCAGCGCCTCGGCGTCGTCCCCCAAGAGGACAACCTCGATCTCGAGCTGACCGTCTTCGAGAACCTGCTCGTCTACGGGCGCTACTTCGGCCTGCCGACGCCGCTGATCCGGGAGCGCGCCGCCGAGCTGCTCGACTTCGTTCAGCTCGCCGAGCGCCGGAACCAGCGCGTCGAGCCGCTTTCCGGGGGCATGAAGCGCCGCCTGACGATCGCGCGCGGCCTCGTCAACACGCCCGACCTGATGCTGCTGGACGAGCCGACAACCGGCCTCGACCCGCAGGCGCGGCACGCGCTGTGGGAGCGCCTCTACCGGCTCAAGCAGGGCGGCGTGACGCTCGTTCTGACCACGCACTACATGGACGAGGCCGAGCAGCTCTGCGACCGGCTCGTCGTCATGGACCGCGGCCGGATCGTGGCGGAGGGGTCGCCGCGCGACCTGATCGCGCGCTACGTGGAGCGCGAGGTCGTCGAGCTGCGCTTCGCGGGCGGCTCCGAGAACGGCGCCGCGGCCCTGCTCGAAGGCGTGGGGGAGCGGATCGAGGAGCTCGCCGACCGCGTCCTGATCAGCACGGGCGACGGCGACGCGACCGTCGCCGCCGTCCACGAGCGCGGCGTGCAGCCCGAGAGCGTCCTCATCCGCCGCAGCACGCTCGAGGACGTGTTCTTGTCGATCACGGGCCGCACGCTGATCGACTGATGGTTGGCGCGCCTGAGTCGATGATCCGCGCCGGGACGATCCTGTCCTGGTACGCCCGCTCCTACCGCCACACCTGGCGCGCGACGATCACGGTCGCGTTCCTCAACCCGCTCTTCTTCCTGCTCTCGATCGGCGTGCTGCTCGGCGGGATCGTGGACGAGCGCAGCGCCGACCTCGGCGGCCTCTCGTACCTCGAGTTCGTCGCGCCCGGGCTCCTGGCCGCGACGGCGATGCAGATCGGCACGAACGAGGGGAGCTTCCCGGTGATGGCGGGGCTGAAGTGGACGCGCACGTACCACGCGGTCGTCGCGACTCCGGTCCGGGTCGCGGAGCTCTTCACCGGCCTCTTCGCGTGGGTCGCGCTGCGGATCGTGGTCGCCGCCGCGATCTTCACCGCCGTCTCCGCCGCGGTCGGCGCCTTCCGCTCGCCCTGGTCGGCGCTCGCGCCACTCGCGGCGCTGCTCTGCGGGCTCGCGTTCGCGGCCCCGATCGCGGCGACGGCGAGCGCGCTCGAGGACGGCTCGTGGCTGACCGGGATCTTCCGGTTCGTGATCCTGCCGCTCTTCCTCTTCTCGGGCACGTTCTTCCCCGTCTCGCAGCTGCCCGACTGGCTGGAGCCGGTCGCCTGGGCGACGCCGCTGTGGCACGGCGTGACGCTCTGCCGCGACCTCGCATCCGGGAGCGCCGAGCTCTGGCCGGCGCTCGGCCACGCCGGCTACATGGCGGCGTTCGCGGTCGCCGGCTCGCTCCTGGCGGTCTGGATCCTGCGGCGGAGGTTGCTCAGGTGATCGCGTTCGCCCAGCCGCTGCCGGCGGGCGGCCGCTTCGCCTGGCGGCTCGTCCGCCGCAACCTCGTCACCGGCCGGCGCCAGTGGCTGCTCGTCGTCTCGGGCTTCTTCGAGCCGATCTTCTTCCTGGTCGGCGTGGGCATCGGCGTTGGCGCGCTCGTCGGGGACATCGAGGTCGGAGGCGAGCTCGTGCCCTACCGCGAGTTCGTCGCGCCCGCGCTGCTGGCCGCTACGGCGATGAACGGCGCGGTCTACGAGTCGACCATCAACGTGTTCGCGAAGCTGAAGTGGGGGCGGGTGTACGAGGGCGTGCTGGCGACGCCGCTGGGCGTGCGCGACGTCGCGCTGGGCGAGCTCACCTACGCGCTGATGCGCGGCGCCGTCTACGCATCCGGCTTCGTGGTGGTGATGCTCGCGCTGGGGCTCGTCGCCTCACCCTGGGCGATCGCGGCCGTGCCCGCGTCCCTGCTGGTCGGCGCCGCGTTCGCGGCGATCGGCCTCGTGACCGTCACGCTGATGCGATCGTGGGCGGACTTCGCCTTCATCGAGGTCGTGACGCTGCCGCTCTTCCTCTTCTCGGCCACGTTCGTCCCGCTCTCGGAGTATCCGGACGAGGTGCGCTGGATCGTCCCGCTGACGCCGCTCTACCACGGCGTCGAGATGCTGCGCGAGCTGACGCTGGGAACGGCCGGCGCGGGCACGCTCGTCCACGTCGCCTATCTCGTGGGCCTGGCCGCGGTCGGGCTCTCGATCGCCGACCGGCGGCTCGCGCGTCTCTTGCTCAAATAGAAGCGACCCCC